>NZ_JBIDCT010000008.1:0-342391 GCF_043204735.1 Micromonospora sp. NPDC047740
ACGCCCGGTAACATTCCGAACCCGGAAGCTAAGCCCTCCAGCGCCGATGGTACTGCACTCGGGAGGGTGTGGGAGAGTAGGACACCGCCGGACAAACTTTCCAGTCAGGGTCACCCGAAAATCGGGTGACCCTGACTGCGTTTCCGGCGCTGCTCGCCACGACACAGCTTCGGTGAATCCGCGCGTACCAGCGGTCGGGTCTCGTACCGTCGGGACGGGACCGGAAACTGACCGCCGGACGCTGGCGAAGGGGCAGGAGTGGTCATGCGGATCGGAATCGTCGGCTCGGGCCACATCGGTGGCACCCTCACCCGTCGCCTACGGACACTGGGGCACGACGTGGTCGTGACCAATTCGCGTGGGCCGCAGAGCCTGACCGACCTGGCGACGGAGACCGGTGCCATGGCGGGCACGCTGGAGGAGACCGTGCAGGGGGCGGACCTCGTCGTCATTGCCGTGCCGGTCAAGGTCGTACCGGACCTGCCGGCGGAGCTCTTCGACGGTGCCCTGGTCGCCGACGCGAACAACTACTACCCCCAGCGGGACGGTGACATCGCGGAGCTGCTCGACCGGAGCCTCAGCTCCAGCCGGTGGACCGCCGAGCACCTCAAGGGCGCCCGGGTGGTGAAGGTCTTCAACAACATCCAGGCCGCGCACCTGATGGACAACGGGCGGCCGGCCGGCTCACCGGACCGGATCGGCCTGCCGGTGGCCGGGGACGACCCGGACGCCAAGCGGCTGGTCATGCAACTGGTCGACGAGTTGGGCTTCGAGCCGGTCGATGCCGGCTCGCTCGACGAGAGCTGGCGGCAGCAGCCCGGCTCCCCCGTCTACGGGACCGACCGGGACGCGGACGGCGTACGGCAGGGGTTGGCCGAGGCACGGCCCTGACGCGTACTCAACAGAAATGCCCCGCCGGCGACCGAGCCGGCGGGGCATTCTCGTGCCTGACCTCGACGGACGTCAGTCGGCCGGCTTCGGGGCGCAGATGAAGCGTGGCTCGGGGTCGTAGCGCCAGCTGAACTTCTCCCGCTTGATGACCTTGCCGTCCTTCTTGATGACCCGGTACGCGTCCTGGGCGAAGCCCACGCTGCCCGCGGCGGCGATGCACTTGGGGCCGGGGTCCAGGTAGACCGTCTTAGGCTGGGTGATGTCGCGGCGGGGGCCGTACTCGGTGGTGACGCTGTCGTAGATCTTGGTGCTCCAGATCGACACGGTGATCGTGCTGGCGGTGTAGGACGTGTCGATGAGGACGCCGTACTGGGTGTTGTTGCGGAACTTGAAGTCCAGCTGCGGCCAGTAGATGGTCGACTCGATCACCGCCGGGTACCGGCTGAAGTAGAACGAGTGCGGCTTGTGCTCGACGTCCTCCAGGCCGGCGTAGTAGGTCGCGTTGAACAGGGTCGTGGTGAACTGCGATACGCCGCCGCCGACGCCCGGCACCAGCTTGCCGTTCACGATGGTCGGCGCGTCCTGGTAGCCCTGGTCGTAGCCGCGCTCGCCGGTGTGGCCGTTGAGCGAGAACGTCTCGCCCGGCTTCACGATCGTGCCGTCGACGTCCTTGGCCGCCTGGACGATGTTCTGGCTGCGCGGCGAGGAGAGGCCGCCGGGGAACCGGGTGGTGAAGGTGGAGACCCGCTCCTTGATGCCCAGCTCGGCGAGCTTCGCCTCGGTCAGCTCCGGCTCGGCGGGCTTCAGCTCGGCGGTCACCGTACGGCCGTCGGCCTTCGGTAGGACGGCGAGCAGCTCCCGGCCGAGCGTGGCCGAGTCGACCTGCTGCCCGGACCGGCCGGGTATCACCTTCGGCTTGCCGCCGCTGATGGTCAGGCCGGCGTCCTTCGGCTCGACCTCGATCTTCGCCAGCCGGTCGCCGAGGGCGGCACGCAGCCGCTTGACGTCCACCCGCGGGGTCAGCTTGCCCGCGTCGTCGGCCGAGAAGCGCAGGCCGCTGGCGATGGCGGCGGGCGGGATGGTGACCGAGCCCCGGCCGGTGGTGAGCGTGACGGGGGCGGCAACCGCGGGCTTGGCCAGCTCGGCGACGAGCCGGTCGACCTCCTCGCGGGTGGTCGCCGGCCACTTCTCGACCAGCGGCACGGTCACCGGCTTGCCGGCGAGCCAGCCCGCCTTCACCACGTCGGCCGCGCCGGCCGAGTCCACCGTGAGCGCCGGCTTCGGGTAGACGGGCTTCGGGGTGGTGCCGGTGAAGATGATGGCCGGCATGGTCATCTCCCGGCCCTGGTCCCCCTTCGCCTTCTGCAGCGTGGCGTCCAGTCGGGCGGCGTCGACGGTGACCACCGGGTCGACCGTACGGGAACCGACGAGCCGGCTCACCGGGTGCGCCTCGGCGGCGGCCGCCGCCGCCACGGTGGCGTCCACGTCGATCGCGAGCCCGACGTCGGCCGGCTTCACCTCGACGCTCTTCTCGCCGATCGTGACGGTGATCGGGGCGTTCAGTGCCGCCGACCGGCGGTCCAGCTCGGCCCGCAGCGCCCGGACCGCCTCGGCGCGGCTCCGGCCACCCAACTCGGCGCCGAGGACCGTGGTGCCCCGGGGCACGTCCCCGGCGTACGCGTAGGCGCCGAGACCGGTGCCGGCGGCGAGCACGGCCGCGATGATCCCGCCGGCCAGCAGCAGCCGTCCCCGACGGGACCGCAGGCGGCCCCCAGGCGGCTCGGGTGTCGGCGCGACAGTGGGTTCCGACCCGTCGTCCGGCCAGTTCACCGCGGTGACCCGCACGGTTGGCCGGTCGTCGGCGGGCGGCAGTTTTTCGCCGTACAGCGTCACAGGAACCTCGATCACGAAAACCACGTGGGGGCCGCTTCCCCCACCCGGAAGACACCTACGGTAACCAACGCCCGAGCCGGTCGGGAGTCCGCCGTCGCGGGGCGCGGGGGAAGCGTGTCACGGCGGTCACGCCCACCCGGCGTGCCATGCCGGGGCGGGCCGTGGGACGGTGGGCGGGTGCGGACCGATGAGCAGGCTCTGGCGTACGGCGGCGGGTGGCTGGATCGGGCGGGGGCGCTGCGGGCCGACCCGGAGTGGATCGACGCGCGGCTGGCCGACCGGGAGAGCGTGCTGTTGCCGTTCTGGCGGGACCGCTGCCTGGTCTCGGCGGATCGGGTGCTGGTGCGGCGCGCCGCCGTCGACGCCGCAAGGCTGTGCGCCGCCGCCGACGAGACGGTCTTTCTCGGGCTGGACGAGGGGCGGGCGGTCTTCGCCGTGGACCTCTCCGGCCGGACGGAGCCGGAGGCGCTGGAGCTGGCCGGGGCGGCCGAGACGGTGGACGTACGGGCCCTGGTGGGCGGCCTGACGCTGGCCGAGGCGGCCGTGCAGGCGTACGCCAAGGGGCTGCTGCACTGGCACCGGGGCCAGCGGTACTGCGGGGGTTGCGGGGCGACGGCTGCGGCCCGGGACGGCGGGCACGTCCGCACCTGCACCGGCCCCGACTGTGGTCGGCTGCTCTTTCCGCGGATCGAACCGGCGGTCATCGTGCTGGTGGAGGCGCCCGGCGACCCCGATCGGTGCCTGCTGGCCCGGCACCGCGGCGCCGCGGAGGACTCCTGGTCGACTCTGGCCGGCTTCGTGGAGATCGGCGAGAGCCTGGAGGACGCGGTCCGCCGGGAACTGGCCGAGGAGGCCGGGGTGAGCGTGGTCGACGTGGCCTACCAGGGGTCGCAGGCCTGGCCGTTCCCTGCGGGGCTGATGGTCGGGTTCCGGGCCACGGCGGCCTCGACCGACGTCCGGGTCGACGGCGAGGAGTTGGTGGCGGCCCGCTGGTTCAGCCGGGAGGAACTGCGGGCGCGAGTGGCGCAGGGGCGTCCGCTGGGCCGAATCGACTCAATCGACCACCATCTGTTGGAGTCATGGCTGAACGGGCGGAGCTGACCGTGCGCCGGACGGTCCGTCGGCGCCCGCCGGACGGGTGATGGGCCTGTCATCCTCAGCGGTTTGCCAGCCGTCCGTTACCGAACTGTGACGAAGACCAGTGGTCGCTACCACAGGTGAGACCTCGCTGCCGTCGTGTCGTAATCGCGATGGTTTGCCCGCGGCTTATTGCCATCCGAATGTTAACCGCCGGTAACCACAGGCGATCTTGATACTGCCGCCCTGTTACCGATCAGTAGCTAGGTGCTTGTGAGCTCTGTCGCTTCGCGAGAGCATCCATCCGCGTAACCGCGCGTCCGTCGGCACAACGGCACCCGCGAGCGCCCCACGCTTTCCCTTGTCCCGAGTCGCGTCCCGCGATCGGTGACGTCATCCCCTTCGAGGAGGGCCCCGTGAAGGATTCGGAAGACCGCCAGTTGCGCGGCGGCACCCGCTGGCGTCGCTTCGCCGCGATGGCGGTCCCGGCCGCGGCCGTCGCCGGCGGCATCGTCTTCGGCATGGCCAACGGTGCCATCGCCGCCAACATCACCGTGTCCGGCACCGCGTTCAAGGTTGGCGCGACCCGGCTCGAAGGCGACGGCTTCAAGCAGTACGGCGGCGTCGTGTACGAGAAGGGCAACCCCGTGCCGCAGCCGGTCGCGATCTCCGAGATCGGCCACGCGGATCTGTACAACCTCTGCCAGTCGGTCAACGCGAGCGTGCCTGGTCTGCCCGTCGTGCTCCGGATCGAGGCCGGCGGTGGCAGGCAGCCCGCTACTGCGGACGGCATGCTGATCGCGATGGACTCGCTCGCGGGCGATGCGACGTTCACCAAGATCAAGATCGGTCAGGACGCCACCGACCTGAGCGCGGCCGCCCAGGCGGGTTCGTTCGGCCAGAGTTCGGAGCACGTGACCATCAACGGGCTGCAGCAGGTCGCCCGCTACACCACGGCCGGCACCTTCAAGCTGACCGGCCTGAAGCTGAAGGTGCACGCGTTCGGCGACGCCGCTGGCAAGGAGTGCTTCTCCTGATCGGACCGGGAGGTCCGCGGAGGGCGCCCTCCGCGGACCTCCCGTCATGTTCGGCAACCCCCTCGTATCACCGCACCGTTCGTAGGAGGAGTACGTGACGACCGCGGACGCGCAGCACGCCCGACCCGGCCGGGTCACCCGGGCCTGGCGCAGCTTCCGGCGCTGGCGGCGGAGCCGGCCCTTCTGGGGCGGCCTGTTCACCGTGCTCGCCGGAGCGGAGATCTTCGGCACCACCCAGGCGAACCTGGCCGGCCTCACGCTGAAGATGGGGCCGACCGGCTTCCTCGCCTGGCTGATCCCCACCATCCTGGTGGTCTGCGGTCTGCTCATGTGGTTCACCCCGCAGCAGCGGATCTTCTACTCGGTCGTCGCGGCGGTGACGGCGGTCTATTCGCTGATCGGGGTCAACCTCGGCGGCTTCTTCCTCGGCATGCTGCTCGGCATCTCGGGTGCCGCGCTCGGCTTCGCCTGGGTGCCCGGCCGCCCGGCGGCCGGCACCGAGCAGCCCGGACCGGCCGCAGACGACGAGCCGCAGGACGCCGACGACGTGGAGGACGAGCGGGCCCTCCTTGACGAGCTGCTGCCCCGGCAGCGGGAGGAGGAGACCACCGGGCCGCTCACCGACACGCTTCCGCAGCCGTACAACCCGTTGCGCGAGTCGACCACGGCGGAGCCGGAGGCCGGGGCGGGCGCGGATCGGGTGCTGCCGGTGGTCGACCCGGCGGGGCCGCCGCCCGGCTCCGGCCACCGCGACCCGAAGCTGTACGGAATCCTGCTGGTGCTCGCCACCGTCTCCACGGTCGGCCTGCTCGCGCTCCGCGGCGAGCAGCCGGCGGTGGCCGCGCCGGCCGCCTGCCCGACCGTCAGCTCGCCGGCGCCGAGCCCGACGGCCTCCGCGTCCGCCTCGGCCAGCCCGAGCCCCCTGGCGGCGAAGAAGAGGTCGGACGGCAACCCGCTGACCAACATCATCGACGGCATCACCGGCCTCCTCACCGGCGGGGACCCCGGTGCCGCCGGGACGGAACCCCTGCCCGCGCCGCAGCCGGCCAGCACGGCGGCCGCCGCCGAGCCGCTGCCGACCGAGACCACGACCGGCCCCACCCCCACCGAGAGCACCACCAGCGCGGCGCCGACGCCGAGCAGCAGCCCCTCGGCCAAGCCCGCCGCGCCCACCAGGCCGGACGCCGATCCGTGTGCCAGCCCGGCACCGACCAAGCCGAAGCCGGTCGAGACCGGCAAGCTGATGCCCCGAATCGCCGCCGAGCCGGGGCAGCCCCGCGTCGCCGCCAAACCGTCCAAGCTCACCGGCTCCCAGGTGACCATGACCGGGCTGCGCTTCGAGGGGATCGTCGACCTGCCCACCCACGACGGCACGCTCAAGGCGCTGAAGTTCACCATGGACAAGGGCGTGACGGACGACTTCGTCCTCCAGGCCGACGGGCCGTCCGGCAAGACCTTGCGGTACGTCACCGACCGGCTGACCGTGGAGGGTGACGTCGCCTTCTACGCCACCCGGTTCTCCGGGCGGCTCCTCGGCATCCGGGTCACCCTCACCCCGGACCTGCCGCTCCCGGACGGCCTCCCGATCACCTCGCCGGTGCCGATCACCTTCACCGACCCGGTGATCGACCTGGCGTTCGTGGACAGCAACGTGCTCACCGCCAAGCCGACCCTCAAGCTCGACCTGGCCTGAGCCCGCCGAGTACGCGAAGCGGCCGGGCGCCGGAGGAAACCCATCCGACACCCGGCCGTCGGTCCACTCAGAGCCGGGCCAGCGCCCGGCGCAGCGGGTCGAGCCCCAGCGCGCCCAGGTCGAGCGCCTGCCGGTGGAACTCCTTGAGATCGAAGTCGGCGCCCTTACGGGCCTTCGCCTCCTCCCGGGCCTGGAGCCAGATCCGCTCGCCCACCTTGTACGACGGGGCCTGCCCCGGCCAGCCCAGGTAGCGGTTGAGCTCGAAGCGCAGGTTCTCGTCCGGCACCCGGCAGTGCGCCCGCATGAACTCCCAGCCCAGCTCCGGGGTCCAGCGCTCGCCCGGGTGGAAGCCGAACGGATTGTCCCGCGGGATCTCCAGTTCCAGGTGCATGCCGATGTCGACGATCACCCGGGCCGCGCGGAACGCCTGCCCGTCGAGCATGCCGAGCTTGTCGCCCGGGTCCTCCAGGTAGCCCAGCTCGTCCATCAGCCGCTCCGAGTAGAGCGCCCAGCCCTCACCGTGCCCGGAGACCCAGCAGAGCAGCCGCTGCCAGCGGTTGAGCAGGTCGGCGCGGACGGCGGTCTGGGCGACCTGCAGGTGGTGGCCCGGCACGCCCTCGTGGAAGACGGTGGTCACCTCGCGCCAGGTGGAGAAGTCGGTGATGCCCTGCGGCACCGCCCACCACATGCGGCCAGGGCGGGAGAAGTCCTCGCTCGGGCCGGTGTAGTAGATGGCGCCGTCGCTGGTCGGGGCGAGGCAGCACTCGATCCGGCGGACCTGCTCGGGGATGTCGAAATGGGTGCCGTGCAGCTCGCTGATCGCCTTGTCGGCGAGTGCCTGCATCCAGTCCCGGAAGGCCTCCTTGCCCTTGATGGTCCGCGCCGGGTCTGAGTCCAGCGCCTGCACCGCGTCGTCGATGGTCGCCCCCGGGCCGACGATCCGGGCGGCCACCGCCCGCATCTCGGACTCCAGGCGGGCCAGCTCCGCGAAGCCCCAGGCGTACGTCTCGTCGAGGTCGACCTTGGCGCCGAGGAAGTACTGCGAGGCCAGCTCGTACCGTTCCCGCCCGGCGGCCTGCTTCTGCCGGCCCTGCGGGGCCAGTTCGTTCCGGAGGAACTGCCCGAACTCGGCGGTGGCGGCGGTCGCCGCGGCGGCACCCTTGCGCAGCTCGGCGCCGAGCGTGCCGTCGGCCCCGAGCCGCTCGGCCAGGCCGTGGAAGAAGTTGTCGCCGTTCGGGTCGGTCCAGACGTCGCACTGCTTGGCGACCTCGACCAGCTGCACCTGCGAGCTGACGTGGCCGGCCGCGGCCGCCTCGCGCAGCGTGCGCTTGTAACCCTCGAGCGCGCCGGCGAAGCGGTTGAGCCGGGCGGCGATGTTGGCCTTGGCATCGTCGCCCTCGGTCGGCATGAGATCGAAGACCATGCGGATCTCGTGCAGCCCGCTGGCGATCACGTTGATCTCGCTGCTGCTCTCGCCCGCCTCGTAGCGGGCGAGTTCCAGCCCGAGCCGCTCCTGCATGGCCTCCTTGGCGGTCCGCTCGGCCTCCGAGTCCGGCTCGGTCACGTCGAGATCTGCCAGGGTGCGCCGGACCAGGTCGGCGCGGGCCGCGTACCCCTCCGGGGTGAGGTCGTCGAGCTGGTCGTCGTAGCCGGCGATGCCGACGTAGGTGGCGCCGGTCGGGGTCAGCGGGGCCCAGTCGGCCACGTACCGGTTGGCGAGGTCATCGATTCGTCCCACGCTGCGACCCTACGTGACGGTGGCACCCGGTTGTCGACGGTGTTTGCCGTGTTCACTACGGTTCGGCGGGGCTGTTGCCGGAGGGCTGCCGTGACGGTCGACACGGGGTCCGATTTTCGCGGGACTTCGTCGTACCCCTCCGGCAGAGTGTCAGGGGTGACAGCGCATTTGACTCCTGACCGGGCGGCACTCCGTAGCTGGCTGCCCGGTTTCCTCGCGCTCGGCGTGATCTGGGGTTCCAGCTTCCTCTTCATCAAGGTGGGGGTGAGCGAGCTGCACCCGCTGCACCTCACCCTCTACCGGGTCGCGACCGGCGCGGCGACCCTGCTGGTCGTGCTGGCCGTGCTGCGCGACCGGCTGCCCCGGGAGCCCCGGGTCTGGGCGCATCTGTTCGTGGTCGCCGCCTTCGGCGTCGCCCTGCCGTTCACCCTGTTCGGCTTCGGCGAGCAGCGGGTGGAGTCGATGCTCGCCGGCATCTGGAACGCCACCACGCCGCTGATCGTGCTGCCGCTGGCGGTGCTGGTGTTCCGTACCGAGCGGCTGACCGTGCGGCGGGCCGTCGGGCTGGGGTTGGGCTTCGCCGGCGTGCTGGTGGTGCTCGGCGTCTGGGAGGGCGTGGGCGGGTCGCACTTCACCGGCCAGCTCATGTGCCTCGGGGCGGCGGCCTGCTACGGCGTGGCCATCCCGTACCAGAAGAAGTTCATCGCGGGGAGCGCGTACTCCGGTGTGTCGCTGTCGGCGGCGCAGCTGCTGGTCGCGACGGCGCAGCTCGCGGTGGTCGCGCCCCTGGTGGCCGGGGCGCTGCCGGTGCCGACCGGCCTGTCCGCCCGGGTGGTCGCCAGCGTGCTGGCGCTCGGCGCGCTCGGCACCGGGCTGGCCTTCGTGATCAACCTGCGCAACATCCGGCTCGCCGGGGCGAGCACCGCGTCCACCGTCACGTACCTGATCCCGGTCTTCGCGGTGCTGGTCGGCGCGCTGGTGCTCGGCGAGCGGATGAACTGGCACCAGCCGGTGGGTGCGCTGGTCGTGCTGCTCGGTGTGGCGGTCGCGCAGGGGATGCTGGGCCGGCCCCGGTCGCGCTCGCTGGTCGGCGCCGCGGCCGCGCCGGCCGCCGAGGCCGCCGCTCACCGCTGAGCCGGCGCCCGGGGCCGCCGCTGAGCCGCCCCGGGAGCCGGCAGGTCGGCGAAGTGGTGGTGTGCGGGGACGGAGGATGCCGCTGGGTCGCCGATGCGGGTGGCGTCCGGATGCGGGGATGCGTCAACGGCGGGTGTGGGCCCACTTGACCAGGCGGTCCGCCTTCCAGGTGTTGACCACCCGGTTCGGCGGGACGCCGCAGAGGGCCGCGCGCTCGCAGCCGAACCGCTGCCAGTCGAGCTGGCCGGGGGCGTGCGCGTCGGTGTTGACGGCGAACCAGCAGCCGGCCTCCAGGGCGCGGCGGATCAGCCGCTTGGGCGGGTCCTGCCGCTCCGGCCGGGAGTTGATCTCGACGGCGACACCGTGCTCCGCGCAGGCCGCGAAGACGGCGTCCGCGTCGAAGTCGCTCTCCTTGCGGGTACGCGCCCGGTGCCCCCGGTCGCCCGGCCCGGTCACCCCGGCCGGCCGGGACGACACCATCCGCCCGGTGCAGTGACCGAGGATGTCCAGGTGCGGGTTGGCGATGGCGGTGAGCATCCGCCGGGTCATCTTCGCCCGGTCGTCGTTGAGGCCGCTGTGCACCGAGCCGACCACCACGTCGAGGCGGGCCAGCAGCTCCTCGTCCTGGTCCAGCGACCCGTCCGCGAGGATGTCCACCTCGATGCCGGTGAGGATGCGGAAGCCCTTCGGCAGCGCCTCGTTCACCGCGGCCACGTGGTCGAGCTGCCGGCGCAGCCGCTCGGCGGTGAGTCCCCGGGCCACCGTCAGCCGGGGCGAGTGGTCGGTCAGCACCAGATATTCGTGCCCCAGCTCGACCGCGGCGAGGGCCATCTCCTCGATCGGTGAACCGCCGTCGGACCAGTCGGAGTGGGTGTGGCAGTCGCCGCGCAGCGCGTCCCGCAGCGCGGCGGCGGCCGCGTCCAGGTCGGTCCCCTCGGTGGCGACCAGCCGCCGCAGATAGACCGGTTCCTCGCCGGCCAGCGACTCGACCACGCAGCGGGCGGTGACGTCGCCGACCCCGCTCAGCTCGGTGAGCTTGCCGCTGCGCGCGCGTTCGGCCACCTCCCCGGCGGGCAGGGCGCCGAGCGCCTTGGCCGCCGACCGGAACGCCCGGACCCGGTAGGTGGCCTCGTTCGCCCTCTCCAGCAGGAACGCGATCCGGCGCAGGTCGGCGATGGGATCCCGGGCAGTCATGCCCTGCAACCTACGCGCCCGCGCCGCCGGTCGCCGGGTGGGTCGCGGAGTGTCGGGAGTGGACGTCGGTCACCCGGCACCGTCGGTCGTGGTGGGCGCCTTCGGGCAGCCGTGCTTGCGCTGCCAGGCGACCACCTCGGCGGCCGGCCCGCGGTTGCCCCCCTTCCGCCACGAGTTCAGGTACGGGGCCGGCCAGATCACGCCCCGCCGGATCCACCAGTCGTCGTGGCCCTGGCACTTCGGCGAGAGGCCGAAGTGCAGGTGGCACACGTTGTTGGCGTTGCCGGTGCGCCCGACCTTGCCGAGGGCCTGGCCGGCGCGGACGCGTACACCCGGGTCGACGCCGGCGGCGATGGCGCTCAGGTGTGAGCCGTAGTAGCGGACGCCGTCGTCGCCGAGCAGCGCGACCGAGAGGCCACCGTTGTACGGCCCGCGCGGACCCCGCTTGTCGAACCGGTCCACCCGGCTCACCTCGAGGATCACGCCGTCGGTGACCGCGACGACCGGCTCGCCGCAGTCGGCGAAGATGTCCGTCCCCGGGTACGTCGAGTGGGTCGGGTGGTACGCGACGTTGTCCGCGCGGACCGGGAAGACGTGCCGCGGGTCGGAGCGGGTCGGCGTGGCCGACGGGGCGGAAGGCGTGGGAGCGGCCGACGTGGGGGTGGTCAGCCCGGGGGACGGCTGCGCCGGGGCGGTGGCGCTCGGGCTCTGCCACGCGGTCCCGCCGGCCGGCGTCGGGCGGTCGGCGGGACCGCACCCGGCGACCAGGGCCGGTACGAGCAGCAGCAGGATCGGGTACGCCGGCCCCGGCCGGCGTCCGATCGATCGCGAGCGCATCCGGCCATCCTGACAGAGCACTACGGTAGGAACGAACGGCGAGACCCGGCGCGCGTCCGTGCGGGGGCGAGCGGAGTCGCGCCACCGCACCTCGGTAGGTCTACGGACCGTGAAGGGAGCAGAGGCGATGAACGGGTGGCCCGCCGTATCCGGTCAGCCCGGTCCGGGCCCGGTCCATCCGCCGGCGCGTACCCCGTCGGGGCTCTTCCCCGCCGGGGCGCCGATGCGGCCCACCTGGCGCGAGCCGTACCCGATCACCGGCGGCGGCGTCTCGGCCGGCGCAGTGACCGCCTTCGCCTGGCTGCTCCTGTTCGGCCTGCTCGGCCACGACGTGCCCAGCTACGCGTGGTGGACCCTGGTCGCCGGCGGGCTGGCCTGGCTGGCCGCCGCCGTGCTGGTCCGCTACGGCGACCGCGGGGTGGCGGCCGGGGTGGCGATCGTCACGGCGGGCGGGTGGAGCATCGCGGCGGCCGTCGTCGCGGTCCGCTGGGCGCAGAGCGGGGACTGGCCGCTCTGGTGACCAGCGGTGAACGGTTCGCTGCGCAGCGAAGACCGGCTTGACGTACGCGTGGTGACGGTCCACCCTCGCGGTATGGCCTGGACCACCCCGCCGCGGCTCGACCCCGACCGGAGCCGCCGTCGCCTGCAACTCCTCGCCGAGTTGGCCGGTGCCCGAACGGCACGTCAGCGCGAGCGGCCGCAGCGGGTCCGCACCGAGCACCTGCGTCAGCTCATCGCCACCCGCCGGCGCATCGCCGGCTGACCGACTTTCTCCAGGAACGGCCGGCCCTTCGGGGCGTTGACCGGTCGCCTGCCGACCCGACCGGTTAACGTGCACGCGTGACGAGTCGGCGTGCTGCCGAGGCCAATTTGGGGGGACCGTGTCGTACTTCGCTGCTGCCGTGGCACGAGTCGACGGCGGATGGACCGCCGACGAGGTGAACCTGCGGGGTGTCACCGACATCGACGACGTCGCCGAGCGGCTGCGCGACGTCGAGCCGGACGCCGACCTGTCGCTGCTCTTCGTCGAGGCCGACGACACCTACCTGGTCATCCTGCGCCTCGACGAGGGTGAGGACCTGCGCGTCTTCGGCTCCGACTCGGCGTACGCGGAGGAGTCCCGGCTCGGTGCCCTGCTGGTCGGCGACCTGAAGACCTCGGTCACCGGCCTGGAGGACACCGAGGAACCGCGGGCGGCCACCGGCGGCGACGACGAGAACGAGCAGCCGGCGGTGGACCCGGAGGCGGACCCGGTGGGCGACGCGGACCTCCTGGCCGACCTGGGCATCTCGGCACAGAAGTTGCTCTCGCTCTGCGCCCACGAGGGGATGATGCCGGCCGACATCACCGCCGAGATCTGCCAGGTGCTGGGCTGCGCGGACGAGGTCGAGGAGCTGCGTGAGGTCTGAGCCGCCCGAGCCGGTGGTGCCCGGTGCCGCGGAGCCGGCCGACGCCACCGACCCGGCGCTGGAGACCGTACGCCCCGGGCAGCCGACCCCAGGCCGCCTGGGCCGGGTCGGCCCAGGCGCGGACGAGGGGCTGGCCGATCCCGGCGGCGGGGGCCGCCGGCAGCGGCACGAGCTGTGGATGCGCCGGGCCCTGGAGGTCGCCGTGACCGGCCCCGACAGCGGCCCCGCGGCGGGCGCCGACGCCGTGGTCGAGGACGTCCCGGTCGGTGCGGTCGTCTACGGCCCGGACGGCGCCGAACTGGCCGTCGGGCGTAACGAGCGGGAGCTGAGCGGGGATCCGACCGCGCACGCCGAGGTGCTGGCGCTGCGGCGGGCCGCCGAGCGGCTGGGCCGCTGGCGGCTGGCGGACTGCACCCTGGTGGTGACGCTGGAGCCGTGCACGATGTGCGCGGGTGCGATCTCGCTGGCGCGGATCTCGACGGTGGTCTTCGGCGCCTGGGAGCCGAAGACGGGGGCGGTCGGCTCGCTCTGGGACGTGCTGCGCGACCGCCGGCTCACCCACCGCCCGGAGGTGTACGGCGGGGTGCTCGAGGCGGAGAGCGCCGCGCTGCTGCGCGCCTTCTTCCGCTGACCGCCCCGCGCTGTCCGCTGCCCTGCGCTGTCCCGCTGCCCCGGCGTCAGGCGGACACCGGCGCCGGACGGAGGAGGGTCGCGGCGATCGTCCGCGCGGCCTCGGTCCACGCGGTGGGGCGCATGGTCGCCGGGTCGAGCCGGACGATGGCCCGGGTGCCCTCGGCGTACACGGTGTGGCCGTCGACCGAGCGGAACTGGAAGGCGTACCGCGCGCTGGTGGTGCCGAAGTGTTCGAGCCAGAAGTGCACCGCCACCGACCCGGTCCCGCTGATCGGGGCCCGGTAGGTGATGGTGAACTCGCGTACCGCGTGGAACACGTCGGGGGCGCTGTGCGGCCCGCCCTGGAAGGACACGCCGCGCTCGGCCCAGTACGGGGTGAGGGCGCGTTCCAGCAGCACCGCGTACCGGGCGTTGTGCAGGATGCCGAGGGCGTCGAGGTCGTCGAAGTGGACCGGGACGTGCTCGACGTGGCCGTACGGCGCGGCGGTGGGGTCGCTCATCAGGGGCCTTCCGGTAGCAGGGTGGGTTCGGGGCACAGGGCCCGCAGGCGGGCCAGCAGGCCCTGGCGGGCGTGCCGGTAGGCGGCGTCCGGGTCCAGCAGCCGGGACCGCATCACGGCGCTGATGCCGAGCGCGTCGATCTCGTAGGCCAGCTGCGGGACGTCGACGTCGGCAGGCAGCTCGCCGAGGTCGACCGCCTCCTGGACGAGGCGTTCGAGGAAGGCGGTCCAGCGGCGGAACGCCTCGGCGATCCGGTCCCGTACCGGGCCGGGGCGGGCGTTGTACTCGAACTCCGTGGTGGCGAAGAAGCAACCGCCGGGGAGCACCCGGGCGGCGTAGAAGTCGATCCGGGCGTCGTGCAGCGCCCAGATCCGGCGGACGCCCCGGGGGGCACGCAGCGCCGGGGCGATGATCCGCTCCTGCCACTGCACCACCGCCCGGTCGACAGTGGCGAGCTGGAGGGCCTCCTTGGAGCGCCAGTGCGCGAACAGGCCGGACTTGCTCACCCCGAGCGTCTCGGCGAGCTGGCCGAGGGAGAGGCCGTCGAGGCCGGCCTCGGTGGCCAGGGCCACGGCGGTGTCCAGCACGGCGGTGCGGGTGCGGTCGCCGCGGGCGACCCGGCCGTCGGAGGTCATGCGGGCAGCGTACCGAAAAAAGCACGACCGGTCGTATTTATTTTTGTGACCTGGAACGCCGCCGCCCCGCCGCCGGAGTCGGCGGGCGGGGCGGCGCAGGATGCCGGACCGTCAGGCGATGGCGGTGTCGAGGGCGATCTCGACCATCTGGCTGAAGGTCTGCTCGCGCTCGGCGGAGGTGGTCTTCTCGCCGGTCTTGATGTGGTCGCTCACGGTGAGGATGGTCAGCGCGCGTGCGTTGAACCGGGCCGCGATCGTGTAGAGCGCGGCGGACTCCATCTCCACCGCCAGCACGCCGTAGTCGGCCAGCGTGTCGTAGAGGTCCGGGCGGTCGGTGTAGAACGCGTCCGCCGCCAGGATTGGGCCCACGTGCATGGTGATGCCGCGCCGCTCGGCCACCTCGACCGAGGTACGCAGCAGCCCGAAGTCGGCGACCGGGGCGTAGTCGATCAGCCCGTCGAAGCGCATCCGGTTCATGTTCGAGTCGGTGGACGAGCCGATGGCGGCGACCACGTCCCGCAACTGGAGGTCCTCGCGGAGGGCACCGCAGGAGCCGACCCGGATCAGCGTCTTCACGCCGTACTCGTTGATCAGTTCATGGGCGTAGATGGAGGCCGAGGGCATGCCCATGCCGGAGCCCTGGACGGAGACCTCGACGCCGTTCCAGCGGCCGGTGAAGCCCAGCATGCCGCGGACCGTCGTGTAGCAGCGGGCCTCCTCGAGGTAGGTCTCCGCGATCCACTTGGCCCGCAGCGGGTCGCCCGGCATCAGGACCCGCTCGGCGATCTCTCCCGGCTCAGCGCCGATGTGCGTACTCATGGCAAAGATCCTGCCAGGCCGGGCCCGGGGATACCGGTTCGGCGTCCGGACCGGCGGTCCTGTACCCTACTCGGCGGTGGTGTGTCCGAGTGGCCTAAGGAGCACGCCTCGAAAGCGTGTGAGGGTTTACGCCCTCCGCGGGTTCAAATCCCGCCGCCACCGCCAACGGAAACGCCCGGCGGTCCTCCTGGACCAGCCGGGCGTTTTCGCTTCTTCGACCGGGTACGGCGGGCCGGCCCCGGGGAGGGCCGGCCCGCCGCGCCTCACGCCGCCGGCAGGCTCGCGTCCCGGTGGGTGAGCTGGTACGTCGCGTCGACCGCGTCCGTCTCCAGGATCACCGTCACCGCGCCGGCCGGGAGCGAGCAGGAGATCGTCCGCTCCACGGCGTAGCCGGTCGGCCCGCAGTAGCGGATGCCGGACCCGTCGAAGACGGACATCCGGGCATCACCGGTGCCGCTGGTCCGCTTCCAGGTGAACGACTCCCGCGCGGCCCGCTGGTCGGCCGGGATGGTGAAGCAGACTCCGTAGCGGTCCGCTCCCGTGGTCACCGTGGCCCCCGTCGCGTCCGCCGGCAGCACCGGGCAGGCCGGCGGGCCGTCGGTCCGGGCGAAGGCCAGCGAGTACGCCCCGGTGGGCGCGCCGTCGCGGGAGTTGAGCACCGCGAAGTACGGCGCCTGGCCGGTCAGCTCGCAGGCGTACTGGCGCAGCGAGTACCAGTCGCACTGGGTGGCGCCGGTCGAGTCGACGACGGTGATGTCCGGAGCGGCGGCACCGGTGGCGTCGCCGGGCAGCAGCGCCACGACCCGGGACCCGGCCGGGCTGGTGAGCTGGAGGCAGTCGAACTGGCCGGCGGCGGCGAACATGCCCACGACCGGCGTGCCCTGCCAGCCGGTGTCGGACACCGGCCGGCAGTCCGACGGGGTCCAGGGCAGCAGGGCGAGCGCGTACCGGAGGTTCTCGTCGAGGACCGTGTCGGGGGCCGCCCCGCCGAGGACCAGCGTGTACTTCCCGGCTGCCGGGACCTGGCACCAGATGTCCGTGCAGACCTTGTGACCGGTGGCGTCGTAGACGGACGCCCACTGCCGGTAGTTGTCGGCACTGACAGCCTTCACCCGGTAGGTGCCGGCGGCCGGCAGGTCGAGGACCCGGCAGCGGACGGTGCCGAGCGTCGGCGCGGCGTTGTACGCGCCGGGCGTGACCGTCGGGCAGCCGGTCGGGTCGGTCAGCGACCGCATCTGCATCCGGTACGTCAGGTCGGAGCTGTCCACGTCCCAGTTGGCCAGGTACGAGATCACCCGGTAGGTGCCGTCGGCCGGCAGGGCGCACCCGTCGTCCTCCGACCACTCGGTGCAGAGCACCGTCCCGTCCGCGTCGACCAGCCAGGAGTAGGGGTCGTTGTAGCGGTCCGGGGCGCGGTAGACCACGATCCGGTCGCCGGCCCGGCCCTGGAACGGCTGGCAGTTGGTCTGCACGGCCGAGGTCTGGTGCACCACCAGGGTCGGCTGGTCCCACCCGGTGCCCGTGGCCGCGGCGCAGCCAGCGGTGCGATCGAGCGCTGCCACCGCCACCTGGTAGGTCACCGGCTCCCAGAACGAGTTCTGCGCCAGGAGGGTGTAGGAGCCCGCCGTCGGGAGGGCGCAGGAGCGCCACGACTCGTACTCCGTGCAGACCTGCCGGCCGTCGGCGTCGTACACCCGCCAGTCGAGGTGCTGGTTCGCGAACTGGTTGAAGCGGACCACGACCGGCCCGGCCGCCGCACTGGTCAGGGCCTGGCAGGACACCCCCTGGTAGGACGACACGCTTCCGCTGCCCACAGCCGCGCCGGGGTCGCCGAAGGACGCCAGCGGCAGGGCCGGGCATCCCGTCGCGTGCGAGAGGCGCGGCAGCTTGAGGGTGTACGCGGACTCGTTGCCGTAGGTCTCCTCGAGGAAGAGCCGGTACGGCCCGGGCTCGCTGAGCGTGCACTCGGTGGGGTAGCGCACCGGGCACCCCATCGGCTGGTACCGCCCGTCCAGGATCTGGCCCTGCACGTCACCGGCGCCGCCCGGGTCGGCCAGGTGCAGCACCGTGCCGGTCGGCTGGTTGAACTTGTAGCAGCGGGCGGCCAGGCCGGCCGGCAGCGTGCCGCTGCGCCCGGCCGAGGCGAAGGAGAAGAAGTTCTCCGGCAGGGTGTCGCACTCCGACGGGGTACGCATGGACTCGGCGGAGAGCGTGTAGGCACCCTCCCCGGTCCCGTAGAAGAGCGACACGGCCACCGTGTAGGTGCCGGCGGCGCCGAGGGCGCATTCGTTCAGATAGAACGAGAGGAAGCAGACGAAGTCGCCGTTCTGGTCGGTGACCCGCGCGCCGACACCCTCGCCCGAGACGCTCTTGAGCCGGGCGTAGAGGGTGTCCTGGGCGACGGTCGAGGTGACCGTCCAGCGGTTCTCCTCCTCGCCCTTGATCGACGTGCAGCGCTGGACCTTGCCGAAGTCGAGCTTGCCGCCGCAGCCGGTGCTCCCCGACCCGCCGTCGATCTTCGAGGGCTTGGCGCTGCCCTCGGTGGTGGACGCCTTCGCCGGAGCGGCCGTGGGCGTGGGCGTGGGCCTGGATGTCAGGTTCGTGCCGGGCGTCGCCGTGGCCGTGGGCGCCGTCGACGGGTCGGCGGCGGCCTGCGCCGGGGCCGTACTCGTGGTGGGTGTCGCCGACGGCGCCGGCGACGCTGCTGCGGCCGCGGCGGACGGTCCGATCAGGACGCTCGCCAGGGCGGTGGTCACGGTGGCGGCCATTGCCAGCCGCGACAGGCCCTTCCGCCGATAACCGGGCAGGGTTGTTCGCATGGTCAACTCCCCGTGAAATGCCGCGCGACCTGCGCGGGCGAGGAGATAATTCCATGATGGTCGATCAACTACAACCGACTTGTCAGTCGTTCGTCTCAGCCGGTCAGCAGGGGCCGTAGCCCTCGTCGAAGAGGCGGCGGGCCCAGTCCGCGTACCCGGCGATGATCTTCCGGACGGCGGTCCGGTCGTGGAGGAAGAGGTACGCCCGATCGCCGTCGCGGGCGAGCAGCCCGTCGAACCGGTGCGTCCCCTGTGGAGCGGTGAGGTCGACCGCCGACGGGTAGCGGTCGCGCACCTCGCTGACCGGCGTGCCGGCGGTGATGCCCTCGGGCGTGCTCATCGGGTCGTCGAGCCAGAGCAGCACCAGGCGGTCGTCGACGAAGATCGGGCTGACCGACTCGTGCCCGGCCAGCGTCGGCCCGCACGCTGCCACGTCGGTACGCAGCACCCCGCGGCGGGTCAGCTCCTGCTCGGTGACGCCGAACTCCGCGTTGTGCAGCCCGTCGAGCCCGACCACCTCGGCGGCCCCGACGGGGCGGGCGGGCATATCCAGCCCCTGTGGACGGACGCCGCTGCCGGCGATCGAGGCGGCCGCCATCAACGCGGCGATGAATCCGAACTGTCGCAGTCTCATGCACTCCCCCAGTCCCCAACGGGACCGGGGCGCGGAGGTTGCTGGTGCTGCTCGGATTGCCGCAGTTCCCACTCCTCGGCCAGGTCGTCCCAGTAGTCGGCGGACAGGCCGCGCCGGCCGTGCGCCAGCCAGCCGGCCGTGTCGCGCTCCAGGTGCAGGCCCAGCTCGGCGAACGGATCGATCCAGGGCCCCGGCTCGGCACCCAGCCGGGCGAGCGCCGCGTTGATCGGCCACTGCGCGCGAGGTCCGTCGAGGGTGCCGTCGAAGCACGGGCCCCAGCTGATCGCGCCGCCCAGCCAGACCACCGCCGACTGGTGACCCAGGCCGCCGGCGAACTCCGCCTCCAGGTACGCCACCGGTCCCTGCCGCGACCACCCCGCCAGCAGCTGCGACAACTCCAGCTCGGCGCGTCTGTCGCCGCGCCGCGACCTGGAGCTGTCGTCGGACACGAGCGGCGAGAGGACGAGCTGGAACGGCTGCGCCGCGGACGGCTCGTCGGTGCAGAAGTCGGGCAGCTCGCCGGTCAGCTCCGTCACGAGCTGCGGGGTGACCGGCAGCAGCGCGAAGTCCTGGCGGAGCGCGGCGAGGACCGCGTGGTCCAGGTCGGCGGTCTGCTCGCGGAGCAGCTCGACATCGGCGACGACCGCGCTGAGCTGGTAACTCATCCGATCCTCTCGGCGTCCACAGGCTGTGGATGGAACATGTGTACGACGGGTGGTCAGTCTGCCGTGGGTGGCGGGGCGTCGGTCATCGGGAAGGCCATCATCGTGGCGCCCACCCGGACCGTACCGGGGGCGTGCGGAGGGCGGGCCGCGTCGTGCAGTTCGGTCATGATCGCGTGCAGCCGGCGCCGGGCCGCCTCCCACTCCTCCGGGTCGACCCAGAGTTCGGCGTCGATGGTCACGCCGGCCGCGTCCGGGGCCCGGTGTGCCACCCGGTCCAGCAGGTTGCGGGCCAGCGACTCGGCGAGCAGCGCCTGCCCCTCCCGCTGGTCGGTGAGCCACGGGCCGCGTACCGCGCGGTAGCGGCGCTCCCGGCCGCCGCGCCGGCTGCGGACGTCGGCCAGTTCCACCAGGCCGGCGGCCTCCAGCCGACGCAGGTGCTGGCTGGCCAGGGCGTGCGAGATGGCCAGTTCCCGGGCGAGCGCCGCGGCGGAGAGCGGCGCGCTCCACATCAGCGACAGCATCCGCAGTCGTACCGGGTGGGCCAGCGCGCGCAGGCGCGGATCGGTGCTGCTCACGGCCGCCATTGAACCGCATCAGGTGGCCGCGCCGGCCCCCAAGCATTGACTTGGGGGTGGTGGGCGGCCAGGATCGGGCTGCCCGGGGGAGGTGCCATGAGTGAGCGTCAGCGAGCGAATCGGCGGTGCGGGGCGGTGGTGCCGCAGGCCGGCGCCGAGCGCCGCGAGGTGGTGGCATGAGCTGGGGTACGGCAGGGGTGCTGCGTAACCGTCCGGCCGGCCTGTATCTGGGCGCCGTGCTGGTCTCCGGGTTCGGCACGGCGGCGATGCTGCTGGTGGCCGCGATCTGGGTGAAGGACCTGACCGGATCGAGCAGCCTGGCCGGCCTGGTCACCCTCGGCCTCTGGGGGCCCACCCTGGTCGGCCCGCTGATCGGCGTGCTGGTCGACCGGTTCCGTCGCCGGCCCCTGCTGATCGCCCTGCACGTCGCGATGGCGGCGCTGCTGCCGGTGCTGCTGCTGGTCGACTCCGCCGCCCGGGTCTGGCTGATCTTCGTGGTGATGCTCGCGTACGGGGTCAGCTTCGTGCTGATCGACTCCGCCGAGGCGGCGCTGGTGCCCGCGGTGGTCCCCGACGAGCTGCTGGGCGACTTCAACGGGCTGCGGATGACCGTCAACGAGGGGATGAAGCTGCTCGCCCCGCTGATCGGCGCGGCCCTGTTCGCCGCGTACGGCGGGCACCCGGTGGTGCTGCTCGACGTGGCCACCTTCGCCCTCGCCGCGCTCGCGCTCACCCTGATCCGGGTACGCGAGGCGCCACCGCCCCCGCCCGAGCGCTGGGACCGGCAGCTCGCC
Organism: Micromonospora sp. NPDC047740; assembly: GCF_043204735.1. Lineage (NCBI taxonomy): Bacteria > Bacillati > Actinomycetota > Actinomycetes > Micromonosporales > Micromonosporaceae > Micromonospora > Micromonospora sp. NPDC047740. Next base: position 20,978 of record NZ_JBIDCT010000008.1, read on the forward strand.
GACGGGCTGCGACACCTGCGCCGGCACGCCCCACTGCGGCACCTCGTCGCCTGCGCCGGCGCGACCATGCTGCTGATGGGCATCAACGGCACCGTCGCGTACGCCGTGGTGGACGACGGCCTGCACCGACCGCCGGAGTTCAACGGCGTGCTCGCCATGGTGCAGGGCGTGGGGTCGCTGGTCGGCGGGCTGGCCGGCGGGGCGCTGCTACGCCGCCTCGGTGACCGGCGGCTGACCGCGACGGCGGTCGCGGTGTTCGCCGCCGGTCTGGCGCTGCGCGCCGTGCCCGCCCTCGTCCCGGTGGCCGTCGGCACCCTGGCCGTCGGCATCGGGGTGCCACTGGTGCTGATCACCGTCTGGACCGCCGTGCAGCGGGAGACCCCGGGCGCGCTGGTCGGCCGGGTCGCCGCCACGGTCAACACGCTCACCTTCGGCCCCGGCACGATTGCCGTCCTGGCCGCCGCCGGCCTGCTGGTGCTGGTCGACCACCGGGCGATCCTGCTGGGGGCGGCGGCCGGCGCGATGCTGGTCGCCGGCTGGGCGCTGCGCGGCGGTGGCCGTCCGGCGCCCCCGGCACCCGGCCCGCCGACCGCGGCCCCGGCCGCCGCCGTGGCCGAGCGGACCGCGCCGTCTTCCTCCCGAAGCGACCCGCCCACTAGGCTCGTGCCCAAATCCTCGGCACGAAAGCGCCGATCCTGGTCACGGGGGCGGGAGGTCGGGTGCGCGTCAAAGCGATCGCACGCCTGATGGTCGCGGCGCTGGGCGCCGCTTTCGGCGTGGTGGCGCCGATCGGTTCCGGTGCGGCGTACGCCGACGGCACGGTCGGGCTCGGCATCGACACGTACGCGGAGATGGTGGTCGACTCGGCGCACGGTCGGCTGTTCTTCAGCCAGGGGCGGGAGCGCTCGGGCGTGCGGTTGACGGACCTGTCCGGCGGCTCGCAGCGGACGATCCCGAACCTGCCGGGCGCCAGCGGCATGGCGCTGAGCCCGGACGGCTCGACGCTCTACGTGGCCCTCGCCGACGCGGGCGCGGTCGCCGCGATCGACACCACCACGCTGACCGAGACGCGTCGCTACAGCACCGGCGCGAGCACCTGTCCCACCTGGTTGGCGCCGGCCGGCGGGAAGATCTACGTCGGCTATGGATGCCAGTCCGGGAAGGGCAAGCTGGGGTCGATCGACGTACGCGGGGCGACGCCGATCGTCACCTTGGACCTGCCCCTCAACGGCCAGTACTACTACCCGCCGCTGCTCCGGAGCACCCCGGCCAACCCGAATCTGCTGCTGCTGGTGAACAAGTCCCGCGTCTCGTTCCCCATCTCGGGCGAGCCGAGTCTGTACGACGTCTCGTCCGGGACGCCGTCGCATGTCGCGTCCCTGGCCGGGGAGACCTGCACCGGCCTGCACGACGCCGCGTTGACGGCCGACAAGGTGATCCTCGGCTGCTCCTACCTGTGGGACCCACAGTCGAACTCCCGCTTGGTGGCGACCGAGCACGTGGCGTTCTCGACGGCGGACCTGTCGCCCGTGGGCGCGTACCCGTCCGGGACCTGGCCGACGGCCGTGACGACGTCTCCCAACGGTGCCTTCGTCGTCCTCGGCGCCAGCGAGAGTGATTCGATCCACGTCAAGCGAGCGGACGGGACCGTGGTCCGCCGGTACGACCTCCCGCGCGGCAACCACCTCGAGGTGCGGGGCCTCGCCGTCGGCGCCGACAACCGCACGCTCTACGCCGTCACCACCGATCAGGACCGGAAGAACCCGGCCCTGCGGGTGCTGACCGATTTCGGCACCACCGGATCCTCGCTCCTGCTGTCCGCGCCGACGACGAGCACCCGCGCCGCGCCACTCACCGTCCACGGGAAGTTGGCGTTCGCCGGTGCGAACGGGTCGACGCCGTGGACCCTGCGGGTCGCGAAGCAGGACCTCGCCGGCGGCCACCCGCTGCCGGACGTCACCACTGCCGCAGACGGCTCGTTCTCCTTCTCCGACACGCCGCTGGTCGGCGCGGCCAACACCTACACGGTGACCTTCCCCGGCGACGCCACGCGCCCGGGAACGACCCAGTCGGTCACCGTGCAGGTCTCGCGCGCCGCCACAGCGCTGAGCGTCACGGCGAAGGCGACGGCCGGCCGCCGCGCGGCGGTGACCGCCCAGCTCGGCGCCACCCACACCAACCGCACGGTCTGCCTGTACGCCCAGCCCTACGGGTCCACTCGCCGGACGATCACCTGCGGCACGGTGGATTCGAACGGCAAGCTGACGGCCACGTATCCGACGTACCAACGGGTCACGTTCAGCGCGAGCTTCGCCGGGGACCACCGGTACGCGCCGGCCGAGGCGTCGGTACGCACGTACGGGTTCCTCTGGAAGCCCGGGGTGTTCCGAGGCAACTGACGGCGATCAGGTGGGGAAGTCGTCCGGGGCGTCCCGGGCGTCCTCCTGCGCTCGAGACGACGGAGGGCCGGTCCCTGATGGGGCCGGCCCTGTCGTTTTCCTGCTCAAGAGAGCGGAGGATACGAGATTCGAACTCGTGAGGGTGTGAACCCAACACGCTTTCCAAGCGTGCGCCCTAGGCCTCTAGGCGAATCCTCCGCGAGCCAGGATACAGGTCTCCGCCGGGCGGGCCACCCCACCACCCCCTGAAGATCGACCTGGAGTCGGGTACGCTTGGTGGTACCTCCCGTGCGGCGGTACCTCGTGAACCTCCCCAGGGCCGGAAGGCAGCAAGGATAAGCGGGCTCTGCCGGGTGCACGGGAGGCCTTTCTGTCTCCGGGTGCCGGTAACGTCCCTGCGGGTCAGGTCACGGGGTGGTGGTTGGTCACCCGCGCCCGACCGGCGCAGAATGGCTCGGTCGAGAGGAGGCGGGACGGGTGGCATTGGCCCTTTACCGCAAATACCGGCCCCGTACGTTCGCCGAGATCATCGGCCAGGAGCACGTCACCGAGCCGCTGTCGCAGGCGCTGCGCAGCGGGCGGCTGAACCACGCGTACCTCTTCTCCGGCCCCCGAGGCTGCGGCAAGACCTCCAGCGCCCGGATCCTGGCCCGCTCGCTCAACTGTGAGCAAGGCCCCACGCCCGAGCCCTGCGGCCAGTGTGAGTCCTGCCGCTCGCTGGCCAACGACGGCGCCGGCTCGATCGACGTCATCGAGATCGACGCGGCCAGCCACGGTGGCGTCGACGACGCCCGCGAGCTGCGGGAGAAGGCGTTCTTCGCCCCGGCCCGCAGCCGCTTCAAGATCTATGTCATCGACGAGGCGCACATGGTCTCGTCGGCCGGCTTCAACGCCCTGCTCAAGCTGGTCGAGGAGCCCCCGGAGTACGTCAAGTTCATCTTCGCCACGACCGAGCCGGAGAAGGTCCTCGGCACCATCAAGTCGCGGACCCACCACTACCCGTTCCGGCTGATGCCGCCCAAGGTGCTGCGGCCCTATCTGGAGCAGCTCTGCGAGGCCGAAGGCGTGACGGTCGAGCCGGCGGTCTTCCCGCTGGTGGTGCGCGCCGGTGGCGGCAGCGCCCGGGACAGCCTCTCCGTGCTCGACCAGCTCATCGCGGGCGCCGGCCCCGAGGGGGTCAGCTACGCCCGGGCGGCCGCGCTGCTCGGCGTCACCGACTCCGCGTTGATCGACGAGATGTGCGACGCGCTCGCCGCCGGCGACGGCGCCGCCGCGTACGCCACCGTCGACCGGGTCGCGGAGGCCGGCCACGACCCGCGCCGGTTCGCCTCGGACCTGCTGGAACGGCTGCGCGACCTGATCGTCATGCAGCAGGTGCCGGACGCCGCCGCCAAGGGCCTGATCGACGGCCCGTCGGATCAGATCGAGCGGATGGCCGCCCAGGCTCAGCGGCTCGGCCCGGCGACCCTGTCCCGGTGCGCCGACATCGTGCACAACGGCCTGGTCGAGATGCGCGGCACCACCGCGCCCCGGCTGGTGCTGGAGCTGATCTGTGCCCGGATGCTGCTGCCCGGCGTGGACGACTCCACCGGTGGCCTGCTCCAGCGCCTGGAACGGATGGAGCGGCGGCTCACCCTGGGTGGCACCGAGCTGCCGCCGGCCGCCGCCGGCCCCGCGCCGGTCGCCCCCGCCCCCGAGGTACGCCCCGAGCCTCCCGCCCCGGCCGCGGCTGCCGCCGCGCCCGACCCGGAGGCCGCCGGCCCGCCGGCGGCTGTCGGCGCCCCGTCCGGGGTGGCCGCCGCGCGGGCCGCTGCCGCGGCGGCCGGTACCCGGTCCGCGACCGCCCCGGGCGCGACCGACCCGGCTGCCGGCACCCCGGCGGCCCCCGCTGCCGGCGGCCCGTCATCCGGCGGCTCGGCCTCGGGTGCTCCGGCGTCCGGAGGCCCCGCCCGCCGTCCGGTGCCGACTGCTGCGGTGATGCCCGACCCGGCCACCCCCGAGCCGCCGCGGCCCGGCTCCGCCCCGGCCGGCGCGCTGGACGCCGTCGCCGTGCGCCGGGTCTGGCCCGAGGTGGTCGGCAAGGTCAACCGGACCAACAAGCGGATCGCGGCCCTGATGCGCGATGCGGTGGTCCGCGAGCTGGACGGCGACACGCTGGTGCTGACGGTGAAGTCGACGGTGCTGGCCAGGATGATGGCCGACCATGCCGCGGTGCTCACCGACGCGCTCTACGAGGAGTTGGGCGGCCGCTGGCAGATCCGCTGCGAGGTGGCCGGTGAGCGGGGCGCCGCCTCGCTCGGTGGCCCGGCGCGCCCCGCCGCCACCCGACCGGCGCCCGACGGTGCTCAGGCAACCCGGTCCGGCGGCTCGGCGGGTCCGGGTGGTGGTCCGGCGGCTCGGTCCACCGGTCCGGCGGGTCCGGGTGCCTCGACCGCTGCCGGTCCGTCCGGCGGCGGTCCGAGTGCCGGCGATGCCCCGGCGGGCGGTGCGCGCAACGGAGCCGGTGCCGCCCCGGCCGGAGCGGCCCGCGAGGCGGGCGCCCGGGCGGGCGGCGCGACCGAGGCGGGCGGCGACGACGAGGACTGGCCCGAGCCGGCCCGGCCGGGCGGCGCCGAGGAGGACTGGCCGGAGGCCGCCCGCCCCGGCGGTGCCGCGACCGCCGCCAGTGCGGACGACTGGCCCGAGCCGGCCCGGCCGGGGGGTGCCACGAGCACGGTGCCGGCGGCTCCCGCCGTACCCAGGCCGGCCGGTCCGCCGCCGACGCCGCCGCAGCCCGCGGCGGGTGCGGCCGGCGGCGCGCCGGCGAGCAGCGCGATCGCGGCGGCCCGGGCGGCCGCGGCGGCCGCGGCGGGTGGTGGGCCGGGGAAGGGACCGCGTGCGGCGCAGGCGGCCCCGAAGACCGCGGATGCCGACTGGGCGGGGGAGCCGCCCTACGACCCGGACTACGACGGGCCGGCGGGTGTGCGCGCATCGACCGCCGCCCCCGTCTACGAGGGCTTCGACCCCGGCGACGAGCCGCTGGACGACGTGATCGACGAGCGGACCGCCCGGCAGTCCAGCGAGGAGCAGGCGGTGCAGCTGCTCCGGGAGGCGTTCGGCGCCGAGAAGATCGATGAGGTGGACGCGCGCTGAGCGCGGGTCGACCGCCGAGGAGCAGTGCCGTCGCCCGACTAGGCTGGGCGCGGCCGAACAGACGAGTGCGAGAAGGAGCCATCCGTGCGCCCAGGTGGACAGCCGAACATGCAGCAGATGCTGAAGCAGGCGCAGAAGATGCAGCAGCAGATCGCCAAGGCTCAGGCCGAGCTGGCCGAGGCGGAGCTGACCGGCACCGCGGGCGGTGGCCTGGTCACCGCCACCGTCGCCGGCACCGGTGAGCTGAAGGCGATCAAGATCGATCCCAAGGCGGTCGACCCGGAGGACGTGGAGACGCTGGAGGACCTGGTCGTCGCCGCGGTGCACAACGCCGCCGAGGCGGCCCGGGAGCTGACCGAGCAGAAGATGGGCCCGGTCGCGGGCGGGATGGGCGGCCTCGGCCTGCCCGGGTTCTGAGCCGGCAGATGTACGAGGGTGCCATCCAGGACCTGATCGACGAGCTGGGCCGGCTGCCGGGCGTGGGCCCGAAGAGCGCCCAGCGGATCGCGTTCCACGTCCTGTCGGCGGATCCGGCGGACGTGAACCGGCTGGCCGGTGCGCTGCGCAAGGTCAAGGAGCTGGTGCGGTTCTGCACCACCTGCTTCAACGTGGCCGAGTCGGAGCAGTGCCGGATCTGCCGGGATCCGCGGCGTACCGATGAGGTGCTCTGCGTGGTGGAGGAGCCGAAGGACGTGGTGGCGATCGAGCGGACCGGCGAGTTCCGGGGCCGTTACCACGTGCTGGGCGGGGCGATCAACCCGCTGGAGGGGATCGGCCCGGACAACCTGCGGATCCGCGAGCTGATGACCCGGCTGGGCGGGGGCGCGGTCCGCGAGCTGATCCTCGCCACCGACCCGAACACCGAGGGCGAGGCGACCGCGACGTACCTGGCGCTGATGGTCAAGCCGATGGGCATCGCGGTGACCCGGCTGGCGAGCGGCCTGCCGGTCGGCGGCGACCTGGAGTACGCCGACGAGATCACCCTCGGCCGGGCGTTCGAGGGGCGTCGGGCGATCTGAGCGCCCGCTCCGGGCACGGAGGTGGTGGCGGGCGCCTGCCCGGCCGGTGCCACGCCTCCGGCCCGCCCCGCTCGGGCCGCTGACCCGCTTGACGGCAGCGATGGTGCCGTAACCGGAATGTGGGATGAGTGCCGTTCGGCGCGTCGCTGGCCGGCCGGGGCGATTTGCGGGGATGGCCCGATCCCACCATCTGCTCACGACTGTGACAGTCCTGTTTGTCGCGAGATAGGTCTCTGTCAGACCGGCGGCTTGGTGTCGGCTTGATAGAGATTGCCTAACGGGCGTTCCGCTTCGGTGTGTCGTGTCATAGCCTCCCGCACACGGACTGAGCCACAACTTCGGCGTGGACAGGCGCATGACAGAGGTGAGAGATGCAGGCGAGCAGGCGTAAAGCGGCCGTGGCCCTCGCGGCCGCAGCCGCTCTGGCGGTCGGGGCGTCCGGCTGCGCCAAGAGCGAGCGCGACGGTGAGAGCGGTGGGGCCAAGACCGGCGGCACCTTCGTCTTCGCGGGTGCCGGTGACCCGAAGAACTTCGACCCGATCTTCAACGACGACGGCGAGTCCTTCCGTCCTATCCGGCAGATGTTCGACACCCTGGTCACGCACAAGCCGGGCACGGCGGACCTGGTGGGCGGCCTGGCGGAGAGCTGGGAGCACGACGCCGAGGGCAAGGTCTGGACCTTCAAGCTCCGCAAGGGCGTGAAGTTCCACGACGGCACCGCCTTCAACGCCGCCGCGGTCTGCTTCAACTTCGACCGCTGGTACAACATGAAGGGCGCCGCGGCCCAGGCGAACATGATCTACTACATGGACGTCTTCGGCGGTTTCGCCAACAACGAGGTTGAGGGCGCCGGCAAGGCGCTCTACAACAAGTGCGAGGCCAAGGACGACAACACCGCCGTCCTCACCCTCAACCAGTACAAGGGCGCCTTCCCCGGTGCCTTCGCGCTGACCTCGCTGTCGATCGCCAGCCCGGACGCGCTGAAGAAGTACGACGCCGACACGGTCAAGCAGAACGGCGACTCCTTCGAGTACGGCGCGTTCGCCAACGAGCACCCGGTCGGCACCGGCCCGTTCACCTTCGGCGGCTGGGACAAGGCCAAGGGCGAGATCACCCTGAACCGGAACCCCGACTACTTCGGCGACAAGGCCAAGGTCGACAAGCTGATCATCAAGATCATCAAGGACGAGAACACCCGCAAGCAGGAGCTGCGGGCCGGCACCGTCCAGGGCATCGACTTCCCGGCCCCGGCCGACCGCAAGGCGCTGGAGGGTGAGGGCTTCAACGTCATCAACCGCCCGGCGTTCAACATCCTCTACCTGGGCATCAACCAGAAGAACCCGAAGCTGAAGGACCTGCGGGTGCGTCAGGCGATCGCCTACGCCCTCAACCGTCAGCAGCTCGTCCAGACCAAGGGCCCGGGTGGCACCAAGGTCGCCGACGAGTTCATGCCGGACACCGTGCTCGGCTACGCGCCGGACGTGCAGAAGTACGACTACAACCCGGAGAAGGCCAAGCAGCTCCTCAAGGAGGCGGGCGCCGAGGGTCTGACGCTCAACTTCTTCTACCCGACCGACGTCTCCCGGCCGTACATGCCGAACCCGCAGGAGATCTTCACCGTCCTCGCCAACGACCTGCAGGCTGTCGGCATCAAGGTCAACGGTGTGCCGCGCCCGTGGAACGGTGGCTTCAAGGACGACGTGCAGACCTTCGGCAAACAGGACCTGCACATCCTCGGCTGGACCGGTGACTACAACGACCCGGGCAACTTCGTCGGGACGTTCTTCGGTCGCGGCAAGATCGAGTTCGGCGACCAGGCGATGACCGAGATGTTCGACGCCATCACCAAGGCCGACGGCACGGTCGATGAGGCCGGCAAGAAGGCCGCGTGGGAGCAGGTCAACCGTGACATCGCCGCCAAGTGGCTGCCGGCCGTGCCGGTCTGGCACGCCCCGCCGGCCATCGTGGTCACCAAGGACGTCAAGGGCATGGTGGCCAGCCCGCTGACCGACGAGCGGTTCAACAGCGTCAGCGTCGGCTGACACCGCCACTGACGCCGTACGCGGAATCGGCCCGGGCCGGGCTTCCCCGGCCCGGGCCGACCCGCTGTTATCGAGAATCTGGTGTGAGAGATGTTGCGAGTCATAGTCCGCCGCCTGCTCCAGCTGGTGGTGACCCTGATAGCGCTGTCGGCGCTCATCTTCATCTGGCTGCGGAACCTTCCGGGCGGTCCGGTCGACGCGCTGCTCGGCGAGCGGGCCACCCCCGAGACGCGCGCCCTGCTGACCAAGGCGCTCGGCTATGACCAGCCGATCCTGGTGCAGTACGCCAAGTTCATGCAGCGGGTGCTGACCGGCGACTTCGGCAACTCGATCCGGACCGGCGACGCGGTCACGGAGGTGATGGGGCGGGCCTTCCCGGCCACCATCGAGCTGGCCCTGGCCGCCATGATCATCGCGATCGGGTTGGGCGTACCGCTCGGTTACCTCGCCGCCCGCTTCCGTGGCCGGCTGCTGGACAACCTGAGCATCGCCGGCACTCTGCTCGGCATCTCGATCCCGATCTTCTTCCTGGGCTACCTGCTCAAGGACGTCTTCACCCAGAACATCCACTGGTTCCCGCCCTCCGGGCGGATCAGCACCGGCGTGGACAACACCAACATCACCGGGTTCTTCCTCCTCGACAGCTTGCTCACCCGCGAGTTCGACGTCACCGCCGACGCGCTGTGGCACCTGATCCTGCCCGCGTTCACCCTGGCCACCATCCCGCTGGCGGTGATCGTTCGAATGACCCGGGCCAGCGTGCTGGACGTGCTCAACGAGGACTACGTCCGCACCGCGGAGGCGAAGGGCCTGCGGCACAAGACCATCCGGGGCCGGCACGTCCTGCGCAACGCCCTGCTGCCCGTGGTCACCACCATCGGCCTGCAGACCGGCGCGCTGCTCTCCGGCGCGGTGCTCACCGAGAAGGTCTACAACTGGGGCGGCCTGGGCACGCTGATCACCGACTCGATCAGCGGCGGCCGCGACTACCCCGTGCTGCAGGCGCTGATCCTGCTGGCCGCGCTGGTCTTCGTGGTGGTCAACCTCCTGGTCGACCTCTCCTACGCCGTCATCGACCCGAGGGTGCGTGTGCGATGAGCGACCCGATCACCCGGCCCGGGGTGGCCGCCCCCCGCGACGGCGCCGACCCAACCGGCACCGGCGAACGGCCGGCGAACGCGACCGAGCGCGGCATCGGCCGGCTCGGCGACCGGAAGAAGGCGCGGCTGGACGAGCTGGCTCGCGCCAGCGCCGACAAGGGCGGCGTGAGCCTCGTCCGGGACGCCTTCCGCCGGCTGCGGCGCAACCCGGTCGCCATGTTCGGCGCGGCCATCGTCGCGGTGTTCGTCCTGGTGGCGATCTTCGCGCCGCTGCTCGCGCCGCACGACCCGGCGCAGCGTTTCGACGAGCTCACCAAGAACCTCACCGTCGACAGCATTCCCGGGGCCAGCAGCGATTTCCCCCTCGGGTCGGATCCGCTCGGCCGGGACTTCCTGTCCCGCCTGATCTACGGCAGCCGGCAGACCCTCTTCGTCGGCGTGTTCGCCACGCTGATCGGGCTGGCGCTCGGGGCGCTGATCGGCGCCGTCGCCGGCGCGTTCGGCGGCTGGGTCGACAACATCCTGATGCGGCTCACCGACGTGATGCTGGCCCTGCCGGCTCTGCTGCTGGCGATCAGCCTGGTCGCCATGGCCAGCCGGTCGAGCCAGTGGACCGTGATCCTCGCGGTGGCCATCGTCAACGTGCCGATCTTCGCCCGGCTGCTGCGCGGCTCGATGCTGGCCCAGCGGGAGAGCGACCACGTGCTGGCCGCCCGGGCGCTCGGCGTGAAGCAACGGTCCATCGTGCTGCGGCACATGCTGCCCAACGCGATGACCGCGGTGATCGTGCAGGCCACGCTGACCCTCTCCACCGCGATCCTGGAGGCCGCGTCGCTCTCCTTCCTCGGGCTCGGCGACCCGGACATCAACCGGGCCGAGTGGGGCCTGATGCTCGGTGTGGACGGCGTCCGCTACTTCGAGGTCCGGCCCGAGCTGGCCTACTACCCGGCGTTGGCGATCATCGTGGTCGCGCTCGGCTTCACCCTGCTGGGTGAGGGCATGCGCGATGCGATCGACCCGAAGAACCGGCGGTGACGGCGATGCGTCAGACCAGCACGACCGCCGCCGATCGGCGAGAGGAAGTGACCCGATGAGCCTGCTCGACGTACGCGATCTGAGCGTGGTGTTCCAGCGTCGCGGTGAGCAGTCGTTCACCGCGGTCGACAAGGTCAGCTTCAGTGTGGAGCCGGGGCAGACCGTGGGCCTGGTCGGCGAGTCCGGCTGCGGCAAGAGCGTGACCAGCCTGGCGATCATGGGCCTGCTGCCCCGGCGCGGCAACAAGGTCACCGGCGAGGTGCTCTTCGACGGCACCGACCTGCTCCAGCTCCGCCCGAACGACATGCGGGACCGGCGCGGCCGGGACATCGGCATGATCTTCCAGGACCCGCTCTCCTCGCTGAACCCGGTCGTGCCGATCGGCGTCCAGGTCGCCGAGGTGCTGGAGCGGCACCGCGGCATGGACCGCAAGGTGGCGCTGAAGGAGGCCCGGGAGCTGCTCGACGCGGTCGGCATCCCCGACCCGAACCGGCGGCTCAAGGAATACCCGCACCAGATCTCCGGCGGCATGCGGCAGCGCGCCCTGATCGCCATCGCGCTGGCCTGCAAGCCGCGGCTGCTGATCGCCGACGAGCCGACCACCGCGTTGGACGTGACCATCCAGGCGCAGATCCTGACCCTGCTCAAGCAGCTCGTCGACGAGACCGGCACCGCGCTCATCATGATCACGCACGACCTGGGCGTGGTGGCCGGCCTCTGCGACACGGTCAACGTGCTCTACGGCGGCAAGGTGGTCGAGCGGGCCGCCCGGCACGAGCTGTTCGCCCGGCCGCGGCACCCGTACACGCACGGGCTGCTCAACTCGGTGCCGCGGCTGGACTCGCCCCGGGGTGAGCCCCTGCACGCCATCCGCGGCTCCGTCGCCGACAACATCCCGTGGGTCGAGGGGTGCGCCTTCGCCCCCCGCTGCAACAACGTGGTGGACGCCTGCCTGGAGGGCACGCCTCCGCTCGAACCCACCGCCACCGGCGGCGACCTGCGCTGCAACAACCCCGTTTCCGAGGAGGTGGCGGTGCCGTGACCGAGCGGACCGGACCACTGGTCGAACTGCGCGACGTCAAGGTCCACTTCCCGATCAAGAGCGGCGTGTTCATCGACCGCACCGTCGGCTACGTGTACGCCGTCGACGGCGTCTCGCTGTCGATCAACAAGGGTGAGACGTACGGCCTGGTGGGCGAGTCGGGATGTGGCAAGTCCACCCTCGGGCGGGGCCTGCTGCGGCTGGTCGAGCCCACCGCCGGCGAGATCGTCTTCGACGGCACCGACATCCGCTCGCTGAAGGGCGAGTCGATGCGCCGGGCCCGCCGCCGGATGCAGATGATCTTCCAGGACCCGCTGTCCAGCCTCGACCCCCGCCAGTCGGTGGAGTCGCTGCTGGTCGAGGGGCTCAAGGCGCACGGCCTGGCCGGCGACAAGGCGGCCACCACCAAGAAGCTGCGGGAGGCGCTGGCCGCGGTCGGCCTGCCCGCCTCCGCGCTGAGCAAGTACCCGCACGAGTTCTCCGGCGGCCAGCGGCAGCGGATCGGCATCGCCCGGGCGCTGGTGCTCGACCCCGACCTGATCGTCGCCGACGAGCCGGTGTCCGCGCTGGACGTGTCGATCCAGGCCCAGGTGCTCAACCTGCTGGAGGACCTGCAGAACGAGCGCGGCCTGACGTACCTGATCATCGCCCACGACCTCGCGGTGGTCCGGCACATCGCCGACACGGTGGGCGTGATGTACCTCGGTGGCCTGGTGGAGGAGGCGTCCAGCGACGACCTCTACCGCGAGCCGATGCATCCCTACACCAAGGCGCTGATGTCGGCGGTGCCGGTGCCGGACCCGGTGGTGGAGGACCGCCGGGAGCGGATCCTGCTCGCCGGTGACCTGCCCTCGCCGACGAACCCGCCGGCCGGTTGCCGGTTCCACACCCGCTGCCCGTGGGCCCAGCCGACCCGCTGCGCCGACGAGCGGCCGGCGCTGCGCGAGGTGCTCAGCGGACACCGGGTGGCCTGCCACTACGCCGAGGACATCGCGGCCGGCCGGATCCGGCCGCACGAGGTGGAGCCGGAGCTGGTCCGGCCGGACGAGGGCGCGGCGCCGGGCGACCCCGGCGAGCTGATCCCGACACTCTGACGATTTGGTCGGCCGGCCCGGACGGGGCATCCCCACCGGGTCGGCCACCGGCCACATCGCGAACCGGCGGGTGGGCCCGGACCAAGCGTCCGGCCCACCCGCCGATCGCGTCATTCGGGGGTACGGCCAACTGGATCCGCAGCGGCGACCCGAGATGGCGGATCGGCCGCACCCGCCCCGACCGGACCGCTATCCAGCTGCGACGAGTTCGGGTCAGCCCTCGGGCCGGTTGAGCAGGGCCACCGCGATGGTGTGCACGGCGTCCAGCCCAGCCGGGTCGGCCAGCGGTGCCCGGCCGCCGGTCACCGCGTACCACTCGTCGGCGTCCTTGTACTGCACGGACAGGGTGACCTGACCGCCGGCGAGTTCGGTACGTAGGGTCAGCTCGCCGGTCACCACACCGACCTCGTCCGTCATCACCCCGCCCGGGCCGGCCGTGAAGTCGGTGATCCGCTGCTGCGGCCCGGCCGGCGCGCCACCGGTAGGCGCTCCCGGAACGGCGTCCGCGGACATGCCCGCACCGGACACGTCGGCGGGGGCGGGCGGAGCGCCGTCCACCGACATCCCGGCCGTGGCCGGCCCCGTCGGCGTCCCGTGCTCGCTCATGCCGGCACCCCGCTCGCTCATTTGCAGCCCTCCAACATGTCGGTGAGGGCGGCCTTCTCGGCAGTGGTCACCGTCAGCCGCCAGTAGTGCTTGACCGTCACCCAGTCCGCGGCGTATTGGCACCAGTACGACCGGTTCGCCGGCTTCCACTGGGACGGGTCCTGATCACCCTTTGCCCGGTTGGAGCGCGCGGAAACCGCCACGAGCTGCGGCCGGGTCAGGTCGTTGGCGAAGTCGCCGCGCTTCGAGTCGTCCCACTCGTCCGCGCCCGAGCGCCAGGCGTTGGCCAGCGGCACCACGTGGTCGATGTCCACGTCCGCCGGGTCGGTCAGGACCAGCCCGTCGTACCGGCTCTCCCAGTGGCCGCCGACCACGTTGCACCCGGAGAGCTTGATGCTCCCCCCGTCTCGTTGCAGCACGCTGTCCCGCACGTCGCAGTTCTTGCCCGTACCCCGCCAGTGCGGAAAACGGGTCCGGCTGTAGCCCTTCATCGAGCCGGCTGCGGCGACGGTCAGCTCGTCGAGTTGCTGGATGGCGTTGCCGGCGTCGCTCGGCGCCGCGTCCGGCTCGTCGACCAGCGGCACGCAACCGGCCGAGACGAGGGCGAGCGCCGCGGCGAGCGCGGCTGCCAACCCGGTACGGACCAATGCTCTCGTACGCACAGACGACACCTCTCCAGCTTGCGGGCTCCCGGCGAGTCCGCACAGTACCCCGGCCTCGGTTTCTGTGATTCGTGGCGTCGCGTGGGGGTGCCGGGCAGAGTGGATACCCATGACGGCACCTGCTCCCGCGCTCCGGACCAGCAACGCCGCCGGGCGGGGCACCCTGTTCGCCACGATCCTGGCCTCCGGCATGGTCTTTCTGGACAGCACCGTGGTCAACGTGGCGCTGCCCCACCTCGGCTCCGCGCTGCACGCGACCGTCGCCGATCTGCAGTGGACCGTCAACGGCTATCTGCTGATGCTGGCCTCGTTCGTCCTGCTCGGCGGTGCGCTCGGCGATCGGTTCGGCCGCCGGCGGCTCTTCCTGCTCGGGGTGGCGTGGTTCGCCGCGGCCTCCGTGCTCTGTGGCCTGGCCCAGGGGACCGGCTGGCTGATCGTGGCCCGGGTCCTCCAGGGCGCGGGCGGGGCGCTGCTGACCCCGGGCTCGCTCTCCGTGCTCCAGGCCAGCTTCCACGCGGACGACCGGGGCCGGGCGATCGGCATCTGGTCCGGGCTCTCCGGGGTCTCCACCACGCTCGGCCCGCTCCTCGGCGGCTGGCTGATCGACGCGCTCTCCTGGCGGTGGATCTTCTTCATCAACCTGCCACTGGCGGTCGGTGTCGTGCTCGCCGCGCTGCGCTGGGTGCCGGAGAGCCGGGACGAGACCGCCTCGCGTACCGGCGGCGGGCGGCGGTTCGACATGACCGGCGCGTTGCTCGGCGCACTCGCCCTGGGCGGGGTCACGTACGCCCTGATCGACGCCCCGGCGCGCGGCGCCGGCTCGCCGCCGGTGCTCGCGACGGCGCTGGCCGGGGTGGTCGCGGCGGTGCTCTTTGTGCTGGCCGAACGACGGCGCGGGGACAGTGCGATGCTCCCCACCGGCCTCTTCTCCAGCCGGCTCTTCTCGGTGCTGAACGTCTTCACCGTGGTGGTCTACGCGGCCCTCGGCGGTTTCACGTTCTTCCTCGCCGTGTATCTGCAGAACGTCGTCGGGTGGTCGGCGCTGCTCACCGGCCTGGCCACCGTGCCGATGACGCTGCTGCTGCTGGTGGGCTCACCCCGGGCCGGCGCGCTCTCCGCCCGGATCGGTCCCCGGCTGCCGCTCACCATCGGCCCGTTGGTGGCGGCGGTCGGCCTGCTGCTGTTGCGCCGGGTCGGCCCGGGCGCGTCGTACTGGACCGATGTGCTGCCCGGGGTCGGCCTGTTCGGGGCGGGGCTGACCCTGGTGGTGGCCCCACTCACCGCCTCGGTGCTGGCCTCGGTGGCCGACCGGTTCGCCGGGGTGGCGAGCGGGCTCAGCAACGCCGCCTCCCGGGCGGGAAACCTGCTGGCGGTGGCCGCACTGCCCCTGTTGGTCGGGCTCTCGGGCACCGGCTACGAGCAGAAGCCTGCGCTGACCGGGGCCTTCCGGGCGGCGATGTTCTGGTGCGCCGGCCTGCTGCTGGTCGGCGCCGCGATGGCCGGGCTGCTGATCCACCGACCGCCCAGGAAGGCGCCCGGCGCCCAGCCGTGCCCGTCGCTGCCCGCCTCCACCCCGCCCGACAAGCGGTGAAGGACGGACCGTTTCTCGACGTCTTCGATGGCGGAAGGGGGCGTCAACGGCCGGCCGGGCCCGGCGTACGGGAAGGGCCCCCGCTGGTGCCCGAGGCGCCAACCGGGGACCCTTCCCTGCCACTCAGTTGCGGGCGCGGTTGACCGCGCTGGTGACCGCCTTCACCGAGGCGGTCACGATGTTCGGGTCCACCCCGACGCCCCAGACCGTGCGGCCGTCCACCTCACACTCCACGTACGCGGCGGCCTGCGCGTCCCCACCCGAGGAGAGGGCGTGCTCGTGGTAGTCGAGCACGCGCACCGCCACGCCCAGGGACTGCAGCGCGTTGACGTACGCGTCGATCGGGCCGTTGCCGACCGCGGTGAGCGGGCGGACCTCGCCGCCGAAGCCGACCTGGGCCTCGATCTCGACCTTGCCGTCGGCGGTGCCGATGGCGTAGCTGGTCAGGGCGACCGCCGGGTCGACCTGGTGGTCGACCAGGTAGTTGCGGGCGAAGATCTCCCACATGGTGGCCGGCTCGACCTCGCCGCCGTCGTGGTCGGTGACCTGCTGGACCACGCCGGAGAACTCGATCTGGAGGCGGCGCGGCAGGTCGAGCTGGTGCTCGCTCTTCATGATGTACGCGACGCCGCCCTTGCCGGACTGCGAGTTGACCCGGATGACCGCCTCGTAGGTGCGGCCCAGGTCCTTCGGGTCGATCGGCAGGTAGGGCACCGCCCAGGTGAACTCGTCGACCGGCACGCCGGCCGCGGCGGCGTCGACGTGCAGGGCGTCGAAGCCCTTCTTGATCGCGTCCTGGTGTGAACCGGAGAAGGCGGTGTAGACCAGGTCGCCGGCGTACGGGTGCCGCTCGTGCACGGGCAGCTGGTTGCAGTATTCAACCGCCCGCTTGACCTCGTCGATGTTCGAGAAGTCGATCATCGGGTCGATGCCCTGGGAGAACAGGTTCAACCCGAGCGTCACCAGGTCGACGTTGCCGGTGCGCTCGCCGTTGCCGAACAGGCAGCCCTCGATCCGGTCCGCGCCGGCCAGCAGGCCCAGCTCGGCGGCGGCCACGCCGGTGCCCCGGTCGTTGTGCGGGTGCAGGCTCAGCACCAGGCTGTCCCGGCGGGGCAGGTGCCGGTGCATCCACTCGATCGAGTCGGCGTACACGTTCGGCATGGCCATCTCGACGGTGGCCGGCAGGTTGACGATCAGCTTCCGGTCCGGGGTCGGGTCGACCACCTCGATGACCTTGGCGCAGACCTCCAGCGCGTACTCCAGCTCGGTGCCGGTGTACGACTCCGGCGAGTACTCGTAGTGGATGTCGGTGTCCGGGGTGTGGATCTCCGCGTACTTCTGGCAGAGCCGGGCGCCGCTGGTGGCGATGTCGGTGATGCCGTCCCGGTCCAGGCCGAAGACCACTCGCCGCTGCAGCGTCGAGGTGGAGTTGTAGAAGTGCACGATGGCCCGGCGGGCGCCGCGCAGCGACTCGAAGGTCCGGTCGATCAGGTGCTCCCGGCACTGGGTGAGCACCTGGATGGTGACGTCCTCCGGGATCAGGTCCTGCTCGATCAGCTGCCGGACGAAGTCGTAGTCGGTCTGGCTGGCCGAGGGGAAACCGACCTCGATCTCCTTGTAACCCATCTGCACGAGCAGCTGGAACATCCGGCGCTTGCGCTCCGGCGACATCGGGTCGATCAGTGCTTGGTTGCCGTCGCGGAGGTCCACCGCGCACCAGCGCGGCGCGGCCTCGACCCGGCGGGTCGGCCAGGTGCGGTCCGGTAGGTCGAGGCGGAACTGCTGGTGGTACGGCAGGTAACGGTGGAACGGCATCCGGCTGGGGCGCTGCCGGGCGATCGGATCGGTCTCAGCTTCGGTGGCGGTTTCAGCCATCTCGGAATGCTCCCTGGGGGCATGTGGCGTCAGCAGATCGGAAGGTGTCGGCGAGATGCCGGGCGACGTTGCCGGGCGGTGCCGAGAAGAAGTTCGGATGTGCTGGACGGCGCGGTTCAACTCCGCGACGAGGTGCCGGCCGGTCAGGCCTCGTCGCGGCAGCCAAGGAGAAGGTGCGCCTGCCACATGACAAGGTGACCCTACGTGATCACGAGGCCCGGTGGTAGGTGGGTCCGCCATGTGAGACGTGGATCCCAGTCACCGCCGTGCCACGGGAGAGCGTCCGCGCCCGGGCTCGGGGACGGATCCAGGATCGCTCGACGACCGCAGGCGCGCCGCCCGGCCCCTGATCAACCCGGCACGCGGGTGGGCGTGTCGGCCTCTGGTCCACTCGCCGCACGGGCGCCCGGCCCGACCGGCGCGGTCTCGCCGAGGCGGGGGCGGCGGGCCGCCCAGCCGACAAGTGGCACCGCCGCGACCGCGGCGCCGGCGAAGAGCGCGGCCAGCGGGAACCAGCCCCAGCCGCCGGTGGTGACCCCGAGCGCGGTCAGCCCGGCCGGGCCGGCCAGGTACTGGAGCTGCCCGCCGAGCCGGAACGCGCCGACGTAAGCGCCCCGGTGCGCGGCGGGCGGAAGAGTGCTGGTGATCCCCCAGGCACCGGCCGACTGGACCAGCTCGGCGAGGGTGAGCACCACCGCCGCCACCACCAGCACCACGATCGTCAGCGCCCCGCCGGTCACCGCCGAGATCGGCAGGACCAGGCAGAACAGGGCGATCAACAGGCCGCCGACGCGCAGGGCCCGGCCGGCGCCGGCCACCGTGTCGGCGCCCCGGCTGGCGCGTACCTGGAGCAGCACCGCGAGGATCGTGTTGAGCAGCACCAGCGCCGCGATCAGGATGCGCGGTGCGTCGGTGTGGCTGAGCACCCAGAGCGGCAGCACCACCAGGTAGAGCGTTCCGTGCGCGCTGAGCAGCCCGGCCAGCAGGGACACCGCCATGAACGGCCGGTCGCGCAGCACGGCGAAGCGACTGGGCCCGTCAGCCGGTGCGGCCGCGACCGGCACCCGCGGCAACCGGTGCACGAAGATCGCGGTGACCAGCAGCATCGCCGCGTTGAACCAGACCATCCCCCGGTACGCGGCCAGCGTGTCCACGGCCAGCACCACGCCGCTGATCACCGCGCCCAGCCCGAAGCCGACATTGAGCGCCGAGCGCTGGTAGGCCAGCGCGGTCACCCGGTCCTCCGGGCGGAGCACGTTGATCGAGTAGACCTGCCGGGCCACCCCCGTGGTCGCGTCCACCACGGCCAGCGCGACCACCACGGCCAGGAACCCGGCGAAGCCGCCCACGAACGGGTACGCCCCGAAGAGCGCCGCCTCCGCCAGCATGCCGACCAGCCACACCCGCTGCGCGCCGTACCGGTCGGTGACGGCGCCGAGCGGGACCGTGCCGAGCAGGGACACCCCGGCGGCCAGCGAGAGGCCGAGTCCGACCTGGGTCGGGCTGAGCCCGAGCGCCCGGGTGAAGAAGACCGCGCTGCCGGCCTGGAAGAGGCCGTGGCCGACGGCGTACACCATGGCCTGCACGGCCAGGGCGCGGGTCAGGCCGGCCGGTGGTACGACGTGCCGGACGGCGATGCGGATGGTGTCCCTGGCCCCCATGAGCGTCGAGCAAACCGTGCCCCCCGCGGCCCGGTCGAGCCTTTTAGGCTGAGCCGAATCCTCGACGGGGGTGGTGATGTCACAGCTGCGGTTCGGTGCGGCCGACGTAGCGGGGGTACGCCTCGCCATCTCCCCGGTCGGCGAGACCGTCTCCAGCATGTGGGCGTTGGACGACCCGGTCCGGCACGCGGTGCACCTGCCCTGGATCGACCGGGCCCGGGCGGCGCTGCGCCGCCCGGACGTCGCGGTCCGGGTCCGGCCACTGGTCGAGCTGACCCGGCCGCGTCGCTGGCTGCCCGACTTCCTCACCCCACCGGCGGCCCGCCCCGACATCGAGTTGGCGGAGCAGCTGGAACAGATCGCCGCCACCCCGCCGGACGTGGTGGTCCGGGACCTGTTGGCCACCGCGCCGAGGCGCCCGCTGAGTCCGTTCGGGCAGGCTCTGCTCAACGACCCCCGTGCCCTGCTGCCGCAGCTCGTCACCGCCCTGCGGGTCTGGTACGACGAGGCGATCGCCCCGGACTGGCCGCGGATCCGCGCGCTGCTGGAGGCGGACATAGCCCACCGGGCCGCCCTGCTCGCCGACGCCGGCGCGGGCCAGTTCTTCGGCCAGCTCCACCCGACCCTGCGCTGGCTCGGCGACCGCGTGATCAGCGACGATCCGTGGCGGCTCGACTTCGACCTGGGCGGGCGAGGGCTGGTGCTCAACCCGGGGATCTTCACCGATCGCCGGGTGCTGTGGAACCTGTTGGAGGACTCGCCGCCCGCCGGGACGTACCCGGTCCGGGCGGTGGGGACGCTCTGGGAGGTGTCCCCCGTGCCACCCGGCGACCCGCTGGCCCGGGTGGTCGGGTCGGCCCGCGCCGCGTTGCTCAACCTCCTCGACACGGCGGCCACCACCACCGATCTGGCGCGCCGGGTGGGGATGTCGTGCGGGAATGTCTCCCAGCACCTCTCCGCGCTGCTCGCCGCCGGGCTGATCACCCGGACCCGGCAGGGCCGGCATGTCCTCTATCGGAACACCGAGGCCGGCATGGCCCTGCTCCGCGCCAGCCGCGGCGGCTGACCGCCCCCCGCCCGGCTTTGCAAGATCGTGCTCGACGCTGGATCGAGTGGCATCCCGGTCACTCCGAGGGCACTACTTCCTGGGTCGAGCACGATTTCGGCCCGGCGCGGGTCACCGGAGGAGGAGCGCGGCGAGGGGGTGGCGGCGGCGCAGCGCGGTCTCCCGGGCGCGCAGCTCCGCGGGGAGCGCGTACGGGTCGCCGAGGCGGCCGACGGCCGCCACCACCAGCGGCCGGATCCCGGGCGCCAGATCCAGTTCGGTGGCGAGGCCGGCCCGGTCGAAGCGGGTGAGCTGGTGCACGTGCAGGCCGAGCGCGCTGGCCTGCACGGTCAGGTGGGCGACCGCCTGGCCCAGGTCGTACGCGGCCCGTTCCGGGTCGCCGCCGGTGTGCGCGCCGACCACCAGCGCGGCGGCGTGCCGGGCCCAGGTCTGGTCGTGCTCGGGGAGGTTGACGAGGATCCGCTTCCAGGTCTCGTCCTGCCGGTGTCCCAGGGCGAACCGCCACGGCTGCGCGTTCCCGGCCGACGGCGCCCATCGGGCGGCTTCCAGCAGCGAGGCGGCATCGTCGCCGGCGAGTTCGACCTCCGGGTCGAAGGCGCGGGGACTCCAGCGGAAGGCGAGCAGCGGTGTGAGGTCGGCCATGGGGTAGAGCGTTCCGGATGGGTGTTGGCTGTCCCCGGCCGGGCCGGTCAGATGTGGTTAAGAGCACCCGTAACGGACAATAGGGTCAAGGCGTTTCCGGGCTCGGGCCGACGGTGGGCGAGTCGGTGCCGATCGGCTCGCCCTCGGTGACCGGGCCGGCCAACCGCACGGTGGCCGGGGCCGGGCCGGGCTCGCCGGCCAGCTTCAGGGTGCCGAAGGCGGCGCGGACCGCGGTCGGGGTGCCGTCCGGCCGGTAGCAGTAGATGCCCACGTCCAGCGGAGCGTTCAGCGACGCGGAGGTCGACTCGACCGAGTAGCACTGGCCGCTGACCCCGGCCGGCGGCGTGGCCGGTGACACCGCGAGCGGGGCCCGCCGGTCGGTGAGCACCTCCAGCGAGTCGGTGAACGGGTGCTGCACCCGGACGTCCTGCTTCCGGGGCACGGCGTCGTCCGGCTCGCCGAGACGTACGCAGCTCGCCGGTTCCGGGCGGCCGGCCGAGGGCAGCGCGCACTGGAAAAGCCCGTCGGCGGTGGCGGCGAGCGACACGTCGACTGTGCCGCCAAGCCCCCAACCGGGCACGTCCACCCGCCAGGTGCCGTCGTTCGCGCTGGTCACCGAGACCGTCCGGGCCGAGCCGTCCGTGCCGGTCAACGTGTAGGTGGCGGTGAGGTGCCGGTCCTGGGCGGCGGCCGC
The DNA here is from genome assembly GCF_043204735.1 of Micromonospora sp. NPDC047740. Classification (NCBI taxonomy): domain Bacteria; kingdom Bacillati; phylum Actinomycetota; class Actinomycetes; order Micromonosporales; family Micromonosporaceae; genus Micromonospora; species Micromonospora sp. NPDC047740. The sequence continues at coordinate 42,638 of NZ_JBIDCT010000008.1, forward strand.
CAGGGCGGCCAGCTCGTCACGGGCCGCGTCCACCTCCGCGGGCGGGTCGGTGGCGCCGGGTGGGACCGGCTCCGGCGGGGCGGCGGTGCAGGCGGCCAGCAGCGCCGTCAGGACGATCGCCAGGGCACCGGTCAGCCGCCGGGCCGGACGGAGGTGAGCGTGCACCGGGACATTCTGCGGTGCCGGACGGGTCGGAGGAGCCCGCTGTACGGCTGTTCCGCCGGCGTGTCGCGGGGCCCGCCGGCGGAGTGTCCGGCCCTGGTGAGCCGCCCCACGCCGGGCCGGATGGTGGGATCACCCGGCCCGGTGACGCGCGCCGCCCGATACCCTGAGGAGGTCTGACAAACGCCGCCGGACCGGAATCCGGCGGCGTCGGCACGCTCAGGGTCGTCGCTGGGAGGGAGTGCACCGTCGTGGCACTCGTGGTGCAGAAGTACGGCGGGTCCTCCGTCGCCAACGCCGAGCGGATCAAGCGCGTGGCCGAGCGCATCGTGGCCGCCCGCAAGGCCGGCGACGACGTGGTCGTGGTGGTCTCCGCGATGGGGGACACCACCGACGAGCTGCTCGACCTGGCCAACCAGGTCAGCCCGCTGCCGCCCGGCCGCGAGCTGGACATGCTGCTCACCGCCGGGGAGCGGATCTCCATGGCACTGCTCGCCATGGCCATCCACAACCTCGGGTACGAGGCCCGCTCGTTCACCGGCTCGCAGGCGGGCGTGATCACCACCTCGGTGCACGGCAAGGCGCGGATCATCGACGTCACCCCGGGCCGCCTCAAGGGCGCGCTGGACGAGGGCGCGGTGGTCATCGTGGCCGGCTTCCAGGGCGTCTCGCAGGACACCAAGGACGTCACCACGCTGGGCCGGGGCGGATCGGACACGACCGCCGTGGCGCTCGCCGCCGCGCTCGACGCGGACGTCTGCGAGATCTACACCGACGTGGACGGCGTCTTCAGCGCCGACCCGCGGATCGTGCCGAACGCCCGGCACATCAAGCACATCACCTACGAGGAGATGCTGGAGCTGGCCGCCTGCGGCGCCAAGGTGCTGCACCTGCGCAGCGTCGAGTACGCCCGGCGCGCGGGGTTGCCGATCCACGTCCGTTCGTCATACTCGACCAACACCGGCACGATGGTCACCGGATCGATGGAGGACCTTCCTGTGGAACAGGCACTGATCACCGGGGTAGCCCACGACCGCAGCGAAGCGAAGATCACCATTGTCGGGGTGCCCGACGAGCCGGGTGCCGCCGCGCGGATCTTCGACACCGTGGCCGGCGCCGAGATCAACATCGACATGATCGTGCAGAACGTGTCCACCGAGGGCACCGGCCGCACCGACATCTCGTTCACCCTGCCCAAGACCGACGGCCCGACCGCGATGGCCGCGCTCAGCAAGATCCAGGACGTGGTCAAGTTCAAGGGCCTGCTCTACGACGACCACGTCGGCAAGGTCTCCCTGATCGGCGCCGGCATGCGCTCGCACCCGGGCGTCGCGGCCGGCTTCTTCGCGGCTCTCGGTGCGGCCGGCGTGAACATCGAGATGATCTCCACGTCGGAGATCCGGGTGTCCGTGGTGTGCCGGGACACCGACCTCGACAAGGCGGTCCGGGCCATCCACGACGCCTTCGATCTGGGCGGCGAGTCCGAGGCCGTGGTCTACGCGGGCACCGGGCGGTAGCCGGCCATGCCGTCGCTGCCCACCCTCGCCGTGGTCGGGGCGACCGGTGCCGTCGGCACGGTGATGTGTCAGCTGCTCTCCTCCCGGCGCAACGTCTGGGGCGAGATCCGGCTCCTCGCCTCCGAGCGTTCGGCCGGCCGGCAGGTGCAGTGCCGGGGTGAGCTGCTCACCGTCCAGGCGCTCAGCCCCGAGGCGTTCGACGGTGTGGACGTGGCGATGTTCGACGTCCCGGACGAGGTCTCGGCCGAGTGGGCGCCGATCGCGGTCGGCCGGGGTGCGGTCGCGGTGGACAACTCCGGCGCGTTCCGGATGGACCGGGACGTCCCGCTGGTGGTCCCGGAGATCAACCCCGAGCAGGTCCGCAACCGGCCCAAGGGGATCATCGCCAACGCCAACTGCACCACCCTGGCGATGATCGTGGCGGTCGCCCCGCTGCACCGCGAGTACGGGCTGCGGGAACTGGTGCTCGCGTCGTACCAGGCGGTGTCCGGGGCGGGGCAGGCCGGCGTGGACGCGCTGCACGCCCAGCTCGGCAAGATCGCCGGGGACCGGGTGCTCGGCTCCCGTCCGGGCGACGTGCGGCAGGCGGTCGGCGACGAGCTGGGCCCGTTCCCGGCCCCGCTCGCGCTCAACGTGGTGCCGTGGGCCGGCTCGCTGGCCGACGGCGGCTGGTCGTCCGAGGAGCTGAAGATGCGCAACGAGTCGCGCAAGATCCTCGGGCTGCCCGACCTCAAGGTCTCCGCCACCTGCGTACGGGTGCCGGTGGTGACCGGCCACTCGATCGCCGTGCACGCGGTCTTCGCCACCGAGGTGGATGCCGAGGGGGCCCGGGAGGCGCTGCGCAACGCGCCCGGCGTGATCCTGGTCGACGACCCGGCCGCCGGCGAGTTCCCGATGCCGATCGACGCCGTCGGCACCGACCCGTCCTGGGTCGGCCGGATCCGCCGCGCCGTGGACGATCCGCGGGCTCTGGACCTCTTCGTCACCGGCGACAACCTGCGCAAGGGCGCCGCCCTCAACACCGCCCAGATCGCCGAGCTCCTCGCCGCCGAACTCACCCGCTCCTGACCCGGCCCCGGGGCGCCGCCAGCGTCGGCCCTGGCGGGCGACGACCGGCTGGCAGCGGACGCTGGCCACCTCGCCGAAGTGGGGTGGATCAGGGGCGGGGATGCCGCCACTTCGCCGAGGTGGAGCGGATCGCGCCGGGGCGCGGCGGACATGAGCGGTCAGGCGGCGGCGAGGCGGACGCCGTCGCGGCCGTGCCGCTTGACCGCGTAGAGGGCCTGGTCGGCGCGGCGGAGGGTCAGGTCGGGGGACTCGCCGGGCTGGGGCAGGGCGACGCCGACGCTGATCGTACGGCCGGTCCGCCGGGCCGCCTCGGTGAGCCGCTCGGCGATCCGGACCGCCTCCTCGGGGCGGCTCACCTCGATCACCGCGACGAACTCGTCGCCGCCGGTCCGGTACAGCTCGTCGCCCTGCCGCAACGCCCCCTCCAGCGCCCGGGCCAGCCCGACCAGCAGCCGGTCCCCGGCCTGGTGGCCGTAGGTGTCGTTGACGTCCTTGAAGCCGTCCACGTCGATCGCCAGCAGGGCGGTACGCCCCGGCGTGGCGCTCGCGATCCGCCGGCCGAACGGCCCGGTGTGGCGCAGCCCGGTGAGCGGGTCGGAGTTGGCCTGCTCGCGCAGCCGGGCGAGCGTACGCAGCCGGTCGAGGCAGGTCCACGCCTGCCCGGCCAGCAGCTCCATCAGGTTGACCGTGGTCGGGTCGGGGCGCAGCAGCCGCTCGTCGGCGACCAGCAGCACCCCGCCGGCGTCCGGCGGCCCGACGGGCACCGTCACCAGGGTGCGCGCCCCGGCCCGGGCCAGCGGCAGGTGGTCCTCGGTCGGCGGGTGCCCCGCCTCGCCCAGCGTGTACGCCGAGCCCTGCCGGTGCGCCCCGGCGATCAGCCGGCCGAGCACGGCGGGGCCGGCCTCGGTCAGCTCGGCCCGGAGCCGGGACTCCAGCTCGCCGGGCGTGCCGGTCGGCGCGCTCAGCCGCGGCTCCGGCCGGTCGGCGAGAACCAGCACGGCGGCGGAGAGGCCCGAGACGTCCCGGGCCGCGGCGATCGCGGCGGTCATCAGGTCCCACTCGGTGGGCGCTGCGGTCATCGCGGCGGCGTGCCGGAGCAGCTTCTCGCTGCGGCTCTCGGCCGGCGGGCCGTCCAGCGCCACGATCCGGGCGCCCAGCCGGGCGGCCAGCCGCTCGGCGGTCTCCCGCCACCGGTCCAGCTCGACCGGGCCGCTCCACTGCAGGTCGAGCACACCGATCGGCCGGCCCGTCGGGCCACGCAGCGGCACGCAGACCTCGGCGGTGACATCGGGGCGTACCGGGAGATGGTCGGGGTCGGCGGTGACGTCGGCGACGACGGCGGGCTCGCCGGAGGCGTACACCCGGCCGACGATTCCGGTCTTCGGCGGCACGGTGGAGAAGACCTGCCAGGCGCCGGTCGCGGCGACGCAGCGGAGCCGGTCGTGGACCTGGAGCAGGATCGAGATGGCCGCCGGGGTGTGCCGGGCCAGCGCGGTGACCGTCCACCGGCACGCCTCAAGGGCGGTCGACGCCATCGGGAGGCGGACCGTGACGTCTCGGAGGACTCGCTCGTGATCCACGTCGTTCCTGGTCAAGGGGCCGGGGTGCGATCAAGGGTACTCAGCGGACGGTCCACCGACCTTCGTACGCATGTGCTATCCACAGGGTGTGGACGCCGCCTGTGGGTAAGGCGGGGCCGCGCGGCGGGGCCCGCGACGATAGCGTGAGGGTCCCGGGCCCGAGGAGGCGTCGATGCTCATCGCCCAGCTCAGCGACCCGCACGTGACCACCGGCCCGCTCGCCGCCGAGCAGGCGTCCGGGCTGCACCGCGCCCTCGGCCGGGTCCTGGCCCTGCGACCCCGGCCGGACTGCGTGGTGATCACCGGTGACCTGGTCAGCAACGGCCGCCCCGACGAGTACGTCGCGCTGCGCGACATCATCGGGCGCTTCCCGTTGCCGGTGCACCTCGCCACCGGCAACCACGATGATCGGGAGTCCCTGCTCGACACCTTCGGCGGCACCCCCTGCCTGGGCGGTGGCTTCTCGGCGTACTACCACGTCGACCACCCGGACGCGACGCTGGTGGTGCTCGACTCGCTCGCTCCCGGCGGCAGCGGTGGGCGGCTCGGCGAGGAGCAACTCGGCTGGCTCGACGGGGTGCTCGCCGGCCGGCCGGACGCGCCCGCCGTCGTGTGTCTACACCATCCGCCGGTCGCCGTCGGCGTCCCGGCCGCCGACGCCATCCGGCTCGCCGACGCCGAGGCGCTCGCCGCGGTGATCGGGCGGCATCCCCATGTCGTCCGGGTCACCGCCGGTCACCTGCACCGGGCGGTGACCAGCGCGTTCGCCGGGACGGTGCTGACCACCGCGCCGAGCACCTGGGTGCAGGCCAGCCTGACCATGAGCGAGGACGAGGAGATCGGGCTGGTCGCCGAGCCGACCGCCTTCCTGCTGCACCGGGTGGCCGACGGCGGCTGTGTCACGCACACCGTCCAGGTCAGCCACGCCGCCGGGCAGACCTGCTGGTTCTGAAGCCGTGGACCGGCCCTGGTCCGTCGGGTACGAGCCGGCCGGCTCAGTGCAGCAGGGCGGCACGCAGCGCCGGGGCCAGCGTCTCCGGCGGCACCTCGTGGAAACCACCCGCCAGGCTGAGGTGGGTGGCGCCGGGGATCGCCCCGGCCGTCGCGGCGGCCGCGTCCCGCAGCCAGCCCGGGCTGCCCGTGCTGTCCACCACGACCGTCGGTACGGCGATCGTGGCGAGCCGGGCGGCCGGCAGTTCGCCGCCGCCGGTCACCGTGGTGTCGTACGCCAGGGTGTGCGCCAGCCCTTCCATCCAGGCCCACTCCGGCGTGCCGCGCATGCCGGAGACCGCCTCGGCCGGCACCCCGACCGCCTCGATCAGGAACAGCCCGACCGCGTCGTCGCGTTGGCCCGCCGACACCAGTTCGGCCAGGCGTACGGCCAGCCCCGGCTTGGGGCCGCCGTGCGGCCCGGCCTGGAACGGGGGCTCGAACAGCGCCAGCGCGATGACCGGCAGCCCCTCGGCGGCCGCGTACGCGGCGAGGATCGCCCCCGAGGAGAGGCCGTAGAGGTGGGACCGGCCGCCCGTCCGGTCGATCAGCGCCGCCAGGTCCTCGATCTCCCGCCGCACCGCGTACGGCCCGGTGTCGCCGCTGGCGCCGCGCCCCCGCCGGTCGTAGCCGTACACCGTGAAGTCGGACGCCAGCGCGGCGGCCAGCGGACGGGTGGTGCCGCGGTCGTTGAAGGCCCCGCCGACCAGGATGATCGGCGGTCCCTCCCCGGCGGTCTCGTACGCGATCATGGTGCCATCGGCGGACCGCACCGTATCCACCGTCCAGGTGGTCCCGTTCGAGGTCATGGCTACTTTCTACTGCCGGCCCCGGACTGTGGGGGGCCGTGAAGGAATTCATCTGCCCGTCATGTCGGACTCTTCGGGCAGACCGGTGCACGTCGCCGCCCCCGTCCAGCATCCAGGTGTGCCGCCCCGGTCGACCGATCGCCCGGCGGATGAGAAGCTTGCCCCCGGCGGGGCGGCGTTTCCCCCGATTCACGCCGTCCGCCGACCGACCCCTGTCACGGCACACAGCAGGGTCGCCGGGCGAACCATCGTCCGGACCCGCCACGCGCCGGTATCTCACGAGGAGTCCCATGTCCGTCCCCGGCATGCGCCGGGCCGCTGTCGGCCTGGCCGCACTCGCCGCGACCGCGTTCACCGCGGTCGCCGTCCAACCGAATCAGGCTGAGGCCGATCCGAAGCCGGTTGATGTCAAGCTGCTCGCCATCAACGACTTCCACGGCAACCTCGAGCCGCCGACCGGCTCCAGCGGCACCATCGATGGCAAGACCGCGGGTGGCGCCGAATACCTGGCCACCCAGCTGAACAAGCTGCGCGGCACCACCGAGGAGGAGCGGGAGCGCACCATCACGGTCGGCGCCGGTGACCTGATCGGCGCCTCGCCGCTGCTCTCCGCGGCCTTCCACGACGAGCCGACCATCGAAACGATGAACCTGGCCGGCCTCGACTTCACCAGCGTCGGCAACCACGAGTTCGACGAGGGCGCCACCGAGCTGCTGCGCATGCAGAACGGCGGCTGCCACCCGGTCGACGGCTGCGCCGACGGCACCCCGTTCAACGGCGCCAAGTTCCAGTACCTCTCGGCGAACGCCTTCAAGACCGCCACCGGCCAGCCGCTGCTGCCGCCGTACGGCATCAAGAAGGTCGACGGCATCAAGGTCGGCTTCATCGGGATGACCCTGGAGGGCACCCCGCAGATCGTCAGCCAGCAGGGTGTCGCCGGCCTGAGCTTCGCCGACGAGGCCGACACCGCCAACAAGTACGCCCGCATCCTGCAGGCCCAGGGTGTGCAGGCCATCGTCGTGCTGCTGCACGAGGGCGGCGTGCAGAACGGCGGCGGCATCAACGACTGTACCGGGTTCAGCGGCCCGATCGTCGACCTCGCCAACCGGATGGACCCGGCCATCGACGTGATCGTCAGCGGGCACACCCACGCCGCGTACAACTGCAACGTCAACGGCAAGCTGGTCACCAGCGCCAGCTCGTTCGGTCGCCTGGTCACCGACATCGACCTGAAGATCGACCGGCGTACCAAGGACGTCATCAGCGCCAAGGCGAACAACGTCGTGGTCACCCGGGACGTCTCGAAGGACACCGCCACCACCGACCTGATCACCCACTACAAGACCGCGCTCGGCCCGGTCGCCGACAAGGTGGTCGGTGAGACCACCGCTGCGATCACCCGGAGCCAGGAGAACCTGTACCAGACCGGGGTCGACGCCAACGGCAAGCCGACGTACCAGACCGGTGAGTCGGCGCTCGGCAACGTGATCGCGGACGCCCAGCTCGCCGCCACCGACAACGAGCAGAACGCGGTGGCCGCGTTCATGAACCCGGGCGGGGTCCGCGCCGACCTCGGTGCCGGTCGGGTCACCTACTCCGACGCGTTTACCGTCCAGCCGTTCGCCAACAACCTGGTGACGCTGGACCTGACCGGTGCGCAGCTCTACTGCATGCTGGAGCAGCAGTTCACCGTCGCCCGGGTGCTCTACGCGTCCTCGACGGTGCACTACGTCGTCGACGTCAACGGCACCACGGCGCCCGCCAGCGCGCCGTGCAGCGGCACCCGGGTGGTCCGGGGCAGCCTCACCATCAACGGCACCCCGGTCGTTGACACCGCGACCTACCGGGTCACGGTGAACAACTTCCTCTCCGGTGGCGGCGACGGCTTCAGCGTCCTCCCGGGTGGGAAGAACCAGGTCACCGGCATGATCGACCTGGACGCCTTCACCGCGTACCTGACCGCGAAGTCGCCGGTCTCGCCGCCGGCGCTGGACCGGATCCAGACCACCGCGGAGGTTCCCGCCGCCTGACGGCGACCCGCACCACGACGGGCCCCGGAGCAGCCGCTCCGGGGCCCGTTCGCGTCCGGTCCTCCGCTCGCCTCAAGCGGCCGCCGGCGGGCGGCAACTCGGGGCCAACTCCAGCGGTCTCGAGGCCGCACTTTCCGAGGGTGCGCTCAGGCGACGACGGGCTGCGGCTGGGCCGCCGGGGCCGGGGCGGTGCGACCGTCCTGGGCGGCGGTCAGCAGCGGGCGCAACGACAGGGCCAGCGCCGACGCGGCCAGGCAGCCGCCCACCACGACGGCCACCCAGAGCCGCCCGTGTGCCGCCCCGATCAGCGGGCCGGCAGTGACCGGGCCGACGATCCCGCTGATTCCGAAGATCATCGAACTCATCGCGTTGTACCGGCCGCGCAGCTCGTCGGTGGCGAGCGCGTTGGTCAGCGCCGGCATCACCGGCGAGAGCATGGTCTCGCCGAACCCGAAGATCGCCGAGCAGGCCACCACGCCGAGCGCCGCGACCAGCGCGTTGCCCGTACCGACAACGCCGGCCGCGCCGAGGACCAGCCAGGCCGCCGCGAAGATCGCGCCCACCCCGGCGAGCGCCCGGGTCCGGCTGCGCCCCTCCATCCGGCGGATCACCAGCAGTTGGGAGAGGACGATCATCACGGTGTTGCAGGCGAGGGCCCAGGCCACCACCCGCGGCGTCACCTCCACCACCCGGACCGAGTACGCGGTGAAGCCCACTTCGATCTGCGCATAGCCGCAGGTGGTGAGCACCAGACCGAAGATGACCAGGCGCCGGAACGGCCGGTCCCGCAGCACGGTGAGGTAGCCCCCGGCCGACCGTGCCGCCGCCGTCGGGGCCTGCACCAGCCGGTGCCCGACGTGCGGCAGGGTCAGCAGGATCAGGCCCGGCGTCAGGTAGCTCAGCGCGTCCAGCAGGTAGATGGCCTGGAAGGTGACCGGGCGGGCGATGTCGACGACCGCGCCGGAGATCAGGCCACCCACCCCGATGCCGAGGTTGAGCAGGGCGAACTGGAGCCCGAACACCCGCTGCCGCTCACCGTCGCCGGTCAACGAGGCGAGGATGGTCGTCTGCCCGGCCCAGAGTGCCGAGCCGCCGATGGCGATCAGGGTGCTGACCGCGAAGGCCGTGCCGATCGAGTCGACCAACGCGAGCGAGCCGGTGCCGACGGCTTCGATCGCCAGGCAGGGCAGCACCACCCGGCGGGCGCCGAACCGGTCGATCAGCGTCCCGCCCAGCGGCGACAGGGCGAGCGTCACCGCCCCGAACCAACCGATGACCAGGCCGGCCTGGTTGTCGGTGAGCCCGCGTACGTCGGTGAGGTAGATGAAGAGGAACGGCAGGGTCAGACCGCGCCCGATGGCCGACAACAGGGTGCCGAGCAGGATCCGACGGGCTTCCGGGCGGGCGGGTAGGGCGCGGCGCAGCATGCCTGGATTCTGTTGCCTGGGTGTGACAGGCGGCGAGCGGATTTCGGCCGGTTCCGCGTTCGGCGGAGCCGGTCGGTGAGCAAGAACACGCTGTCTGACATGCTGGCCCGGTGACCGTGACCTGGCACCACCTGCCCGCACCGGCCCGCGAGATCGCCGCGGCCGCCAATGAGGCGGTGGCCACCGCCCGCGAGCGGGACGCCGAGGCGTACCGGCCGGCGGTGGAACGGCTGGCCGCCGCCGACCGGGCTGGCCTGGTGCTCGGCGGGGTGGTCCGGCTGCTGCTGGAGCAGACTCACCCGGACGGGCTGGACGGGGACGATGTGCGCCAGGTGCTGGAGCGCTGCGTCCGGTCCACCGCGCCGTGGTGGCCCGACGTCGACCCGCACGTGCTGCTGGTCCTGCTGGCGAGCGCCCTCGGCGTGTACGAACCCGGCGACGACGATGCGCCACCCGACCCGGCCGCGATCGCCCGGCACGCGCCGTTGCTCGTCGCCGACCTGCTGGCCGCCACCGACCGGCCGCTGGCGGACTACCTGGCCGCCGCGTTCGCCGAGGTCGCGCGCACCGAGCTGCACGACTGACGGCGGCGGGACGGACCGCTCAGGGGCTGGCCGCCAGGAAGACGAACGCGGCGAGCAGCACCAGGTGCACCCCGCCCTGGAGCACGGTCGCCCGGCCCGGCACCACGGTGAGTACGCCGGTCACGGCGGTGAGCGCGAGCAGCGTCAACTGCGTGCCGCCGAGGCCCAGCAGCAGCGGCCCCTCCAACCAGATCGAGGCCAGCGCTATGGCCGGGATGGTCAGTCCGATGCTGGCCATCGCCGAGCCGAGGGCCAGATTGAGGCTGATCTGGACCCGGTCCCGTCGGGCGGCCCGGGCCGCGGCGAGGGTCTCCGGCAGCAGCACCAGCAGGGCGATCACCACCCCGACGAACGCCTGCGGCAGGTTGGCCGCCGAGACACCCGCCTCGATCGCCGGAGAGATTATCTTCGCGTTGCCGACCACTGCTACCAGCGCCACCAGCAGCAGCGCCAGGCTGGCCAGCGCGGTACGGGTCGACGGGGGATCCGCGTGCCCGTCGCCGTCGGCGTCGACGGCCAGGACGCTTCCCTCGTGGGTGACCGGGATGAAGTAATCGCGGTGCCGGCCGGTCTGCACCGTCACGAAGAGGCCGTAGAGGGCGAGCGACGCCACCGCCGCGAAGGTGAGCTGCGCGGGGGAGAACTGCGGGCCCGGCCGGCTGGTGGTGAAGGTGGGCACCACCAGGCTGAGGGTGGCGAGCGTGGCCACGGTGGCGAGCGCCCCACCGGTGCCCTCCGGGTTGAAGACCGCGACCCGGTGACGTAGCGCGCCGATCAGCAGCGACAGGCCGAAGATCCCGTTGCAGGTGATCATTACGGCGGCGAAGACGGTGTCCCGGGCCAGTGCCGCCGTCTTGTCCCCGCCGCTGATCATGAGGGTGACGATCAGTCCGACTTCGATCACCGTGACCGCCACGGCGAGGAGCAGCGAGCCCAACGGCTCCCCGACCTTGTGCGCCACGACCTCCGCGTGGTGCACGGCGGCCAGGACCGCACCGGCCAGCAGCGCGGCCACCACCGCGATCAACGGGCCGGGCAGCTGGCGCCCCCAGGCGGCCGCGAGCACCAGGACCGCGATCAGGGGTACGAGGGTGGTCCAGTCGGTCAGGCGGGAGCGGATGAGGCCGGGCATGCCATCAACCTTGCCAGGAAAATTGATCATCTGCCCGTGGGCAGGATCGCGTCCTCGGCCACCGGGCCGATGACAGATACGCATCAGGGCCCCTCCACGGAGGGGCCCTGATGCATTTACCTCTGGTCGGGGTGGCCGGATTTGAACCGACGACCTCTTCGTCCCGAACGAAGCGCGCTACCAAACTGCGCCACACCCCGAGGCGTGCCGACAAATAGTAGCCCACCCGCTCCGATGGTCAAACTCGGTACCCCCACCCCGGGCGCGGGCCGATCACCGGGAGATCAGCGTGAGCACGCTCGCCTCGGGCGGGCAGGCAAACCGCACCGGCGCGGTGGGGTGCGTACCGAGGCCCGCCGAGACGTGCAGCCAGGAGTCCGAGCCGGGCCAGCGGTGCAGCCCGCGGGCCATCGAGCGGGGCAGGCCGCAGTTGGTCACCAGCGCGCCGTAGCCGGGCACGCAGACCTGGCCGCCGTGGGTGTGGCCGGCCAGCAGCAGCCCGAAGCCGTCGGCGGCCATCCGGTCGAGCACGGCCGGCTCGGGGGAGTGGCTGAGGGCGATGGAGAGCGTCGTCCCGGAGCTGACCGGGCCGGCCACCGCGTCGTAGTCGTCCCGCTCGACGTGCGGGTCGTCCACGCCGGCCAGCTCGATCTCCCGGCCGCCCGCCTTCAGGGTGGTCCGCGCGTTGTTGAGGTCCACCCAGCCGGCGCCGGTGAACACGTCGCGCAGTTCCTCGTACGGCAGCGGCACGCCCTCGGTGTACTCGCGGTCGGGCAGGAAGTAGGTGAACGGGTTCTTCCAGACCGGCCCGGTGTAGTCGTTGGAGCCGAAGACGAAGGCACCGGGCAGGTCGAGCAGCGGTTGCAGGGCCCGCAACACGCCGGGGACGGCGTCGGGATGCGCCATGTTGTCCCCGGTGACCACCACCAGGTCGGGGTCGAGGGCGGCCAGCGAGGCCACCCAGTCCTGCTTGCGCCGCTGGTTGGGCATCATGTGCAGGTCCGACAGGTGCAGCACGCGCAGCGGCTCGGCGTCGGTCGGAAGCACCGGTACGTCGTACCGCCGCAGGGTGAACAGGTTGCGCTCGACGAGGGACGCGTACGCCAGGGTGGCCGCGCCGGCGGCGACGGTCCCGGCGGCGAGCCGGAATAGTGTGCGCTTTCGCATGCCGTTCAGGGTAGTTTGACCGTCCATGAGCACGCTGAAGGATCGCCTCACCGCCGACATGCGCGCCGCCCTGAAGGCGCGCGACGAGCTGACCACCTCCACGCTGCGGATGGCCCTCGCGGCCGTGGGCAACGCCGAGGTCGCCGGCAAGGAAAAGCGCGAGCTCAGCGACGACGAGGTCCTCGCGGTGCTGACCAAGGAGGCGAAGAAGCGGCGCGAGGCGGCCGCGGCCTTCGCCGACGCGGGCCGCACGGAGCAGGCCGGCAAGGAGACCGCCGAGGGTGAGGTGCTGGAGCGCTACCTGCCGAAGCAGCTCTCCGACGCCGAGTTGACCGAGCTGGTCACCGGGGCGCTCGCCGCGGGCGGCTTCACCGGCAAGGCGCAGATGGGCCCGGCCATGAAGGCGGCCCAGGCGGCTGTGGCTGGCCGGGCCGAGGGCGGCCGGGTCGCCGCCGAGGTACGCCGGCAGCTCGGTCTCTGACGGACGACGAAGCGGGCGGGCACCCCACCAGGGTGCCCGCCCGCTTCGTCGTTGGCCGGTCAGCCGCGCGGTCGTCCGCGGCCGTTGCCGTTGCCGGGCGGCGGGACCGCCGGGCCGCCGGGGCCCGTGCCGGGCTTCGGCTGGCCGGAGCTGACCTCGATCATCACCACGCCGCCCTTGATGGTGCGCCCGTCCGGGCTGGTGCCAGCGGCGGTGCCCGCCGGGCACTCCGACGGGCTCGGGTTGCTGGAGACCACCGGGTCGAAGCCGGCGCCGCGCAGCCGCGACTTGGCGGCGTCGATCGACTGGCACTTCACGTTGGGGATGGAGCGCTGGTCGCCCTTGATGATCTTCCCGCTCGGCGGGGTGAACTCCTTCCGCTCCTTGCCCTCCATGGCGTCCCGCAGCGTCTCGGTCACCGCGGGGTTGATGCCGGTGAGTTCCTTGTGGCCCATTTTCTGGTTGGTCTGCGGCCAGTCCGGGTCGGCCATGATGCCGGCCACCGCGTACTGCTTGGTCATCGCGACCAGCGAGGAGGTCTTGTCCGAGTCGGTGGTGCCGGACTTGCCCGCGACCGGCGCTTTGACGATGCGGTGAACCTCGCCTGCGGTGGCGGTCTTGCACTCAGTGGTCGAGGAGCTGTCGCCCACCGGGCAGCGGGCGGCGTCCACGGCGGCCCGGGCCACCTGGGTGTCGATCCGCTGCTCGCAGCGCGGGTTGGCGATGTCCAGCTTGTCGCCGTCCGGGTCGCGGATCTCCTCGACCGGGATCGGCTCGCAGTACTTGCCGTCGGCGGCCAGGGTGGCGTAGGCGTTGGCCAGCTCCAGCGGCGTGGTCTGCGAGACGCCCAGGCTGAACGCACCCCACTGGTGGGCGTCCGCAGCGAGCGCGGCATCGTCGGAGGAGCGGAAGGTGATGCCGAGCTTCTCGGCGGCCTTCACCACGTTCTCCGCGCCGACCTGCTGCTGAAGGGGGATGAAGTAGGTGTTGACCGAGAAGCCGAATGCGCTCCACATGTTGTGCACGCCGGCCATCGACTTCGAGGCGTTCTGCGGGCAGTAGAAGTGGGTGCCCGGGCAGGCGGCCTTCGAGCCCTGCTTGATGATGTAGTCGGACTTGAAGACCGGCTGCGCGTTGATGGTGTAGCTGAGCGGGATGCCCTTCTCCAGGGCCGCCACCAGCGTGAAGATCTTGAAGGTCGAGCCGGCCTGGTAGCCGTTGGCGCCGCCGCCGCCGGTGATCAGCGGGTTGACCGTGTTCGGGTAGGTGCCCCGGATGCCCTTCTTGCGCTTCTTCGGGTCGCTGCTGAGCTGGTTCTGCGGATGGTTCGGATCGTCGAGCTTGAAGTTGCGGTTGACCGCGATGGCACGGACCTTGCCGCTGCCGGGCTCGACCACCGCCACCATCCGGGCGGCCTTGCTGTTCACGCTCAGGTGGTTGCGGACCGCCTTGTCTGCGGCCCGCTGCGCCTGCACGTCCAGGCTGGTCCTGATGGTGTAGCCGCCGCTCTTCAGTCGGCGCTCGCGGTCGTACGTGGTGGCGCCGAAGGTCTCCTGCTGCAACCACCAGCGGTAGAAGTAGTCGCAGAAGAAGCCCCAGCTCTGCGTGTTGGCGGCGACGCAGCCGTTCGGAGCGCGCTTGTCCTTGACCACCAGCTTGATCTTCTTGGCCTCGTCGGCCTGCGCCTGGGTGATGGCGCCGATCTGCACCATGTTCTGGATGACGTAGTCGCGCCGCCCGACCGCCTCCGTGTAGCCGGACTTGGTGGTGGGGTCGAACGCGGTCGGCGCCTTCACCAGGCCGGCCAGCAGCGCCGACTCCTGGATGTCGAGCTTGCTCGGCGGCTTGCCGAAGTAGGTCTGGCTCGCGGCGAAGATGCCGTACGCGCCGTTGCCGAAGGCGGCGATGTTCAGGTAGCGCTCCAGGATCTCGTCCTTGGAGAACTCCTTGTCGACCTGCATGGCAAGCGACATCTCGCGCAGCTTGCGGGCGCTGGTGTCCTCGGTCGCGGCGACCACGTCAGCCGGGTGCGTGGCCGAGTACGAGATGGCCAGCCGGACGTACTGCATGGTCAGGGTGGACGCGCCCTGCCGGGAGTTGGCCCCGGAGCTGTTGTTGACGAAGGCGCGGGCGACGCCGTTGAGGTCGACGCCGTTGTGCTTGTAGAAGTTGTGGTCCTCGGCCGCGATGATGGCCTTCTGCATGTAGGGCGAGACGTCCTTGAGCTTGACCTCCTTGCGGTACTCGTCATACATCGCGGCCAACGCGGTCTTGCCGTCGGCGGCGACCAGAACGGTGGCCTGCGGGGACCGGGCCACGGTCAGTTCCTTGGGCAGCGCGCCAAAGGTCTCGGCCCCCGCCTTGGCGGCCAGTCCGGACATCGCCACTGCGGGGAAGGCCGCCGCCGCGACCACCACGCCGGCCAACAGGCCACAGATGAGTAGCGATGCGGCGTTGGTCAGCACATTGTGGTCACGTTTCCGCATCCAGGTCACCTCGACAGGGTACGCGAGTAGGGAATGAGGGGCGCGCGGGGAACTTTCCCCATTTCCAGCACGCGCCGGCCTCGTTGTGCTAAACGCACGAACCCTGGTGGGTGGTTGCGTGGACCCGCAGAAGTCTCCCCCGAAAGGGGGAGCCGCGCAGCGTTTTCACGTACTCGGGTGGGGTAGACGGCGGGCGAGAGCCCGGGAAGCCGGGAGTGTCCGGAATGATGGATTTCGCCGACAACGTTGCGTAATCAGGTGACTACACAGCATGATGGTTGGCGGCGACAGAGCCGCATGTCGTCCGTGCCGCCCTGGGGAGGCAGGCCGGACGACCGGGGGGAGTTCGACGGCTGGTCGCGTGACGTCGGTAGGTACTGCAAGGGGGGACGTTTACACATGGGCATGATCACTGACTGGCCGTCACTGGCGGCGTGTCAGAACGGTGACCCGGATGCGTTGTTCGTACAGGGCGCTGAACAGAACGTGGCGAAGCGGATCTGCCGGAGCTGCCCCGTGCGGTACGAGTGCCTGGCCGACGCGCTCGACAACCGGATCGAGTTCGGGGTGTGGGGTGGCATGACCGAACGCGAACGCCGGGCGTTGCTGCGCCGTCACCCGCAGGTGACCAGCTGGCGGAAGATGTTCGAGGCGGCCATGAAGAAGAACGCCAAGGAGAAGGCCGGCAAGGACAAGGTCCTGGTGACCACCGCGAACTGACCGCCGCGCCGTCCGGCCCGTCGGTCACCCGCGGCTCACCGTTGGCTGATCGCCTCGCCGATCGTCCGCAGCCCGTCGACGTCGTGCACGTCGGCGGGCTGCGCCGTCACCGACACCGTCGGCACGGCCGGGAACGCCTCGGTGAACCGGGCCGCCACCCGCTGCTCGCGTACCGCCTGCTGGGCCAGCGCCGCGTGGGCCCGCAACACCTCGACGGTGCCCTCGTGCCCGCCGGCGTCCTCCAGCCGGGCCGCGGCGGCCCGGCTGTCGGCCGCGCTCAGCTCCGGCACCGCCGGCCGGTGCACCCGGTTGAGCACCAGGCCCGCGAGCGGCATGTGCTCCTCGCGCAGCCGGCCCGCGAAGTAGGCGGCCTCCCGCACCGCGTCCGGTTCCGGCGCCGCGACCAGCAGGAACGCCGTCTCCCGCGCCTGCAGGATCCGGTACGTCTGCTCGGCCCGCTGCCGGAAACCGCCGAACATCGAGTCCAGCGCGGCGACGAAGCCGGAGAGGTCGGTGAGCAGCTGCGCCCCGAGCACCTTCTGCACGGCCTTGGAGAACATCCCGAAGCCGGCCGTCACGAAGCTGAACATGCTCCGCCCCCCGCTCCGGGCCGGGGCGAGCAGCAGCCGCAGCATCCGGCCGTCGAGGAACCGGGAGAGCCGGGCCGGCGCGTCCAGGAAGTCCAGCGCCGAACGGGACGGCGGGGTGTCCACCACGATCAGGTCCCACTCGCCCCGGGCGTGCAGTTGACCCAGCTTCTCCATCGCCATGTACTCCTGGGTGCCGGCGAACGTGGAGCTCATGGCCTGGTAGAAGGGGTTGGCGAAGATCTCCGCCGCCTTCGCCGGATCGGTGTGCTGGAGCACCACGTCGTCGAAGGTGCGCTTCATGTCGAGCATCATGGCGTGCAGCTCGCCGCCGCTGGCCTCGACGTCGATGCCCTTGACCTGGCGCGGGGTGTTGTCCAGTTCGGTCAGGCCGAGCGACTGGGCCAGCCGGCGGGCCGGGTCGATGGTGAGCACCACCGTCCGCCGGCCGTGCCGCTCGGCGGCCCGCAGCGCCAACGCGGCCGCCGTGGTGGTCTTGCCCACTCCGCCCGCCCCGCAGCACACCACGATCCGTACGCCGGGGTCGGCGAGGATCTGGTCGACGTCCAGCGGTGGCGCCGCGTCTTCGGAAGGCACCAATCGAGCGTATCGGTCTTCCGGGTGTCTCTGCTCCGTGCCGGCCGCAGGTGTGAGTCAATCCGCCCGGACGAGCGCCTCGGCCAGCGTCTCCAGTCCGGCCCGGTCGACCCCGTCGGGGAGCAGCGGCAGCTCGGTCAGGGGCAGCCCCAGCTCCACCAGGTCGCCCCGGAGCGAGTCCTCCAGCTCCCGGCGTACCTGCTGGTCACGCGCCTCGCCGGTGAGGGCCGCGACGGTGCGCGCGTCGGTCGGCAGGCCGGCGGCCGCCAGCCCCCGCTTCAGCTCGGCGGAGGTCACCGCGCGGCCGGTCGGCACCGGCGGCCGGGCGCCGTTGACGATCACCCGGCCGACCGGGAAGCCCAGCTGGGTCAGCTCGGCGATCGCGTCGACCGTTTCCTGGACCGGCATCTCCTCCAGCAGTGTCACCACGTGCACCGCCGCCATGGGCGAGCGGAGCAGCACGGCGACCCCCTCGCTCTGAGTCTTGATCGGGCCGACCTTGGCCAGCCGGGCGGTCTCGGCGGTGACGTTGAGGAAGCGGCCGATCCGCCCGGTCGGCGGCGCGTCCAACACCACCGCGTCGTACGCCCGGCGCTGGCCGTTGGTGCGGGTGGTCGCCTCCTTCACCTTGCCGGTGAGCAGCACGTCCCGCAGGCCCGGGGCGATGGTGGTGGCGAAGTCGATGGCACCGAACTTGCGCAGCGCCCGGCCGGCCGCGCCCAGCTTGTAGAACATGTCCAGGTACTCGAGGAGCGCCTCCTCGGCGTCCACCGCCAGGGCCCGCACCTCGCCGCCGCCCCGGGCGTCGGTCAGGTGCCGCTCCTCGTAGGGCAGCGGATCGGTGCCGAAGAGCTGGGCGATACCCTGCCGCCCCTCCACCTCGACCAGCAGGGTGCGCCGGCCGCCGGCGGCCAGCCCGAGGGCCAGGGCCGCGGCCACGCTGGTCTTGCCCGTACCGCCCTTCCCGGTCACCACGTGCAGGCGGGCCGGCCATGCGGTGCCGGCCGGTTCGGCCGGGTGCTCAGCTGCTGCCACCCGTTGAGCTTAGAGCGCACGCCGGCCGCCCGGCTCAGGCGACCTCGCAGACCCACCAACCCGTCTTCTGCACCACGGTGAAGCGCAACTCCTGGTCGGCCACCTTCTCGTCGGAGGTGGTCATGGTGACCTTGGTGGTCACCGTCGCCCGCTCCCCGGTCTGGTTGTCCACCTTCGGCGTGGTCCAGCGGAACCGGGGGTTCTGGTACTGCGTCGCGTACTTCTGCACCTCGGCGACCTTGGCGGCGATCTTCTTGTCGTCCCGCGCGGCGGAGCAGACGAAGGTGGCGGCCTTCCGGGCGTCCTGGTCCTTGTAGACGGCGGTGAGGAAGCCGTTCACGGCGACCGCCGGCTCCTTCGCGCCCTGCCCCTGCTCGGCTTTGCGCAGCGTCAGGAACGCGGCGGTGCCGCCACCGCCACAGAGCAGGATCGCCGCGGCCAGCACGATCGAGGTGATCAGCAGCCCGCGCCGCTTCTTCGGAGCCGCCGGCGCCGGCGGTGGCGGGTAGCCGGGCGCCGGCTGTGGCGGGTAGCCAGGCGCCGGCGCGGGGAAGGCCCCCGGGCCCGGCGGGGGGTACGGCCCCGGGCCCGGCGGGGGGTACGCCCCGGAAGCGGGCGGGGGGTACGGCGCGGGGAATGCCCCGGGGGCCGGCGGGGGGTACGCCGCCCCGGGAGGCGGTGCGGCGCCGGCGGGCGGCTCCTGGTGGGACGGACCGCCGGGAGAACCGGCGGCGCCACCGATGGGCGGTTGGGTCATGTCATCCCCCGGGGTGCGGCGCGCCGCCGCCCCGGGCAGCGGACACGTGGACCAGCGTGGTGGGCGAGCGCTGGCGCCCGTCCAGATCGGAAGGGTAGCGGTCGATGGGCGCCTTGCCTGCCCCGCGTACCGGCCCGTCGCCCGCACGAGCGGGTCGGAGGCGGTCCTGCCGTCGCATTTCAGTCGAGAGATGTGTCGCATATGTGACTGAACGTGATCGCGCCTGCGCGTCCCGTTGCTGGGACTGCCATCAGGTCCTACGTTCGTCGCGACGCGGGACCGGTGCGGCGGTGGGTCCGAGCCGGATGGTGCTGACGGTGAGCAGGTACGACGCCCGGAGGATCGCATGCGCGACGCGGAGAACACCCCTCGAGCCCAGTTCGTCCCCGCTGACCGGGTGGGGCGGCCCGGTGATGCCGACGGGATCGGTCTGGCGCTGCCGTTCAACGAGCGGTCGTACCGCCACCCGGCCGAGGCGCTCCGCACGCTGGTCCGGTCAGGCGACCGGGTTCGGGACGAGGAGGAGCCCGGGTACGTCATCCACCTGCCGGTCCGGGTCGCCGACCTGGCGGCGGCCACCGCGCTCGCCGGCACCGTGGCCACCTCGCTCGGCTTCCTCAGCGAACTGGACGCCGGTGAGACGACGGTCTCCACGGCGGACGACCAGAACAACCGGCACCGCGTCTTCTGCGACCTGCCGCTGCCCGACCGGTCCCGTTGCCCCCAGCCGTACGAGCACGAGGGTCCCTGTGGCGAGCCGCCCTCGACGCCGGGGCAACGTCCGGCGTCCCGCTGACACCGGCGGCCCGTAGGCTGTGCCTGACCGAGTCCACGCCAGGCAAGGAGGCCTCAACCTGATGCAGAAGTGGGAATACGCCACGGTCCCGCTGCTGGTCCATGCGACCAAGCAGATCCTCGACAACTGGGGCGAGGATGGCTGGGAGCTGGTCTCCGTGGTTCCCGGCCCGAACCCGGAGCAGCTGGTCGCCTACCTCAAGCGACCGAAGGCGTGAGCGGCATGAGCGAGCGTAGCGAGCGAATCATCGGTCTCAGCGCGAAGTCGGCTCATGCTGACGCCGAGCGGAGCGAGGTGGCGGCATGAGCAACGGACCGCACGCGAAGCTCGCCGAGCTGGGCCTGGCCCTGCCCGAGGTGGTGCCGCCGGTGGCCAGCTACGTGCCGGCCGTCCAGTCCGGGCAGCACGTCTATGTCTCCGGCCAGTTGCCGATGGCGGAGGGCAAGCTGCTCGCCACCGGCAAGGTCGGCAACGGCGTCTCCGCCGACCAGGCGAAGGACCTGGCGCAGCGGTGCGCGCTGAACGCCATCGCCGCGATCGACTCGCTGGTCGGCCTGGAGAACGTGGTCAAGATCGTGAAGCTGACCGGCTTCGTGGCCAGCGCGCCGGGCTTCACCGGCCAGCCGGGCGTGATCAACGGTGCCTCCGACCTGTTCCTCGCGGTCTTCGGCGAGGCCGGCCGGCACGCCCGCAGCGCGGTCGGCGTCGCCGAGTTGCCGCTCGACGCCCCCGTCGAGGTCGAGGTCATCGTCGAGGTCGGCTGAGCCGCCGCTCACGCTCCGTCCCCGCGATCTTGCTGGTTCCGGCCCAGCGAAAGCCGTGAACGACCACAAATCACAGGCCGGAGCTGCAAGATCGCGGGGAGCGGCGGGCGGGGTCGTACGATCGCTGCCATGGGCGGGCATGTGACCGGGGCGGCAGGGGCGCTCGCGGACGAGCTGCCGGGTTGGGTGACGCTGCTGCGCGCCCCGAACCCGGGGCCGATGACGCTCGAGGGCACCAATACCTGGGTGCTGCGCGCCCCCGGTGCCGAGCACACGGTCGTCGTCGATCCTGGCCCGGCCGACGAGGAGCACCTGGCCGCGATCGCGTCGCACGGGCCGGTCGGGTCCGTGCTGATCACCCACGGGCACCCGGACCACACCGAGGGCTCGGCCCGGCTGCACGAGCTGCTCGGCGGCGCGCCCGTCCGCGCCGCCGACCCGGCGCACACCATCGGCGGTGAGCCGCTGACCGGGCCCGTCGACGGCTCGGGTCTGGAGATCCGCCTGCTGGCCACCCCGGGACACACCGCCGACTCGGTCTGCTTCCTGGTCGAGCACGGCGACGAGCGGGTGGTCCTCACCGGCGACACCATCCTGGGTCGGGGCACCACCGTGGTCGCCCACCCTGACGGGCACCTCGGGGACTACCTGACCAGCCTGGAGCTGCTGTCGACGTACCGGGGGGTGCCGGCGCTGCCGGGGCACGGCCCGGCGCTGGCCGACTGCGGCGCGGCGGCCGACTTCTACCTCGCCCACCGCCGGGCCCGGCTCGACCAGGTCCGCGCGGCGGTCGCGGCGGGCGCCACCACCGCGCCCGAGGTGGTCGCGAAGGTGTACGCCGACGTCGACCGGTCGCTCTGGTGGGCCGCCGAGTGGTCGGTCCGCGCGCAGCTCGAGTACCTCGGAGTGGAGCAGCCGTGACCTGCCCGGTGTGCGGAACCGTCGCCGTACCCGGCGCGCGGTTCTGCCACAACTGCGGGGCTGCGCTGCCGGCCGCCGCGACGCTGCCCGCCGCCGAACGGCGGGTGGTCACCGTGCTCTTCGGCGACCTCTCCGACTTCACCTCCTGGTCCGAGGACCTCGACCCGGAACGGGTCGGCGCGGTGACCGACCGGGTGCTCGCCGCCCTCGCCGGTGCGGTCAAGACCTTCGGCGGCCACGTCGACAAGCTCACCGGCGACGGGATCATGGCGGTCTTCGGTGCGCCTGTCGCGCACGAGGACGACGCCGAGCGCGCGGTCCGGGCGGCGCTGTCCATGCAGCGGGCCGTCCGCCGGGTGCTCGACGACGAGCGGGGCGGCGGTGCGCCGCTCGGCCTGCGGGTCGGGCTGAACACCGGCGACGTGATCGCCGGCATCCAGGCGGCGATCGAATACACCGTCATCGGCGACACGGTGAACACCGCGGCCCGGCTCGCCGACGCCGCCGCGGTCGGTGCGGTCTACGCCGGTGGACGGACCGCCGCCGCCACCCGGCACGTCGCCTCCTGGCGGGCGCTGCGCCCGCTGCGGCTCAAGGGCAAGCGCGAGCCGGTCGAGGCGTACGAGCTGCTGGGTCTCCTGGACGCGCCGGGCACCCGGTCCGGTCTCGGCGACGAGGCGCCCTTCGTGGGCCGGGAGACCGAGATCGGCCGGGTCGCCGGCCGGCTCGCCGAGGTGATCGACCGGGGTGAGCCCCGGGTGCTGCTGATGACCGCCGAGGCGGGGATCGGCAAGTCCCGGTTCGCCGCCGAGGTGGAACGCCTCGCCGCCGGCTACGACGTGGGCGCCGGCCGGTACGCCGCGCACACCGGTGCCCGGGTGCTCTCCGTACGCTGCGCCGCGTTCGGCGAGCGGCGGCGGCTCGCCCCGCTGGCCGATCTGGTCCGGGCCGCGGTCGGTCTGCCCAACGACGCCGCCACCGCGCTCACCCGTCCGGCCGTGGAGGAGCGGCTGCGCCGGCTCGGCCAGCGGCTCGGCCGGCTTCCCGGCGACCTGCCCCCGCTCGCCGTCGACCAGCTCCTCGCGCTGCTCGGGTACGCCGAACTCCCGCCTGCCACCGGTAACGGCGAGTGGAACCCGGCCGCCCCGCCGCCGGACGCCGAGGCGGTGCCCAACGCGGTCACCGGCCTGCTCAGCGCGCTCGCGGTCGAGGCGCCACTGGTGATCGTGGTGGACGATCTGCACGACGCCACCGCCGAGACCGTCAACGCACTCGGCGTGACCCTCAACCGCCTCACCGGCCCGGTGCTGGTGCTGCTGCTCGGCCGTCCGGAGCTGGTGCGTACCGCCGGCGCGCTGACCCGGGTCGCGGACGCCGAGGTGCACGCGCTGCCGCCGCTGCGCGGTGCCGACGCGGCCCGGCTGCTCACCAGCTACCTGGGGGGCGGGAAGCTGCCCCCGGCCGACGCCGACCGGCTGCTGGCCACCGCCCAGGGCAACCCGTTCTACCTGGCCGAGCTGGTCACCCTGCTGATGGAGCGGGGCGCGCTGACCGCGGGCGCGGACCGGGACATTCCCGGTGGCTGGCGGCTGGCGCCCGGCTCGCTGGGCAGCCGGCTGCTTTCCCGGGACCTGGCCGCCGTGCTCGCGGCGCGGATCGACGCGCTGCCGGTGGATGCCCGTTCGGTGCTGCGCGACGCGGCGGTGGTCGGCGACACTGTGCCGGCCGGCACCCTGGAGGCGCTCCGCGAGCAGCGCACCGGGCGCGACGGCCGCCCGGCGGCGGTGGTCGCGGTCGAGCTGGAGCGGGCCGTGGAGGAGTTGCTGCAGCGCCGCATGCTGCACCGCACCCGCACCGGCTTCGCCTTCGCCACCCCGCTGATGCGCGAGGCCGCGTACGCCGGGGTGAGCAAGGCGGAGCTGGCCGAGCGGCACGCGGCGCTGGCCCGCTGGGCCGCCCCGGAGAGCGCCGACGGCGCCGCCCTGCCCGGTGGGTTCAGCGAGGCGGCCCGGGACGACTTCGTGGCCGAACACGTGGCGCGGGCCGCTGCGCTCGCCGACGCGGTGAAGCTGCGCCCCGACGCGCCGGCCCGGGCGGTGGCCCCGCTGGGCGTCGCCGCGCTCGGCCGGGCCGCCCGCCGCGCGCTGCGCTCCGGCGAGCCGGCCCTGGCCGTCGAGTACGCCGAGCGCGCCGCCGAGCTGGCCCGCGACGGCGTGCCGCTGGCCGACCAGGTGGTGCACGCCCGGGCGTTGCTCCAGGTCGGCCGCCCCCACGACGCGCTCGCCTTCGCGGAGAAGATCGCGGCAAACACCGGCGACGCGGCCACCCGGGCCGGTGCCCTGCTGCTCGCCGGGCAGGCCCACCAGACCCTCGGTGACCAGGCCCGGACGGAACGCTGCTGGCAGGAGGCCCTTCAGGTGGCCACGGCGGCCGAGTTGCCGACGATGCGTGCCTCGGCGATGCGCCGGCTCGGCATGGCCGACTTCGTCGCCGGCCGGCTCGGCCAGGCGAGTAGCCGGCTGGCCGCCTCCTACCAGGTCAGCCTCGCCGCGAAGGACCCGCGCGGGCAGGCCTGGTCGTTGCAGAACCTGGCCTGGGTGACCACCACCCGGGGCGACTTCGCCGGCACCGACGCGGTGCTCGGCCGGGCCGCCCGGCTCTTCGCCGAGCTGAAGGACCCGTACGGCCGGGCCTGGCTGCGCGGCACCACCGCGTTCGCCCGGCTGCTCGCCGGCCGGCTCCGGGAGGCCTGCCGGATGGCGCAGGTCTTCCTCCCCTTCGGCGAGCGGGTCGGCGAGGCGTGGGCGGTCGGCACGCTGCGCGCGGTCGAGGCGTACGCCACCGCGGAGCTGGGTGAGCTGGCCGAGGCGGACCGGGCGGCGCGGCGCGCGTACCGGGACTTCGCCGAGGTCGGCGACGACTGGGGGCAGGGCTTCGCCCTGGTGGTACGCGGGGTGGTGGCACGCGGGCTGGGCGAGCCGGAGCACGCCGCCGACCTGCTCACCGACGCCCTCGCGTACGCGGGGCGGACGTCGCACCCGCTGCTCACGGGGATGGCGGGCACGCTGCGCGGGTTCGTGGCGCTGGACCTGGGCGACTGGGAGACCGCCGAGCAGGCGGCCCGGTCGGTGCTCACCACGGTGGAGCCGCACAACCCGCAGGCCCCCGCTCAGGTGGCGCCCCGGGTGCTGCTCGCCCTGGCCCGGCTCGCCGACGACGATCCGGCGACCGCGGTGGGGCTGCTCGCCCCGGTCGCCACCGCCGCCGCCCACACCCCGTCGCTGCTGTTCTCCCGCCGCCAGACCATGGCCCGGTACGCCTCCGCGCTGCTCGCCCACGGCCAGCCGGTGCAGGCGCTGGACTGGGCGCAGCGGGCGGTCGCCGCCCCGGCCGAGGACGTTCGCAGCCAGGTGATCGGGGCCTGCGTGCTGGCCGAGACGCTGGCCGCGTGCGACCGTCCGGCCGAGGCGCTGGCCAGCGCCGAAGAGGCGGTACGCCTGGCGTACGCCACCGAGCAGCGCAGCGAGCGGGCGCTCGCCGACGCCCTCCTCACCCGCCTGACCCCCTGACCCACCCACGCTGAGGTCCGCGCAGATTCACGGAAAACGCGCCACGCTCCCCGTGAAGCTGCCGCTACGTCCGGGGCGGAGCGGGCAGTTTTGGCGGTTTCGGGGATGTGGGCGGCGGGGCTGGCGGCTAGCCTCGGTGGCCGAGGAGGCCGCACACGTCGGCGGTCGCGGGTGGGGAGGACTCATGAGGCTGCCGCGCTCGGGCGCCGGCTGGACGATGGCGGTCTTCGGCGTGCTGGCGCTGCTCCTCGGCGCGCTCGGGCTGATCTGGCCGGAGGCGCAGCTGCGCATGCTGGGCTTCGAGGTGCCGGCCGAGCGGGCCCCGGGTGACTACACCGGCACGTTCCTCACCGCGTCCTCGATGGCCTCGTTCAACATGGGGGTCTACTACCTGCTCGCCGTCGCCACCGAGTGGCGGCCGTTCTACCGGTTCACGGTCTGGTTCCGGCTGGTCACGTTCACCGTCTTCAGCATCGCCGTGCTCTCCGACGTCGCCCCGGACCGGTTCTTCGGGGTGGCCGCCTGGGAGGGGCTGGGTGCGGTCGCGACCGCGGTCGGCCTCCGGTGGGACGCCCGGCGGGCGGCCGCCGCGGGTGGCCTGGACGATGACGCTGCCGGCTCCGGCCCCGTGCCGGCGGCCGACGCGGTGCGCTGAGCGACCCGACTGGTTGGGTATTTTCGAGTCGTGACCGAGACCCCGCCCGGTGCCCTGCGGCTGCCAATCGTGCCCGGTCTGACCGACTTGAGGGTATTTGCCCGGGGCGGCTACGCCACCGTCTACCGGGCCACCCAGATCTCGGTGGGGCGTGAGGTCGCGGTCAAGGTGGAGAACCGCACGCTGGACAGCGAGCGGGACCAGGCACGCTTTCTGCGCGAGGCGCGGGCGGCCGGCAAGATGTCGTCGCATCCGCACGTGGTCGACCTCTTCGACGTCGGGGTCACCGTCGACCAGCACCCGTATCTGATCATGGAGCTCTGCGACGGGTCGTACGCGGAGCGGATGCGTACCTCGCCGCTGGGCGCGGTCGAGGCGCGGGACCTGGGCGTCAAGATCGCCGACGCGCTCGCCCACTCGCACGCGGCCGGGGTGCTGCACCGGGACGTCAAGCCGGCCAACATCCTCTACTCCCACTTCAATCCGGCGGTGCTGGCCGATTTCGGGCTGGCGGTGCTGGCCGAGGTGCGGGACGCCTCGGTCACCCTGGAGGTGCTCACCCCGGCGTACGCGCCGCCGGAGATGTTCAACCACAGCCCGCCGACGCCCGCGGTCGACGTGTACGCGCTCTGCGCCACCCTCTACGCGGTGATGCACGGCCGGCCGCCGCGCTGGCAGTCCGAGCGCAACCCGAGCCTGGTCACCGTGCTGGAGATGTTCCACCAGCCGATCCCCGGCCTGCCCGGGATTCCCGACGAGCTGATCGACGTGCTGCGGCTCGGCATGTCCAACGACCCGGGCGAGCGCCCGTCCGCCGTGGAGTTGGGCGGGATGCTCGCCGCGCTCCCGCTCGACCCGGGCGCCGCCCCGGTCAGCGGCGCCCCGATCTCCGCGTTTCCGGTCAGCGGTCCCGGCACCGGCCGGCCGTACACGGTGGGGCGCAGCGGCGGGCCGAGCCCGCGCCCGCCGGCGGACGACGCCCACCCGACCGTGCCCACGCCGGGCCGCCGGTGGCGGCGCCGCTGGTTTCTCGGCGGCGCGGGGGTTCTCGCGCTGGCCGCCTCGGCCGGCGCCGGGGCGTGGCTGGCCGGCGGCCCGCCCGTCCCGCTGGCGTCGCCCACGCCGGCGGTCAGCGGGGTCATCGACGCGGGCAAGGTGCTGCCGGGCTGCGCGGCCGGCGGGGTACGGCTGCCGGCGGGCGCCCGCTGTGCGTCCGAACTGGAGTGTTTCGGACCGGTACGGCTGCGCCGCGACCGGGCCGAGGCGGACCGGGTGTCGTGCGACGGCCAGCACACCTGGGAGACGTACGCCGAGGGTGATCTGCCGGCGACCCTGGCCGGGGCGGGCCACCACGCGGTCACCGCCGACCCCGCCGTTCGGCAGGTCTGCAATGTCAGCACCTTCCGCCTGGTCAGCGGCATCAACCAGGCGGCCGGGTGGAACCTGGAGGTGCTGCCGCCGTCCGACCAGGACGGGGACCGCACCTACCGTTGCCTGGCCGGGCAGGGCGTGAACGCGCTCGCCGTGCCGACCCTCACCGGTCGCTGAGCCCGTTCACCGTCCGATGTTCCCGGACCTCCCGGGGATCGAGCGCCTCCAGCGTGTCGGCGTCCACTGCGTGCCCACCGAGTGCCGGCGAGTCCTCGGTCGGGGCGCCGTCGCCGCGGGCCTGCCGCGGGGCCTGCCGGGCGGCGGCCACCGCCACGCCGGCGATCATCCCGAGCACCACGCAGAGCAGGGCCAGGATCACCGACCGGATGCCCGCGGGGCGCCACACCACCAGCGTCACCAACGCCGCCACCGCCGCCAGGGACGCGACGAGGGCCTTCACCCGCGCATCGGGCTTCGGAAACGAACTCACCCGACAAGCATGACCCAAGACCACCCTCGCAAGAGGACGGCGGGAGCGATAAAAGCGTCGATCGAGAAAATTTCGTTACATCAATCGGCAATTTGTCTGTTCAGTCCGCGTTTGACGGGCAGCCTGCGTTGGCGGTGATCCCTAGAGTGACGGGGGTCGAGGTCACCTTGACAGATCCCGTTCCCCACCGGAAGGCAGCCACATGCCACGTGCAATCCGGTCCCTGACCGCAACAGGGATCGCCGGCATCGTCCTCGCCGGATCGGCGGTCACGCCCGCCGCGGCCGCCACGGCGCAGCCGGCCGCGTCCGACCGGACCAGCGCCGTCGAGGCGCGCCGGGTCGACCGCGTGCCGACGCCGAAGCTCGACTGGTACGCCTGCTACGGCTACGCCGAGTGCGCCACCGTCCGCCTGCCGCTGGACTACGACGACCCGAAGGGCGCCAGCACCGAGATCGCGGTGCTGCGGGTCAAGGCCCGCGACCAGAAGCACAAGGTCGGCAGCCTCTTCCTCAACCCGGGTGGCCCGGGCGGCTCCGGCACCAGCATCGCGCTCGCCGCGCCGTACTTCCTCGGCGACAGCCTGCTCGACCGCTTCGACATCGTCGGCGTCGACCCGCGCGGCGTCGCCGCCAGCGACAACGTCAAATGCTTCCGCTCGGTCAAGGACCAGATGAAGGCGGGTGCCGGGCTGAACGTCGCCTTCCCGTGGACGAAGGCCGAGGAGAAGGCGTACATCGCCTCGTCCAAGGCGGTCGGCAAGGCCTGCTCGACCACCGGCAAGCCGCTCACCGGGGCGGCGTCCACCGCCGAGGTGGCCCGCGACATGGACGTGCTGCGCCGTGCGGTCGGCGACAAGAAGCTGACCTATCTGGGCTTCAGCTACGGCACGGCGCTGGGCCAGTACTACGCCAACATGTTCCCGGACCGGGTCCGCGCCCTCGTCATCGACGGGGTGCTCAACCCGAACGCCTGGGTCGGCCAGGGCAAGGCCCGCGACCAACTGCAGGAGAGCCGGCTGCGCAGCGCCGACGGCGCCTACCGAGCGCTGCACGAGATCCTGGTCCGCTGCGCCAAGGCCGGCGCGGACAAGTGCGAGCTGGCGTCCTCCGGCGACCCGGTCGCCGCGTACGAGACGGTGGCGAAGCGGCTGCGCAAGAAGCCGGTGGTGATCGACGACCCGGACCACGGCACGTTCACCATCAGCTACGCCGACTTCGTCGGCGCCAGCCTCAGCGCGCTGTACAGCCCGTACGGTTGGGCGGACATCGACGGACTCACCAGCGAGCTGCTGGTGCTGACCGATCCGGCGTCGGCGTCGGCGGCCCGCCGGTCGCAGGCGCAGACCGCGGTGGCCGAGCGCGCCGCGCAGGCCCGGAAGCAGCGCGGCTACGACTTCCCGTACGACAACGGGCTGGAGACGTTCCTGACGGTGGACTGCACCGACGCGTACCACCCGAAGAGCGCCGACGCCTGGCCGGCGCTGGCCGCCAAGGAGGACAAGCGGGCCCCGTACTTCGGGCGGACCTGGGCGTGGGCCACGTCGCCCTGCGCCCGCAACACCTGGACGGTGCGGGACGAGGACGCCTACACCGGCCCGTTCAACCGGCGCACCAGCGCCCCGGTGCTGGTGGTCGGCAACTACTGGGACCCGGCGACCAACTACCAGGGTGCGGTCAGCTCGGCGGCGCTGCTGCCGAACAGCCGCCTGCTCAGCAGCGACAGCTGGGGCCACACCGCGTACGGCACCTCGGCCTGCGTGACCGGCGCCGTCGACGCGTACCTGCTGAAGGGGACGCTGCCGGCGAAGGGCACCGTCTGCACCGGTGACGACCAGCCGTTCGTGGCCGCGCCGGAGAAGCCGGACGCGCGGGCGACCGCGTCGAAGAGCGACCTCGCCCGGGCGGGCGCGCCGGGCCGGGGCGAGCCGAAGCGGCTCCCGCCGGTGGTCGCGCCGCTGCCGGCGGTCGGCACGCTGACCGTCCGCTGACGGACCCCCGGGGTACGGCGGGCGATCGGGCGCCCGCCGTACCCCGGGCCGTGGGCAGCTGCGCGTCCGGCTGAAAGGATGACGCGATGTCGTCGCTCGCGATACCCCAGGTGACCTGTCTCGGTGGGCATCCGCGCGGGGCGGGCGAGACACCGGGGCTCACCGTGGTCCTCGACCGCTCCGGCATCCGGCTACGCCGGCGGATCCGTCAGTTCCTGACCGTCGCCTGGCCCACGTTGCGCGGGCTGGACGTCCGGGCTCCCGGCCACATCATGGCGTTGACTCACCTCCGCCTGGTGGTCGGCGGTGGTTCGCTCCTGGACCTGTCCCTGGACCACGGGGTGTGCCGGTTGTACGTCGACGGCGTCCCCG
This sequence comes from Micromonospora sp. NPDC047740, assembly GCF_043204735.1. Lineage (NCBI taxonomy): Bacteria > Bacillati > Actinomycetota > Actinomycetes > Micromonosporales > Micromonosporaceae > Micromonospora > Micromonospora sp. NPDC047740. Next base: position 72,695 of record NZ_JBIDCT010000008.1, read on the forward strand.
CCGCGGAGCTGCGGGCGCGGCTCGCGGCGTGGGTGGCGGACGAGGCAGGGCCGCCCGAGCCTCTGCCCGCCATGCCCCCGCCGCCCCCGCGCGCGGTGGGCGGTCCGCTCGACGTGGTCCAGGCGTCCCTCGACGTCTGGCGTGCGGCCGGACTGGGCCGGGAGGCCGTCCGCGACCGTGCCACGCTGGCGTACCGGCTGAGCCTCGCCGAGGACCACCGCCGATGGGGACGGTTCACCGAGGCCATCGCCCTGCTCGAGGCAATGGCCGCCGGGGCGGCACAGGCGTTCGGCCCGGTTGACGAGGACACCCTGAAGGTCCGCAACGCGCTCGGTCAGGCGTACTTCGAAGCCGGGCAGGTCGACGACGGGCTGGACGTGTTGCGGGAGGTCGTGGCCGCCGCCGAGCAGCTGCACGGCAGCGACGGCGAACTGACCCTCGTCGTCCGGAACAACCTGGCGGTGGGTTACCAGCACGCCGGCCAGTACGCGCAGGCCATCGAGCTGCACACGGAGAACATCCGGCACAGCGAGCGGAGCCTCGGGCGGGACAGCCTCGACACCATCGGCCGGCGCAACAACCTGGCCGCCACCCTCGCGCTGGCCGGGTACCGGAAACGGGCGATTGACCTGTACTGGACGGTGCTCGACTCGGTGCAGGAGATCGCCGGCGACCACAGCCTGGCGGTCAACGCCCGGCAGAACCTGGCCATCCTGCACAATCCGTCCTGGCAACCGTGACGGCCGGAGGGCCGCAGGTCAGGTGCGGGGCGGCGACGGCACGGCGGATCTGGCCCGACGGGCGTGTGGAACGACGCCGTCCTTGCGGACGATCGCGGTGAGCTGTTCGCCGACCTCCCGGGTGAGTCGGTCCGGACACGACAGTCCGAGCTGGACCGCCAACTCCCGGCCGTACAGGTCGACGGCGGCCTCGACCAGGTCGGCGTACACGCTCGCGGCGAGGCGGGCGCGGTACCGGGCAATGAGCAGGGTCGCCAGGCCGACGACCAGGGCCGGCCACCAGAACGCCCCGAGGGCGGCGTACAGGAGACCCCAGCCGGCCAGCCGGGCCGCCGACGCGCACCGATCCTGCACCGCCGTCAGTTCGCCGCGCGCCTCGGCGGGGAGGAGCAGCCACAGTCGTGGCCACACGGCCGCGAGGTCGATCCCGTAGCTTCGGTGCAGCCGTACGTCGGCCGCGTGCAGCCGGTCGCCGACCCAGGTGGGTCGCGCCGGTTCCACGAGGCAGACCGCCGTGCGGCGGGCGATGGCCCGGCGGGCCCGGTCCCGCACCGTTGGGTCGGCGGTGTCCGCGAGGAGCGCCCGCTCGGCCGCCACCACCTCGGCGTCCGCCCGCTCCCACCGGCGGCGGCGCCGATCGGCGAGCCGGCGCAGCACCGGCACGGATCCGGTCAGGCTCCACGTCCACGAGACGAACACGCCCACCGACTGCGCGGTGAGCCCGGCCGCCGCCGCACCGAGCAGGAACGCCGCCGTGGTGATCAGCAGGGGCCCGCCGCGTCCACCGGCCAGCCCGGCAAACCAGACCGGCAGGGTCCGGAGATCCACGGCGTGCTGGTGGCCGAGGACGTGGGCCAGGACCACCGCGGCGGCGAACAGCGCCCCCGGCAGCATCAGCGCCACCGTCCACCGGGTCACCAGCTGCTTGCCCAACTCGGCCAGGAACGCGTTCACAACGTGGTCCGGCTCTCCACGAACGGCGTGCCGGTCAGCCCGCACACCGGTCGGTCGCCGTCGTTGATCGGGGCCTTCCTAGGGCACGGTCGGGGACTCGGACAGCCCCAGGCGAGAACCGCCGGATGGCCGCCTCCGCCGAGCCACGGCTCGAACCCGCGTACGCCGGTGGTGAGCCCGTCGACGCCGTTGCGGGCGAATGCCCCGTCCAGCCGGTCGAGGTCCTCCGCCAGCTGCCGGTCCAGGCGTCCCTGGCCGACCGCGTCGACGATCCGGGCGAGCACGTCGGCGACGCCGTACCGCTCGGCATGCTCACGCAGCTGCCCGCCGGCCTGTCGGCACAGTCGATCGATGCGCTCCGGAACCAGTTCCAAGGCCGCTCCCCGTACCCCGGTTGGGTGCTTCCGCTGTCACAGTAACGATCGCGGGAAGCCAGCACACCATTCCCGGACGGGAGTCGTGTTTCCGCTTCCGTCGGCCGGTCCGGAGCGGGCAGGATCGTTGCGGGACGAGGAGATCGCCGGCCGACGCCAGCCACGGGGAATCGAGCATGTCGAGATGGACCACCGGCAGTGCCGCGCAGCGGGTCACGGCGGTCATCACAGAGTACGAACGCACCGGCGACCCGAACGTCCTGTTCGGAGCGGACCTCGCCCACGAACAGCAGGCCCTCGCCGCCGCAGCCGGTGACCGTGGAACCGGACGCCAGGCGGCGCGGGCACTGGCCGGGCTCCACTGGAACCGCTACCTCAACCTGCCCGGCCTGGACGGTCTGCGGGAGCGCGGAGCGGCGGTCGAGCAGTTCCGGCGCGGGTGCCGCCGCGACCCGGACCTGGTGCCCGAGCTGATCCGGGACGAATGCCGGGAGACCGATCGGCCGGGTTCACCGCGACTGTCCGATGTCCTGCTCAGCCAGCAGCAGGCCGACCGGGTCGCGGTGCTCTGGCAGCGGTACCGGGCCGGTTCGGAGAAGGCCCTCCGGATGCTCGTCACGCTGTACCGGGAATGGCTTCGGCCCCTGGCCCGGGAGCGCGACGCGTCGGCCATTCTGATCCGGGCCGCGCTGCTGACCGATCTCTCCGAAGCACTGGTCACGCTGGCCGAGGCGACCGGGGACGGGCCGACGTACGACGAGGCGCTGGACGCCGCCACGGAGGCATTGGCGGCCACCTCCGCCCAGGACCCGCACCGGATGCACCGGCTCGTCCGCCGCGGTCGCCTGCTGGAGCTCTACTTCGACCGGGGCGCCGGCCCCAAGGCGCTGCAGCTGGCCGTCGGGGAATACCGCCGGGCGGCGCAGCTCAGCTGGCAGCGGCATCCCACCGATCCGCAGGTGGTGGCACAGCTCGGCGGGGCGTTGTGCCGGCTGCACGAGGTTCCGGAGAAGGCATCGATCCTGGTCCTGCTGGAGGCGACCGCCGCCTGGCGGGACGCGGTCCACGCCGCCGCGCCGGACCGGCCCGAGGCGGCCTCGGCTCTTGAGCGGCTCAACACGGTCGTCAACCTGCTGGCCCGGGAGATCGGCCCCGAACCGGCCCTCACCGTCGCCACCGCGGCCAACCAACCCGAGGTGATCGACCGGCTCCTGCGGCAGGTCGCGGAGACGGACGCGCGGATCGCGGTGGACGCCTCAGCACCGGCACTGGCCGAGCGGCACGAGTCGGCCGCCCTGCTTTTCGCCACGGTGCCCGGCTTCCATCCGGCCCGGCCGCAGGCCCTGCTGTCACTCGGGCAGGCCGAGCTCGATCGCTGGCAACACGGCGGTGAGCTGGACGGCGCCGCGTGGGCGGCGACCTGGGCGCAGGTGGCTCTGGACGCCACCGGGCCGGCGCATCCGCTGTGGCGGGACGCGCTGAACCTGCTGGCGGGTGGCGCCGGCCACGCAGGAGTGCACGGGCGGGACGAGAAAATGGTCGAGGCCGCCGTGTCGGCCGCCCGCGCGGCACTGGAGCTGACCGACGGGCAGCCGGACCTGCGCCCGTTCCAGCTCGTGGTTCTCGCCGACACGCTGGCCGACGCCGGCTGGCTGGCCGACGACCCGGACCTCCTCGACGAGGCGTTGCGGTACCAGCGGGAGGCCCTCAGCGAAACGTCCACCCGGCACGGGTTGTATCCGCTGCGGCTCATGAAGCTCGCCAACCTGCTGTCCCACCGGGACGTGCTGGCACCCGACGACACGCTCCTCGCCGAAGCAGTGGAGACCAGCCGGCGTGCCGTCGAGGCCCTGCCGGGTCACGATTCCCGCCGAATCGGTTTCCTGTTCAACCACGCGAGCAGCCTGTCCCGGCAGGCCGTCCGCCGGAACGACGAGGCCGGCCTGGCGATGGCCGAGCGCGCCTACCGCGAGGCGCTCGCCCTGTTGCCGCCGGACCACCCCGACCAGCCCCGGATCCTCAGCTCAGTCGCCGAGACGCGGTACCAGCGCTACCTGGTCGGCGGCGACCTCATGGTCCTGGCCGACGCCGTGGAACTGGCCAGGCAGGCGGTCGAGGAGACCCCGACCGAGCACCACTGGTGGTCGCTGCGGGCCGGGCTGCTGGCCCGAGCGGCCGCCGAGCTGTCGAGATCGAAAGAGCCGGACGCCAACTGGGCGCGGGCCGAGGCCATCGCCACGTACGCTGCGATCGCCGCGTCGCCCAGGGCAGACGCGCAGACCCGGATCGACGCCGAACGCCAGCAGGCCGCGCTGGCCCGTGAGGCCGGCGACCCGGCCGCCCGACTGGCCGCGCTGGAGCGGGCGGTGCGGCGCATGCCGACCTCGGTCAGCCGGTCGTCGAGCGCCCGCCGCCGGCTCGGAGCCGTCGCCGCACTGGGCGGGCTGGCGGCCGAGGCCGCCGCGGTCGCGATCACAGCCGGGGACGCCGACGGAGCCGTCGAGCTCCTGGAACGCGGCCGTGGCCTGCTGTTCAACGAGGCCCTGGGCATCCGCAGCGGGCGGGCGGAGCTGCGCACCGTCAGCCCCCAGCTCGCCACGGAACTCGACCGGGTCGACCGGGAGCTGGCGGAGGCGGACGCCTACACCCACGTCCGGAAGTTCACCATCGAGGTGGAGCGCCGGTCGGCGGCCGGCGAAGTGTTGGGCAGCTCGACGACGGAATGGGACCCCCGATCGATCTGGCAGGCCCGTACCCGGCAGCTCGCCGTCGAACGGGACCGGCTGATCGAGCGGATCCGCGGGCTCCCCGGATTCGCCGACTTCCTGCGTCCACCGTCGGTGGCACGCCTGCGCCAGCGGCTCGCGGGAATGCCGGTCGTCGTGGTCAACACGCACGGCGACCAGGGCGACGCTCTCGTCGTGCCGGCAGACCCGGGGCGACCCGTGCAGGTGATCCGCCTGCCCGAGCTGTCGGAGACCGCCGTCCAGCGGCACGTCGTCGGGTGGTACGCGGCGCTGTCCGAGGCGACCGACCCGGCGGTGCCGTTCGACCGGCGCGCCTCCGCGCAGGAGCAGCTGCACGGCATCCTGGCCTGGCTCTGGGACGCCGTCACCGGGCCGGTGCTCGACCGGGTCGCCCCCGTGGACGACCCGGCACCCCGGATCTGGTGGTCCCCGGTCGGCGCGCTGGCCCGCCTCCCGCTCCACGCCGCCGGTCACCACCGCGACCCGGGCCGCAGGCGTACCGTTCTCGACCGCACCGTCTCGTCCTACACGCCGACCCTCACCGCCCTGGCGCACGCCGCCGTGGACCGTCCACGGCCACCGGCGACCGCCACGGCCGCCGTCGTCGGCGTACCGGCCGCGCGGGACCTGCCGGCGCTGTCCCAGGTACGCGCCGAGGTCGAGCACGTCGCCCGCCTGGTCCCCGGCTCGACGGTGCTCACCGGGACCGAGGTGGCGGCGCGCGCGGTCGAGGAAGCGCTGCGGGCACACCCGATCGCGCACTTCGCCTGCCACGGCGAGGCGGACGCCGGCCTGAGCGCGATGCTGACCGGCGGCCTGCGCCTCGGCGGAGGTGGCACGCTCAGCCCCCACCGGGTTGGCTCAGCTCACCTCGAGCGGGCCGAACTGGCCTTTCTCTCCGCGTGCAGCACCGCCGAGACGCACCCGACGTTCACCGACGAACCGCTGCACCTGGCCGCGGCGTTCCAGCTCGCGGGCTTCCGCGGCGTCATCGGTACGACCTGGCGCACCACGGACAGCGCCCGGATCGCCGAGGCCTTCTACGCCGGACTGACGAACGGCGGCACACGACGCCCGGACACGGCTGCGGCGGCCCGGGTGCTCACCGACACGGTTCGGTCCGTCCGCGACGAATTCCTGGCGACACCGACCCGATGGGCCGGCCATCTCCACGTCGGACTAAACCGACCACTGTGAACCATCACGCCGCTCGCCCATGCCGCTACCCTGGGTACCCCGCCGTGTCCGTGATCGAGGTCGCCCATGAACGAGGTTCCTCCTCCCCGTCACCGGCTCCGGTCCGTCGCCACGACCGTCGCGGTGGCGCTGACCCTGACCCTGGCCGCCGCAGCCGGCTGTGACAACCGCCGGGAACCGCCGCTGCCGTCGGTGCTCGACAAGCTGCGCGAGTCGCACATCGACGGTCAACCCCGAATCAAGATCGGGGTGGCCACCACCGAGCCGTTGATGGGCGAGCTGCGCAACGGCACGCACACCGGCTTCGACGTCGAGATCGGCCGCTACATCGCCTCGTCCCTCGGCTTCGAGGGCGACCAGCGGATCGAGTGGGTGGCACTGTCGACCGAGGATCGCATCCCCGCCCTGCAGGCCGGCACGGTGGACCTGGTGGTGTCCAGCTTCTCCATCACCGAGGAGCGCAAGAAGCTGGTCAGCTTCGCCGGGCCGTACTTCGTCACCACGCAGGAGGTGATGGTGCCGACGCGGCTCAAGGACCGCATCCGCACCATCGAGGACCTTCGCGAGCCGGGCTACCGGATCTGCACCAGCGGCGGCTCCACCACCGAGGCCGAGCTGGAGAAGCACGCGGTCAAGGCGTACGTGGTGAAGGACGTGGGCGACTGCGTCGAGGGCATCCGGAAGGGGCGCTACGACGCGGTCAGCTCCGACGAGACCATCCTCGCCGGCTTCCTCTCCCGGTATCCCACCGAGTTCGAGATCGTCGACATGCCCTTCGGCACCAGCGAACAGCTCGGCATCGGGGTGCCGATCGGCGACCCGGCGCTGCGGGACCTGGTCGCGTTTTTCCTGCACAAGAGCTATCTGGAGGGGCGGAGCGGGATCAGCAGCCCGTGGCTCACCGCGTACAACCGGACGCTGGGACCGTGGCTGAAGGGCGGCCGGTCGCAGCCGCAGCCCTTGGACGTGCCCAAGCTTGTCGATTTCGACGACAAGGCACCCCGCCGATGAGCGCCCCAGCGGTGACCGTCCCGGCCAAGGCAGATCCACTCCCGCCCGTCCCGGCCGGCCACGACCAGGCCGAACGGCGGGCCCGGGCCAGCCAGTCGTTTTGGACGGCCGTGGTCGGTGTCCCGGCGGTGTTCTCCGTGCTCCGGCTGGGCGTCGAGGCGGGCGGGGAACTGCAGACCACCCTGCTGCTCGTCGCCAACGTCGGCACGGTCAACCTGCTCGCCGGCTTCCTCACCACGGCCGCCCGGCTGCTCTCCGCGGGGCTGGTCGCGGTCTTCGCGCTCGGCGCGGTGCTCCGGGTCAGCGTGGACCGGATGCCGCCCGGCGTCCGCCGTCCGCTCTTCGTCCGCTGGGTGGACGTCACCCCGGCCTGGTTCGCGGTGGCCAGCTTCCTGCTGGCCCTGGTCACCTGGCCGCTGCTCTACCTGCCGCTGCTCGTCCCGGCGTTCGCGGCGGCGTTCCAGCTCAGCCCGGGGCGGCTGCACGAGCAGGTGGTGCCCCGGGTGCTGCTGCTCTGCGCCGGCTTCACCGGCTATCTGTGGCTGCTCGCGCCGACCCTGCTGGACGCCTGGCAGCAGCGGGAGCTGCTCGCCCTGGTGTTGCTCGTCGTACCGCCGGTGCTGGCCCTCTTCGTCACCGGGCCGCTGCCGGCGGCGGTGATCCGGCCACTGGCCTCGGTGACCGAGGCGGCGGTGCTGGCCACGCTGGTGTGGGCCGCGCTCCCGGTGATCAGCACCCCGGTGCTGCCGCTCACCGTCACCACGATCGAGTCGGCCCCTGGTGTCAGCGAGGACATCCGCGGCCACGTGGTGACGGTGGACGACGTCAACGTCGTGCTGCTCCAGGAGCGCGGCGGCGTCCGCTACCTGCCGGTCGACCAGGTCCGGGCCCAGGTGCTCTGCCCGAGCGAGGAGGAACTGCCCCGCCGCCAGTTGCGCATCCGCGACTTCCACGTCGAGGACTCGCTGCTCGAGGGGTTGGGCCGGCGGGTCCGCCCGGTGAACCGCATCGACGCCGCCTGCCGCACGGTAGACCGAGGGCCGGTGTAACCTCGCCGGCCCTCGGCCGCCGGGTCAGTAGGACTTCTCCTGGCCGAGCACGTGCTGGGCGACGAAGTTGAGGATCATCTCCCGGCTGACCGGGGCGATCCGGCCGGCCCGTACCGCGCCGAGCAGGGTGGCCACCCCGTACTCGGTGGTCATGCCGGCCCCGCCGAGCGCCTGGACGGCGGTGTCCACGGCGAGCGCGGCGGCCTCGCCGGCCGCGTACTTGGACATGTTGCCGGAGACGCCCGCCTCCAGGTCGCGGCCGGCGTCGTAGAGGGTGGCCGCCTTGTAGATCATCAACCGGGCCAGCTCCACCTGCACGGCGGCGTGCGCGAGCGGGTGGGCGACGCCCTGGTGCGAGCCGATGCTCCGGCCACCCCACACCTTGCGGGTGGTGGTGTATCCGCTGGCCCGCTCGATCGCGTACCGGCCGGTGCCGGCGCCCATCGCGGCCACCGTGATCCGCTCCGGGTTGAGCCCGGAGAAGAGCGCCGGCAGCCCGGCGTCCAGGGACTCGCCGACCAGCGCGTCGGCGGGAAGCCGGACGTCGTCCAGGTAGAGCAGGAACTGGTTCTCCGGGGAGACGATCTGCATGTCCAGCTTGGACGAGGTCAGCCCCGGTGCGTCGGTGGGCACGATGAACAGCGCGGGCTTGAGTTTCTGCGGAGCGGCCTCCGCCGAGCTGGCCGGGCCGTCGCCGACGGCAACCCGGGCGACGACGAGCACATGCCCCGCCTCGTCGACGCCGGAGATGTAGCACTTGCGGCCGGAGAGCAGCCAGTCGGCGCCATCCCGGCGGGCCACCGTGCCGAGGCGGTGGAAGTTCGATCCGGCCTCCGGTTCGGTGATCGCGAAGACGATCTTCCGGGAGCCGTCGGCGAGCCCGGGCAGGTGCCGCTTGCGCTGCGCCTCCGTGCCGTGCCTGGCGATCACGGTGGCGGCGATGGCGGGGGAGACCACGAGCAGCAGCAGCGGGCAGCCGGCCGCGGCCAGCTCCTCGCAGACGATGGCCAGTTCGGTGATGCCGCCGCCCCCGCCGCCGTACTCGGTGGGGATGTTGACCCCGAGGTAGCCGAGCCGGCCGGCCTCGTGCCACAGCTCGGTGGTGTGCGCGCCGGCCCTGGCCTTCTCGACGAAGTAGCTGTGGCCGTACCGGCGACCCAGCGTCCGCACGGCGTCGCGGAGCTGCTCCTGCTCGGCGGTGAGGTCGAAGTTCATCGCGCGTCCTCCGCGGGGTCGGATGGCTCCAGGTACCGGCACGCCGAGCTCGAGTTGTCCACAACGGCCAGCACGGCCCCGGTGTCCACCTGGCCGCCTGGCGGCACCGGCAGTTCGATGACGACGCCGTCGGCCGGGGCGAGCACGGGGTGTTCGAGCTTCATCGCCTCCAGGGTCAGCAGCAGGTCACCGGCGGCGACCCGCTGGCCGACCTCGACGTGCACCCGGGTGACGGTGCCGGGCAGCGGCGCGAGCAGCGACCCGGCCGCCAGCTCCGCCGTGGGCAGCGGGAGACGCGGCAGCTCGGTGAAGCTCGCCGCCCCGTCCGGGCCGTCCACGAAGACCGCCGACCCCACCCGGTGTACGCGGAACAGCCGTCGTACCCCGCCGACGTCGAGCAGCACCCGGTCCGGAGCGGCCTCGACCAGGGTCACGGCCGGCGGCAGGCCACGGGCCGCCGCGCCGCCCGACGTGGCATCCCGGCCCACCGCTGCCGCTTCCAGTGGGGTAGGCGCCGCGCTCGGCGTGGCCGACCACTCGGCGAGCCTCCCGCTGCGGTCCAGCCGGTACCGCACCTCGATCTCGCCGCCGTCCGTCCCTGCATACCGGGTGACCTGCGGGAACGCCGGCACGTTGCGCCAGCCCGAGGGCAGCCCGGCGAGCACGGTCGCCGCCGCGCGCCGACCGGCGGCGGAGGCGAGCGCGGCGGCCAGCGCGGCGAGCGGGGGCTGGTCGGCCGGGAGCAGCGGAGCGAGGACCTCCGGGTGCCGCTCCAGGAAGCCGGTGTCGATCTCCCCGGCGCCGAACTCCCGGCTGCGCAGCACCCGGACCAGCAGGTCGCGGTTGGTGGCAACGCCGTGCAGCTCAGCCCGGGCCAGCGCACCGGCCAGGGCCCGGGCGGCCTCGGCGCGGGTGGGCGCCCAGGCGACCAGCTTGGCCAGCATCGAGTCGTAGTGCACGCTCACCGTCGAGGCGTCCGCCACGCCGGAGTCCAGCCGCAGCCCCTTCGTCGGGGTGAACTCGCCGGCCACCCCGGGAATCGCGAACCGGTGCAAGGTGCCGGTGGCCGGGCGGAAGCCCTGGGCCGGTTCCTCGGCGCAGAGGCGTACCTCGATCGCGTGGCCGTCGGCCGCCGGGGTCGCCGCCAGTGGCAGCGGCTCGCCCTCGGCGACCAGCAGTTGCAGCCGGACCAGATCCAGCCCGGTGACCGCCTCGGTGACCGGGTGCTCCACCTGGAGCCGCGTGTTCATCTCCAGGAAGAAGAACTCGCCGGTCGGGGCGAGCAGGAACTCGACCGTGCCCGCGCCGACGTAGTCGACCGCCCGGCCGGCGGCCACCGCCGCCGCGTGCAGTCCTTCGCGCAGCTCGGCCGGCACGACAGCCGGGGCCTCCTCGACGATCTTCTGGTGCCGGCGCTGGATCGAGCAGTCCCGTTCGCCGAGGGCCACCACGGTGCCGTGGGTGTCGCCGAAGATCTGCACCTCCACGTGCCGGCCGCGTTCGACGTACCGCTCGATGAAGACCGTGCCGTCGCCGAACGCCGCGGCCGCCTCGCGCCGCGCCGCGGCGACGGCCTCGGCCAGCCCGGCGGCGTCGCGGACCACCCGCATGCCCCGCCCGCCGCCGCCCGCGGCGGCCTTGACCAGCACCGGGAAGCCGGTGACCTGGTCGCCATCGGTCCAGCTCGGCAGCATCGGCACGCCCGCGTCGGCGAGCAGCGCCTTCGCCGCCAGCTTGTCGCCCATCACGGCGATCGCCTTGGCCTTCGGCCCGACCCAGGTCAGCCCCGCGTCGGTCACCGCGGCGGCGAACTCGGCGTTCTCGGCGAGGAAACCGTAGCCCGGGTGGACGGCGTCCGCGCCGGCCCGGCGGGCCGCGTCGAGGATCGCCTCGATCCGCAGGTACGTCTCGGCCGGCGTGTGCCCGGGCAGGCGTACGGCCCGGTCGGCCTCGGCGACGAAGGGCGCCCCGGCGTCCGCGTCCGAGTGCACGGCGACCGTCTCGACGCCGAGCGCCCGGCAGGTGGCGAAGATCCGGCGGGCGATCTCGCCCCGGTTGGCCACCAGCAGTCTCCGAATCATCTCGGCCTCACATTCGGAAGACGCCGAAGCCGTCGGCGCCCCGGACCGGTCCGTTGTGGATCGCCGACAGGCACAGCCCGAGGACGGTACGGGTGTCCCGGGGGTCGATCACCCCGTCGTCGTAGAGCCGGCCGGAGAGGAAGAGCGCCCCGGACTGGGATTCGATCTGCTGCTCCACCATCGCCCGCATCGCGGCGTCGGAGTCCTCGTCGTACTCCCGGCCCCGGGCGATGGCGGCCTGCCGGGCCACGATGGAGAGCACCCCGGCGAGCTGTGCCGGGCCCATCACCGCCGACTTGGCGTTCGGCCAGGTGAACAGGAACCTCGGCTCGTACGCCCGGCCGCACATGCCGTAGTTGCCGGCACCGTACGAGGCGCCCAGGTTGACGGTCAGGTGCGGCACGGTCGAGTTGGCCACCGCGTTGATCATCAGGGCGCCGTGCTTGATGATGCCGCGCTGCTCGTACTCGGTGCCGACCATGTAGCCGGTGGTGTTCTGCAGGAAGACCAGCGGGGTGTCGGTGGCGTTGGCGAGCTGGATGAACTGGGCCGCCTTCTGCGCCTCCTGGCTGAACAGCACGCCGCGGGCGTTGGCGAGCACCCCGACCGGCCACCCGTGCACCTCGCCCCAGCCGGTGACCAGCGCGCTGCCGTAGCTGGGCTTGAACTCGTCGAACTCGCTGCCGTCGAGCACCCGGGCGAGCACCTCGCGGGGATCGAAGGGCACCTTGAGGTCGGCGCTGGCGAGGCCGAGCAGCTCCTCCGGGTCGTACCTCGGCGGCTGGGGGTACGCGGTGCGCGGCGACGGGCCCTGCTTGCGCCAGTTGAGCCGGCGTACGCACCGCCGGGCCAGCCGGATGCCGTCGCGCTCGTCCTCGGCGAGGAAGTCGGTCAGGCCCGACCGCGTGGCGTGCATGGCCGCCCCGCCCAACGACTCGTCGTCGGTCACCTCGCCGGTGGCCATCTTCACGAGCGGTGGCCCGGCCAGGTACACCTGGGACCGGTCCCGGATCATGATCGTGTAGTCGGACATCCCCGGGATGTACGCGCCGCCGGCGGTGGCGTTGCCGAACACCACGCTGACCGTGGGGATCTTCGCCGCGGAGAGCCGGGTCAGGTCGCGGAACACCCGGCCGCCCGGGATGAAGATCTCCGCCTGGGTGGGCAGGTCCGCGCCGGCCGACTCGACCAGGTTGACCATCGGCAGCCGGTTGGCCAGGGCAATCTCGCCGGCCCGCCGGGTCTTGGCCAGCGACCACGGGTTCACCGCGCCGCCGCGTACGGTCGGGTCGTTGGCGACGACCAGGCACTCCACGCCCTCGACCACCCCGATGCCGGTCACCACGCTGGCGCCGACCGGGAAGTCGGTGCCGTACCCGGCCACCGGTGACAGCTCCAGGAACGGGCTGTCCGGGTCGAGCAGCAGCTCGATCCGCTCCCGGGGTAATAGCTTGCCGCGTTGGTGGTGCCGGGTCACGTACTTCTCGCCGCCGCCGGCTCGAGCCTGGTCGAGCGCGGCGTCCAGCTCGGCGAGGCGGGCCAGCAGGGCCGCCCGGTTGGCCTGGTAGGCCGGCGAGGACGGATCGAGCGAGCTGTCCAGTGTGGTCACCGGGGCTCCTTCGTTCGTGACTGCGGGGCTCGCAGACCCGGCTCACTCCTCGCACTCACAGCCCCATGCCCTTCGCGATGATCTCGTTCATGATCTCGGTGGTGCCGCCGCCGAGGCCGAGGATCCGGGCGTCCCGGTAGTGCCGTTCCACTTCGGCGTCGCGCAGGTAGCCGAAGCCGCCGTGCAGTTGCAGCGCCTGGTCGACGACCTGGTCGCACGCCGCGACGGCGACATTCTTGGCCATCGCCACCTCGGTCACCACCGGCTGCCCGGCGGCGACCCGCTCGGCGACGTCGTGCACGTACGCCCGGGCGGCCTCGGCCCGGGTGTGCATCTCGGCCAGCCGGTGCCGGATCAGTTGCCGGCTGGCCAGCGGCCGGCCGAAGGTGGATCGGTCCCGGCACCAGCGGACGGCCAGTTCGACGCAGCGCTGCGCGATCGCGTACGCCTGGGTGGCCAGGGACAGCCGCTCGGTGGCGAAGTGCTGCATGATCGCGATGATGCCGGTGTCCTCCGGGCCGACCCGGTTCGCCACCGGCACCCGGACGTCGGTGAAGGACAGCTCGGCGGTGTCCGAGCAGTGCCAGCCCAGTTTCTCCAGCGGCCGGCCGACCGCGAAGCCCGGCGTGCCCTTCTCGATCACCAGGAGGCTGAGCTCGCCGCTGCCCGGAAAATCGCAGCACACCGCCGTGGTCACGAAGTCCGCCCGGACGCCGCTGGTGATGTAGGTCTTCGACCCGTTCACCACGTAGTGGTCGCCGTCCCGGCAGGCGGTGGTGCGGATGCCCGCCACGTCGGAGCCGCCGTCCGGTTCGGTGATCGCCAGGGCGCCGATCATCGTCCCCGCGAGGGTGGGCCGGACGTACCGGTCGATCAGGTCCTCGTTCCTGGCCGCGACCATGTGGGGGAGGGCGATCCCGTGCGTGAACAGCGCCGCGACCAGCCCGGACGAGCCGCCCGAACGGATGATCTCCTCGGTGACCACGATCGAGTCGAGCAGGTCGCCGCCGCTGCCCCCGACCTTCTCGGGGAAGCCGATGCCGAGCAGCCCGACCTTCGCAGCGGTTTCGTGCAGCGACCGGGGTACCTCGCCGGCCCGTTCCCAGTCGTCCAGGTACGGCAGCACCTCCTTGGTCACGAAGGCGCGGGCCAGCTCGCGGAGCTGCCGGCGTTCCGGGGTGTCCACGATGGTCACGACTGTCCCTCCTCCATGGCCGGCCCGACGGGCAGGTCCGCCGGCAGATCCACGATCCGGGAGCGGAGCAGTTCGCCGAGCGCCTTGGCCTGCGGGTCGAACCGGGTGGAGGCGGCCACCCCCGGCCCGAGCAGCCCCCGGATCACGAAGTTGACCGCGCGCAGGTTCGGCAGCTCGTACCGCTCGACGGTCAGCGGGGCGGTCTCCGGCAGCAGCTCGGCCAGCCGCTCGACGGTGAGCCAGCCGCGCAGCCAGGCCCAGGTCGCGCCGGTCCGGGCCCAGACGCCCAGGTTGGCGTCCCCGCCCTTGTCCCCGGACCGGGCACCCACCAGTTCGCCGAGGGCTGCCCGCCGGGTCGGGCCCGCCGGCCGCCCGTCCCCGAGGGCCGGCCCGGTGGCGGGCACCGCCGTGGTTCCGTGTGGTGGCGCGGCCTCCGGCGCGGTCGTCGTCCGCGCCGGCGGGGCGATCGGCACGCGTACCCCGTCGGGCAGCACCGCCACGTGCGCGACAGCGTCCTGCCGCATGGTGTCGGCGGTGAACACGCCGTAGGGCGTCGCGTCGCCGGGCACGGTGGTCAGGGTGCAGCCCGGGTAGGAGGCCAGCGCCAGTTCCACCGCCGCCGCCGAGAAGGCCCGTCCGGCCCGCGCCCGGTCGCCGTCCCGCAGGTGTACGTGCAGCAGCGCGCTCGCCGCCTCGGTGTCGGAGGCGTCCGGATGATCGGTACGGGCCAGCACGAACTCCAGCCCCTCCGTGCCGACCGCCTCCTCCACCTGTCCCCGGACCAGGGCCGCCTTGGCCGGGATGTCCAGCCCGCAGAGCACGAACGTCATCGAGTTGCGGAATCCGCCCAGGTTGTTGACGCCCACCTTGAGGGTGTCCGGCGGGGGCGTGCCCCGGACGCCGTGGACCCGTACCCGGTCCGGGCCGTCCGGGCTGAGCCGCACCGTGTCCAGCCGGCTCACCACGTCCGGCCCGAGGTACGCCGGCCCGCCCACCTCGTACAACAGTTGGGCGGTGACCGTCTCGACGGTGACCGCGCCCCCGGTGCCGGGGTGCTTGGTGAGCACCGCGGAGCCGTCCGGGTGGATCTCCGCGATCGGGAAGCCGAGCCGGTGACCGCCGTCGGGCAGCTCGGTGAAGAAGCTGAAGTTGCCGCCGGTGACCTGCGCCCCGCACTCGATCAGGTGCCCGGCGACGGTGGCCCCGGCCAGCGCGTCCAGGTCGTCCCGGGTCCAGCCGAAGCGGGCGATGGCCGGGCCGACCGCCAGCGAGGCGTCGGTGACCCGGCCGGTCACCACGACGTCCGCTCCCGCGTCGAGGCAGGCCGCGATCCCGAACGCCCCCAGGTACGCGTTGGCGGTCAGCGCGTCCGGCCGGGCGAGCGCGTCGCCCTCGACGTACCCGATCCGGACGCGGAGGCCGAGCCGGTCGGCGAGCGCGGCGACCGCGGCGGCCAGGCCGGCCGGGTTGAGCCCACCGGCGTTGGTCACCAGCCGCACCCCGCGGTCGAGCGCGGTGCCGAGGCAGCCCTCCAACTGGCGGAGGAAGGTCTTCGCGTAGCCGAGGGCGGGGTCGCGCATCCGGTCCCGACCGAGGATCAGCATGGTCAGCTCGGCCAGGTAGTCGCCGGTCAGCACGTCCAGCTCGCCGCCGTCGAGCATCTCCCGCCAGGCGGTGAGCCGGTCGCCGTAGAAGCCGGAGGCGTTGCCGACCCGCAGCACCGGGGTCATGCCGTCTCCTTGGCGTGCCCGCTGCCAGCGGCGGCCCGCTTGGCGCCGGGTGGGCCGGCGAACGCCTGCGCCACGTCCAGCCATTCGTCCGCGACCGGCCCGGTGGCGACCAGGGCCAGGTCGGCGCGGTGCCGGCGCTGGGTGACCAGCAGGCAGAAGTCGAGCGCCGGCCCGGTGACCAGGTCGGCCGCGCCCGCCGGCCCGAAGGTCCAGAGCGCGCCGTCGGGCGCCGCCAGCTCCACCCGCACCGGCGCCGCCGGCACCGGACGGCCGTGCGCGGCGAAGCCGTGCCCGAGGGTACGGAAGCCGAGATGCGCGACGTGCCGCAGGCGAGCGGTCGGCGCACGCTCGACGCCGAGCGCCTCGGCCACGTCCTCGCCGTGCGCCCAGGTCTCCATGATCCGGGCGGTCACCATCGAGGCGGGTGACATCCCGGTGCCGTACCAGGGCAGTTTCTCGCCGGGCGGGGCGGCGGCCAGGGCCGCCGCGAGCGCGGCCCGGCCGTCCCGCCAGCGGGCCAGCAGCTCGGCCGGCGGGGCGAGGAACGCCGCCGCGCCGTCGTCGACCAGGCGGGCCGGGTCCGGCGCGGCCGTGACCGAGGCGAAGAACGCGGCGGCGTCGGTCGCGGCGAGGTGGGCCACGTGGTCGGTCCAGGCCAGGTGGGCGATCTGGTGGGCGACCGTCCAGCCCGGTGCCGGCGTGGGCCGGTCCCAATCCACCGGGGGCAGCGGGGCGACGAGGGCGTCGAGCTGCGCGGACTCGGCGGCCAGGTCCGCGAGCAGTGCGGTCAGGTCGACCATGGTGCCTCCGGGTGGGGTGGGCGGGGCAGGGATCAGGGCCGTGTGCTCCCGGAGGCTCCGCCGGCGTCCGGCGGGTCGTCGGGCGTGAGCAGGGCGGTCAGCTGGCGCTTCCAGCTCTGCAGCAGGGCGGTACGGCGGGCCGAGTCGTCGCTGAGCAGGTTGGCCACGCCGAGGCCGCGGAGCAGGTCGAGCGTGCTCTGCACCGCTTCCCGTACGCCGGGCCGGCGCTCGTCCACCCCGAGCAGCTCCACGGTGAGCCGGTGCATCTCCCGGCCGACCCGAGCTTCGAGGGGCACCAGGGCGTCCCGCAGTTCGGCGTCGGTGCGGGCGGCCACCCACAGCTCCAGGGCGGCGACGAAGAGCGGCCCGGTGAAAGCGGCGGCGAGCAGGTCGACCACCCGGTCCAGCCGGCGTGGGCCGGCCGGCAGGGCGTCGGCCTCGGTGCGCAGCTCCGCCGCCCGGCGCTCGGTGAGATGGGTGACGGCGGCGGTGACCAGGGCGGCCTTGGTCGGGTAGTGGTGCAGCTGGGCGCCCCGGGAGACGCCCGCCCGGGCCGCCACGACGGTGGTGGTGGTGCCGGACCAGCCGCGCTCGACCAGGCACTCGACGGTCGCCTCCAGCAGCCGGGCCTGGGTGGCGCGGCTGCGTTCCTGTTGAGGGACACGGATCGATGCGACGGACACGGGGACAGGGTGCCGCCCGAGAAACAAACAGTCAAGACTGACTTTTTCAGACGTCTGCGCGGGCCTGCGGGGGCGGCGGGAAGTGGTTTGTCGGCTACGAACTTGATGACGAATCCGGATCAGTCCTGCGGTCACTCCGATCCATCCACGTCATCAAGTTCGTAGCGGCCGCCGGACCTCTGCGATCACCCTGCTGTCCGCGTCGCCGCACGGCGCGCGGCCGACCTCGGCGACGAGCGGCCCATGGCCGAGAAGTCAGCGGCGGTCGGGAGAGCCGGTCGGCGGGCGTCAGCGGCCGTCGCGGGGGCCGAAGACGGCGAGGGCCTCGGCGTCGCTGTGCCGCGCGCGGAGGTACTCGTCGGCCCACTCGGCGGCGTCCGGAAAGCCGGACTCGGCGACCACCCGGGCGCAGGCGGCGTCCACGTCGTACCCGGTCCGGCGCAACTGCACGCCCGGGCCGAGCAACGCCCACCAGGCGCCCGCCCCGCCGTACGGCATGCCGACGCTGCCCGGGTTGACCACCAGCCGGCGGTCGACCAGGCGGGTGAACGGCATGTGGGTGTGCCCGCAGACCACCGTGCCCACCTCGGCCGGTACGCCGGCGAAGACCTCCGCCCAGCGCTCCATCCGCGAGTCCACCAGCACGACCTCCTCGTCGTCCCGGGGCGTCGCATGGCAGAAGAGCACGTCGCCGAGGCCGGCGACGGGCAGCGTGACGGCCAGCGGCAGCGCGGCCAGCCGGGCCAGCTGGTCCTCCCGGAGCTGCTCGGCCGCCCAGTTCGCGACCTCGAACGGCGACTTCCTGCCGGCCCGCGCCTCGACCAGCTCCCGCTCGCCGTTGCCACCCACCCAGCAGGCCCGGTCCCCGAGCGCGGCGAGCCGGTCCAGCACCTCGACCGGCTGCGGGCCGCTGGCGATGTCACCGGTGAGCACGATCAGGTCCGCCGCGGCGACGTCCGGTTCGGCGAGGACGGCCTCCAGCGCCGGCAGCGCGCCATGGATGTCGGACAGGACTGCGACACGTTCGAGCATCGCCCCAGCGTTCCCGCCGCACCGGGGCGCGGTCCAGCGATTCTGCGCCCGGCAGACGGATCGGCATCGGCCCGGGCTGGCCAGGCGTGGGCCGGGCCCGGGAACGGCGCGGCCCGGACCGCTCAGGGCGGGCCGGGCCGGGAACGAGCCGATGGCCGGGTCGGACCGGCCGGGCGGGGCGTCAGACCCGCGCGCGGCGGGCGAGGCGCTCCGGGTCGAGGATGATGATGCTCTTGCCGTCCAGCCGCAGCCAGCCGCGCGAGGCGAAGTCGGCGAGGGCCTTGTTGACCGTCTCCCGGGAGGCGCCGACGAGCTGGGCGATCTCCTCCTGGGTCAGGTCGTGGGTCACCCGTAGCACGCCGCCGTCCCGGGTGCCGAACCGGCCGGCCATCTGGAGCAGGTTCTTGGCGACCCGGCCCGGCACGTCGGTGAAGATCAGATCGGCCAGCGAGTCGTTGGTCCGGCGCAGCCGGCGGGCCAGCACCCGCAACAGCTGCTCGGCGATCTCCGGCCGGTTGTTCAGCCAGGGCCGGAGCGCCTGCTTGCGCAGCCGGACCAGCCGGGTGTCGGTCACCGCGGTGGCCGTCGCCGTACGCGGGCCGGGGTCGAAGAGCGACAGCTCGCCGACCATGTCCGAGGGACCCATCACGGCGATCAGGTTCTGCCGGCCGTCCGCTGCGCGGCGGCCCACCTTGATCTTGCCGGAAAGGAGGATGTAGAGACTGTCGCCGGGCTCGCCCTCGTTGAAGACGACCTCGCCCTTACGGACCTCGATCGTCTCCATCTCCTTGGCGAGCGCCTCGGCAGCCTCCGGGTCGACACCCTGGAAGATCCCGCTGCGGGCCAGTACCTCGTCCATCGCGCACCTCCGCCTGCGCGTGCCGTCCGTCGGCCGGGTCCGCCGTCCGCTGATCCCTCGCGCGCCGCCAGTCTAGGCCCACTTGAGCGGGAATCAGAGGTGCACCCCCTCGGATCATAGGCTCTGGGGCGTGCTGAGCGAGCCGTTCCTGACCACCCGTGCCGAGGACGGGTGGAACATCCCATTGCTGGTCTGGCGGGCCGCGGAGCCGCTGCTGGCGGTCGGCAGCGCCCCGCTGGGCGGTGGCATCGGCGTACGCCGGTGGGTGGTCAACGCGACCGTGCCGCTGTCGTACGCCCGGGACGACCCGGCCGCCCACCTGTCCGAGCTGGCCGACGGCCTCGACCTGGCCGGGCCCGGGGTGGGGCTGCTGACCGGGGTCGACGTGGCCGAGGTGGTGGCCCGGGCCGACACCGGCGTACGGGCCTGGGCGACCGTCGGGCTGGGCACCCCCGTCTGGGCCGCCGCGCCCGCGCCCGCCACCCCCGCCCAGCGCGTCGGCACGGTCAACATCGTCGTGTACGTCCCGGCCCGGCTCAGCGAGGCGGCTCTGGTCAACGCGGTGGCCACGGCCACCGAGGCGAAGGCGCAGGCGATCTGGGAATTGGGGTTGCCGGCCACCGGCACCCCCACCGACGCGGTCACCGTGCTCTGCCCGGCCGACGGCGAGGCCGCCCCGTACGGCGGCCCCCGGTCGGCCTGGGGTGCCCCACTGGCTCGGGCCGTGCACGCGGCCGTGCGGGCCGGCGGCACCGGCGCGGTTGTGCCCTGGTCCGACCGTCAGGCAGGCTGAGCCGGATGGGTTCCCCTCGACCAGACGGGTTTTCCGACCGATCGGCCATCGTCGGAGCGCTTTCCGGACGGTAGCGTCGCGGTCGATGTACGCTTCCGCCACTCTCGCCTCCCGTCTCCCGCGTCGCCGCACCGCCGTCCTCGGCGTCCTGCTCGTCGCCCTGCTCGCCGCCGGCTGCGGCGAGTCCGGCGGGGACGGCTCGACCTGGCACTCGGGCACGGCCGACGGGTCGGCCGGCAGCACCGTCCCGAACGAGGCGGACCAGCCGGCCAAGTCGGCGGACGAGTCGGGCAAGACGGCGGACGAGTCAGGCAAGACGATCTCGCTGGCCGCGACCGGTGACGTGATCATGGGCAACGCCCCGTCCCGGCTGCCGGCCAACGGCGGGAAGGGCTTCTTCGACGACGTCAAGGCGGCGCTCAAGGCCGACCTGGTGATGGGCAACCTGGAGGAGCCGCTCACCGACGACACCGGCACCGGCAAGTGCGGGGCCAACGCGACGAACTGCTTCCAGTTCCGGGCGCCCCCCGGCTACGCCGCGCACCTGCGCGACGCCGGGTTCGAGCTGCTCAACCAGGCCAACAACCACGGCTACGACTACGGCAAGCAGGGCTACGAGAACACCCAGGCCGCGCTGGAGGCGCACGGGCTCGAGCACACCGGCGCGCCGGACCAGATCACCGTGGTCGAGGTGCAGGGCGTGAAGGTCGCGGTGCTCGGCTTCTCGTCGTACCCGTGGTCGAACAGCCTGGTCGACCTCGATGCGGCGAAGAAGGTGGTCAAGTCGGCCACCGACCTGGCCGACGTGGTCGTGGTGCAGGTGCACATGGGCGCCGAGGGCGCCGACAAGACCCGGGTCAAGCCGGGCACCGAGATGTTCTTCGGGGAGAACCGGGGCGACCCGATCCGGTTCTCGCACGCCGTGATCGACGCCGGTGCCGATCTGGTCATCGGGCACGGCCCGCACGTGCTGCGCGGGATGGAGGTCTACCGGGGGCGGCTGATCGCCTACAGCCTGGGCAACTTCGCCGGCGGCGGGAGGTCGCTGAACCCTTCCGGCCGGTTGGGCTGGGGCGGGGTGCTGAAGGTGTCGGTCAAGGCGGACGGCAGCTTCGTCGAGGGCCAGTTCACCTCGACCGCGATGAACAGCGTGGGGCGGCCGGCGATCGACCGGCAGCACCGTGGCCTCGGGCTGGTCCGCCAGGTGAGCGGGGCCGACTTCCCGAAGACGGGCCCCGAGATCGACGAGTCGGGCCGGATCAGTCCCCCGGCGGGCGCGTAGCGCCGGCCCCGCGTGGGCCCGCCAGGAGGTCGGCCGCGCGACGTAGGCTGGCCGGCGTGACCACGCGCTCCCCCGAGACCGACCTCGGCCGTACCCGCCGCGCCCGGCGGATCGGCCGGGTGCTGACCGAGACGCACCCCGACGCGCACTGTGAACTCGACCACTCCAACGCGTTGGAGCTGGCGGTCGCCACGATCCTGTCGGCCCAGTGCACGGACAAGAAGGTCAACGAGGTCACGCCGAAGCTCTTCGCCCGCTACCGCACCGCCGCCGACTACGCCGGGGCGGACCGCGCGGAGCTGGAGGAGCTGATCCGGCCGACCGGCTTCTACCGCAACAAGACCAGTTCGCTGATCAACCTCGGCCGCGCCCTCTGCGAGCGGTACGACGGCGAGGTCCCCGGCCGGCTGGCCGACCTGGTCACCCTCCCCGGGATCGGCCGCAAGACCGCCAACGTGATCCTCGGCAACGCCTTCGACGTCCCCGGCATCACCGTGGACACCCACTTCCAGCGGCTGGTGCAGCGGTGGCTGCTGACCACCGAGACCGACCCGGTGAAGATCGAACACGCCATCGGCGCGCTGTACCCGAAGCGCGACTGGACGATGCTGTCGCACCGGATCATCTTCCACGGGCGGCGGGTCTGCCACGCCCGCAAGCCGGCCTGCGGCGCCTGCACGCTGGCGAAGCTCTGCCCGGCGTACGGCACCGGGCCGACCGACCCGGTGGCCGCCGCCAAGCTGCTCAAGGGGCCCCGCGCCCGCGATCTCGCGGCGGCTGTCGGCCTCGACCCGGACCTGGTGCCGCAGCAGGCGGTCGCGGCGGACGTGCCGTGACCGGTCGCCTCGCGTACCTGCTCGTCCCGCTGCTGCTCGCGGTGGCCGGCTGCACCGGCACCACCGCCCAGCAGGAGAGCCCGGTGCCGGCGGCCCGGCCGGAGCGCCCCTCGCCGTTCGCCGACTGCGCCCCGCTGACCGCCGCGCCGCCGTCGGCCGCCCCGGCCCCGGCCGGCAGCCCGGGTGACCCGCTGCCCGAGCTGACCCTTTCCTGCTTCACCGGGGGCGCCCCGGTGTCGCTGCGTGACGTCAAGGGGCCGGCGGTGATCAACGTCTGGGCGTCCTGGTGCCCGCCCTGCCGCAAGGAGCTGCCCGCATTCCAGCGGCTCAGCGAGCGGGCCGAGGGCCGGTTCCAGGTGATCGGGGTGAACAGCCGGGACAGCCGCGGCGGGGCGCAGTCGATCGGCGAGGACTTCGACGTCCGCTTCCCCATGCTGGTCGACCAGGGGGACGCGTTCGAGCGGGCGCTGCGCCGGAACGCCTTCCCGCTGACCGTCTTCGTCGACGCGGACGGCCGGATCCGGCATACCGACTCGACCGGCGCGCTGGACGACGCCCGCCTCGCCGAGCTGGTCCGCAAGCACCTCGGCGCGGAGGTCACGTGAGCGAGCGAACCATCCGGCTCAGCAGCGTGGCGGCGGCGTGAGCGAGCGGAGCGAGACCCGGCAGCCGCCGGGGTGGCTGGACCCGCTGCTCGACCGTCTCGGCACCGCCCGGGCCGAGGACTTCACCCGGCTCACCACCCCGGAGAGCGGCGGCCGGGAGAGCGCGGTGCTGGTGCTGCTCGGCGAGGAGCCGGGGGTCGGCCCGGACGTGCTGATCCTCCAGCGCGCCGCAACGCTGCGCAACCACGCCGGGCAGCCGGCCTTCCCCGGCGGCGCGGCCGACCCGGAGGACGCCGACGCCAGAGCCACCGCGCTGCGCGAGGCGAACGAGGAGGTCGGGCTCGACCCGGGCAGCGTCACCGTCCTGGCCGAGCTGCCCCGGCTCTGGATCCCGGTCAGCGACTTCGTGGTCACCCCGGTGCTCGCCTGGTGGCACGCCCCGCACCCGGTGCACCCCCGCGAGCCGGCCGAGGTGGCGCACGTCGCCCGGCTGCCGGTCGCCGAGCTGGTCGACCCGGAGAACCGGATGCGGGTACGCCATCCGAGCGGCTGGATCGGGCCGGCCTTCTCGGTACGCGGGATGCTGGTCTGGGGCTTCACCGCCGGGGTGCTGAACACGCTGCTGGAGATGGGCGGCTGGACCCGTCCGTGGCCGCGTTCCCGGGTGGTGGAGCTGCCCCCGACCGGGGCCGCCCCGGCGCCCTCGGCCGGCACCGACGAGGTCGACGAGAGCCCGGTCCGCTGAGCCGTCGCGGTGACCTCCACCGACCGGACGGTCACGTTCCGCGAGCGCTGAGCCCCCGGCGGGCCGGCTGCCCGTACCCTTGACGGGTGTCGGCCGTGGATCTGGTCCTGCTTCTGCTCATGCTCGTGTTCGCGATCAGCGGATACCGCCAGGGCTTCGTCATCGGGGCGCTGTCCTTCTCCGGCTTCTTCCTCGGTGCGCTGCTGGGGCTCCAGGTCGGCCCGCTGGCGGCCCGGCAGTTCACCGACAGCGGCGCCCGGGTGCTGATCTCCCTCGTGGCGATCTTCGGGCTCGCCGTGATCGGCCAGGCGCTCGCCGGCTGGCTCGGCGCCAACCTGCGGGCCGCGATCACCGGCCGCGCCGGGCGGAAGATCGACGACATCGGCGGGGCCCTCATCTCGGTCTTCGCGGTCATGCTGGTGGCCTGGCTGGTGGCGGTGCCGCTGGGCTCCTCGTCGCTGCCCTGGCTTGCCTCCTCGGTCCGCAACAGCGCTCTGCTCACCGTGGTCGACCGGGTCCTGCCCGACAAGGCGCAGCAGCTCTCCACGGCGCTGCGCGACACGGTCGACACCAATGGCTTCCCGGACGTCTTCGGTGACCTGGCACCGACCCGCGCCCGCCAGGTCGCCCCGCCGGACCCGGCGCTGGCCGGCTCCGAGGTGGTGGCGAACAGCCAGCGGTCGGTGGTGAAGGTGCTGGGCTCCGCGCCGAGCTGCGCCCGCCGCATCGAGGGCTCCGGCTTCGTGTACGCGGACGACCGGGTGATGACCAACGCGCACGTGGTGGCGGGCACCCGCTCGGTGGCCGTGGAGCTGCGCGGCGAGCGGTACGACGGCGAGGTGGTCGTCTACGACCCGGCCCGGGACCTGGCCGTGCTGCACGTGCCGGGGCTGCCCGGTCCGTCGCTGCGCTTCGCCGCCGGGTCGGCCGGCAGTGGGGCGGACGCCATCGTGCTGGGCTTCCCCCTCGACGGCCCGTACGACGCCCGCCCGGCCCGGATCCGGGACGTCGACCGGATCACCGGGCCGGACATCTACTCCTCGGGGGACGTGACCCGGGAGATCTACACGATCCGGGCGCTGGTGCGCAGCGGCAACTCGGGCGGACCGCTGGTCTCCTCGAACGGGCTGGTGCTCGGGGTGATCTTCGCGGCGGCGGCCGACGACCCGAACACCGGCTTCGCGGTGACCGCCGCCGAGGCCCGGTCGGTGGCGCTGGCCGGCGCGGAGCGTACCCGGGCGGTCGGCACCGGCGACTGCACCTGAGCCGACCGGCGGCGGCAGACCGCCCGACCGGCGCCGGCAGCCCCACGTCCGGCGCGGTCGGATCGACCTACAGTTGCGTGCCGTTCCGCCGGGGATCGGCGAGTTCCGGCTCGACGCCCTCCCGGACGGTCCGCGCCCGGTGGTGACCGGTCCGGGCCCGCCATGTGCTGAACGCGGCCGTGGTGGCGGCGAGCACCGCCACGCCGAGCAGCCACCCGCCCACCACGTCGCTGGTCCAGTGCACCCCGAGCGCGATCCGGCTGAGGCCGGTCACCACGGTGATCAGCACCGCCGCGGTCCAGAGCGCCCAGCGCAGCAGCCGCCGGCCCCGGGTGAACGGCAGGAAGACCAGCAGCAGCACCCCGGCGGCCAGGGTCGCGTTCAACGCGTGCCCGGAAGGGAAGGCGAACCCGGCCGCCCGGGCCACCGGGTCGAGCAGGTCCGGCCGCTGCCGGCCGACCAGCACCTTGAGCAGGGCGCCGAGCAGGCCGCCGACGGTCATCGTGGTGACCACCCAGAGGGCCAGCCGCCGGGCCCGGCGGAGCAGCAGCCAGGCCACCACGACCGCCGTGGCGGCGCGCAGCGGGTTGGGCGCGAAGACGTCCGTCCAGACACTCATCAGCCGCACCCATGCCGGGTGGTGGAGGGCGTACCGGTGCAGCGCGTCGGTGACCGTGACGTCCAGCCGGAACAGGGGCGGCCAGGCGGCCAGCACCAGGAGCGCCAGCAGGGCGAACGGCACCAGCACCAGGAACGCCGCGGCGGCGGCCAGGGTGAGCCGCAGCCCCAGCGAATCGTCCGGGTCCAATCGGCGGGTCCGCCAGGACCGCTGGCCGCCCGCAGTCGACGCGTTCATGTGCTGACCACTACCCACGGCAGTTCCCGGCCAGACCGCGGCCCGGGTCAGCGGCGCGACTGGCGGAACCGGCGGACCACCAGCGCGGCACCGGTGACCAGGGCGACGAACAGGGCGAGCCCGGTCCAGAGCCGTTCCGGCGCCGGGTCGTCGGTCTGGCCGGCCGGGTGGGCCGCCCACGGGGGCTGCTTCTTCGGCGCGGCGAAGCCGAACGGATTGGCGCCCTGCCCGGCGGCGGCCCGGGTGTCCGGCCCGGTGCCGGGTGCCGGGCCGAAGCCCACCACCCCGGGAGAGTCGTTGTCGTCGAGCGGGTTGCGCCCCACCGACGGCACGTCGGTGGTCAGCGCGGCCACCGGGTCCACCATGCCGTAGCCGAACCGGTCGTCGCGGCCGGTCGGGCCCAGGTCCCGCGCGGTCCTGATGATCCGGTTGACGACGTCCCCGGCGGACATCTGCGGGTACCGGGCGCGGATCAGGGCGGCGGTCGCCGCGACCAGCGGGGAAGCGAAGCTGGTGCCCTGCACCCGCCAGTAGCCGCTGTCGGGGCGGGCTCCGTAGAGCGCGGTCGCGGGCGCGGTGACCACCGTCTCGTGGCCGGTGATCGAGCCGGACCACAGGTTCTTGGTGTTGCGTTCCAGGCCGGCCACGGCGATCACGCCCGGCTCCCGGGCCGGGTACCAGACCTTGGGGCTGTTCGAGGTGGCCAGGTTGCCGGTGCAGGCGACCACCACGACGTCGCGGGCGAAGGCGTAGTCGAGGGCGGCGGCCAGGGCGGGGCTGTCGCTGCTGCCGCCGAGGGACAGGTTGATCACGCGGGCGCCGTTGTCGACCGCCCAGCGCACCCCCTTGGCGACGATCATCGCGTCGTCGTACCGGTTCTCGTCGTCGAGCACCCGGACCGGGAGGATCTTGGCATCGGGCGCGAGGCCGACCACGCCCCGGTCGTCGTCGGCGCGTCCGGCGATCAGCCCGGCGACCGTGGTGCCATGACCCACCGGATCCGGGCCGTCGGCCCCGTCCGGCGAGACCAGGTCGATGCCGGGGAGCACCTGGCCGACCAGGTCCGGGTGGGAACCGTCCACTCCGGAGTCGATGACCGCGACCACCACACCGCGTCCGGTCGAGCCGCGCCAGGCGGTCTTCGCCCGCAGCTCGTCGAGCTGCCACTGCTCCTCGCGGACCTGGTCCACCCGGCTGGGTGCCGGCGACAGCCAGGCCGGCCCCGGGGCGGCGGTGGCCGGGGCGGCGTGCGCGGGCGGGGCCAGCGGGCCGGCCACGGTGGCGAGCGCGCCCGCCGCACCGAGCAGCGCGCGCCCGACGAGCCGTCGGGCCGCCCTCGCTGACTGCCGATCCCCGGTCACATTCCCCAGCCGTTCATCGCCACCGAAACATGCTGCTCGGAGATTACCGGTTTTCCCGTACGCCACGGTGCCGGTCACGGACACCGTCACCCGGCCGGCAGGTGGGCCAGCTGCACCAGGCGTACGCCCTCCCGGCGGGTGACCAGGCGGCCCCGGCCGGGCGGTAGCGGACCGGCCTTCACCTGATCGACGAGCGGGCCCTCTTCCGGGGCGCCCGACATCACCAGACCGGCGGTGGAGAGTTCCCGCAGCCGCTGGATGATCGGCTCGTACGAGGTCCGGCCGGCACCGCCGGAGCGGCGGGCCAGCACCAGGTGCAGGCCGACGTCCCGGGCGTGCGGCAGGTGCTCCTCCAGGGCGCGCAACGGTTGCTGGGGCCACCGGCCACCAGGTCGTAGTCGTCCACCAGCACGAACAGTTCGGGCCCGGCCCACCAGGACCGGCTGCGCAGCTCGGCCGGGGTGACCTCCGGCCCGGGGAGGCGCCCCTGCAGGTAGCCGGCCGCCGACTCGATCAGCTCGGTGGTGTGCGGCGCGGCCGTGCCGTACCCGATCAGGTGCGCCGTCTCGATCGTGCCGATCAGGCTGCGCCGGTAGTCCACCAGGATCACCCGGGCCTGCTCCGGGGTGAACCGGTTGACGATCGAGGTGGCCAGCGCGCGCAGGAACGACGACTTGCCGCACTCGGCGTCGCCGAAGACCACGAAGTTCGGCTCGGTGGCGAAGTCCAGCACCACCGGGCGCAGGTCCGCCTCGGCCACCCCGATCGGGAAGGCCAGCCCGCTGGTCGCCTGCTGGTCCAGCTCGGCGTACGGCAGCACCGGCGGGAGCAGCCGGACCCGGGGCGCGGCGGGCCCGGCCCAGGCCCCGGCAACCGCCTTGACCAGGTCGGTGGTCTCCGCGCCCAGGCCAGCCACGCGCGGCTGGGCGGCGAGGAAGTGCAGGCCGCCCGGGGTGATCCCGCGTCCCGGCTGCTCCTCCGGCACGGTCGCGGCGACAGGTCGCTTCACCACCACCGAGTCGGCCGGGTCGCCGAGGCGCAGTTCCAGCCGCGAGCCGAAGAGGTCCCGGATCGCCGGCCGGAAGTCCGACCAGCGCAGGGCGGTGGCCACCACGTGCACCCCGTACGCCAGACCCCGGGTGGCCAACTCGGTGACCAGCGGTTCCAGGTCCTCGTAGTCGTTGCGCAGGCTGTTCCAGCCGTCCACGACCAGGAAGACGTCGCCGAACGGGTCGGTGCCCGGCTGCCCGCCGGCCAGCGTCGCCGCCCGCCGCCGGCGCCAGGCCGCCATCGACTCCACGCCCGCCTCGGCGAAGCGCCGCTCCCGCTCGGCCAGCAGGGCGGCGATCTCGCCCACGGTCCGGCGTACGGCGGTGGCGTCGGCGCGCCCGCTGACCCCGCCCACGTGCGGCAGGTCGCGCAGCGCGGCGAGCGCCCCGCCGAAGTCCAGGCAGTAGACCTGTGCCTCGGCCGGGGTGTGGGTGAGCGCCAGCGCGCAGATCAGCGTCCGCAGCAGGGTGGACCGGCCGCTGCGGGTGGTGCCGACCACCGCGACGTGCCCGGCCGCCCCGTCCAGGGCCAGCCAGTACAGGTCCCGCCGCTGCTCGAGCGGTTTGTCCACCACAGCCACCGGCACCTGGAGGGCGCCGTGCAGCTCGGGGTTGCCCACGGCCAGCCCGCGAACCGGGTCGGGACCCACCGGACCGAACAGCTCGTCCAGGGCGGGGGACTCGTCCAGCGGCGGCAGCCACACCTGGTGCGCCGGCGGGCCCTGCCCGGCCAGCCGCCCGACCAGCAGGTCGAGCAGGGATTCGGTCAGCTCCTCCGCGGCGGGGAGCGCGGCCGGGGCGGCCGGTTCGGGCAACGGCACCGGATGGGTGGAGAAGGCGTGCAGCCGGGGCGGTCCGGCACCGGGCCTACCCGCCGCGTCGGACCGGCGGCGCACCGGGCCGGAGACGTACGCGGCCTTGAACCGGACCAGCGGGTCGGTGCCCGAGCGCAGGTAGCCGTGCCCGGGGGAGCGGGGCAACTCGTGCGCGTCCGGCACCCCGAGCACCGTCCGGGACTCCAGCGCCGAGAAGGTCCGCAACCCGATCCGGTACGACAGGTGCGTGTCCAGCCCGCGCAGCCGTCCCTCCTCCAACCGCTGCGAGGCCAGCAGCAGGTGTACGCCGAGCGACCGGCCGACCCGGCCGATCTGGACGAAGAGGCCGATGAAGTCCGGCTTGGCCGAGAGCAGTTCGGAGAACTCGTCGCAGATGAGCAGCAGCGACGGCAGCGGGGCGAGTGGGCTGCCGGCCGCCCGGGCCCGCTCGTAGTCGCGCAGGCTGGCGAAGTTGCCGGCCCGGCGGAGCAACTCCTGTCGGCGCGTCAGCTCACCGTTGATCGCGTCGACCATGCGGTCGACCAGGGGCAGCGCGTCGGCCAGGTTGGTGATCACCGCGGCGGTGTGCGGCAGCCGCTCGAAGGGCGCGAAGGTGGCCCCGCCCTTGAAGTCGACCAGGACGAAGTTGAGCTGCTCCGAGCTGTGCGTGGCGGCCAGCCCCAGCACCAGCGTCCGGAGCAGCTCCGACTTGCCGGAGCCGGTCGCGCCGATGAGCAGACCGTGCGGGCCCATGCCGTCCTGCGCGGACTCCTTGAGGTCCAGCTCGATCGCGCCGCCGTCGGCGCCCACCCCGATCGGCACCCGCAGCCGGTCCCGGGCGGCCCGTGGGGCCCAGCCCTGCTCGGCCGTGAAGTTCTCCGGGTCACCGGTGCCGAGCAGCTCGGGCAGGCCGGGCTCGGCGCCGGGCGGGGCGTCGGGTCCGCGTACCGTGCCGGCAAGCCGCAGCGGGGCGAGCCGGCGGGCGACGGCCTCGGCGTCGGCGAGGGCCAGCCCGTCCGCGGTGCCGACCTCGGCGTGCCCCTCGGCGGAGTGCGAACGCAGCCGGCCGTCGGCCAGGTCGAGCAGGAGGGCGTACCGGTCGAGCAGGCGGGGCGGCGGGGTGTCCAGGTCGAGCACGGTGACCGCGTCAATGCCGCCGTCCCCGGCGAGGTCGGTGGCCCCGGTCAGGTCGCCGCCGTCGAGCACCACCACCACGTGCGGGCCGTCGGTGGCCGGACCGGCCGGGCTGAACCGGGAGCGGCTGGCCAGCACCTCGTCGAGCAGCCGCTCCAGCTCGGCGGCGGAGCTGGTGACCAGCCGGACCGGGCCGAGCGCGTCGGTGCGGGTCGGGTGGTGGGCGTGCGGCAGCCACTTGACCCACTCCCAGCACGCCCGCCGCTCGGGACCGGCGCAGACCGCGATCAGCAGTTCGTCCGGGGCGTGGAAGACGGCGAGCTGGGTGAGCATGGCCCGGGCCAGCGCCTGCGCGGCCGGCGAGCCGGCCCTGCGTGGGTCGAGTTGTCGCAGGTCCGGGCCACGCACGAACACCCGGGCGAAGCTGCGCAGTGACAGCGCCACCGGCAGGTCCGGCACCACCGCGTACGCGTCGAGGAAGCGCCGCAGCGCCCCCGCCGTCATCGGCTCCAGCTCCTTCCAGCGGCCGGGTGACCGGAGGGACCAGCGGGGTGGCCAACGTCTGCGGTCCGACCCCGACCCGGACCACGGCGAAATCGGGGTCGCCCGGCCGCCGCTCCCAGACCCGATGGCTGTCCACTGTCGACCAGAGCCGGCCGGGGTCGGGGTGCCGGTAGTAGAGCCCGGCCCGCTGCGCCCCGGCGGTCTCCCGGACCCGGCGCCGCAGCGTGGCCAGGTGCCGCAGGTAGTCCCGGCGGGCGGCCATCAGCTCCGACTTTCTCGGGCCGGCGCTGCCCCAGGAGGTCACCAGCATCGCCAGCGAGGAGAGCCCGAACATGCCGCCCACCACGTACGAGTAGGCCCCGCCGCCCCGGCCGAACATCATCGCCATCGCCACCGTGCCGCCGAGCATGGGCAGCACCATCAGCGCCTGCTGCCAGCGCCCGCCGGTGGCCACCGGGATCTCCGGCGGTGCCTCGACGGGCAGCTCGCCGGCCGGTATCTCCGGCGCCGGACGGCGTGCCGGTCGCTTGATGACCACAGTGGACACACAGCCTCCCATGGCTCTCGGTAACCTGAGCCTGGCTCATCGTAGGTAAAGTCCTGTCGTCCGTCAGCCGCCGTTTCCGCTCACCATGGAGAAATATCGATGACAAGCGGGCTGGCCCGGGTCACCATCAGCGCTCCGCAGCGCCGGGTGGACGTGGCCCTGCCGGAGCAGGTCCCCCTGGCCGAGCTGCTGCCGGAGGTGCTCCGGCACGCCGGCGAAGGGTTGGCCGACGACGGGGAGCGGCACGGCGGCTGGGTGCTGCGCCGCACCGACGGCGCGGTGCTGGCCACGGCGCAGGCGTTGCTGCCCCAGGGCGTCCGCGACGGCGAGGTGCTGCACCTCGTTCCGGCCCGCGCCGAGTGGCCCGAGCTGGAGTACGACGACGTGATCGAGGCGATCGCCGTTGGAGCGCGCCGCCGGGGTGCCGCCTGGTCGCCCGCGGCCACCCGGGCCGCCACGCTGGCCGGGGCGGGCGTGCCGCTCGCCGTGGGGCTGCTCGCCGTGCTCGCCGCCGGGCCCGAGCACCGGAGCGGCTGGCCGGTCGCCACCGCGGTGGCCCTGCTCCTCGTGCTCGCCGCCACCGCCGCCTCCCGGGCGTACGGCGATGCGCCAATCGGCGCGACCCTGGGTGGGTACGCCCTGCCGTACGCCGCCGCGGCCGGTGCCCTCGCGGTCGGCTCCGGCGACCCGGTCGGCCCGTTCGGGCCGCTGCGCTGGGTCGGCGCGCCCGAGCTGCTGGCCGGCTCGGTGGCGCTGCTCCTGGTGTCGGTGCTCGGCCTGCTCGGGGTGGCCAGCCGGTCCCGGGTCGTCGTGGCCGGCGCGACCACCGGCGCGGGCGGCGTGCTCGCCGCCCTCGGCGGGTTCCTGCTCGACCCGGCCGGCGCCGCCGCCGTGCTGTTCTGCGGGCTGGTCTTCGCGCTCGGCGGGCTGCCCCTGCTGGCCATCCGGCTCGGCAAGCTGCCGCTGCCGCCGATCACCCTGCCCGTCACCACCCCGGCCGGCGCTCCCGACGGGGTCCGCGACCTGCCGGATCAGGGGCGGGTGTACGCGGCGGTGGCCCGGACCGAGGAGATGCTGACCGGGATGCTGCTCGGGCACGCCGTGCTGGCGGTCGCCGCCACGGTGGTGCTCGCCACCGCCGGCGGGCTGGCCGGGCGGCTGCTGGCGGCGGCCGGCTGCGCGGTGCTGCTGCTGCGCTCCCGGCTCTTCGTGGCGGTCCGCCACCGGGTGCCCGCGGTGGCCGCCGGGCTGGCCGGGTACGCCCTGCTCGGCGCGGTGCTCGCCGACCGCGCCGGTCCGACCGGCCGGCTCGCGCTGGCCGTCGGCGGGCTCGCCCTGGCCCTGGTCGCCGTGGCGGCCGGCGCCCGGTACGCCCAGCGGCCGGTCTCCCCGTACCTCGGTCGGCTGGCCGACCTGACCGACACCGCGCTGGTGGTGTCCCTGGTGCCGGTGGCCTGCGCAGTGCTCGACCTCTACGACCGGGCCCGCGGCCTGCTCGGCTGAGCCAACGCGCGGGCCCGGGTCGCTCGGCTGAGCGGCCCGGGCCCGTCGACGTCGAAAATCAGTGGTGCTCGCCGCGCTCGGCGGCCTCCTTGGCGCGCTGGTACGAGGCCTGGATCTCGGCCTCGGCCTCGGTACGACCCACCCAGGTCGCGCCCTCGACCGACTTGCCCGGCTCCAGGTCCTTGTACACCTCGAAGAAGTGCTGGATCTCCAGCCGGTCGAACTCGCCCAGGTGGTGGATGTCCCGCAGGTGCTCCTGACGCGGGTCCTCGTAGGGGACGCAGAGGACCTTGTCGTCGCCGCCCTTCTCGTCCGTCATACGGAACATGCCGATGGTGCGGCAGCGGATCAGGCAGCCCGGGAAGGTGGGCTCGGGGACCAGCACCAGCGCGTCCAGCGGGTCGCCGTCCTCGCCCAGAGTGCCCTCGATGAAGCCGTAGTCAGCCGGGTACTGCGTGGAGGTGAAGAGGGTGCGGTCCAGCCGGATCCGGCCGGTCGCGTGGTCCACCTCGTACTTGTTCCGGTGACCCTTGGGGATCTCAACCGTGACGTCGAAATCCATCTCGCACGCTCCCTCGTTTGCCCACGCTGGCTAACGGAAACCAGTGGCGCCGCTCCCGGGGAAGGCTGAATGACCCCCGCCGGCTCCGGCCGCCGCATAGTGTTCGGACCGAAGTAGTGTCACCCAGGGTGCTTTTGAGCGGGGGAGGAGGGGGTCGTGGGGAGGGAAGATTCACACTACCGCCCCGAGGGGGTTGACGGGCGGAACTTCGGCGGTTCCGGGTCCGGCGGCGCCACCGGCCGGGTACCGGTCCCCGACGCGCATCTTCCGCGTACCCCCGGGCGGGTGACCGGGTCCGCCTCCGTCGGCCGCGACCAGCAGGGGTACGGCGCCAACCCGGTGGGCCGGGCCGACCCGGGGCAGTACGGCCCGGGCCCGCTGAACTGGCCCACGCACGACGCACCCGGCGGGGTGCCGGTGAGCCCGCCGGCCGGTGGGATGCCGGTGAGCCCGCCCGCCCCGCCGTACGGTGCCGCACCGGTTCCGCCCCCGCCCCCGCGCCGGAGCCGGGTCCGGCTGCTGACGGTGCTGGCCGCCGTGCTGGTGATCGCCCTGGCCGCCGTCGGGCTGGTCGTGGTCCGCCCCGGCCCGCTCGCCGGCTGGCTGGGCGGCGAGGCCGGCGCGCCCCGGGCGAGCGCCCAGCCACCCGAGCCCGACCCGCCGGCCGTGCTGGCCGGCCTCGACGCCAACGCACCACAGCCGACCCCCGACGGGGTACGCGCCGCGCTCGAACCGCTGGTCGGCGCCGCGGCGCTCGGTGACCGGGTGAACCTGTCGGTGGCCGACGTGACCACCGGCCAGCAGCTCTACGGTCGCGGCCAGGACACCCCCACCGTTCCCGCGTCGGTGACCAAGCTGGCGACGGCCGTCGCGGTGCTGGTCGCCCGGGGGCCGGCGTACCGGATCGCCACCCGCGCGGTGGCCGGCGCGGCCCCCGGCGAGGTGGTCCTGGTGGGCGGCGGCGACCCGACCCTCGCGGTCGACAAGAACGGCTTCTACCCGAACGCGGCGCGGTTGGACGACCTCGCCGCCCAGGTCCGCAAGGCGCTCGGCGGCACCGCTCCGACGAAGGTCACGGTCGACTCGTCGCTGTTCAGCGGCCCGGTGTACGAGCCCGGCTGGGACGACGACATCCCCACCGGCGGGTTCGGCGCGGCGATCAGCGCGCTGACGACGGACGCCGCCCGGAAGGACCCGGAGGAGGCCCGGAAGAACTTCGACGACACCCACGGCGCGGCCGAGCGGGTGCCCCAGCCGGACCTGACCGCCGGCCGGCAGTTCGCGAAGCTGCTCGGGCTCTCCGGCGCCGCCGCGGAGGTCAAGCGGGGCAGCGCCCCCGGCGCCTCGGCCGGGGCGGCGCCTGCGCCCGGCGCCGAGCTGGGCAAGGTCGAGTCGTTGCCGCTGGTCCGGCTGGTCGACATCATGATCAGCGACAGCGACAACGTGATCGCCGAGTACCTGGCCCGGCAGGTGGCCCTCGCCAAGGGCCAGCCGGCGTCGTTCGTCGGGGGCGCGGCCGCCACCGACCAGGTGATCGGCGAGCTGGGCCTGCCGGCCGACGAGATCAGCCTGGCGGACGGCAGCGGCCTGTCCCGGACCAACCGGATCAGCCCGTCGCTGCTCACCGACCTGATCACCCTCGCCGGCAACGGCAGCCACCCCGAGCTGGCGGCGATCTTCGGCGGACTGCCGGTCGGTGCCTGGTCCGGCACCCTCGGCGACCGCTACCAGGCGTCGGTGACCAAGGCCGGGGCCGGCGTGGTCCGGGCCAAGACCGGCACGCTGACCGGGGTCAACGCGATCGCCGGCCTGGTCACCACCGCCGACAACCGGCTGCTCACCTTCGCCGTGCTCACCGACCGGACCACCGGCAGCCTCGACGAGACCCGGGAGGCCCTCGACCGGATCAGCTCCGCGCTGGCCCGCTGCGGCTGCCGCTGACCGGCGCGACCGGCGTCGATCGGCGGGCGCGAGCGCAGGTCGGGGTGTCGCGGCGCGGGTACGGTGGGTTCATGGCGCAGTTCGTGGACTGGGATCTGGCCGCCGCCACCGCGGGGGCACTGGGCAAGTCGGGCCCCCGGGTGTCGTACGCCGAGGCCACCGACGTGGTCAGCGAGCTGCGACGGCTGACCGAGGAGGCGGCCGGGCACGTCGCCGACTACACCGGCCTGCGGGCCCAGGTCACCCACCCGCCCGTACGGGTGGTCGACCGCCGGGACTGGGCGGCCGCGAACATCGCCGGGCTGCGCGAGGTGATCAGCCCGCTGGTGAACCGCCTCTCCGGGGACAAGCGCCCCGGGCCGCTGACCGAGGCGATCGGCTCCCGGCTCACCGGGGTGCAGGCCGGGACCGTGCTGGCGTACCTCTCCGGCCGGGTGCTCGGCCAGTACGAGGTCTTCGCCGGCGACCCCGGCCAGCTCCTGCTGGTGGCGCCGAACATCGTCGAGGTGGAGCGGAAGCTGGGGGCCGACTCCCGGGACTTCCGGCTCTGGGTCTGCCTGCACGAGGTGACCCACCGGACCCAGTTCACCGCCGTGCCGTGGATGCGCGCGTACTTCCTGAGCGAGGTGCAGGCGTTCGTGGACGCCGCGCAGGCGGGCGAACACCTGCTGGAACGGCTGCGCCGGGGGATCGCCACGCTCTCCGACGCGGTGAAGGACCCGGACAGCCGGGCGAGCGTGCTGGACATCGTGCAGACCCCGGCGCAGCGGGCCGTGCTCGACCGGCTCACCGCGCTGATGACCCTGCTGGAGGGGCACGCCGAGTTCGTCATGGACGGCGTCGGCCCGCAGGTCATCCCGAGCGTGGAGTCGATCCGCGCGGCGTTCAACCGGCGCCGGGAGTCGGGCAACCCGCTGGAGAAGGCCATCCGCCGGCTGCTCGGCATCGAGGTCAAGATGCGCCAGTACGCCGAGGGCCGCAAGTTCGTGCACGGCGTGGTCGACCGGGTCGGCATGGCCGGCTTCAACAAGATCTTCGATTCGCCGCTGACCCTGCCCCGGCTGGACGAGCTGGGCGACCCGGACGCCTGGGTGGCCCGGGTGCACGGGCCGACCGGCGCCACCCCGGCCGCCTCCTGAGCCCGTGGCCGCGCTCGCCCCGCCGGTCGCCGCCGTCCGGGTCGCCGTCCGCCGGGCGTTGACCGGGCTGCCCGGGGACGGGCCGGTGCTGGTGGCCTGCTCCGGCGGCGCTGACTCGCTCGCGCTGGCCGCGGCCACCGCCTTCGTGGCGCCCCGCCTCGGCCGGCGCGCCGGCCTGGTGACCGTCGACCACGGCCTGCAACCCGGCTCCGCGGAGCGGGCCGAGGCGGTGGCCGGTTGGGCCCGCGAGCGGGGCCTGGATCCGGTGGAGGCGGTGCCGGTGCGGGTCGACGGGCGTACCGGCGGCCCGGAGGCGGCCGCCCGCGACGCCCGGTACGAGGCGCTGGTCGCCGCCGGCCGGCGGCACGGGGCGATCGCGGTGCTGCTCGGGCACACCCGCGACGACCAGGCCGAGACGGTGCTGCTCGCGCTGGCCCGGGGCGCCGGCCCGCGCGGCCTGGCCGGCATGCCGGAGCGCCGCGAGCTGGCCGGGGTGCCGCTGCTGCGTCCGCTGCTCGACGTCTCCCGGGAGGACACCCGCAAGGCGTGCGCGGCGCTCGGGCTCACCCCGTGGGACGATCCGCACAACACCGACCCGGCGTACGCCCGGTCCCGGGTCCGGGCCGAGGTGCTGCCGGCGCTGGTCCGCGCGCTCGGCCCGGGGGTGGTGGACAACCTGGCCCGGACCGCCCGCCTGGTGGCGGCCGACGCCGCCGCCCTCGACGCCCACGCCGCCGCCGCGCTCGCCGACGTACGGGCGGCCGGGGGCGGGCTCGCGGTCGAGGCGCTGGCCGCGCTGCCGCCGGCGGTCCGCACCCGGGTGCTGCACGCCTGGGCCCGGGAGTTGGGCGCCGTTCCGGCCGCCCTGTCGCACCGGCACGTCGCCGCGCTGGACGCCCTGGTCACCGACTGGCACGGACAGGGCGCCGTGCACCTGCCCGGTGGGCTGCCGGTGGTCCGCCGCGACGGCCGCCTGACCACCTGACCCGGTGGCCGCCGGCCTCCGGGTGCCCGCGGCCGCCAGTTCGCCGAGCTGGGGTGACCTGGCACGGGGGATGCCGCCAGGTCGCCGAGGCGGAGAGGCGGACCGCGAAATCGCCGAGGTGGCGGTGACCGCCGGCCACTGATGCCCCCACATCGCCGAGGTGGCGTGATCAGCGGGCCGGGGTCTCGCCGGGAGCCGCCGGAGGCGGTAGACAGGGCGGATGGCGTACCCCCGACAGCCGCTGCTCGCCCCCAACGGTGCCGTCGCGACCAGCCAGCCGCTCGCGGCGGCCGCGGGCCTGGCCGTGCTGCGGCGCGGCGGCAACGCTGTCGACGCCGCGCTGGCCACCGCGATCACCCTGACCGTGGTGCAGCCACCGTCGAACGACATCGGCGGCGACCTGTTCGCGATCGTCTGGGACGGCGAGCGGCTGCACGGGTTGAACGCCTCCGGCCGGTCACCCGCGGCGCTGACCCGGGAGCTGGTGCTGGCCGCGACCGACCGGCGGGGCGCGCCACCGGTCGACGCGCTCGGCGGCGCGCAGGCGGCCGGGCCGACCATGCCGGCCCGGGGCTGGCTGCCGGTGACCGTGCCCGGCGCGCCGGCCGGCTGGCGGGACCTGCACGACCGGTTCGGGTCGCTGCCCTTCGCCGACCTCTTCGCCGACGCGATCGGCTACGCCGAGCGCGGCTACCCGGTCGCCGCCGGCACCGCCGCCACCTGGGCGCGCGGCGTCGCCGCCCACAACGGGCTGGTGGGCGCGGAGCACGCCGAGTTCCGCCGGGTGTTCACCGTGGGCGGCCGGGCGCCGCGACCGGGGGAGCGGTGGCGCAACCCGGACGCGGCCGGGACGCTGCGGCGGATCGCCGACAGCGGTGCGGAGGACTTCTACCGGGGGCGGATCGCGGCGGCGCTCGACGGGCACGCGGCCCGGACCGGCGGGTTCGTCACCGGCGACGACCTGGCCCGGCACCGGTCCACCTGGGTGGATCCGGTGCGGGTCCGCTACCGCGGGCACGAGGTGTGGGAGCTGCCGCCGAACGGGCAGGGGATCGCGGCGCTGCTGGCCCTGGACATCCTGGACGGAGTGGACCTGGCCGCGCTGAGCCCGGAGGAACGGCTGCACTGGCAGATCGAGGCGGTGAAGCTCGGCTTCGCCGACGCGCACGCGTACGTCGCCGACCCGGAACGGGCGGAAGTGCCCACGGCGGCCCTGCTCGACCCGGCGTACGCGGCGGCCCGCCGGGCGCTGGTCACCGGGCGCGCGGGCGAGCCGGTGGCCGGCGAGCCGGAGCGCGGCGGCACCGTCTACCTCTGCACCGCGGACGCCGGCGGCATGATGGTCAGCCTGATCCAGTCCACCTACCTGGCCTTCGGCTCGCACGTGGTGCTGCCCGGGCACGGCTTCGCGCTGCAGAACCGGGGCCTCGGCTTCCGGCTCGACCCCGACCACCCGAACGTGGTGGGTCCGGCGAAGCGCCCGTTCCACACCATCATCCCGGGCTTCCTGACCCGGGACGGCGCCCCGGTCGGCCCGTTCGGCCTGATGGGCGGGCACATGCAGCCGCAGGGGCACGTGCAGCTGGTCTCCGCGACCCTGGACGACGGGCGCGACCCGCAGGCCGCCCTGGACGCCCCGCGCTGGTACTGGCACGCCGGGCGGACCCTGCTGGTCGAGCCGGCGCTCGACCCGGAGCTGGTCGCCGGCCTGCGGGCCCGGGGGCACGAGGTCACCGTCGCGGCGGAGCCGTCGGTCTTCGGGTACGGCCAGGCGATCTGGCGCTCGCCCTCCGGCGGGTACGTGGCCGGGTCCGAGTCCCGAATCGACGGCGCGATGCTGGGCTGGTGATCAGGCCTCGACCCGTTCCCGGAACGTGGTCCGGTAGGCGTGCGGGGTGGTGCCCACCCGGCGGGTGAAGTGGTGCCGCAGCGCCGCCGCGTCGCCGAAGCCGGCCTGGTCGGCGACGCTGTCCACGCTCAGCCGGGTCTCCTCGAGCAGCCGCCGGGCGAGCAGCACCCGCTGGTTGGTGAGCCAGTCGTGCGGGGTGGTGCCGGTCTCGGCGCGGAACCGGCGGGCGAAGGTACGCGGCGCCATGCCGGCCCGGGCGGCCAACTCGTCCACGGTCACCGACCGGTCCAGGTGGCCCATCAGCCACTCCAGCACCGGTTCCAGGGTGGGTGCCTCCGGCGCCTTCGGGATCGGTGCCTCGACGTACTGGGACTGGCCGCCGTCGCGGTGCGGGGGGACGACCATCCGCCGGGCCAGCCGGGTGGCGGTCGCCGAGCCGTGTTCCTGGCGGACCAGGTGCAGGCAGGCGTCGATCCCGGCGGCGGTGCCGGCGCTGGTCAGCAGCCGCCCGTCCTGGACGTAGAGGGAGTTGCACTGCACCCGGGCCGCCGGGAACCGGCGTTGCAGGTCGTCCACGTGCCGCCAGTGGGTGGTGCAGTCCCGCCCGTCGAGCAGCCCCGCCTCGCCCAGCACGTACGCGCCGGAGCAGACGCTGAGCAACCAGGCGCCGCGGTCGGCGGCCCGGCGCAGCGCGGCCAGGACCGGCTCCGGGACGGGTGCCCCCTCGGCGTGCGCCGGCACGGCCACCAGATCCGCCTCGTCCACCGGGCTCAGATCGGCGTGCGGGGTGAGCAGGAAGCCGGAGCGGCTGCGGACCGGCCGGCCGTCGAGGGTGCAGACGTCGAAGCGGTAGCCGGGGAAGCCGTCGGCCGTGCGGTCGGTGCCGAACACCTCGGCGAGGACGCCGAGTTCGAACGCGGCGACCTGGTCGAGCGCGATGACGGCCACGGATCGGAGCATGTGACGAGGGTAACCCGACAGGTGGCAGGAAATCGATGCCCAGTGGCATTCCTGCCGCTGTCCGGGCCGGGAATCCGGGCGCAGACTGGATTACATCCGGTGCGCACCGGCGGCGAAACCGACATCAACCACATGAAAGCGAGCGCCGCCATGACCGTCCTGCTGCTCCTGCTCCTGCTGCTCGCCCTCGTCGTCGCGAGCGCCGCCGGGCTGACCGCGGACTCGCGGGACTCGGCCGACTGGAAGCCCACCGACGACGGCCGCCGGTGGAACTCCCGTACCTGCTGAGGTGATTTGCCCATCCCGTACCGAAAATCCCCCGGCGGGACCGCGCCAAAAGGGGCGGCCCCGCCGACGGAGGAGAACCGGCGTACGGCAGGCTAGGAGCATGGCTGACGGCTCCTGGTACGACGCCGACATCGACCACGTGATCATCTCCGAGGCGCAGATCCGCGAGAAGACGGCGGAACTCGCCAAGCAGGTCTCGGCGGACTACGCGCACGTCGACGACGGTCTCCTGCTCGTCTGCGTGCTCAAGGGCGCGGTCATGTTCATGGCCGACTTCGCCCGGGCGCTGGGTCGCCAGGGC
The DNA here is from genome assembly GCF_043204735.1 of Micromonospora sp. NPDC047740. Classification (NCBI taxonomy): domain Bacteria; kingdom Bacillati; phylum Actinomycetota; class Actinomycetes; order Micromonosporales; family Micromonosporaceae; genus Micromonospora; species Micromonospora sp. NPDC047740. The sequence goes on from NZ_JBIDCT010000008.1 coordinate 113,291, forward strand.
CCGCCCGCCGAGCTGGACTTCATGGCCATCTCCTCGTACGGCCAGGGCACCACCTCCTCGGGCGTGGTCCGGATCCTCAAGGACCTGGACCGGGACATCGCCGGCCGGCACGTGGTGGTGGTCGAGGACATCGTCGACAGCGGCCTGACCCTCTCCTGGCTGCTGCGCTACCTGGAGTCCCGCTCTGCGGCCAGCGTCGAGGTGGTCGCCCTGTTCCGCAAGCCGGACGCGGTCAAGGTGCCCGTTCCGGTCAAGTACGTCGGCTTCGACATCCCGACCGAGTTCGTCGTCGGCTACGGCCTGGACTTCGGCGAGCGGTACCGGGAGCTGCCCTACGTCGGCGTCCTGAAGCCCGAGGTGTACGCCCGGGCCTGAGCCCCCCGCCGGCCGGACCCGGCCGGGGAGACTCTGGTTACGTCAAGCGGACGTTCAGCGGGCTTTCAGCCTTCCGGTCTACGGTAGATGCCGGTGACGTGGAGGCACCCTCCATGCCCGACCCCTCGAACCGCGTGACCGGGCGGTCGGGCGGGCCGGGTGGGGAGCTCCCCGCCACGCCGGCTCAAACCCGGGTTCGCCGTACGCGTAAGTGCCGGGCTCGCGAGCTCACATCTGGCACGAACGGTGTACCGTCGAATGACCGCGGCGCGGCAGTAGGCGCGCCTCGGGGTCGGGGCCGGCCCGCACGGCGGCTGCGGCCGCCGCCCGAGGCGGCGACACCATTCAGACGGTCAGGACGTCGATCAGGAGGATGCGGGCGTCTCGATGCCCGACGACAGTATGGAACGTACGCGTTTCTTCCGCCGACCGGTGGTCTGGATCATCCTGGTCATCCTCGGCGCCGTTGTACTCAGTCAGCTGTTCACCGCTGGCCCCAGCTACCACCGGGTGGACACGTCGGTCGCGCTCGAGCAGCTCAACAAGGGCGGCATCGAGAAGGTCGTCTTCCAGGACAAGGAGCAGACGCTCCAGCTCGACCTGAAGGACAAGGCCAAGTTCGACGACACCACCACCGACAAGATCCAGGCTCAGTTCCCGTACGAGGTGGGCAACCAGGTCTGGAACGAGGTCCTCAAGGCCAAGTCCGAAAACAAGATCACCGGTCCGGCCGACACCAAGGTGTCGTCGGACAGCATCTGGGTGAGCCTGCTGGTCAACCTGCTACCGATCGCCCTGCTGGTGCTCCTGCTGCTGTTCTTCATGTCGCAGATGCAGGGCGGCGGCTCGCGGGTGCTCAACTTCGGCAAGTCCAAGGCCAAGATGATCACCAAGGACACGCCGAAGACCACCTTCGCGGACGTGGCCGGGGCGGACGAGGCCGTCGAGGAACTGCACGAGATCAAGGACTTCCTGCAGAACCCGGCGAAGTACCAGGCCCTGGGCGCCAAGATCCCCAAGGGCGTGCTGCTCTTCGGCCCGCCCGGTACCGGTAAGACCCTGCTCGCCCGGGCGGTGGCCGGTGAGGCCGGGGTGCCCTTCTACTCCATCTCCGGCTCGGACTTCGTGGAGATGTTCGTCGGTGTCGGCGCCAGCCGGGTCCGCGACCTCTTCGAGCAGGCCAAGTCGAACGCGCCGGCGATCGTCTTCGTCGACGAGATCGACGCCGTCGGCCGGCACCGTGGCGCCGGCATGGGCGGTGGCCACGACGAGCGGGAGCAGACCCTCAACCAGCTCCTGGTCGAGATGGACGGCTTCGACACCAAGGGCGGCGTCATCCTGATCGCCGCCACCAACCGGCCGGACATCCTCGACCCGGCGCTGCTGCGCCCGGGCCGCTTCGACCGGCAGATTCCGGTCGACGCCCCCGACATGGAGGGCCGCAAGGCCATCCTGCGGGTGCACGCCAAGGGCAAGCCGTTCACGCCCGACGTCGACCTCGACTCGGTCGCCCGGCGTACCCCCGGCTTCAGCGGTGCCGACCTGGCCAACGTGATCAATGAGGCCGCCCTGCTCACCGCCCGCAAGAACCAGCGGGCGATCACCAACGACTCCCTGGAGGAGTCGATCGACCGGGTGATCGCCGGTCCGCAGCGCCGGACCCGGGTGATGAGCGACCAGGAGAAGAAGATCACCGCGTACCACGAGGGTGGGCACGCGCTGGTCGCCTGGGCGCTGCCGCACGCCGCGCCGGTGCACAAGGTGACGATCCTGTCCCGGGGTCGGTCGCTGGGCCACACCCTGGTCCTGCCGACCGAGGACAAGTACACCCAGACCCGGGCCGAGATGGTCGACACCCTGGCGTACGCGTTGGGCGGGCGGGCCGCCGAGGAGCTGGTCTTCCACGAGCCGACCACCGGTGCCGGCAACGACATCGAGAAGGCCACCCAACTGGCCCGCGCGATGATCACCCAGTACGGCATGAGCTCCAAGCTCGGTGCGATCAAGTACGGCACCAGCGGCGACGAGCCGTTCCTCGGCCGCAGCATGGGCCACGAGCGGGACTACTCGGACGCGGTGGCCGCGGAGATCGACGGCGAGATGCGGGCGCTGATCGAGCTGGCCCACGACGAGGCCTGGGAGATCCTGGTGGAATACCGGGACGTCCTGGACAACATCGTGCTCGAGCTGATGGAGAAGGAGACCCTCTCCACGGCCGACATGGCCCGGATCTGTGCCCGGGTGGCGAAGCGCCCGCCGATGGCCCCGTACCACGGCTTCGGCAAGCGCCAGCCCTCCACCGAGCCGCCCGTGCTCACCCCCGCCGAGAAGGAGGCCCTGAAGGCGCAGGCCCAGGCCGACGGCGCCTCGGTCGGCGGGTCCGCGAACAACTCGGACGGTACCCACTGAGCACCGACCCGACGGCCAGCTCCCCTAACCGGGAGCTGGCCGTCTCCGCGACCGAGCCCGATGGCGAGGACGGCCTCGACTACGTCGCCGCGCGCCTGATCAGCGGCAAGCTGACCGGGCGTCCGGTGGAGGAGACCATCGATCTCGCGCGGATCGAGAAGGCGGTCCGGGAGATCCTCATCGCTGTCGGTGAGGACCCGGACCGGGACGGCCTCCAGCAGACGCCCGCCCGGGTCGCCCGCGCGTACGCCGAGCTCTTCGCCGGCCTGCGGGTCGATCCGGCGCAGGTGCTCAGCACCACCTTCGAGGCCAACCACGAAGAGCTGGTGCTCGTCCGGGACATCGACGTGATGAGCCTCTGCGAGCACCACCTGCTCCCGTTCCGGGGCAGCGCGCACATCGGCTACATCCCCGGGCCGGACGGCCGGATCACCGGCCTGTCCAAGCTGGCCCGGCTGGTCGAGGTCTTCGCCCGCCGACCGCAGGTGCAGGAGCGGCTCACCTCGCAGATCGCCGACCTGCTGATGAGCCGGTTGGCCCCGCGCGGCGTCGTGGTGGTGCTCGAGTGCGAGCACATGTGCATGGCGATGCGCGGCATCCAGAAATCCGGCGCCAAAACGATCACCTCGGCGGTGCGGGGCACCCTCCAGCACGACGCCAAGTCCCGGGCCGAGGCGATGTCCCTGATCATCCCCCGCTGACCGCTCGACATCCCGACGGCCGCGTGCTCCCGCCCCGGAGCGCGCGGCCGCCGTCGTAGGGCGACTGCGCGGAGCATGCGCCGCCCTCCTGCGGCCGCCGGCGGAGCGCCCGTCGTCGTCCGGCAGCCGGCCGCGCTCAGGCGGCCAGCATGGCCAGGACGATCCCGGCGCTGGCCAGCACCGCCGGGACCAGGCACACCAGCGCGCCGAACCGGGGGGTGCGGTCCACCCGGTCCGTCGGGCGGGGCCGGAACAGCCGCCCGACCGTCAGCCAGCCCACCATGAACGCGACCGCCGGCATCGGCAGCCCGACCACCAGCGCCAGCACGCTCGCCGGGCTGGTGCCGGTGGCGAGGAAGAGCACCACCTGGATCAGCGGGACGATCAGCGCCAACGGCCCGTACACCAGCAGGTTGCGTGGGCGCGCCGGCCAGCGCGCCAGCCGGGGCAGGCCGCGCGCGGCAAGCGTGTCGTCGGCGGCGTCCGCCCACCCACGGGCGGTCCGCAGACCGGCCAGCACCGCCGCCGGACCGGCCGCCATCGACCGGGCCGCCTCGGTCACCTCCGGCGGCGTCGGCACCAGCGAGATCGCCGGTACGCCCAGCTCCCGCAGCCGCGACTGCTGCGGGGCCAGCCGCTCCCGGACGGCAGTCAGCTCCTCCCGGGCCGCCGCCACCGACCGGGCCTGCTCGCTGGCGGCGGTCGCCGCCGCCCGGCGTACCCCGTCGAGCTGCCGGGCGGCGGCGACGTAGTCCGCCCAGGCCGCCTCGGCCGGGTCGACGTCGGCCGTCGGCCCGCCGGACCGGGGCGTGGGCACGGGCGTGCCGGTCTCGCTCACGCCGTCGCCTCGCTTCGCTCCCCGGCGGCGCGCGGCGCCACGCTGCCGAGCCGGACGTCCGCGCTCACGGCAGCGGCCCCTCCCCGAACGGCACCAGCACCGTCCCCTGCTCGCCCGGGCCGTCCCAGAGCATCGCCCGCCCTGGCCGGGGCCGCCACAGCACAGGCCGGTCGAAGAGCTGCTCCAGCCGGCTGCCGGGCACGTCGGTCACCACCACGGCGGTGAGCTTGTCCACCTCGCCCTCCGGGCCGAGCACCCCGACCAGTGGCCCCACCGAGCGCCACCAGCCGAGCAGGTGCCGCCCGGCCGGCGGCCCCTCCAGCAGCAGCGACCGCAGCCGATCGGGCGGCAGCTCGGCCGCGTCCGGCACGTCCAACCCGAACACCACGAGGTAGCCGGGCTCGTCCGCCTCGATCGCCGCCCGCAGGCCGGCCACGTCGACAGTCTCGACCGCGTGTCGCTCCGCCAGCTCGGCGGCGAGCGCCGCAGCCGGCTCGACCGACCCGTGCGCCAGTGGTGCCAACACGAACCGGGCCGCGCCGTGGTGTGCCGCCACGCTCCTCGCGGCGGTCAGCAGCAGCCGTTCCGCCTCCTCGTCCCGACCCAGCACGGCGAGGTTCCTGCCGGCCGCCGGCCCGAGCGGTACGGCCACCGTCGAGCGGCGCACATCCACCGCCCGGCCCGGCAACGCGGCCGGTGTGTGCGCCCGACCGGCCAGCGCGGCCCGGTAGCGCGGGTCGTTGGCGAGCAGCGGGCGCGCGTACCCGGCGAAGACCACCGGCGGGGTGGCGTTCTCGGGTCGGGCCGACCAGAGGCGGTGCCGCAGCTCGGCGAGAACCTCAAGGTCCGCGTGCGGGTCCGGGAACCGGATCATCCGCTCGTGGCCCCGGGTCGCCCCGCGCGGCCCGCCCAGCCCGCCGGCCGTGTTCACCACCGCGCTGCCCACCGGCAGGCCGGCGGCCGCGTCGTTCGTCGGCTCCAGCACCGCCGAGCCGCCGGCCAGCGCCACCCGGACCGGGAACTGGCCGAGCAGCGGGTCGCGCGGGCCGCCGATGCCGAGGTCGCCCTCGCCGGCCAGGACCAGATGGATCCCGTACGCCCGGGCGGCGCGGGCCAGCGCGTCCAGCCGGGCCAGGGTGTCGATGGCCAACCGGTCCCGCTCGTGCAGCAGCAACGGGAAGTTGTCGATCACGCAGACGATCCGGGGCAGCTCCTGGTGCTGGCGCAGCTCCGGGTAGCGCTGCCCGCCGGCTCGCCGGCCGGCCTCCTCCCGGCGGCGCAGCTCCGCCGTCAGTTCGCCGAGCAGGTCCGCCACGTACTCCCGGTCGGCGGCCATCCCGGCGGCCCGGACCTGCGGCACCCAGGAGCGGTCCCGCTCGGTCTGGAGGAACTCCACGAAGGACTCGCCGTCGCCCAGGTCGGCCAGGTAGAGGGCCAGTTCGTCGGGGCCGTAGCGGGCGGACAAGCCGAACAGCACGTTGGTGAGGAACGCCGACCGCCCCGCCCCGGAACGGCCGCTGACCAGCCAGTGCGGGGTCAGCTCGGTGAAGCCGAGGCTGACCGGTCGCCCCGCGGCGTCACCGACCATGGTGGACAGCCCGTCGACCGCGCGGTCGGCCCACAGTTCGCCCGCTGGGAGCAGGTCGGTCAGGGCGAGCCGGCTGCCGTCCTCGATCTGCCGGGCCAGCCGTAGGCAGACCCCGACGACCAGTTCCTCCGGCGGGTCCTCCGCCACGAAGACCGGGCAGTTGAGCCCGCCGGGCGGCTCGGCGCCCGGGCTGCTGAAGCCCACGCCCGGCGGATCGCCGAGCAACGCGTACGCGGTGCGCACCGCCAGCGGGGTGGCCTGCGGCAGTGGGTTCCCCGCCGGCCAGCCGGCCACCACCAGGTGCAGCCCGGCCCGGTGCCCCTGGGCGGCCAGCCCCCCGATCCGGGCGAGGTCGGATGGGGCCGTGCCGTCGGGCAGCCCGGCCACCGCCAGCAGCAACGTACGGTCGTGCCCACGCTGCCGGGCCGTGCCCGCGGCCACCCACTGCTCGGCCTCGGTGAGGACCGCCCGGAGTCCCGCCACGTCGGTCGCCGGCGGGGGCAGCAGCCCGGCATCGGCGAGCGCCGCGAACCCGGCGAAGGTCGCCCCGGCACCGGTGCCGTCGACCGCGCGGGCCAGCAGGGCCCCGGCCGGCGTCGCGGCGAACAGCCGGAGCAGGAGGGCCCGGAGCAGGCCGGCCACCCGCGGATCGTCGGCGCCGGCGTCAATGCTCAGATGTCCACTGCCGAACAGCGGCACCAGCGCGGGGAACCGGGCGTCGTCCAGTGGCGCGGCGGTGCCGACCCGGACGACGGGCGGCGGGCCGTCCCCGGGCGGGGTGGCCACGGCCAGGGTCTCCAGCGGATCGCCGGCCCAGCCGGGTGCGGCGAGGGCCGCGGCCGCCCGGAGCCGCTCCGCCAACTCGTACTGCCGGTGGTGGTCCGCGGGCGCCGGACGGATCTCGTCGAGGATGCCGGCGGCGGCGGTCGCGGCGGCCTCGGCCCGCCGGTGCAGCGCGGCGGCCCGACCGGCTCGCGCCTTCGGACTCGCCACCGCGTCCACCTCTCTTCCCGAGGCCGACATCTCCTCCCCGAGGTGTGACGGTATCCCAGCCGAGGGCCGTGCTCCGGGATGTCGGTCGGCGCTGCGCCGGTCTTTGCCGTGGTGGTGAGCCGGCTCACCCGATCCCGCCGGCCGGGCCGCCGGGGGCGCCCACGCCGGCGGCGGCCGGCCCGGCGGTTCGCCACGATCGGGGGATCTGGGGCATTGGGTACGCGGCGCGCAGCCGATAGCCTCAGGAGGTGGAATCAGTGCAGCCCCCCGCCGGTTCCCAGGTCTCCCGCGTACCGGCGCAGCGGACCCCGCCCGAGCAGTTGGCGCCGCCCGCGCCGGCCCCGGCGCCGGAACGTCCGCGCCGGCCGCTGCGTGCTGTCCTCACGGTCGTCGCCGGGGTGCTGGCGCTGCTCTGTGCCGGCGGCGCCGTCGTCGGTTTCGTGCTGTACGACCGCGTCACCGCGCCCGACCGCAGCAGCCCCGACGTGGTGGTGGTCAACTATCTCCAAGCCATGCTGCTGGCGCGTGACGACAACAAGGCGAGGCTGTTCACCTGCGACGATGTCATCCCTTCCATTGACGGATTCCGAGACCAGATCGCAAGCCGGGAGCAGGAGTTGGGGGTCACATTCTCGATCAACATCGAAAATGTCGCGGTATCGAAGACCGACTCCTCCAACGCAACTGTCGTCGCCGTGATCAGACGAAGTGCGGTGGTGGACGGAGTGCAGCAGAGCATTACGGACACTTGGCGCTTCGGGCTCAGACATCAGAACGGTTGGCTTGTCTGCTCTGCCCAGCCGATCTAAGGGCTCATTCAAGCCATAGCAGGTGGACCGGGACCTCCAACGTGATCGGTGCCTGGCCGCGCCACGCCCACCGGTACCACTCCAGCTCCGGCGCCACTCGGACGCAGATGTCCCCGTCCGTGCCGGCGTAGGTCTCGGTCACCGCGCGGAGGTCGCGCTGCTCGGTCGCTCCCGTCACGTGCACCACGCGTCGGCCAGCCACCGAGTCCGCCTCGACGACCGGGGTGGGCGGGCGACGGGTGGGCGCGTCGAGGGAGACCAGCCGGAGACCCGACCCGGCCGGTCGGGCCGCCGACCCCCGTCCGCCCACCGTCTCCACCCAGACCCGTTCCACCGGCACCAGCGGCGCGAAGACCTCCACCTGCTCCGCCTCGGCGCGGTACCACTCGTGCTCCGGGATGACCGGCACGTACGTCCGGCTGCCCTGCACCACCTGCTCGTCGGCGCGCAGATCGCCGCGCCAGCCGAGGCCGGGCAGGCCGACCAGCACCCGCCGGCCCCGCAGGTCGACGCGGCCGGCGGCGGGGACGATCTCGACCGGTCGGGGCGGCCGCGGCGCCCAGTCGGGCTGGTCCGCGAAGGGGTCGGGCAGGGGATTGCTCATGTGCCAGCGAACCTCATGCGGTGCCGACCAGCGGTGCGCCGCGCTCCCGCATGAACGGCACAGGATTGATGGCGCCCCGGCTGGACCGGTCGCCGTCGGTGTGCACCTCGAAGTGCAGATGCGGGCCGGAGGAGTTTCCGCTGCTGCCGGAGTAGCCGATCACCTGGCCCGCCGCCACGGCCTGCCCGGGCGTCACCGTAGGCCGCTGGATCAGGTGGCAGTAGCGGGTGACGTAACCGCCGGCGTGCAGGATGTCCACGAACCAGCCGCAGCCGCCCTTGCCGGGCCAGCCGTCCCGGTCGCAGTCCCGCCGTCCCGAGTGGTCGGGGTCGCAGCGGGCCACCAGTACCCGGCCGGTGGCCGCGGCGTGGATCGGCGTCTTCTTGTCCGCATCCAGGTCGACCCCGTTGTGGCTGGGGCGTTCGGCGGTGCGGAAGCCGGAGACGATGCCGCCCGGGAGTGGAGCGGTCCAGCCGGAGGCGGCGATCCGGGCGCCGGCGGCGGCGTCGCAGACCGCCTTTCCGGCGATCTCCACCGTGCGGGCCGCGCCCCCGGCGAGCGCGTCGACGATCCGGCCGGCCAGGTCCTCGTGCTTGGCGTACGCGTCCGGGAAGGCGCTGACCTGCACCCGCTGCGCCACCACGGTCAATGGGCGCCGTTGCCAGTTCGGCACCTTCAGCAGCTTCTCATAGAACTTGCCGGCGGCGTAGGACGGCGTCATCCGCTGCTGCACGCTGCCCCAACCGGGCCGCTGCTGGAACAGGCCCAGCGAGTCGTGGTCGGAGCCGACGCCCTCGTGCGGCAGCGTGAGCGACGCCGGCACGGTGGTGTTGGCGAGGTTGCGCAGGGCGGACTCCTGCATAGCGGTGGCCAGCGCGATGACCCAGCCCCGGGCGGGCACCTTCATGTCCTGGCCGACCTTGATGATGACGGCGGCGTTGCGCAGCTGCCCCTCGCCGTACTCGGTGAAGCGTGGCATGTCCCCGGTGATGTCGACCTGGTAGGCGGCGTCGCAGCCCAGGCCGGCGGTCAGGCCGTCCTTCTCGTCGCCGCCAAGCTCGGTGAGGAAGAACGCGCCGGCGCCGCCGACGCAGCAGAGCAGGGCGAGCACCGTGGTCAGCGCGGTGACCAGCACGCCGAGCCGCAACCGCCGGCGGCGCGGGACCGTCTCGTCCGCCGCGGCGCTCATTGCCGCTCCCAGTCGACCACGTCCACCAGCCACCGCCCGTCCGAGACCACCAGTTCCAGCCGGAGCCGGCCGCTGTCGAGCGGGACCAGCGCTTCCACGAACGACTCCGTCCGGGGCCGGAGGGTCACCTGGCCGGCCACCTGCCGGGCCGGCACGCTCTCCGGGTCCGCGCCGGTCAGCTTTTCGGTCAGCGCGCTCGTGGACAGCGGCCGCAGGCGGCTCTGCCAGTCCTCCCCGCTGCTGCCTGGGCCGGTCAGCCATGCGGAGGTGAAGCGGCCGGCGGTCTGCTCGGGGGTCAACTCGCCCGGCCGGGTCTTCGGCGAGGGCGGCGGCGCCGAACTCGCCAGCACGCCGTCGTCACCGGCCTCCGGGTCGACGGTGCTGATCGGCTCACGTGGCCGGTTGCTCAGGCCGGCGGTCGGGTCGACCGGACCGGAGAACAGCCGGGCCGCGCCGATCACGCCGAAGACCAGGGCGGCGATCACGAGCGCGACGCCGAGCCGGGACCGCAGGACCCGGGTGACCAGGAATTCCAGCGCCCGACGCATCGGCCTCACCGCGCCTCGGAGCGCACCCGGGGGGCCGGGTCGGCCGGCGCGCGGTCGGTCGAGCCCGGCCGGTAGACGGCGAAGGAGGGAGCCTCCTCGGGCACGTCGGGCTCAGTCCAACTCGCCGGCTGCCGGCGGGGGCGTGGCGCGCTGCTGCGGCGTCCGCCCTGCGGCTCGGGCGCCGGCGTCTCCTCGGCTCGTTCCCGCCCGTCCGGCCGCTGGCGTTCGGCGGCCCCGGCGTGCGACGGGTCCTCGTGCCGGGCCTCCGGCCGGAGGCTGCTCTGCTCGAGCGCGACTCCGCGCCGCCGGCCGAACGCCGGCTCGGCGGTGCCCCCGGGCTCGGCCACGTCCAGCCGCGCCGCCACACGCATATCGCGGAAGAACCGGCGGTGCCAGGAGCCGGCCGAGCTGATCGCCTCGCTGCTGTCCTTGCCGCCGAGCTGGGTGATCCGCCGGTACGGGCGGAGCAGCAGCCAACCCACCACGCCGCAGAGCCAGACCAGGACCACCTGAAGCCAGCCGGGCAGTGCGGGCGTGTTCATGATGAGGTCGACCGCGAACAGGTAGATCGCTGCGCCGGTGCCGAAGATGGCGATGTTGAAGACCGCCGCGACCACCGCGTTCGCCAGCCGGCGGAGGCCCGCGCTCGCCGGACGCAGCAGACCGACCGTGCCGAGGATCGGCGCGGCGATCACCGCCCAGCGGAAGATCAGGAAGCCGAGCAGCACCAGCAGCGAGGCGGTCAGGTCAAACATTGCGAAGAGGAGCGCTGCCAGCACTGCGATGAAGCCAGCGCCGATCCGGTCCATGTCGCGTTTGCCCTGGAGATACTCGTAAGCCTCCGGGTCCTCCGTCTTGATCTGCTCGGCGACCGTCATCCACTGCTGCTGCTTGGCCTTAATGACAGCGTCACGCGTTGCCGGGTTGGCTCGGATCGACCGTGCCTCACCCCAGGTCAGCGACTTGGCATCATAGAGCGCTGGGCCGTACTTCTTGGCCGTCTCGCTGTCGGCCGAGCCGAGCACACCCCGCAACCAGTTCCGGTACAACATGGTTTCGGTGGCGGTATCGCTAGCCCGAACAGCAGGCGGACGCAGGTCCTTGCAGCGGTCGGGGTTGTCAGAGATGCAGCGGCCAGGGCCCGGATCCTGCTTCTGCGGCCCGACGGCGTCGTGCACCACGCCGAGCGTAGTGATCAGAGTGTTGTCGGCGAGATTCGCCGACTTCACCGGCCAGGCGGCCAGGGCGGTCACCGCCACCATCACCAGCAACGCCCAGCCGGCCGTGGTCATGGCGTTGCTCATGTCCGCCTGGCGTGACCGCCAGAGCAGGTAGAGGCCGACCACGCAGAGCGTGATGATGCCGAAGACGCTGAACACCTTCTGGTAGACGGCCTTCGTGGCCTGCTCCACCAGCGGGTCCGCCCAGGCCCACATCGAGCGCGGGTCCCAAGCCCGTTCGCGCAGGGCGTTCGAGGCCCCGATAATCGCTGTGGCGAACATGAATTCGCCGTTGGCAACCGTCGTGGTGAACTTGTAGTCAGGGTGAAGAACCGTTGACGCGCAGCCACCATCTACGTCGTAGGTGGTGTAGTTGTAGCCGGCGTATCCGTAAAGGCTGTATCGGCCGGTCGCTCCGCTGGCGGACTCCGGCGGAGCGCTGGCAAACCAGCCGGCCAGGCCCGAATCAGGGGCGCCGGGGGTAGGAGGTTCAAGACAGTCCGCCCGGTCCGACGCCACCTTCTCGAGCCGGGCGACGCAGGCGCGGAAGTCGGCCTGCCACTCCTTGGTGCTGCACAGCTCGGCCCGGGCCGCGGCTACCGGTGTGGCGGTGGCGTACGCGGGTGTCGCCCCGACCACCGGCCACGCGATGGTGGCCACGGCGAGTACGCCGACCGCGAGGAGGAGCGCCGCGATCCGTGCCCGGGCCCTCGCCATGTCACGCCTCCAGATCAGCCAGGACGGTCGGCAGCTGCCCGGCTGCCTGGGCGGCGGCGGGGGTCGTGTCCAGGTGGTCCAGCAGCCCGTCCACGTACGACACGTCGACCCGGACCTTCTGCACCCGCCCGTCGACGTCGCGCATCACGAATTCGCGGAAGCCGAGCCGGGCGGCCGATCCGGAGTCCGCCTGGGAGAGCGAGGCCAGGGTGGCTTCGTAGCCGTCGTTGACCGGCACCCGCAGCAGCCGCAGCGCCTCGGAGGCGATCTCGGTGTCCTCGGCGATCCGGCCGACGAAGACGGTGGAGACCAGGTTCTGCACGTCGAGGCCGAGGATGTCCTTCGGGTTCTGCGAGGCGACCAGGGCGGCGAGGTTCCACTTGCGGGAGTCGCGGGCGAGGCGGACCAGGAACGACCGCCCGGAACGCCACCCCTCCATGAAGTGCGCCTCGTCCAGGCCGACCAGCTTCCGGGAGGACATCGAGCCGCCGTAGCAGCGGCGGACGGCCAGCCGGTGCGCGGTGTGCAGCATGGGCAGGGCGAGGGCCTCCTCGGCCGACCAGTACTCCCGCTCGATCTTCAGGTCGGGCAGCCGCAGCCCGGCCATGGTGATCACGGTGAGCGCGGCGTCGGCGCCGAGCAGCCCCTCCGGCGGCCGGCCGAAGAAGAGCATGGCCAGCGGCATCTCGGCGGTGTCCAGCAGCAGGTTGGCCAGCTCCCGGCCGGCGTCGTCGTCGAGCCCCTGGAGGCAGGCGACCACGTCGTCCAGCGTGGCGGTCTCCTCGGCCGGCACCTGGCGTACGGCGTGCCGGAACAGGGTGGCGGTGGACGCCTCCCGGGCTACCTGCGGGGGCACCAGCATCATGCAGATGTCCTGCACCAGCATCCGGCGCTCGGCGCGGGCGTTGGAGACCGCGATCTCGAACTCCCGGTCACCCGCCGAGCCGGCAGCGAACTCGCTGCGCAGCGGCGTCGGGATCAGCGCGTACGGGGCGAGGGTCCCCTGGTCGGAGCCGGTCAGGTTGAGCACCCGCGCGTACGGCGCCAGCTCCGGCATCGCGCAGAGCCGGGCCAGCGGGCCGGACGGGTCGAGCAGGGTCACCTGGACGCCGCGTCGGGCGGCCAGATAGCCGAGCGCGCCGAGCAGGGTGGACTTGCCGCCGCCGGGTTCGGCGACGAAGACGGCGAGCCCGGACCGTTCCCGTACCTCCATGGGGAAGTGCAGATCGAGGAAGACCGGGCGGCGGCAGGTGCCGGCGGTGCGGCCGATCAGGTCGCCGCGCCGGTCGCCGACCGTGGACGCGGCCTGTGGCAGCGCCGCGGCGAGCAGGTTGACCGGCATCCGCCGGACGTAGCCGGTGTTGGCGATCGGCTCGCCGGGGATGAACTCGCGGGCCAGCCAGTCCTGGTTCTTCGGATGCTGGAGCGAGATCCGCAGCTCGCGCGAGTAGAGCTGGATGAGCCGCCGGGCCCGCTCCAGGCACTCCTCGCGGGTCCGACCGCCGACCGCGATCCGGTGCCAGCCGTGCGCGCGGGCCGAGTCGACCGGCAGGCCGGTGGTCATCTCGTCGCCGATCACCAGCGCCCGCTTGGCGAGCCGTTCCAGCTCCGGCGGGGCGTCGATGCCGTGCTCGGCGTAGTCGAGCTGCTGCGAGCGGATCATCCGGAGCCGGTGCTCGAGGTTCCGGAAGGAGTCGCCGGGGCCGAGAATGTCCACCCGGGTGGAGAGTTCCATCGGCCACGGCAGGCGCTCGTGGAAGTGCAGCCAGGGCTCGTGCCGCTCGGGGATCTCCAGCGGCTCCATCCGGCCGACCGCGAGCACGGCCACGTGCCGCTCCTCGCCGGTCATCCGGTTGACCAGCTTCACCGTCGAGCCGTACGGAGTGCGGTAGCGCTCGACCTGCTCGGTGAGGGCGAGCAGATCGCCGCGTTCCCACCGGCCGTTGGTCACCGGGGAGAGCGCGCCGGGTGGCGCCATGCAGAGCGCGACGGAGCGGTAGAGCAGCCACTCCAGCTCCTGCGCGGTGACCCGGCGGCCCCGCATGCCGAACGCCCCGAGCACCTCGTCGAACTGCTCGACCGTACGGCCCAGCCGGCGGCGTTCGCCGTCGGCGGTGCCCCGGCCGAAGGTGCGCAGCAGCCGCTCGGTGAGGGAGTCCCCCAGTGACCGGCGAGCGAAGGTGACCCCGAGGTAGGTCTGCCCCTCGGCGTGGTTGACCGCCATCAGGTGCCGCTGTGCGGCGACCAGGTGGTCGGCCCAGCCGGGCGTACCGGGCACGTCGGGCAGCGGCGCGGCGGTGTGCGCGTCGATGGTGCGGGCCCACTCGTCGGCCGGGAACGGCCGGGTGGTGCGGCGCAGGTGCAGCCGGAAGCCGGCCAGGCCGGCGTACTGCTCGGAGATCGCCGAGAGCAGCGCCTCGCGTTCGGCGTCGGGGCGGAACGCCCAGCGGACCTCGGGCAGCCAGTACCAGGCGGTGACCGTGTTCGGGGTGAAGGTGAGGTGACCGGCGATCTCGGTAACGGCCAGTTCCACCGACGGGTCCCGGTCGCCGAACTTGATCTTCGGGGGGCGGACCCGAACCGGCTTGACGGGCTTCCCGCTCAGCTCGGCGGACCGCTGCCGCGGCGGGGTCACCTCCCGGCCGGGCGCGGTGGCCACCTCGCGACCGTTCGACCGGGTGGCCGGTTCCACGCGCCGGTCGGTGCGGCGGGCCGGGCGGTCGACCGGGGGCGCCGGGTCGGCCAGGTCCGGCTCGGTGGTCGGCCGGAGCACGGGGAGCCGATCGCCGGCCTGGTGCGGTACCCGGGTACGGGCGGGTGCCGGGTCGAGGGCGGCCGGCCGTTCCACCGGCGAGGCGCCGTGCGACGGCGCGGCCTCGGCGGCCTCCCGGGGTCGGCCCACCGGCCGTACGCCGGGGGCGCTCTCCCGGCGCCGGGCGCTGGGCGGCTCGTCCTCCGGTGCGCCACCGTGCTCGCCCTGCGACGCCGGGAGTGGCTCGGTCGGGGCGGCGGGCTGGTGCGGGATGGGCAGCGCCTCCCGCCCGACGCCCCGGCGGGGCGGCGCCACGACCGGTGTCGGCTCCGTCGCGGGAGGTGGACCGGCCGGAGGGCTTTCGGGTCGGACCGGGCGCCGTGCGCCGGGCTGCGCGCCGCCGAACAGGTCGAGGAACGGCGAGTCGATGTCGCCCCTGTCGCCGGCCGCCGGCATCCGCTGCTCCGGACCGGGCGGGCGGGGCGACACCGGGCGGGGCGGTTGGAAGACCCCGACCCGACCGTGCCCGGGGCTGGTGACCAGGGCCGGGTCGAGCGCGACCTCGTCGAGCTCCTCGTCCTGCGGGTAATCGAACGATCGCGCTCGGTTACCGTGCGGCCCGGCCGGACGTCCGGCCGGGGAGCCCGGCGTGGAAGAGCGACTCATGCGACCGCCTCACCCGCGTCGTTCGTCCGCGCCGGTGGCGTACGCCCGGTCATGCCAGTTCCTCCCGGATCCTGATCCGGCTCGCCACCAGCCGCGGGTCGCGCAGCTCGGCGGCCGGCTCCCGGGTGCGTCGCCAGTCCGTCAGCGCGGTCCGGATGACCATGCGCGCCGGTCGGTCCGGGTCGACGTGCCGGAAGATGAACGAGGTGGTCACGATGGCCAGCGAGATCTCCCAGGCGGGGAAGAGCTCCACCTGCAACGTGAACAGCCAGTGGATGAACATGTAGAGGGGTACGAGCAGCATGAACAGGCCGTACTGGGCGTACGGCAGGTGGACGGGCAGGGTGTACCCGGGCGGCCCGAGGTAGACGAGACGAGCCCGGTAGATGTCGTCGTCGGTGCGCAGCCGCATGGTCGCCCGCGCCTATTCGAAGATCAGGTTGATCAGGTAGTCGCCGACGAAGAAGAGTGTGGCGGCGCCGGCGATGAAGGCCAGGCCGACGATGGCGATCGCGGAGCTGGTCAGCACCTTGGAGATCTCGCCCCGGCTGGCCCGCCCGATGAAGATGACGCCGAGCACCGCGAGCAGGATCGGCGCGATCTTGCTGGCGAAGAAGCTGACGATGTTCTCGGTGGCGATGCCCTTGGGTGCCGGCTCGGCGAGTGGAGTCGACGCCAGGGTGTGGAGCGCGTGGTCGACGGCTGCCGTCGCCGCCCCCATGAGCTCGGTGGCGATCACTGGAAACCTCCCCATGTCGCGGCCGGCGGCGCCGCGGCGGTGCAGTAGGCAAGCCTGGCGGGATGGTGCTCATTGGGCACAGCGTGCGCGACGCTGTGTTCGTCACCCACCACGGAGAGTGGCGAGCTTTGGGGGGATTCTTCCCGCTTCGGCCCTCCCTCCAGGCTTCGCCATCTCGATGCTGGGCAATTCCAAAGCGTACGGGCCGGCCCCCTTTGCGACAACCCGCGAAGAGTCGACCCGGAGCGACCCGGACGACCGATCGTACACCTGTTCCAATTCGCATGTCAGGGCCGTCGTGGCCGGTTGCCGCCCGGGCCGCCGGAAGCCCTGCTGGCGACCGGTACTGTCGGGTCGTGACCGAGCTGGTACGGGCGCAGGCCCCGGTGGTGATGGGCGTCCTCAACGTCACGCCCGACTCCTTCTCCGACGGCGGCAGGTACGCCGATCTCGACGCGGCCGTCGGACACGGAGTGCGACTGCGCGCGGCCGGCGCGGACCTGGTCGACGTGGGTGGCGAGTCCACCCGGCCGGGCGCCGACCGGGTCGACGCGGAGACCGAGACGGCCCGGGTGCTGCCGGTCATCCGCGAGTTGAGCGCCGCCGGCATCCCGGTCAGCATCGACACCAGCCGGGCCCGGGTGGCCGAGGCGGCCCTCGCCGCCGGCGCGGACGTGGTCAACGACGTCTCCGGCGGCCTCGCCGACCCGGACATGGCCCGGGTGGTCCGGGACGCCGGCTGCCCCTGGGTGCTCATGCACTGGCGGGGGCACTCACGCGAGATGCGCGACCTGGCCAGCTACGGCGACGTGGTGGCCGACGTCCGGACCGAGCTGAGCCAGCGGGTCGACGAGGCGCTCACCGCCGGGATCGCCGCCGAGAAGATCATCGTCGATCCCGGACTGGGCTTCGCGAAGACCGCCGCGCACAACTGGGAACTCAGCGCCCGCCTGCCCGAGCTGGTGGACCTCGGCTTCCCGCTGCTGTTCGGGTCGAGCCGGAAGTCGTACCTGGGCCGGCTGCTCGCCGACGCCGACGGCACCCCCCGGCCCACCTCCGGCCGCGAGGCGGCCACCATCGCCACCAGCGTGCTCGCCGTGGCGGCCGGGGCCTGGGGGGTACGGGTGCACGACGTCCGCGGCACCGCCGACGCGCTCGCCGTCTGGCGGGCCACCGGCCGCCCGTGCCTGGCGACCACCGTGCGGGAGGGGGACCGGTGAGCGCGAGGAGTGAGCCGGTTTTGCGAGCCCCGCAGTCGCGAACGAAGGGGGCACGGTGACCGACCGGATCGAGCTGACCGGCCTGCGGGCCCACGGCCGGCACGGGGTGTACGACTTCGAGCGTGCCCAGGGGCAGGAGTTCGTGGTCGACGCGGTGCTCGAACTCGACCTCGCCCCGGCCGCGCGCTCCGACGAGGTGACCGACACCGTGCACTACGGCGAGCTGGCCGAGCGGCTGGTCGCCGTGATCACCGGCGAGCCGGTCAACCTGATCGAGACACTCGCCGACCGGCTGCTCGCGGTCTGCCTGGCCGAACCGCTGGTCGTCGCCGCCACGGTCACCGTCCACAAGCCCGAGGCCCCGATCCCGCACACCTTCCGGGACGTGGCCGTGACGATGCGGCGTACCCGGTGACCCGGGCCGTGCTGTCGATCGGCAGCAACCTGGGTGACCGGCTGGCCCACCTCCGCGCGGCGGTGGCCGCGTTCGGCGACGCGGTGCTGGTCGTCTCCGGCGTCTACGAGACTCCACCGTGGGGGGACGCCGACCAGCCCGCGTACCTGAACGCGGCGGTGCTGGTCGGAGACCCGGCGGCGACCCCTGGCGACTGGCTGGCCCGGGCCCGGGCCGCGGAGCGGGCGGCCGGGCGGACCCGGGACCCGGAGCGCCGGTACGCGCCGCGCACCCTCGACGTCGACGTCATCGCGGTCTGGGACGACGCCGGTGCGCCCGTGCTGAGCGACGACCCGGAGCTGACCCTGCCGCACCCCCGCGCCCACCTGCGGGCCTTCGTGCTGCGGCCGTGGATCGACATCGAACCGCACGGCCGGCTGCCCGGGCACGGCTGGCTGACCGACCTGCTCAACGCCGAGCCGCTGGCCGGGGACGCCCTGGAACTCAGCCCTCGACCGGATCTGGCGTTACAGTCGGACCCATGACCCAGTGGAGCCGGGCGGCATGAGCGAGCGCCGCGAGCGAATCATCCGGCACTGTGCCGCGGAGCCTCAGGCGGGTGCCGAGCGGAGCGAGGCGACCGCATGAGTCAGGCGCAGTTCCCGCGCGACCCTGAACGATGGCGGATGGGTCCCACCCGGATCTCCACACTGGTGGTGGCCGGGCTGGCCGCCGCCGCGTTGGCCTGGCTGCTGATCAGCAGCTTCTACTACCCCAGCGCGCCGAACCTGCCCTGGCTGCCGGTGGTCACGCTGGCCGGCCTCGCCGTGCTCGAGGGGTACGCGGCGGTCAACACCCGCGGCCGGATCGAACGCCGACCCGGGCGGGACCCGGTGAATCCGCTGCTGGTCGCCCGGTTCGTGGTGCTGGCCAAGGCGTCATCGCTGGCCGGGGCGATCTTCGCCGGCTTCTACGCCGGGCTGACCGGGTGGCTCTTCGTCGAGCGGACCAACGCCGCCGTCGGCGACCGGCCGGCCGCCGTGGCCGGGCTGGTCGCCTCACTCGCCCTGGTCGCGGCGGCGCTCTGGCTGGAGCGGTCCTGCCGGGTGCCGGAGCAGGAGGACGACGAGGACCGCGATCCCGGCGACCGGGAGACTCCGCGCGGCCGCCTCTGATCAGGGGTTCCCACCATCCGCGCCCGCAGGTACCGTGCCTGGCGACCGGAGAGCAACGGCCGCCGCCGGTCCGCCCGAGCGTCGGACGGCACGGCCGGGCGACGTGGGAGGCGCGGGTCATGGGGTACGACGAAACGGGCCGGGCCGAGTCGTCCGGGGTGCCCGCCGCCGTGCTGGAGAACGTCTTCGACGACCCCGCGCACGGCGAACCCGGCCGCGACCGGATCGCCGTACACGTGGTCTGGGAGTTCCTGCTGCTGGCCGGGCTGGCTGGGCTGACCTGGCTGCTCTGGCGCGCGGACGCGGACGCGCTGCGTGGCAGCGGCCTGAAGACCCTCCTGGTCGCCGTGGCCGGGCTCGGGCTGCTCGCCCTCGCCGCCGGGCTGAGCCTGCGCGCCGCCGTGGTGAATCTGGCGGTCGGCCCGGTCGCGGTGGCCGCCGCCCTGCACTACGCCGAGCAGGGCGACCGGGGCGTCCGGGAGGCGTTGCTCCCCGCGCTGGCGGTGGCGGTGCTCGGCGGGCTGGCGCTGGCCCTGGCGGTGGTGGTGCTGCACGTGCCGGCCTGGGCGGCGAGCCTGGCCGGTGCGGCCGGTGTGATCGTCTACATCGAGCGGCGTACCGGCCCGGTCGTGGTCCAGGGCGGGTACGACCCCCGGCCCACCGCCCTGTACCTCGTCATCGGCTTCGCCGCAGTGGCCGTGCTCGGCGGGCTCTTCGGCGCGATACGGCCGATCCGGCGGCTGGTCGGGCGGTTCCGGCCGGTCGTCGACCCGGCCCGGCGCCGGGGCGCGGTCGCCGCCACGGTGGCGGCGTTCGCCATGATCGGCTCCACCGTGCTGGCGATGCTCGGCGGCATGCTGATCGCGGCGAACGGCAGTGGCCCGGTCGCGCCGGCCACCGGGCTGGACTGGTCGGTGCTGGCGGTCGGCACCGCGATGCTCGGCGGCACCAGCGCGTACGGCCGGCGCGGCGGGATCTTCGGCACGCTGTTCGCGGTGAGCCTGGTGGAGGTCTTCCTGGTCTGGGCGGCGGCGCAGGGCTGGACGATCAGCCGGTGGGCCGTCGGCGGGGCGACGCTCGGCGTCGGGCTGCTGGCCACCCGGCTGGTCGAGAAGTTCGGCCGGCCGCGGCCGGCCCTCGTCCCGGCGGAGTTGGGGCCGCCCGGCGATCCCACGATCAGCTCCGGCTGGGCGTTGGCCCGGCCGCCGGAGCCGGCCGACGACTGGCCCTCGGTGCTGCCGGTACGCACCGACCCGACCGTCGACAGGTGGGACGCCCCGCGCTGGGAGAGCGAGCCGCGCCGCTGGGACGCCGACGACCGCTGACGACACCGGACGGCGTCGATCGCGGCCGCCGCCGGCGATGACGGGCCGAACCTGATCTCGCCGGTTAGGCTCGGCGGCATGAGCGAGCGCCAGCGAGCGAATCATCAGCCCAGCCCGGTCGTGTCTCATGCCGTCGCCGAGCGAAGCGAGGCGGTGGCATGAGCGAGACTCCTGCCACCGGCGCCGGCGGCCGTACCTTCGACGAGCTCGACAGGCTCTCCACCGAGGAGCTGCGCGAGCAGGCGTTCGCCCTGGCCCGGGAGCGCCGCGACGTCGGGTTCTTCTGGTCGGTGCTGCGGCACCTGCCCAACTCGGACGAGGCCGCCGCCCTGGACGGCGCCCCCAACTCGGTCGGGCCGACCATCGACGAGGCCAACGCGCTGTGGCGGGAGCTGACCGGCCACGGCTACGAGGAGTCCGCCCCGTTGCTGCGGGCCGCGTTCATCGACTACCTGCTGAAGCACTGACGGATGGCCGTCCGCCGACCCAGGGCGGTGGCGCGCAGGTTTGCCCGGCGGGGTGCGTCGGGCACTGACCGTCCCATGGCGCTGCGCAACCGCCCCCGGACCGTCAGCAGGTACGGCACGGCCGCCGGCACCGGCGCCCTCGCCGCGCTCCTCCTCGTCGGCGTGTGCGGCAGCCCGATGTACGTGGGCTGGGTGCAGGATCACACCGACCCGAACGGAGCCGGCGGCTGGTTTCTGCGGCTGCTCGCCTGGCCGGCCTGGCGGCTGCACGCCGACGACCCGTCCCAGGGGGTGCTCGCCGCCGACCTGCGGGCGATCCTGCTGGTGATCCTGGCCGCCGCCCTCCTCTACCTGCTGCCCGCCGCACAGGTGGCCCGGGTGCAGGGCTCGGCCAGCCAGTTCCTCTCCGGCTGGGCGGCGTACGCCCTGGCCGGCGGGTTCACCGGGCTGCTGGCCAGCCTCCTCGGGCCGGGCGGATCGCTCCTCGCCGCCTTCCAGGCCGCCAGCGCCGGGGTCGGCTACGGCTTCTTCGCGGGCTGGATCATCGGTCTGGCCAGCCTCGGCGGCCGCGCCTGAGGCGACTCACGGCGTTCCGCCCCCGCCGCCGCTCAGTCCGCCACGGCGCCCAGTTCCAGCAGCCGGGACCGGCTGAGCAGCCCGACCGGCCGCCCCTCCTTGGTGACCACGGCGTGCTCGGCGGCCGAGCTGAGCAGCGCGGCCAGTGCGTCGTACGCCGAGCCGCCCAGCGGCACCGCCGGCAGGTCCGATCCGTCACCGGCCGGGAGCGGCTCCAGCACCTCGTGGGTGACCGGGGTGACCGCCAGCCGGCGGATGCCCCGGTCGGCGCCGACGAACTCGCGCACGAACGGCGAGGCGGGCGACCCGAGCAGGGCGGCCGGGGTGTCGTACTGCTCCAGCCGGCCGCCCTCGGAGAGCACGGCGATCCGGTCGCCCAGTCGCACCGCCTCGTCGAGGTCGTGGGTCACCAGCACGATGGTCTTGCGGACCTCGGCCTGGAGCCGCAGGAACTCCTCCTGCAGCCGGGTCCGGACGATCGGGTCGACCGCCGAGAAGGGCTCGTCCATCAGCAGCACCACCGGGTCGGCGGCGAGCGCGCGGGCCACCCCCACCCGCTGCCGCTGGCCGCCGGAGAGCTCGTGCGGGTAGCGGCGGCCGAACTGTGCCGGGTCGAGGCCGACCAGCTCCAGCAGCTCGTTCACCCGGTCCCGGGTCCGCCCGCGCGGCCAGCCGAGCAGCCCGGGCACGGTCGCCACGTTGGCGGCGACCGTCTGGTGCGGGAAGAGGCCGACGTTCTGGATGACATACCCGATGCGGCGGCGCAGCGCCACCGGGTCGACCCGGGTGACGTCGTCGTCGCCGAGCAGGATCCGGCCGTCGGTCGGCTCGATCAGCCGGTTGATCATGCGGAGCACGGTGGACTTGCCGCAGCCGGACGGGCCGATCAGCACCACCAGCTCGCCGGCCTTCACCTCCAGGCTCAGCTCCCGCACCGCCTCCGTGCCGTCGGGGTAGCGCTTGCGGATGCGCTCGAGAGTGATCGATGCCGCGCTGTGTCCGCCGGCGGATCCCGGGGTAACGTCCACGTGTGTCCCTCCACCTCAGCTACCGGGCCGCGCCGGGTAACCCGTGGTTCTCCTGGCAGTACGTGCGGGACAACTCTGACACGATCCTCGCGGCGCTGCGCGAGCACGCCTGGCTGACCGGCCGGGCGGTGCTGATCGCCGCGCTGGTGGCGCTGCCGCTGGCGGTGGCCGCGTACTGGTTCCGGTCGCTGTCCGGGCCGATCCTGGCGCTCGCCGGGGCGCTGTACACGATCCCGTCGCTGGCCCTGTTCGCCTTCCTCGCGCCGTACCTGGGCATCGGCGCGGTCACCGTGCTCAGCGTGGTGGCGCTGTACGCGCTGCTGGTCATCGTGCGCAACGCGTTGGCCGGGCTCAATCAGGTGCCGCCCGAGGTCCGGGAGGCCGCCGAGGGGATGGGGTACGGCCGCTGGGGCCGCCTGTTCCGGATCGAGTTGCCGCTGGCCCTGCCCGGCATCCTGACCGGCCTGCGGCTGGCCACCGTCTCCACGGTGGCGCTGGTCACGGTCGGGGTGGTGGTCGGCCGGGGCGGCCTCGGGCAGCTCATCTTCGCCGGCTTCCAGAACAACTTCTACAAGGCGGAGATCATGACCGGCACGGTGCTCTGCGTCCTGCTGGCGCTGGTGCTGGACCTGGTCCTCGCCGGCGTCGGCCGGCTGCTCACCCCCTGGCTCCGCCGGCGGGCCGCATGAACCCCGTCGAGCAGGCCGTGGTCTGGCTGAACGACCCGCTGAACTGGACGAACCCGGGCGGCGTCCTGGACCGGCTCGGCGAGCACCTGAGCATCTCCGCGCTGGCCGTCCTGCTGGGCTGCCTGGTGGCCTGGCCGGTCGGGCTCTGGCTCGGACACACCGGCCGGGGCGGTGGTGCCGTGCTGCTGGTGTCCAACGTCACGTTGGCCATACCCACCCTGGCGCTGCTGACCATCCTGCCGCTGACGTTTCTCGGCTTCGGCCGCCCGGCCGTGGTGGTCGCGCTCGCGGTGTTCGCGGTGCCGCCGCTGCTGGCCAACGCGTACACCGGGGTGCGGCAGGCCGACCCGGAGGCCCGGGACGCGGCGCGCGGCATGGGGCTGTCCGGCGGGCAGTTGCTGCGCCGGGTGGAGCTGCCGCTCGCGGTGCCGTACCTGGCCGCCGGGTTCCGTACCGCCGCGGTGCAGGTGGTCGCCACCGCGGCGCTGGCCTCCTTCGTCAACGGCGGCGGGCTGGGGCAGATCATCCGGGCCGGCTTCGGGCTGGACATCGCGGCCGGCGGTGGCCAGATCATCGCCGGCGGGGTGCTGGTCGCCGGGCTGGCGCTGCTGGTCGAGGGGGTGCTGGCGCTGGTGGAGCGGGCCGCGACGCCGCGCCCGCTGCGGCGGGCCCGAGGCGCGGCGAACCGGCGCGTGACCGACGCCACTGCGGGTGCCTGAACCGGGCCAAACCGCGTGCCGGGTGACGATCCGGTGACGAAATCGGCTCGGAGTTTGTCGGTCCGGCCCGGAGGATATTGGCTGGAATCGCGGGCGGCCGACCGGATCGCCCGTCGGACACGCGGCCGGCCCGAGACGGGTCGCGCCGGGACACGGAAGGCGGGCAATCGATGCGCGCACGTACACGCCTGGCCGTCGGGGCACTCGGCGCCCTCACCGCGGCGGGCCTGCTCACCGGCTGCGGTGACGCCGGTTCCTCGGGCACCGACGCCCCCCAGCAGGGCGCCTCCGGGGCCGGCTGCGCCCCGGTCGCGGGCGACCAGCTGGTCGTCCTCACCGACGACAAGAAGCTGCAGAACACCGACAACGTCCTCCCCGCGATCAACAAGAAGGCCGCCACCCCGCAGCTGGTCGCCGCGCTGGACAAGGTCTCCGCGAAGCTCGACACCACCAAGCTGATCGAGCTGAACCGGGCGGTCGACGTCGACCGGAAGACCCCGCAGGTCGCGGCGAAGGCGTTCGCCGACGCCAACGGCGTCACCCAGGGCGTGGAGCAGGGCCCGGGTGGCCAGGTCACGGTCGGCGCGGGCAACTTCAGCGAGAGCCAGACCATCGCCGAGCTTTACAAGATCGCGCTCACCGCGGCCGGCTACCAGGTCAAGGTGCAGACGATCGGCAACCGGGAGCTCTACGAGCCGGCCCTGGAAAAGGGCGAGATCCAGGTCGTCCCCGAGTACGCGGCCACCATGGCCGAGTTCCTCAACACCAAGGCCAACGGCAAGGACGCCGAGCCGATCTCCTCCCCGGAGCTGGACAAAACGGTCAGCGCGTTGACGGCGGCGGGCGACAAGGTCGGCATCACCTTCGGCCAGCCGTCCCAGGCCCAGGACCAGAACGCCTTCGCGGTCACCAAGGCCTTCGCCGACAAGTACCAGCTCGCCACGCTCTCCGACCTGGCGAGCAAGTGCTCCGGCCAGGCCACCGTGCTGGCCGGCCCGCCGGAGTGCCCGCAGCGGCCGAAGTGCCAGGCCGGCCTGGTCCAGGTCTACGACTTCAAGGCCGGCTCGTTCAGCTCGCTGGACGCGGGTGGCCCGCAGACCAAGAACGCGCTGAAGACCGGGGCGGCCAGCGTCGGCCTGGTCTTCTCCTCCGACGCCGCGCTCGCCGCGAGCTGACCTCCCGCGACCGGCTCGGCGCGTCTGACGCCGTGCCGCCGATCTGGAAAAGTCGCCGGTCGCCGACGGACCGAACCCGGTCCGTCGGCGACCGGATCCGGCCGGGACGCCCAGCAGCGAATGCCTGGTCGCCACCGTTACATCGGTGCTTTCGGCCCGTTCCCTACCGGGGCAACTCTCGGTAGTCTGCTCAGCCATGCCCGCCCCGGTCGCCCCCGCCGAAAAGCGCACGCCATCGCTACTGAACGTTCTGTTCTGGATCGGGGTGGCGCTCGCGCCCCTGGCGGCGCTTCTCCTGCTGGTCGCCGACGGCGACGGTCCGCTGCGGTTCGGTGCCGTGCTGGCGATCCTCGCCGTGGTGCTGATCGGTCTCTCCATCGCGCTGCGCGCCGAGGGCAGCGGCGGCGCGGCCGGCGTCGAGGAGGTGCGCGAGGAGATCGAGCAGCTTCGCCACGAGCTGCGCAGCGAGATCGTGGCGGCCGCGCAGCGTGGCAACCAGGCGCTCGACCAGGCG
This sequence comes from Micromonospora sp. NPDC047740, assembly GCF_043204735.1. Taxonomy (NCBI): domain Bacteria; kingdom Bacillati; phylum Actinomycetota; class Actinomycetes; order Micromonosporales; family Micromonosporaceae; genus Micromonospora; species Micromonospora sp. NPDC047740. Next base: position 138,721 of record NZ_JBIDCT010000008.1, read on the forward strand.
CACCGGACCCAGGAGACGGTCACCGCGTTGCGCCGCCGGCTGGACGCCGCGGCGGCCGCCGCCGCCGGCATCGGCACCCCCGCCGCTGCGGAACCCGCCGGTGGCCGTGCCCGGGTGCCGTCCACCGGGACGTACGACGACGGCCGGGCCAGCTACGCCGCCCCCGAGCAGCCCGGCTGGGGGCAGCCCGCCGGCCGGGACGAGGACGAGCCGGCCCGCCGCCCGGAGTCCGGCACCCGTTACGGCACGGAGCGGCCCGCCCCGCCCGCCGACCGTTCGCAGCCCGGCGTCTACGGCGCCCCGCGTACGCCGGAGCCGGACGGGCGGCCGGAACCCCGGCAGGTCGGGGTGGTGCATCGCACCGAGACCGTGCACGTCACCACCCGGCACACCATCGTGGACGGTGCCGCGGATCCGGCCACGGGTGGCCACTACGGCGGCTACGCCGGCCGCTGGTCCCCGGCGCCGGAGGAACGGCCGTGGAGCGGCGCGGAGCCGGAGGAACGCCCCTGGTCCGGGTACCGGGAGGCGGAGGACGACCACGCCTGGCCGTCCGGCGACCGCCGGACCGGCCACGGCGGCGGCACCTGGTCCGGCCAGAGTGAAACGCGGGACGGCGGTACCTGGTCCGGGCAGGGCGGGGCGCGGGACGGCGGCGCCTGGTCCGGCCAGGGCGGTGAGCGGGACCGGTCCACGGAACCGGCCGGACCGGCGGACCAGCGGTCCTGGTCGGCGGACCGCGACGGCGACCAGCAGTGGTCGACGAGCCGGGCCGGAGCCCGTGCCGAGCAGTCCTGGTCGGCGACGCAGGACGAGCGCTCCTGGGCCGGCCCGCGGGCGGGCTGGACGTCGCCGGACGGCGCCGAGGTTTCGCCCGCGCCGCCCGGCCGGGCCGTCTCCGACGATCCGGACGGCGAGTACTGGTCCGAGTTGCGCGCGGGGAACCGCTGGGCGTCGGTCCGCGACGACGAGCATGGCCGGCAGGTCCGGGTCGGGGAGCGGCACGCCGCGGTGCACGCCGACGGCGCCGGCACCGAGTACCGGGTGGAGGATCGCTGGGCGTCCGTCCGCGAGCCCCACCGGGGCCACGCGGCGCCCGCCGACGCGGGATCCGGCTGGGCGGGGGAGAACCGGCCGGCCCTGCCGGTCGGTGGGGTGCCGGTACCGGACGAGTGGCGTCCCCCGGCGCAGCGCAGCGGGCAGGCCGAGTGGCGCCAGGTGGAGCCCGAGTGGCACCAGGCCGAGCCGGAACCGGCGCGGTACGGCGACGACCGGCACGGCTACCCGCCGCGCGGCGAGGCGGCCCGGGCCGCCAGCCCCCGCTCCGCCGACCGCTGGCGCTGACCCCGCCGGAGCCGAGGGCTACTTGTCGATGTCGCCGACCACGAAGAACATCGAGCCGAGGATGGCGATCAGGTCCGGCACCAGGCAGCCGGGGAGCAGGGTCGCCAACGCCTGCACGTTCGCGTACGAGGCGGTGCGCAGCTTGAGCCGCCACGGCGTCTTCTCGCCTCGGGACACCAGGTAGTAGCCGTTGATGCCGAGCGGGTTCTCGGTCCACGCGTAGGTGTGCCCCTCGGGGGCCTTGACCACCTTGGGCAGCCGGGTGTTCACCGGTCCGGTGAGCCGGTCCACCCGGTCCAGGCACTGCTCGGCGAGGTCGAGCGAGGCGTACACCTGGTCGAGCAGCACCTCGAAGCGGGCGTGACAGTCCCCGGCGGTCTTCGTCACCACCGGCACGTCGAGCTGGTCGTACGCCAGGTAGGGGTCGTCCCGGCGGAGGTCCAGGTCCAGGCCGGAGGCCCGGGCGACCGGCCCGGACGCGCCGAACGCGGCGGCGTCCGCCGCCGACAGCACGCCCACCCCGACCGTCCGGGCCAGGAAGATCTCGTTCCGTCGGATCAGCTGGTCCAGGTCCGGCATCCGCCGGCGGACCTCGGCGATGGCCGCCCGGGCCCGGCCCGTCCAGCCGGCGGGCACCTCCTCTTTCAGGCCGCCGACCCGGTTGAACATGTAGTGGATCCGGCCACCGGAGACCTCCTCCATCACCGCCTGCAGGGTCTCCCGCTCGCGGAACGCGTAGAACATCGGGGTGATCGCGCCGATCTCCAGCGGGTACGAGCCGAGGAACATCAGGTGGTTGAGCACCCGGTTCAACTCGGCCAGCGCCATCCGCAGCCAGGTCGCGCGTTCGGGCACCTCCATGCCCATCAGCCGCTCCACGGCCAGCACCACGCCCAGTTCGTTCGCGAAGGCCGAGAGCCAGTCGTGCCGGTTGGCCAGCACGATGATCTGCCGGTAGTCGCGTACCTCGAAGAGCTTCTCGGCGCCCCGGTGCATGTAGCCGACGATCGGCTCGGCGGACACCACCCGCTCGCCGTCGAGCACCAGCCGCAGCCGCAGCACGCCGTGGGTGGAGGGGTGCTGCGGGCCGATGTTGAGCACCATGTCGGTGCCGAGCTGCTCCCCGCCGGCACCCGTGCCGACGGTCAGTTCGCGGAGGTCGCCGGCGTCCGTGGTCATGCCCGTCATCGTGCCACGAGCGCGGATCAAGCCGGCAGCCCAACCATGACGGTCATCCCGGGCAGGCGCAGGGATCCCAGCCGGGCATGACCTGGGCGACCGGGACGCCGACCGGTTGCAGCAGCCACCAGTGCCCGCCCAGGCCGGCCGGGTCGGTCAGCTCGGCCACCGCCGACGCGGCGGCGAGCGCCCGAACGTACCCGGCGGGATCCTGGGCGGCCAGGCTCCGCGGCGGTCGCCCGCCGTCGGCCCCGAGCGCCCGCAGCCCTTCCCACTGCGTGATCAAGGTGTACGCACACCCGGCGACCCGCTCACCGGCAGCGGCGACCGAGTCCATGGCGACGTGCGCGGTAACGTCGCACGACCCGTCCGGCACCGGCGGCACCTGCCGCCCACCCCGATACCCGGTCAACGTTCCCTCCACCGGCCGGCCGTCCCTCAGGTGCCCGTAGTCCACGGCCAGCGCGCAGCCCTTCTCGATTCGCTGGACGGCTTCGGCCCAGGCTTTGTCCCGGGTCCTGCCGATCTCGGCCCTTGATGCCGTGGGGGGTTCCGGGCAGCCCGACCGGCTCCGGGCGGTCAGGCTTGATCCCTCCGCCGGCCGGGCCGCCCGGAACCCCGAGCCGGTCAAGCTGATCCCGTCGCTTCCGGTCAACGGCCACCACCGGTCCAGCCAGTCGGCATCCGCCGCGTCGACCAGATCACCCACCGACTCTTCACTCGTCGGGTCCACCAGCAGATATCGCCAGCCCTCGGGAGTGTCCACGGCCAGGTCCAGCGGGACGTTGTCCAGCCACTCGGTGGCCAGCAATAGTCCGGTGATCCGGTCCGGGATCTCGTCGGCCCAGTGGATCTCCGCCGGGAGGTCGTCGGGGCGGGGTGCCTTCTCGACGGCGGTGAGGCGTACCCGGTCGGCGAGCGGGAGCGGCGCGGCGGGCGACGGCCCGGCGGAGAGCGACCCGAGCCCGGAGGGCAACGGGCGGGCGGCGGCCGGGGCGGTCCCCGCGAGCAGCGCCCGAAGCAGCTCACCCCGCCCAGCCCCCACGTCCACCACGTCAAGACGAGGGGGGTGACCCAGCGCACGATCAAGGGAGTTGAGGAGGCGCAGCAGGCAGGAGGAAAGCACCGGGGAGGCGTGCACGCTGGTGCGGAAGTGGGCGGCCGGCCCGGCACCGGAGACGAAGAATCCGCCCGGACCGTAGAGCGCCCGCTCCATCGCCGCTCGCCACGGCAGCGGCTGCTCGGGGAAGGTCACCCGCTGACGGTACGACCGGGCTGTGGCCGGTGCCGGCGGCGGCTCACCCGGTGCCCAGAATTCCGCGTTCCACACGCTCGGTGAAGGTTTTCACACATGCTTGTTCAGGGTCCGTGACCCCGGCGCATACTTGCGATCGACCGGTACCCCCATCGAGGACTGGATCGATTGTCATGAGCGCACCGCTGCGCCCGCGTCCGGCCGCCCCGCGCGGGCTCGCCGTACCGCCGGGTGGCGCCCCCTCCGGCGCCCCGCTCGTCTTTCCGCGCGCCCTCACCGTCGGCGTGCTCGGCGCCGGCCGGGTCGGCGCCGTGCTCGGCGCGGCCCTCGCCGCCGCCGGCCACCGGGTGGCCGCCGCCTCCGGCGCCTCCGGTGCCGCGCAGGCCCGGCTGGCGCTGCTGCTGCCGCGGACCCCGAACCGGTCCGTGACCGCGGTCGCCCGCGCCGCCACGGACCTGCTGATCGTGGCGGTCCCCGACGACGCCCTGGCCGGCGTGATCGCCGGCCTGGCCGAGGCCGGCGCGCTGCGCCCCGGCCAGGTGGTCGCGCACACGTCCGGCGCGCACGGGCTGGCCGTCCTCGCCCCGGCCGCCGCGGTCGGTGCCCGGCCGCTCGCGCTGCACCCGGCGATGACCTTCACCGGTACGCCGGACGACCTGACCCGCCTGCCCGGCATCTCGTACGGGGTGACCGCCCCGCCGGAGCTGCGTCCGCTCGCCGCCCGGCTGGTCGCCGACCTGGGTGGGGTGCCGGAGTGGGTGGCGGAGGCCGACCGCCCGCTCTACCACGCGGCGCTGGCGCACGGCGCCAACCACCTGGTGACCCTGGTCAACGAGGCGGCCGACCGGCTGCGCGACGCCGGGGTGGACCGGCCGGAGAAGGTGCTCGCCCCGCTGCTGCGGGCCGCCCTGGAGAACGCCCTGCGGCTCGGTGACGACGCGCTCACCGGCCCGGTCTCCCGGGGCGATGCCGGCACCGTACGCCGGCACCTGGAGCGGCTGGCGACGACCGCGCCGGAATCCGTGGCCCCCTACCTGGCGTTGGCCCGACGGACGGCAGACCGCGCCATCGCGGCCGGCCGACTGCGCCCGGCGGACGCGGAGTCGCTGCTGGACGTGCTGACCGGGATCTACGGGGAGGTGGCTGCGTGAGCGCGAGGAGTGAGCCGATCTTGCGAGCCCCGCAGTCGCGAACCGAGGTGACGCTATGACCGAGCTGGTGCACACGCGCAAGGAACTGACGGCGGCGCGGGACGGGCTGACCGGCACGGTCGGCGTGGTGATGACCATGGGCGCGCTGCACTCCGGGCACGAGACACTGCTCCGGGCCGCCCGGGAGCAGGCCGACCACGTGCTCGTCACGATCTTCGTGAACCCGCTCCAGTTCGGCCCGAACGAGGACTTCGACCGTTACCCGCGCACCCTCGAAGCCGACCTGGAGATCTGCCGGCGGGCCGGCGCGGACGTGGTCTTCGCCCCGGCGGTGGCCGACATGTACCCGAACGGCCAGCCGACGGTCCGGTTGAACCCGGGCCCGCTCGGCGAGGACCTGGAGGGGCTGAGCCGCCCCGGCTTCTTTCACGGCGTACTCACCGTGGTGCTGAAGCTGCTCCAGCTCACCCGCCCCGACCTGGCCTTCTTCGGCGAGAAGGACTACCAGCAGCTCACCCTGGTCCGGCGGATGGTCCGCGACCTGGACGTGCCGACCGAGATCGTCGGCGTGCCGACCGTACGGGAGCCGGACGGCCTGGCCCTGTCCAGCCGCAACCGCTACCTCTCGCCGCAGGAGCGGGCTTCGGCACTGAACCTGTCGGCCGCGCTGCGGGCCGGCGTCGAGGCCGCCGAGCAGGGCGCGGACGCGGGCGGGGTGCTGGCCGCCGCCCACCGCGCCTTCGACTCCGGTACACCCGGCGCCCGCCTCGACTATCTGGTGCTCACCGACGCCGACCTGGAGCCGGGGCCGGTGGCCGGTCCGGCGCGGCTGCTGATCGCCGCCTGGGTGGGCACCACCCGTCTGATCGACAACACGGCGATCCGGCTCGCGCCGCGCTCCTGAACGCACCACCACACCCCGGAAAGGGACCCGATGCTCCGGACCATGCTCAAGTCGAAGATCCACCGGGCCACCGTGACCCAGGCCGACCTGCACTACGTCGGCTCGGTGACTGTGGACGAGGAGCTGCTCGACGCCGCCGACCTGCTCCCCGGCGAGCAGGTGGCGATCGTCGACATCACCAACGGGGCCCGGCTGGAGACATATGTGATCCCGGGGCGGCGGGGCAGCGGCGTGATCGGCATCAACGGCGCCGCGGCGCACCTGGTGCACCCCGGTGACCTGGTGATCCTCATCTCGTACGGGCAGATGGACGACGCCGAGGCGCGGACGTACCAGCCGCGGGTGGTGCACGTCGACGCCGACAACAAGGTGGTCGACCTGACCGCCGATCCGACCACCGCCGCCGCCGGCACCGCCGGTGACCCGGTGCCCAACCCGCTCGCCGCCGCCCTGAACTGACCCGGACAGCACGGTCTGTCACCGGAAGGTCATTTCCGGCTACCCTGGGCGGACCGTCGGGTTGACGGTCGTCGCTGGGGGAGGCCGCGATGCGCCGTGCGATGACGATCCTGGTCGCCGCCCTGGTCGCGGGGGCCGCCCTGGCCGGCTGCGCCGGGGCCGGCGGGCTGGACGGGGACCTCACCGACGACTGGGCCGCGCTGCCGGCGGCCGGGGCGTTCACCCCGGCGGCCGGGGTCTGCCAGGTCGCCGACTTCACCGCCACGGTCGGCCTGGCCGGCTACGACCCGGTGGGCTGCGACCTGCCGCACCGGGTGGAGACGGTGCACGTGGGCGCCTTCCCGGCCGACCGCACCGCCCCACCGGCCCCCGCCTCGCCCGAGCTGCGCACGGCGTTCGCCGACTGCGACGCCCGGGCCAGCGGGTTTGTTGGCGACAACTGGCGGGCCGGGCGGCTGCGGCTGGCGGTGGCCCTGCCCACCGGGCCCGGCTGGACGGCCGGCTCCCGGTGGTACCGCTGCGACCTGACCGAGCTGACCACGGTCGAGGCGGCGGCGCAGGTGGTGACCCGGACGGGCAGCCTGCGGGACGCGCTGAAGGGGCCGTCCGCGCTGCGGCTGGGCTGCCAGCGCACCGGCAGCGATGCCCGGCGGGTGCAGACGCTGTCCCCGGTGGACTGCGGCACCGCGCACGACGCCGAGTTCGTCGGGGTGTGGCCGGCGCCGGACCGCCCCTACCCGACGAGGGACGCCGACTGGGTTCCGCTCTACGCCGGCTGCAACAGTGTCCTCGCCCGGTACGTCGGCGTGCCCGACGACGCGACCCTGCGCTTCCGCAGCGGTGTGGTGGTACGCCCGCCCGGCGCCGGCCGGTGGGCCGTCGGTGACCGTGGTGTCCGCTGCTACCTGTGGCTCAGCGACCGGACGGTCACCGCCTCCCTGAAGGGTGCCGGGCCGGCCGGCCTGCCGGTGCGGACGAGGTAGCCGAAACCACTCGTCCCGCCCCCGCCGCCCGGGGCGAGGGACGTTCGGGTTGACTGTGCTCATGGACGTTCCGACCGTCGACCTGCCGGCCCTGCCCAGGCTGCTGGCCGCGCCCGCACCCGGCTGGGTGGAGACCACGGACGTGATCGTGGTGGGCTCCGGGGTCGCCGGGCTGACCGCCGCGCTGCACCTGCGCGAGGCGGGGCTGCACGTCACGGTGGTCACCAAGGTCAACATGGACGAGGGCTCGACCCGCTGGGCGCAGGGCGGCATCGCCGCCGTGCTCGACCCGACCGACACCCCGGCCGCGCACGCGTACGACACCGAGGTGGCCGGGGTCGGCCTCTGCGACCCGGCGGCGGTCCGCGTGCTGGTGGAGGAGGGCCCGACCCGGCTGCGCGAGCTGATGCGGATCGGGGCCGAGTTCGACCGTAACCCGGACGGCTCGCTGATGCTCACCCGCGAGGGCGGCCACCGGGCGGACCGGATCGTGCACGCCGGCGGCGACGCCACCGGGGCCGAGGTGCAGCGGGCGCTGCACGCGGCGGTCCACCGCGACCCGTGGATCCGGCTGGTCGAGCACGCCCTCGTGCTGGACCTGCTGCGCGCCCCCGGGGACGGCCCGGACGGGCTCGGCCCGGCGTGTGGGATCACCCTGCACGTGCTGGGCGAGGGCAGTGAGGACGGCGTCGGGGCGCTCCTGGCCCGGGCGGTGGTGCTGGCCACCGGCGGCATGGGCCAGATCTTCGCGGCCACCACCAACCCGGCGGTCTCCACCGGCGACGGCGTGGCGCTCGCCATGCGGGCCGGCGCGGCGGTCACCGACGTGGAGTTCGTCCAGTTCCACCCGACCGCGCTGATCGTGCCGGCCGGCGCGCCCGGCGCCGCCCGGGCCCAGCAGCCGCTGGTCTCCGAGGCGCTGCGCGGCGAGGGCGCCCATCTGGTCGACGGTGACGGCAAGCGGTTCATGGTCGGCCAGCACGAGCTGGCCGAGCTGGCTCCGCGGGACGTGGTCGCCAAGGGCATCCACCGGGTGCTGCTGGCCACCGGCGCGGACCACGTCTTCCTGGACGCCCGGCACCTCGGCGGGGACTTCCTGGCCCGGCGTTTCCCGACCATCGTGGCGTCCTGCCTGGCGATCGGGGTGGACCCGGCGACCGACCTGATCCCGGTCGCGCCGGCCGCCCACTACGCCTCCGGCGGCGTCCGTACCGACCTGCACGGTCGCACCTCGATCCCCGGCCTGTACGCCTGCGGCGAGGTGGCCTGCACGGGGGTGCACGGTGCCAACCGGCTGGCCAGCAACTCGCTGCTGGAGGGGCTGGTCTTCTCCCGCCGGATCGCCGAGGACGTCGCCGCCGGGCTGCCCGAGCAGGCGAAGCCGGCCGAGACCGGCGCCTGGGTGGGTGGCCAGGGCTGGGTGGTGCCGGCCGCGACCACCGCCACCCTGCAGCGGGCGATGACCCGGGGGGCGGGGGTGCTCCGCTCGGCGCAGAGCCTGGCCGCGACGGCCGGCACGCTCACTGAGCTGGGTCAGGGCCGGGGGGTTCCGCGTACCGCCGACTGGGAGGCGACGAACCTGATCACCGTGGCGTCGGCGCTGGTCGTCGCCGCGTACACCCGTCGGGAGACCCGGGGCTGCCACTGGCGGGAGGACTTCCCGACGGCCGACGACCGGTGGCTGGGCCATCTCGTCGCCGGGGTCGGGACCGAGGGACGGTTGACCGAGCGCTGGGAGGAACGAGCCCCGCAGTCGCGAACAGAGGAGGCACGGTGAGCGCGAGGAGTGAGCCGGTTTTGCGAGCCCCGCAGTCGCGAACAGAGGAGGCACGGTGAGGGAGTCGACGGAGCGGGCCCTGCGGGCCGGCGGCTTGGACCCGGAGCGGGTACGGCGGGTGATCGTCGACGCGCTCGCCGAGGACCTGGGTCCCGACTTCCTCGACGTCACCAGCGTCGCCACCATCCCGGCCGCCCAGCACGACACTGGTGACCTGGTCGCCCGGGCCGACGGCGTGGTGGCCGGGCTGGCCGTGGCCGCGGCCGTGTTCGAGCTGGTGGGCGAGGTGACCGGCGCCGGCCGTACGGTGGAGGTGTCGCTGGTGGCCCAGGACGGGCAGCGGGTGGCCCGCGGCGACGTGCTGGCCACGGTGGCCGGCCCGACCCGGCTGCTGCTCACCGCCGAGCGGACGGCGCTCAACCTGCTGTGCCGGATGTCCGGGGTGGCCACCCACACCCGGGCCTGGGCCGACGCCCTGGCCGGCAGCAAGGCGATGGTGCTCGACACCCGCAAGACCACCCCCGGCCTGCGCGCCCTGGAGAAGTACGCGGTCCGCGCCGGCGGCGGCACCAACAAGCGGATGGGTCTGCACGACGTCGCCATGATCAAGGACAACCACAAGGTCGCCGCGGGCGGGATCGCCGCCGCCTACCGCCGGGTCCGGGAGGCGTTCCCGGACGTGCCGGTGCAGGTGGAGGTGGACACCCTGGCCGAGGCGGTGGAGGCGGTCGAGGCGGGCGCCGACTTCCTGCTGCTGGACAACATGACCCCGGCGCAGCTGCGCGAGGTGGTCGCGGCGGTGGGCGACCGGGCCGAGCTGGAGGCGACCGGTGGGCTGACCCTGCCGGTGGCGGCCGAGTACGGCGCGACCGGGGTGGACTTCCTCTCGGTGGGCGCGCTGACCCACTCCTCGCCGATCCTGGACATCGCCCTGGATCTGCGCACGGAATGAGCTGTGCTGGTCTTCGTTCGCGACTGCGGGGCTCGCAAACCCGGCTCACTCCTCGCGCTCACCCGCGGCGCGAGCGCCGTCTAGGCTGCCAGCGTGCTGCTCTGCATCGACATCGGAAACACCAACACCGTGCTGGCGACCTTCGACGGCGACAAGCTGGTGCACTCCTGGCGGATCAAGACCGACGCCCGCTCCACCGCCGACGAGCTGGGTCTGATGTTCCGGGGACTGCTCGCCGGTGACGCCGTGGAGATCACCGGGGTGGCCGCCTGCTCCACGGTGCCGGCCGCGCTGCGCTCACTGCGCACCATGCTGGCCCGCTACTACGCGGACCTGCCGAGTGTGATCGTCGAGCCCGGGGTACGCACCGGGGTGCAGCTCGCCATCGACAACCCCAAGGAGGTCGGCGCGGACCGGGTGGTCAACACCCTGGCCGCGTACACCCTCTACGGCGGGCCGTCGATCGTGGTGGACTTCGGCACGACCACCAACTTTGACGTGATCAGCGGCCGGGGCGAGTTCCTCGGCGGCGCCTTCGCGCCGGGCATCGAGATCTCCTTCGACGCGCTGGCCGCCCGCGCCGCCCAGCTGCGCAAGGTGGAGGCCACCATGCCCCGGTCGGTGATCGGCAAGAACACCGTCGAGTGCCTCCAGGCCGGCCTCTACTTCGGCTTCGCCGGCCAGGTGGACCGGATCGTCGAGCGGATGACCGAGGAGCTGGGCGAGGTGAAGGCGGTGATCGCCACCGGTGGCCTGGCTGCCCTGGTGCTCAACGAGTGCCGCACGATTACCCACCACGAGCCGATGATCACGCTCATCGGCCTGCGGATGGTTTATGAGCGGAACCTCTGACCCGGTGGGTTTCCGGGCAGCCCAACCGGCTCCGGGCGGTCAGGCTTGATCCCTCCGCCGGTCGGGCTGCCCGGAAACCCTTCGGTGGTTCAGCGCCGTCGGGAGCGGAAGACGAACGTGCGGTAGGGGAGTTCGACGGTCTCCCGCCCGGCCAGGTCCGGGTGGGTCGCGAAGAGCTCCCGGAGTTCCCGGTCGATCTTTTCCTGCTCCTCCGCCGGGGCGGTGAGCCAGTACGAGCGGGTGTGCAGCATGCCCACCACCTCGTCGGGCGTGAGTGTGGTGGTGTGGGCGAACTCGCCCAGCTCGACCGGCTCGAAGGCGGGGCCGAAGTCGCCGTACTTCTCGGTCACGTCGCCGGCGGTGTCGCCGAGGTGGGCGATCCGGGTCAGTTCCGCCACCCAGGTAACCCGCTCGTCGCGGACGTTCCAGATCGGGGCGAAGGTGCCGCCGGACCGCAGCACCCGGGCGATCTCGGCGTGCGCAGGCTCCTTGTCGAACCAGTGGTAGGCCTGGCCGACCAGGACGGCGTCCGCCGACCCGTCCGGCAGCGGCATCGCCTCGGCGCTGCCGGCCAGCGCCGTCGTGCCCGGGGTGGCGACTGCCAGTTGCGCCCGCATTCCCGGATCCGGTTCCACCGGTACGACGTCGTGGCCGAGCGCGAGCACGCCCCGGCTGAGGATGCCGGTCCCCGCGCCCAGGTCCACCACCTTGGCCGGCACGACGAGCCCGTCGAGCGCCCAGCGCAGCGCTGCCTCGGGATACCGGGGGCGGAACCGGTCGTACTCGGCGGCGGCGACGCCGAAGGAGAGCGCCTGAGTGGGGTCCGTCATGAGCGGCAGGTTATCCCGTAACGGCCAGCAGGCCGCTTGAGTACGCTCATGGGCTGACCCGCCGATTTTTCCCAAGGCTTGAGGAAGCGTGCCGTGACCGAGCAGAACGCCGTGCCAGTCGACCCCGCCGACGACCTTCCGGAGCAGATGAAGGTCCGCCGGGAGAAGCGGGACCGGATGCTCGCCGAGGGCGTCGAGCCGTACCCGGTCGGATACCCCCGGACCAGCACGCTGGCCCGGATCCGGGCGCAGTACGCCGACCTGCCCACCGACACCGCCACCGGCGACCGGGTCTCGGTCACCGGCCGGGTGATCTTCGTACGCAACACCGGCAAGCTCTGCTTCGCCACGCTGCGGGACGGTGACGGCACCGAACTGCAGGCGATGCTCTCGCTGGACCGGGTCGGCCCGGAGCGGCTGGAGGACTGGAAGCGCCTGGTCGACCTCGGCGACCACGTCGGGGTCACCGGTGAGGTGATCACCAGCCGGCGCGGCGAGCTGTCGGTGCTGGTCGAGGAGTGGGCGGTCACCGCCAAGGCGCTCCGCCCCCTGCCGGTGGCGCACAAGCCGCTGAGCGAGGAGGCCCGGGTCCGCCAGCGCTACGTGGACCTGGTCGTTCGGCCGCAGGCGCGGCAGATGGTACGCACCCGCGCCGCCGCCGTGCGCAGCCTCCGCGACACCCTGCACGCGCAGGGCTTTGTCGAGGTGGAGACCCCGATGCTCCAGTTGCTGCACGGTGGCGCGGCGGCCCGCCCATTCGTGACCCACAGCAATGCGCTCAGCACCGATCTGTATCTGCGAATCGCGCCGGAACTGTTTCTCAAGCGTGCCGTGGTCGGCGGTGTGGACCAGGTCTTCGAGATCAACCGCAACTTCCGTAATGAGGGCATCGACTCCTCGCACTCGCCCGAGTTCGCGATGCTCGAGGCCTACCAGGCGTACGGCGACTACAACACGATGGCCGAGCTGACCCGTAATCTCGTGCAGCAGGCCGCGATCGCGGTGGGTGGCTCGACGGTGGTCACCCACGCCGACGGCCGCGAGTTCGATCTCGGCGGCGAGTGGCGGTCGGTGACGCTGTTCGGTGTTCTTTCCGAAGCGCTCGGTGAGGAGGTCACCGTGCGCACGGAAAGATCCCGCCTGGTCGAGTACGCGGACAAGGTCGGGCTCGGTGTCGACCCCAAGTGGGGTCCGGGCAAGCTGGCCGAGGAGCTGTTCGAGGAACTGGTCGTCCCGTCGCTGCAGGCGCCCACCTTCGTGCGCGACTATCCGGAGGAGACCAGCCCGCTGACCCGGGCGCACCGCACGGAGCCGGGCCTGGCCGAGAAGTGGGACCTCTACGTGCTCGGCTTCGAGCTGGGCACCGCGTATTCCGAGCTGGTCGACCCGGTGGTGCAGCGGGAGCGGCTGGTGGCCCAGGCGCAGCTCGCCGCCCGCGGCGACGACGAGGCCATGCGACTGGACGAGGACTTTCTCCGGGCGATGGAGTACGGAATGCCGCCGGCCGGCGGTATGGGAATGGGAATCGACCGGCTCTTGATGGCGCTGACCGGCCTGGGAATTCGGGAAACCATCCTGTTCCCGTTGGTCCGCCCCGAGTAGCCGCGAAGCACTACCGGGTCGTTACCGGGTCCTATTGACGCGGCAAGTGTCGGGCGGGTTATCGTGCTCCTGTAATAACGGGAGCACCACCCTGCTCGAAAGGAATGTGGGGCTGTGGCCAAGCAGATCATTCACAAGCTGGTCGATGACCTGGACGGCGGGGACGCTGACGAGACCGTCAAGTTCGCGCTCGACGGCGTGCAGTACGAGATCGACCTGTCGGCTCCCAATGCCGAGAAATTGCGCGACGTATTCGCTCAGTACATCGCCCACGGCACCAAGGTCGGGCGCGGCGGGGTGGTCGTCGGTGGCCGGGCCGCGCGTGGCCGGGGCGGCGCGACCGCCGACCGCGAGCAGAACAAGGCCATCCGGGCCTGGGCCAAGAAGGCCGGCAAGGACATCTCGGACCGAGGCCGCATCCCGCAGGAGATCGTCGACGAGTACCACGCGAAGGCGGGCCACTGAGCCGACGCGCCCTACCAGGCGACTACGACGCCGGACCGGAGTGCCACTCCGGGCCGGCGTCGCCGTTTCAGCCCTCTCGCGCCGTCTGTCCGGTACGTCCCGCGGCCGTCGGGAGCGGCGGTCGAGTGCCGGGAAACCTGGGCCGGGACCGGGAAGAAAACCGCCGTGGGGGAAGTTGTCCACAGGCAGTGGAGAACTTGTCCACAGGTTGTGGATGACCGGCGGCCGGCACTGACGCCGCCCGCCCCGGCCCGGAGACGTCCGGGGAGCCCCCGACCGGGCTTTTCCACCCACGGTCGAATTTCGCTCTGCGCGTACAGGCAGGGGTACCGGAACACCTCCTGAGCGTGGACGGTTGTCAGAAACGACGCGTGAACGGCCATTCGCGGGGTCGCACGACCTCAGCGGAGTCGGTCCGCGGCGATAGAGTAAGGAGGCACGGACGCCCGTCCCGGACGTCCGCGCACCGGCCCCGCCAAGATCTAGACCATCAAGGCGCACGGCACGTGAGGAGCACGAGGGCATGTTCGAGCGGTTCACCGACCGAGCGCGACGGGTTGTCGTCCTGGCCCAGGAAGAGGCCCGGATGCTCAACCACAACTACATCGGTACGGAGCACATCCTGCTGGGCCTGATCCACGAGGGTGAGGGTGTCGCGGCAAAGGCCCTGGAGAGCCTCGGCATCTCCCTCGAGGGCGTCCGCCAGCAGGTCGAGGAGATCATCGGCCAGGGCCAGCAGGCGCCGAGCGGGCACATCCCGTTCACGCCGCGGGCCAAGAAGGTGCTGGAGCTGTCGCTGCGTGAGGCGCTGCAGCTCGGCCACAACTACATCGGCACGGAGCACATCCTGCTCGGCCTGATCCGCGAGGGTGAGGGCGTCGCCGCCCAGGTGCTGGTCAAGCTCGGCGCGGACCTCAACCGAGTCCGCCAGCAGGTGATCCAGCTGCTCTCCGGCTACCAGGGCAAGGAGCCGGCCGCGGCAGGTGCCGCGCCGGGTGAGGCCGCGCCGTCGACCAGCCTCGTGCTGGACCAGTTCGGCCGCAACCTGACCCAGGCCGCCCGCGAGGGCAAGCTCGACCCGGTCATCGGGCGCGAGAAGGAAATCGAGCGGGTCATGCAGGTGCTCTCCCGCCGTACCAAGAACAACCCGGTCCTGATCGGTGAGCCCGGCGTCGGCAAGACCGCCGTGGTGGAGGGGCTGTCCCAGAAGATCATCAAGGGCGAGGTGCCCGAGACGCTGAAGGACAAGCAGCTCTACACGCTGGACCTCGGTGCCCTGGTGGCCGGCTCGCGCTACCGCGGCGACTTCGAGGAGCGCCTGAAGAAGGTGCTCAAGGAGATTCGCACCCGCGGCGACATCATCCTGTTCATCGACGAGATCCACACCCTGGTGGGTGCGGGTGCCGCCGAGGGCGCGATCGACGCCGCCAGCATCCTCAAGCCGATGCTGGCCCGTGGCGAGCTGCAGACCATCGGCGCCACCACCCTCGACGAATACCGCAAGCACCTGGAGAAGGACGCCGCTCTCGAGCGCCGCTTCCAGCCGATCCAGGTGGGTGAGCCCTCGCTGGCGCACACCATCGAGATCCTCAAGGGCCTGCGGGACCGCTACGAGGCGCACCACCGGGTGAGCATCACCGACGCCGCCCTGGTGGCCGCCGCCACCCTGGCCGACCGGTACATCTCCGACCGCTTCCTGCCGGACAAGGCGATCGACCTGATCGACGAGGCCGGTGCCCGGATGCGCATCCGCCGGATGACCGCGCCGCCAGACCTGCGTGACTTCGACGAGCGCATCGCCCAGGTGCGCCGCGACAAGGAGTCCGCGATCGACGCGCAGGACTTCGAGCGGGCCGCTCAGCTCCGCGACAAGGAGAAGCAGCTGCTCGGCCAGAAGGCCCAGCGGGAGAAGGAGTGGAAGGCCGGTGACCTGGACGTCGTCAGCGAGGTCGACGACGAGCAGATCGCCGAGGTGCTCGGCAACTGGACCGGCATCCCGGTCTACAAGCTGACCGAGGAGGAGACCTCGCGCCTGCTGCGCATGGAGGACGAGCTGCACAAGCGCGTCATCGGCCAGGAGGACGCGGTCAAGGCGGTCTCGAAGGCGATCCGGCGTACCCGGGCCGGCCTGAAGGACCCGAAGCGCCCGTCCGGCTCGTTCATCTTCGCCGGCCCGTCCGGTGTGGGTAAGACCGAGCTGTCCAAGGCGCTCGCCGAATTCCTGTTCGGCAGCGAGGACGCCCTCATCCAGCTGGACATGTCCGAGTTCCACGACCGGTACACGGTGTCCCGGCTGGTGGGTGCCCCTCCCGGCTACGTCGGCTACGACGAGGGCGGGCAGCTGACCGAGAAGGTGCGCCGTCGGCCGTTCTCGGTGGTCCTGTTCGACGAGATCGAGAAGGCCCACCCGGACGTGTTCAACACGCTCCTCCAGATCCTGGAGGACGGGCGGCTCACGGACGGCCAGGGTCGGATCGTGGACTTCAAGAACACGGTCATCATCCTGACCACCAACCTCGGTACGCGGGACGTCGCCAAGGCGGTCTCGCTGGGCTTCCAGGCCTCTGAGGACTCCGAGTCGAACTACGACCGGATGAAGCAGAAGGTCAACGACGAGCTCAAGCAGCACTTCCGGCCCGAGTTCCTGAACCGGATCGACGACACCATCGTCTTCCACCAGCTGCGGGAGAACGAGATCCTGTCGATCGTGGACATCATGATCCAGCGGATCGAGACCCAGCTGAAGAACAAGGACATGGGCCTGGAGCTGACCGACAACGCCAAGAAGTACCTGGCGAAGAAGGGCTTCGACCCGGTGCTGGGCGCGCGGCCGCTGCGTCGCACGATCCAGCGCGACATCGAGGACAACCTCTCCGAGCGGATCCTCTTCAACGAGCTGACCCCGGGTCAGATCGTGGTGGTGGACTGCGAGGGCGACCCGAGCAACATCGACAAGTCCAAGCTCGTCTTCCGGGGCGCCGACCGGCCGGTGGCCGTGCCGGACGCCGTCCCGGCGGACCTCGGTGGCGCCGCCACCGCAGGTGCGGACGAGTAAGGCACATCAAACAGGGCGACGGCCCCGGTCGGCGAAAGCCACCGGGGCCGTCGCCTTTTCCTGCTCCTGCCCTGCTCCTGCCCCGCCCTGCCCCACACCGTCTCGCCGGACCGCCTTGCCGGCTCGGCGCAAATCCGGCCGCGTCGCCGTCGCGCTTGATCGACGCGAGGTCGGCGATGTGGTGGTGTCCGCGTCGGCGTAATGCCGCCAGTTCGGCGATTCGGCGTCCTCGCGGGGGCGAGATACCGCCAGGTCCGCCGGCGGCCCGGGGTGGGATCAGGGGCGGGGGAGCGGGATCGGGGGGCCGTCGCCGAGCAGGCGGAAGGACTCCTCGCCGACGGGTTCGACCAGTCCGTCGGTGACCAGCCCGGCCAGGGCCCGGGCCCGCTGCACGTCGTCGTGCCACACCTGGTCCAGCCGT
The DNA here is from genome assembly GCF_043204735.1 of Micromonospora sp. NPDC047740. Lineage (NCBI taxonomy): Bacteria > Bacillati > Actinomycetota > Actinomycetes > Micromonosporales > Micromonosporaceae > Micromonospora > Micromonospora sp. NPDC047740. The sequence goes on from NZ_JBIDCT010000008.1 coordinate 155,950, forward strand.
TGGTGCGGCACCGGGTCGGTCGCCTCGCGGAGCACCGCGAGCAGCAGGCCGCGTACCTGGCGGTCGGTGCCGGCGTAGCGCTGGGGGCGGCGGGTCGGGCCGGCCGGGGCCTCCTGCCCGGACGCCCGCCAGGCGCAGACGGACTCGACCGGGCAGATCGTGCAGCGCGGTGCGCGGGCGGTGCAGATCATGGCGCCGAGTTCCATGAACGCGGCGCTGGCCAGGGCCGCCGCGGCGGGCTCCGCCGGCAGCAGTTCCTCGGTGGCCACCAGGTCGGCGGGGCAGGTGGCCGGTCCGGCGTCCGGCTCCCCGGCGACCGCCCGGCAGACCACCCGGCGCACGTTGGTGTCGACCACCGGGTGCCGCTGCCCGTACGCGAACGCCGCCACCGCCCGGGCCGTGTACGTCCCGACGCCTGGCAGGGCCAGCAACTGGTCCAGCCGGTCCGGCACCGTACCGCCGTGCCGCTCCACGATCGCCACCGCGCAGTCCCGCAGCCGGACGGCCCGGCGGGGGTAGCCGAGCCGGCCCCACATCCGGATCGCCTCGGCTGGAGTGTCCTCGGCGAGCGCGGCCGGGACGGGCCAGCGGGCCAGCCACGCCTCCCAGGCGGGCAGCACCCGGACCACCGGCGTCTGCTGGAGCATGACCTCGCTGACCAGGATGGCCCAGGCGCCGGCGCCCGGCTCGCGCCACGGCAGGTCGCGGGCGTTCCGCTCGTACCACCGGCTGACCAGGGTGGCGAAGGTGGGCTCAGACATCGCGCTGCCGATCATGTCACGGACGGCTTTCTCGCAGGATGGGCGGGCGGGCCGGGCCCCCGCGGCCGACCAGGGCCGACGGGGCAGAATGTCCGGATGAACGAGCTCGCGATCACCGTCATCGGCCGGGACCGGCCGGGCATCGTGGCCGACGTCGCCGAGGCCCTCGCGCGGCTCGGCGCGAACCTCACCGACTCCACGATGACCCGGCTGCGGGGACACTTCGCGATGACCCTGATCTGCGTGGGCCCGGCCGCCGCCGAGGTCGAGGCCGCGCTGGCCCCGCTCGCCGCGGACGGCCAACTGCTGGCCACCGTACGCGCGGTCACCCCCGACGGGCGGACCGCGCCGGCCGGCGAGCCGTACGTGATGGCGGTGCACGGCGCGGACCGGATGGGCATCGTCGCGGCGATGACCCGGGTGCTGGCCGACGCGGGCGGCAATGTCACCGATCTGAGCACCCGGCTGACCGGGTCCCTCTACGTGGTGGTCGCCGAGGTGGAACTGCCGGCGGGCAGCTCCGACGAGGTGGCCGGCCGGCTGGCCCGTACCGCTGCCGAGCTGGGCGTGGGCGTCAGCCTCCGGCCGGCGGACCCGGACCTGCTGTGACCGCCGAGTACGTCGGCCTGGGTGGCTGGACCCCCGAGGCGCTCGGCGTGCCGGGCGAGGTGCGTCCGGTGGTCGCCGCGCCCGACCCGGTGCTCAGCCGGCCCGGGCCGGAGGTCGACCCGACCTCAACCGAGGTGATCCGTCTCGCCGCCGACCTGGTCGCCACCATGCGGGTCTCGCCGGGCTGTGTCGGCCTCGCCGCGCCGCAGGTCGGGGTGGGCGCGCAGGTGTTCGCGGTGGACGTCACCGGCCACCCGAAGGCGGTCACGGTGCACGGCACCTTCGTGCTCTGCAACGCCAAGGTGGTGGAGGCGAGCCGCTGGAAGGCCGGCCGGGAGGGCTGCATGTCGGTGCCCGACCTGACCGGCGATGTGAAGCGGGCCGGCCGCCTCGTGGTCGAGGGGGTGCTGCCGGGCAGCGGCGCGCCGGTGCGGCTGGTGACGGACGGGTTCGAGGCGAGGGCGCTCCAGCACGAGATCGACCACTGCGCCGGACTGCTCTTTCTCGACCGGGTCGCCGGGGCGCACGCCGTCTACCAGCGCAAGGTCTATCTCTGAGCCGTCTTGGTCATGGCGCTGCGCGCCCGTCCGGAGCCGCTCGGTGACGACCTGCCGTCGAGTGTGGAGGGCCGGCTCGGCCGGGTTCGTCCGTACCGGCGCGTCGTGCCCCGCGTCGTGCGGTACGCCGCTACGGTGAACGCATCATGCGTCTGACGGTCGGCCCCCTGCCACCCGCCGTGTACTGGCGGCGTCGCGCCGTCGTGCTCGGAGCGGGGCTTCTCTTCCTGATTGTCCTGCTCTATTCCTGCACCGGCACGGAGCGCAACAACACCGGCGCGACGGGTGCCGATCCCTCGGCGAAGGCGTCCGGGCCGGCGCCGCAGCCGACCGGGTCGGTGCTGACACCGACCTCCGGCAGCCCGTCCCCGACGCCCGGCGACGCCGGCGGCGACTCGGGCGGCTCGGACAGCGGGCAGAGCGGCGGCGGGTCCAACGACGTGCCGGCCGCCCCGGTGGTCGACGACGGCACCTGCGCCGACTCCGAGATCCGGGTGACCCCGGTGGCCCTGCCGGCCACCGCCCGGCAGGGCACGGTGGTCACCCTCCGGCTCAAGGTCAAGAACGTGTCGAACCGTACCTGCAGCCGGGATGTGGGCGCCGACCTCCAGGAACTGTTCGTCAAGGTCGGCGCGGAGAAGGTCTGGTCCTCGGACACCTGCGGCACCGGCAAGGGCTCGGACGTGCAGTCGTTCACGCCGAACTTCGAGCGCTCCTACGAGCTGGGCTGGAACGGCCGGTACAGCACGAAGTGCGCGAACGGTCTGGCCGACGGCCCGTACGCGCAGCCCGGCGCGTACCAGGTCTTCGCCCGGGTGGGCACCAAGCTCAGCGAGCCGGTGAAGCTGACCATCACCGGCTGATCGGAGGCCGGCTGACCGGCGGCCGGGGCGGACGCGGGCTCAGACGTAACGCTCCAGGATGGACGCCTCGGCGAGCCGGGACAGGCCCTCGCGGACCCCCCGGGCGCGGGCGTCGCCCACTCCCTCGACCGTCTGCAGGTCCTCCACGGTGGCGCCGAGCAGCCGTTGGAGGCTGCCGAAGTGCACCACCAGCCGGTCGACCACGGCCGTGGGGAGCCGGGGCACCTTGGCCAGCAGGCGGAAGCCGCGCGGGCTCACCGCCGCGTCGAGGGCGTCGGAGGCGGACGGGTAGCCGATGGCCTTGGCCACCGCCACCAGGTCGATCAGCTCGGTGGCGCTGAGCAGGTCCAGCTCGACCAGCGCCTCGTCGAGGGTGCGGGACTTGCGGCCGACCGGGAGGTAGTCCCGGATGACCAGGGTGCGGTCGGCGTCCACGCCGGCCATCAGCTCGTCGAGCTGGAGGGCGAGCAGCCGGCCGTCGGTGCCCAACTCCACCACGTACCCGGCAATCTCGTCGGCGATCCGGCGGACCATCTCCAGCCGCTGCACCACGGCCACCGCGTCGCGTACGGTCACCAGATCCTCGATCTCCAGGGCGGAGAGGGTGCCGGAGACCTCGTCCAGGCGGAGCTTGTAGCGCTCCAGGGTGGCCAGGGCCTGGTTGGCGCGGGACAGGATGGCCGCCGAGTCGTCCAGCACGTGCCGCTGGCCGTTGACGTAGAGGCTGATGATCCGCATGGACTGGCTCACCGAGATGACCGGGTAGCCGGTCTGCCGGGCCACCCGCTCGGCCGTGCGGTGCCGGGTGCCGGACTCCTCGGTGGGGATGGACGGGTCGGGCATCAGGTGCACCGCGGCCCGGACGATCCGCGTGCCGTCGCTGGAGAGCACCACGGCGCCGTCCATCTTGCACAGCTCGCGGACCCGGGTGGCGGAGAACTCCACGTCCAGCGGGAAGCCGCCGGTGCAGAGCTGCTCGACCACCTTGTCGTAGCCGAGCACGATGAGCGCGCCGGTGCGGCCGCGCAGGATGCGCTCGAGCCCGTCGCGCAGCGCGGTGCCCGGCGCCATCAGGGCGAGGTTGGCGCGCAGCGGATCTCCGCCGGCGCCGACGCCTCCGGTGACGGTCACGTTGATCGGACGGGCGGGGGAGCCCACCGCGCCGGTGCGGGCGTGCGGCGTCGCCGCGGCGGGCTTGGTGGCATCGCGGTCGATCGGCACGGGCACAGTCTACGGACTGCCGTGCGGTGGGTGCTCTCGTGGTTACTGTGATGTGTCACGATGTCCTACTTCGGTGATCAACAACCGGGTGCGCCCGGTGCCCGAAATGGCCCAGCCGGTCCGCCCCTGCCGCCCCACGCGTCACTCCGCGGACGCGCGGGCGGCCGCCTGAAGTGCCGCACGGACGTCGGTGACCTCGATCACCCGCATGTTGTCCTGCGTCACCCCGCTGCTGGTCGGACCACAGCCCGGCGGCACCAGGGCCAACCGGAAACCGAGCCGGGCCGCCTCGGCCAGCCGGCGGGGGACCGCACCGACCCGGCGCACCTCGCCGGTGAGCCCGACCTCGCCGATCGCCACCAGATGCGGGGCGATGGCCAGGTTGAGGCCGCCGGACGCGACCGCGAGCGCCACGGCCAGGTCGGCCGCCGGCTCCACCACCCGGATGCCGCCCACGGTGGCGGCGAACACCTCGCGGTCGTGCAGGGTCAGCCGCTCGGTCCGCCGCTGGAGCACCGCCAGGACCATCGCCAGCCGGGCCCCGTCCAGCCCCGAGACCGTACGCCGCGGCGAGCCGGCCACGGTGGCCCCGATCAGCGCCTGCACCTCGGTCACCAGGGCCCGCCGGCCCTCCATCGCCACCGTGACGCAGGTGCCCGGCACCGGCTCGGCGTAGCGGGTCAGGAAGAGCCCGGACGGGTCGGCCAGGCTGCTGATGCCACCCTCGTGCATCTCGAAGCAGCCCACCTCGTCCGCCGCGCCGAACCGGTTCTTCACCCCCCGGACCATCCGCAGCGACGAGTGCTTGTCGCCCTCGAAGTGCAGCACCACGTCGACCAGGTGCTCCAGCACCCGGGGGCCGGCGACCTGACCGTCCTTCGTCACGTGGCCGACCAGCACGGTGGCGATGCCCCGCTCCTTCGCGACCGTCACCAGGGCCGCGGTGACCGCCCGGACCTGGGTCACCCCGCCCGGCACGCCCTCCGTACCGGTGGTCGAGATCGTCTGCACCGAGTCGAGCACCAGCAGTCCCGGCTTGACCGCGTCGAGGTGGCCGAGCACCGCCGACAGGTCGCTCTCGGCGGCCAGATAGAGCTGCTCGTGCAGGGTGCCCATCCGCTCGGCGCGCAGCCGCACCTGGCTGACCGACTCCTCGCCGCTCACCACCAGGGACGGGCTGCCGGCGTTGGCCGCCCACTGCTGGGCGACGTCGAGCAGCAGCGTCGACTTGCCGACCCCCGGCTCGCCGGCGAGCAGCACCACCGCACCGGGCACGAGGCCACCGCCGAGCACCCGGTCGAGCTCGCTGACCCCGGTCGGCCGGGCCCGGGCCGGCGCGGCGCTGATGGTGGCGATCGGACGGGCCGGCTCGGCGGGCATCCGGGAGCTGACCACCCGGCCGGAGACCAGCGGCCCGGTGACGGTGCACTCGACCACCGAGCCCCACTCGCCGCACTCCGGGCAGCGCCCGACCCACTTGGGTGGCTGGTGGCCGCAGGCGTCGCACTCGTACGCCGGGCGCGGCTCGCGGGCGGCGCCCCGGCTCCGGCCGGTGGCGGCGGTGGTGCGGGGGGACGTCGATCGGGAGGTGCTCACCCCAGGACGCTAACCGGGCGGTACGACGAAAGCCCACCCGGAAACGTCGACACCGCCGGCGTGGCGCTGGCCACACCGGCGGTGTCGTCGACGAACGGGTCGGTCAGCTGTGGCCGCCACCCTCCACCAGGCCACCGGGGTGGCCGGCGCCACCCTCCTCCTCGCGGGGCTGCACGACCGGCGAAGGGCGCGCGGCCGGGGTCAGCGGGACGCCGACCGGGGCCGCGGTCTTGATGGTCTTGCCGTTGCCGAAGTCGAAGATCAGGTCGACCTGCTGGCCGGAGAGCAGCTTGTCGTTCAGGCCGACGAGCTGGAGGAACCGGCCGCTGTTGGCGTTGAGCTGGGCGTAGCCGAGCGCCGGGATCTCGATCCGGGCCGGCTGGGTCGGCGCCGACTCGCTCGGCGAGGCCGACGGGCTGGCCGAGGCGCTGGCGGACTCGGCGGCGCTGGCGGAGGCCGACGGCTCGGTCGGGCTGGGCGACGCGGACGCCGGCTCGGTGGCCGACTCGCTCGGGCTCGCCTGGGCGCCGCTCGGCGTGGCACCGGCCAGCACCACGTCCCGGGCGCTGTCGGTGGTGACCGTCACGGTGACCGGGGACGCGCTGTCGTTGTAGATCACCATGTTGAGCGGGGCGTCGGCGCCCGCCTGGTAGCCCTCGACGCCGGGGAACTGCACGTACAGGCCGCGCACCGCGTAGACGTTGTCGGGGGTCTGGACGTTGACGCCCTGCACCGACGGGATCTTCTTGGCGGTCTCGGCCACCTGGCCGGCGCCACACCCGGACAGCAGCAGGCTTGTCGCCGCCGCCGTACCGGCCAGCAACAGGGCCGCCCGCCGGGAACCCCTGATCGAGCGCGTCACGTCGGTCCTCCTCGTCACGATCCCCACCCGGCCGTACGCCGGGCACGGGGTGGTCATACCCGCGCAGACCGCGCTCCAGGGTAGTTGGGGCTGATCGAGGCCCGCACGCCGACCCGGTTATGCCACCTTCCGGGGATCCGTCACACCACCCGTCCGTTCGCCACCAGCAGGACCACATCGATGAGCGCCACCAGCATCACCGCCCGGAAGGCGGCCACCGGCCGGCCACCGGTCCGGGCAGCGGCCCGGCCGGCGTACCAGCCGAGGGCCGGTACCAGGACGGCGGCGGCGACCGCCGACAGGCCCGCCCACGACGGCGGCCCGGGCGGCCCGACGACCAGGATGACGGTGGCCGCGAGGAGCAGCGCGGCGGCGGCCACCCGGCTGCCCGCCGCGCCGAGCCGGTGCGGCAGCCCGCGCACCCCGGTCCGGGCGTCGTCGGCCAGGTCGGGCAGGACGTTGGCGAAGTGGGCCCCGGCGCCCAGGCAGGCGCCGGCGGCTACCAGCCAGACCGGGGGTGCGGGCGCGCCGGGCAGGGCCAGCACCACGAACGCGGGCAGCGTGCCGAAGGAGACCGCGTACGGCAGCACGGACACCGGGGTCGACTTCAGCGGCCAGTTGTAGAGCAGCGCCGACACCAGCCCGAGTGTCACGCAGAGCGCCGCCGCGCCGCCCGTGAGCAGCGCCACCAGCGGGGTGGCGACGGCGGCCGCGACCGCGGCTCGGGCGAGGGGACGCCGTCCGATCAGCCCGCTGGCCACCGGCTTGTCGGTACGTCCCACCGCGGCGTCCCGGTCGGCGTCGATGAGGTCGTTGCTCCACCCGACGGCGAGTTGGCTGGCCAGCACGGTGAGCACCACGACGGCGATCCCGACGGGTCGGTGCCCGACACCCCAGGCCAGCAGCCCGGCCACCACGGTGACCGCGGCGGCCGGCTCCGGATGGCTCGCCCTGACCAGCCCTAACACCGACGACGACATAAGAGAAGTCTGGTCGTTAACGGGGAGTCGTGTCACGCTCTGTCCATGCGCGACGCGGCCCCCGTGTCCACCCCGCTCCGGGTGCTGCCACCCAACGACCCCCGCCAGTACGACGACCTGGCCGGCGAGTGGTGGCGGCCCGACGGGGCGTTCGCGATGCTGCACTGGCTGGCCCGGGCCCGGGCCGACCTGGTGCCCCCGGCGTCCAGGTCGGACGCCGTCCTGGTCGACCTCGGCTGCGGCGCCGGGCTGCTCGCCCCGCACCTGGCCGGCAAGGGCTACCGGCATATCGGGGTGGACCTCACCCGTTCCGCCCTCGTCCAGGCCGCCGCGCACGGGGTGGCCGCGCTCCGCGCCGACGCCACCGCCGTCCCGCTCGCGGCCGGCTGCGCCGACGTGGTCTCGGCCGGCGAACTGCTGGAACACGTGCCGGACTGGCGTCGCGCGGTGGCCGAGGCGTGTCGCCTGCTGCGTCCGGGCGGCCTGCTGGTGCTGGACACCCTCAACGACACCGTGCTGGCCCGGCTGATCGCGGTGGAGATCGGCGAACGGCTGCCCACGGTGCCACGCGGCATCCACGATCCACGGTTGTTCGTGGACGCCCGCGCGCTGGTCGCCGAGTGCGCCCGACACGGCGTGGCGCTGCGCTTGCGGGGGATCCGTCCCGAGCTGGGTGGGACGCTGGCCTGGCTGCTGCGCCGGATGCGGAGCGGCGCCACCGACCGTCCGCCCGGGCGGACGCCCCGGATCGTGCCGACCTGGTCCAGAGCCGTGCTCTACCAGGGCCAGGGGGTCCGGCACGGATAGCCGGGGCCGGCCGGGGTAGAGGGACGCCGAGAAGGGGGCGACATGACTGTGCACGCGCTGGAGGCGGCCCGCCGGTTGGCACCGCGACTGGCTGCCCGCGCGGCGGGGCACGACCGGGACGGCTCCTTTCCGGTCGACGACTTCGCCGACCTGCGGGAGGCCGGGCTCTTCGGGCTGATGGTGCCCCGGGAGCTGGGCGGCGCGGGCGCCAGCTTCGCCGGGTACGCCGCCGTCGCCACCGAGCTGGCCCGGGGCAACGGCGCCACCGCGCTGGTGTTCAACATGCACGCCTCGGTCACCGGGGCGCTCGGCGCGGTCACCGAGGAACTGGCCGAGGCGCTCGGCGTACCGGACGAGGCGCTGGCCGCCCGGGACCGGCTGCTCCGCGCCGCGGCCGACGGCGCCTGGTACGCGGTGGCGATGAGCGAGCGCGGCGCCGGCGCCCGGCTGTCGCAGCTCAGCACGGTGTACGAGCCGGTCGACGGGGGCTGGCACATCAAGGGCAGCAAGACCTTCTGCTCGGGTGCCGGGCATCCGGACGGCTATCTGGTCGCCGCCCGCAGCGCCGCCGACCAGTCGGTGGTCTCCCAGTTCCTCGTGCCGGCCGGCGAGGGCATCACCGTCGAGGCCACCTGGGACTCACTGGGCATGCGTGCCACCTCCTCGCACGACCTGCATCTGGACGTCACCGTGCCCGCCGACCGGCTGCTCGGCGGGGTGGAGGGACTGGCCCTGGTGGTCGCCCAGCTCATGCCGCACTGGTTGGTGGCCAGCTACGCCGCGGTCTACGTCGGGGTGGCCCGGGCGGCGATCGAGGCCGCGGCCGAGCACCTGAACGCCCGTAACCTCGCCGGCCTGCCCGCGGTCCGGCCCCGGCTGGGCCGGGCGGACGCGGCGGTCGCGGCGGCCGAGCTGGTGGTGGCCGAGGCGGCCCGCCGGGTCGACGAGGCGCCCGGCGACCCGGAGACCAACCGCTGGGTGTGGCGGGCCAAGCTGCTGGCCGGCACCACCGCCGCCGACGTTGCGGCGTCCATGCTGGAGGCCGCCGGCACCTCGGCCACCCGCCGGGGCCACCCGCTGGAGCGGCTCTACCGGGACGCCCGGTGCGGCTCGCTGCACCCGGCGACCTCCGACGTCTGCGCCGACTGGCTCGGCATCGCCGCGCTCGGCGGCGACCCGGACCGCGACGGCGCGACGCCCCGCTGGTGAGCGCGGCGGGCCAGCACCGGCGACGGGCGCCGGCCGTTGGTGAGCGCGGCGGGCGAACCCCGCGGTCGCGACCGGGAGATGGTCGTTGGTGACCGCGAGGAGTGAGCCGGGTTTGCGAACCCCGCAGTCGCGAACGGGAGATGGTCGTTGGTGAAGCGTGGGATCGGAAACGAGAGGTGGGCGACATGGCCGTGCCGGTGATCGCGGGTGTGGGTACGGCCTTGCCGCCGGCCACGACGCAGGACGAGCTCTGGGACGGCTTCTTCGCGAAGCATTTCTCCGGGACCACGCACGCCCTGGCCGAGCGCATCTTCGCCAACTCCGGGGTGTCCCGGCGACAGGCGGCGGTGAACCCGTTGCTGGAGGACGTCTCCGAGTGGCCGACCGAGCGCCGGATGCGGCGCTACCAGGTCGAGGCGTTGCCGCTCGGCAAGGAGGCGGTGGGCCGGGCGCTCACCGCCGCCGGACTGGACGCCGGTGACGTCGGGCTGTTCGTGGTCTGTTCCTGCACCGGGTACGCCACCCCGGGGCTGGACATCCTGCTCGCCCGGGACCTGGGCATGGCCCCGGACACCCAGCGCATGTTCGTCGGCCACATGGGCTGCTACGCGGCCCTGCCCGGGCTCGGCGCGGCCAGCGACTTCGTCAGCGCCCGCGGCCGCCCGGCGCTGCTGCTCTGCGCCGAGCTGACCAGCCTGCACATCCAGCCCGCCGGCGTCCGGGTGGACACCCAGCAGATCGTCTCGCACGCGCTCTTCTCGGACGCCGCGGTCGCCGCCGTGCTCGTCCCCGGCGGCCGGGGGTACGCGCTGCGCGAGGTCACCTCGGTCACCGACACCTCGACCGCCGACCACATGACCTGGGACGTCACCGACACCGGTTTCCGGATGGGGCTGTCGCCGAAGGTCCCGCAGGTGCTCTCGCGCCACGTCCGGGGGCTGGTCGACGAGCTGCTGGCCCGGCACGGGCGGACGGTCTCCGAGGTGGACGGCTGGGCGGTGCACCCGGGCGGCCCGCGCATCCTCAACGTGGTGGACGGGGAACTGGCCCTGCCGCCGGACGCGCTCGCGGCGTCCCGGGCCACGCTGGACGAGCACGGCAACTGTTCGTCTCCGACGGTGTTGCTGATCCTGGATCGGTTGCGCCGGGCCCAGACGCCGCCGGAGCGGATCGTGATGCTCGCGTTCGGACCGGGCCTGACCCTGTACGCCGCCCTGCTCGACCGCATTGGGTGACCGGCCGGTGGCACGGGACGGTGCCGTCCGCGCCGCGCGGCTACCCTGACCGCATGGGCGCCGACGACCGGGTACGGGGTGCGCTGCTGGCCGGGCTGACAGTGGCCGGGCTGGCCGCCGGTGGCTGGTGGTGGCGACAGGCCGCACCGGCGCTCGGTCCGGCGGGTGCCTCACCCAGCCCGTCGGCGGATGCCTTCCTCGAGCCCGGGGTGCGGCTGGGCGACCCGGACACCAGGCGGGTGTTCGTCGACCCGGACACCGGGCAGGTGATCCCGGGACCGGAGGCCGACCCGGACGAGGGCCTGGTCGTCCATCAGGAGCCGGGCGCCGCCGCGGAAGCTTTCAGCACGCGCGCCCTCTGGTCGGAGCGGTCCCACCTCGGCGCGGGTGACGCTCCGTTGGTCCGGCAGACCAATCCGTCGGCCGGCGAGCGCCACCTGCTCGCGGTGTCCTGCACCGGCCCGGGGACGCTGACGGTGGCCTACTCCGGCTCGGACCAGGACAGCACGCCACTGACCACGACCTGTGCGGGGACGCCGCTCGTCCGCCCGCTCACCGCCGGCGGTGGCGGCCCGCTGCTGGTGCGGTTCACCGTGGCCGACGGCGAGGTCGACCTGGATGCCCGGCTCCTGACCGCGCCCTGACCGGTCGGTCAGCCGGCGATACGAGCCAGGTCGTCGCGATACTCCTCGACCTGGCCCAGCTCGGGTACGACCCGCACTAGGGTGCCCTCCCGGTCCACGAGCAGCGCGGGGGCCGTACCGGGGCGGGCCGCGAGGTGGGAGTAGGCGCGCAGCCCGCCGGCCGGGTCGGCGAGGGTGCGTACGCCGGGGGCGGCGGCGGGCTCGGCCTGGCGGCCCTCGGTGACGGTGACCACGGTGACGCCCGGTGGTGCGGCGGCCGCCGCCTGGGTGACCTGTTCGGCGCAGGCGCAGGCGTCCACCAGGACGATCATCGCCGGCAGCAGGCTGCGCAGCGGCACCGGGGACTCGTCGGCGCCGACCAGGTCCAGCGCGGGGAGCGGCCCGACCGCCACCCAGTTGCTCGGGTAGGGGACGACCGTGGGACTGCCGCCGGAGCGCGAGGAGCGGGGCCAGGTGACCGCGGCCAGCCCGGCGAGGGTGATCAACACGGACACCAGCAGGACCAGCAGCGGCAGCCCCAGCGGCGGGCGGCCGCCCGGTCGGGCGGTGCGGCCGGTCCGGCGTAGCTCGCGACGGACCTGCCGGGCCTCCTCGGCGAGGGCCGAGGCGTCGTCGGGGACGACCACCCGACCCCACTCCGGGGGCAGGTCGGGCAGCCCGTCCGGCGGCCCTTGGCCTTCAGCGTCAGGCATGCCCATCGGACCCCCAGGAACCGTCTCGGTGAGCGGACGTCGCGTCCACCTCCCAGGGTCCCGCACCGGTCGGCGTACCGCCACACCTGGGCGCACTCGGGATTCCGGAGCTACCATGGGAGGAGCGCATCGCCCTAGACATCCACGCTCCGTCACCCGCATCGGGTTGTCATCCGTTGGTCACGGAGCGTGTGGAAACCGTCGGTTTGACCGCCTGTCAAGCTGAAGAAATACCTCTCACAGGGCCCCTGAGCTGCGCCAACGGTCAGGACAGCGGTGAGACATCGGTGCCTGAGCGTGTTACCCTAGACACAGCGAAAGGGGTTTCGAACCTATGGTTTTCAGTGTCGGCGAGACCGTTGTTTACCCCCACCACGGGGCCGCACTCATCGAGGCAATCGAGACTCGGGTCATCAAGGGCGAGCCCAAGCAGTACCTCGTCCTGAGGGTCGCGCAGGGTGACCTGACGGTCCGGGTGCCCGCTGAGAACGCCGAGATCGTGGGTGTGCGTGAGGTGGTCGGCGAAGAGGGCCTCGGCAAGGTCTTCGACGTGCTCCGCGCACCGCACACCGAGGAGCCGACCAACTGGTCGCGGCGTTACAAGGCGAATCTGGAGAAGCTGGCCTCCGGCAACCCGCTGAAGGTCGCCGAGGTCGTCCGCGACCTGTGGCGCCGGGAGCGGGAGCGGGGTCTGTCCGCGGGTGAGAAGCGCATGCTCGCCAAGGCCCGCGACATTCTCGTCGGCGAGGTCGCGCTGGCCGAGAAGAGCACCAAGGACGAGGCGGAGACGCTGCTCGACAAGGTGCTGACCGAGGCCTGAGTTCCACAGCATCGTCGTACCCACCCCGTAGCAAAGAAATCCGAGGACCGCGACGTGACCGCGCAGCTCAATCCGCGCGGTGACGTCGCGGTCCTTGTTCCTGCGGCCGGTGCCGGCGTACGCCTCGGTCCCGGCGCCCCCAAGGCGCTCCGGCCGCTCGCCGGCGAGCCGCTGCTGGTGCACGCGGTACGCCGGATCGCGGCGGCGCCCTCCGTGCACACCGTCGTGGTGGCCGCCCCGGCCGCCGACGTCGATTCGGTCCAGGCGATGCTCGCGCCGGTCGCCCCGGTGATCGTGGTGCCCGGCGGCGCGGAGCGCCAGGCGTCGGTGGCCGCCGCGCTGGCCGCCGTCCCCGCCGGCCCGGAGATCGTCCTGGTGCACGACGCGGCCCGCGCGCTGACTCCGCCGGAGCTGATCGAGTCGGTGGCCGCGGCCGTCCGCTCCGGGCACGATGCGGTGATCCCGGTGCTCCCCGTCGTCGACACGATCAAGGAGGTCGGCACGGGCGAGCTGGTCCTCGGCACGGTGGACCGGTCCGCCCTGCGGGCCGTGCAGACCCCGCAGGGCTTCCGCCGGGCGGTGCTGACCGCCGCCCACGCGACGGCCGGCGACCCGCTGACCGACGACGCCGGCCTGGTGGAGAAGCAGGGTGTGCCGGTGGTCTGCGTGCCGGGCTCGGAGTACGCCCTCAAGGTCACCCGGCCGTTCGACCTGGCGCTGGCCGAGCACCTGCTCTCAGCCGGCCAGGCGGGTTAGCGCCAGCTTCGCGATGTCCACGGCGAGACCCTTCAGGTCACCGCCGCGTAGTTTGACGCTGGACACCCCGAGCATCACCTCCAGCGCGTCGCCGTCCCCGACGGCCACGTGCAGGCCGGCCTGGCCGTCGAACCACTCCGCCGGGGTGCCGAGCCCGGACACCTTCTCGGTGCCCTTGAAGAGCGGATTGTTGATCATTGCCGCGCCGCCCCGGTGGTACTGGAGCAGGATGGCCGGCCCGTCCGTCGAGTGGAAGTGGTAGGCGCAGACCGCCACCTCCTGGCTGGACTCGTCGGTGTCGGTGGCGACGATCTCCACCCCGGCCAGTCGCGACATCTCAGTCTTGGTCAGCAGGCACGGGTCCGGTGGCCCGGGGGCCTCCGCTCGGGAAGCGGCCGGGGCGGTCGTCGCCGGGTCGCCGGCGTCGGTGTCCGCACCAGCCGCCGGGCCCGCAGTGCGGGTGTCCGTACCAGCCGCCGGGCCCGCAGTGCGGGTGTCCGTACCAGCCGCCGGGTCCGCAGGGCCGGTGTCCGTGCTGGCCGCGGTGGCCGCCGCATCGTTGGTGACCGGGCTCGGCTGATCGCCGCAGCCGGCGAGGAGGACGACGGCGGCGAGGGCCGCGGCCAGGTGTCGGGTACGCATGCTGGGTCCTTTCTGGTACGGGCGGGTCAGGCGGCCGGGCAGGTGACGGAAGCGACGACGTGTGCCGTTTTCCCGACGTACGCGTCGACGCCGGGCAGGTCCAGGTCGAGCCGGAGCGTGGAGCCGTCGACCGCCCCGGCGGGCAGCGGTGCGACGAACGCGGTGTCGAGGTTCACCTCGACGATCACCTGCGGGTCGCCCTGGAGTTCGCCCGCCTCGGCCTGTCGGGGCGTCCAGACCTTCAGCGCCACCGCGGGGTTTTCACCGCTGGCGACCTTCGACTTGACGACGTCCGCGCCCCGCCCACCGACGAACGGCGGGGTACGCCCCAGCCGGCAATGCTCCCCGTAGGTGTCGGTAATCGACCCGCGCAGCTCGGTGCGGGGCAGGTCGCCCGTGATCACCAGGTCGATCGTGCCCGCCCCGGCGAGCCGTACGTCCGGCTCGACGCCGGCCGACGCGGCCGCGTCCACCGCTTCCCGGGTGCCCGGGTCGACGTCCTCCGGTCCGCACGCGGTCAGCAGTACGGCGACCGCGACGACCACCACGCCGGCCCGCACTGCCCTGCCTCGTCTCATCCTTCTCCTTTGTCGATCTGTCGGGTCGGACCAATGGTGGGGTTGGTGGACCCGACGATCCAGGTCAGTAGCTGCAGCTTCAGCAAGCTGCAGGGTCGAGAATCCGACGTGGACGGCCGGCGGTAGCGTGCCGCCGTGGACCTCGACGAGGAACTGCGCGGGCTCTACGCCCTGACCCTGCGGATGCCCGGTGCCGGTCGGGACGAGTTGGCGTTCGCGCTCGGCGGAGATCAGGCGCAGGTGGCCGACGGCCTGCGCCGGCTGGCCGCGCTGGGCCTGGTCGGTGAGGTGGACGGGCGGGTCGAGGCCGTGCCGCCCGGCGCGGGCCTGGGCCGGTTGCTCCGCGATGGACTGGACGGGGTGTCCCGCCGGCTCGCCGACGTCGAGCGGCTGGTCGCCGAGTTGGAGCCGCTCAGCCGGGAATACGCCGCCGGTCAGCGGGTCGTCGCGGACGCGTCGGTCAGCCTGGTCTCCGGGGTCGGCGAGGCCCGGGACGTGCCGCTCGCGGTCGCGCTGACCAACCCGCCGGTCCGGTCGTACTGCTGCCAGAAGGACCCGCGCTCGTTCGACGGGGCGGTGGTGCCGTGGATGGAGGACCTGCTGCACGCCGCCCGGGAGCGGTTACTGGTCATGTCGTTGCTGGTCGAGGCCGAGGTGCTGGAATCCCCGGCGGCGTCGGGGACGCTGACCCGGTTCGCCGCGGCCGGCATCGAGGTACGCGTCCGTGGCCGGCTGCCCAGCGGCTACTACGTGATGGGCGAGCACGCCGCTCTGCCGCTGAAGTGGGGCGACGACCTGGCCGGCTCGGCGTACCAGTTCCACCTGGTCCGCTCGGCCGTGCTGGTGGCGGCGCTGACCAGCCTTTTCGAGGAGCTGTGGCGGACCGCGGTGCCGCTGGGTGCGGCGAACGATCCGCACCGGCGGGTGGTGGCGCTGCTGGCCCAGGGACTCACCGACGACGCCATCGCCCGCCGGCTCGGTCTCTCCGTACGGACCGTCCGGGCCCGGGTCGCGCGGGTGATGGCTGAGCTGGGCGTGCGTACCCGGTTCCAGGCCGGTGTCGTGGCGGCCCGTTCCGGCTGGCTGGACTGATCCGGGCGTACCCTCGGGTCATGATCGTTCCTCGGGTGGCCATCGGCACCGACGTGCACGCCTTCGCACCCGGGCGGCCGTGCTGGGTGGCCGGCCTGCACTGGCCGGACCAGGACGGCCTGGCCGGTCACTCGGACGCCGACGTGGCGGCGCACGCCGCCTGCAACGCGCTGCTCTCCGCCGCCGGCCTGGGCGACCTGGGCGCGAACTTCGGCGTCGACCAGCCGGAGTGGGCGGGTGCCTCCGGGGTGGCCCTGCTCACCGAGAGCGCCCGGCGGGTCCGGGCGGCGGGGTTCCGGATCGGCAACGTGTCGGTCCAGGTGATCGGTAACCGGCCGAAGATCGGGCCACGTCGGGACGAGGCGCAGCGGGTGCTCTCCGCGGCGGTGGGTGCTCCGGTCACCGTCTCCGCCGCCACCACCGACGGCCTCGGCTTCACCGGCCGTGGCGAAGGGCTGACCGGCATCGCGGTCGCCCTGGTGTACGAGGCCCCGACGGAGTAGGTCGGCAGGGCGGGGCGCGGGCGGCTACGCTCGCCGGGATGCCGAGTGACGCCGCCCCCGACCAGTCCGCCGCCGACGGCTACCTCCAGCGCGCACAGCTCCTCGCCGAGCTGGGCCGGTACGACGAGGCCGCCGGGGAGCTCAGCTCGGCGCTCGCGACCGACCCCGGCAACGCCGACGCGTTGACCATGCTGGCCCAGGTGCACCTCGCCGCCGACCGGGCGGCCGAGGCGCTGGACGCCGCCGAGGCGGCCGTGGCCGCGGCACCGGGGGCCGTACCGCCGCTGGTGGCGCGCGGGATGGCCCTGGTCGACCTGGCACGGTGGAAGGCCGCCGCGAGCACCGCGGACGAGATCCTGGCGCTCGGCCCGATCGACCCGTACGCCCAGCGCAGCGCCGCCGCCATCCTGGCCGGCTCGCGGAACGGGCAGCAGGCGCTCGACGCCGCCTGGCGGGGGGTGGAGCTGGCGCCCGAGGCACCGCAGGCGCACCTCGTGCTCGGCCTGGTCTCGGCCCGGCTGGAGCTGTACGACCTGGCCGAGCGGGCCTACCGGGAGGCGCTGCGGCTCGACCCGCAGCTCGCCGAGGCGCGGCACGACATGGGCGTGATCCGGCTGGAGCAGCGCCGCTACGCGGAGGCGCTGGAGCACCTGACGCAGGCGGCGGCGATGGACCCGGCGCGACTCGACGCCGGCCGGACGATCTCCGCGGGCCTGCGCCGGCTGGTGCTCTACGGCGCCGGCTGGTCGCTGGTCGCCACCGTGGTGGTGGCCTTCCTGGCCCCGGGCGCACCGGGTCTCTCCCGGGTCCTCGCCGTGCTGGCCGCGCTCGGCGGGGCGCTGGTGGTGTGGCGGTACGCGGCCCGGATGCCGGCCCTGCTGAACACGATCCTGCCCGGGCTGCTGCGGGCCGATCGCAGCCTGGCCCTGGCGGTGTACGCGGTCGCCGCCGCACCCCTGCTGCTGGTCCTCTACGCGCTGGTCGGCGGCCCCTGGCCGCTGGTGGCCACCATCACGGTGACCTTGATCGCCGAATTCGCCGTCCTCACCCGCCCGATCAGCTGACCCGCCGCGCCCAGGTCCAGGCGTACCCGTCGTCCTCGCAGGCCGACGCGGCGTCGCAGAGGTCCAGCGGGCGGAAGGTGTCCACCATGACCGCTAGCTCGTCGAAGAAGTCCACCCCGATGGAGCGCTCGGCCGCGCCCGGCTGCGGGCCGTGGGTGAAGCCGGACGGGTGCAGCGAGATCGAGCCCTGTTCGATGCCGGAGCCGCGCCGGGCCTCGTAGTTGCCGCCGGTGTAGAAGAGCATCTCGTCGGAGTCGACGTTGTGGTGGTTGTACGGCACCGGGATGGCGTCCGGGTGGTAGTCCACCTTGCGCGGCACGAACGAGCAGATCACGAAGTTCGGGCCCTGGAAGGTCTGGTGCACGGGCGGCGGCTGGTGCACCCGGCCGGTGATCGGCTCGAAATCGTGGATGGAGAACGCCCACGGGTAGAGGTGCCCGTCCCAGCCGACCACGTCGAACGGGTGGTGGGCATAAACATGACGAGTCCAAACTGTGCCGCTGCCGTCCGGGCGTGCCGCCCGGGACCGGTGCCGGACCAGCACCTCGACGTCCTCGTCGTCCACCAGCAGCGGCGCGTCCGGCCCCCGGACGTCCCGCTCGCAGTAGGGCGAGTGCTCCAGGAACTGCCCGCGTACGGAGAGGTAGCGCTTGGGCGGGCCGATGTGCCCGGCCGCCTCGATGGCGAGCAGCCGGGCCGGTTCGTCGCCGGTGGGCACGAGCCGGTGGATGGTCGAGGTGGGGATGATGACGTAGTCGCCGGCCACCGCATCCAGCACGCCGAACGGCGACTCCACCCGCAGCGAGCCCGCTTCGAGATAGAGGCAGTGGTCACCGGTGGCGTCCCGGAACAGCGGGGACGGCCGGTCGGCCAGCACGTACGCGATCCGCACGTCGTCGTTGGCGAGCAGGTACTGCCGGCCGAGCACCGGGTCGGCACCGGCCCCGTCGAGCTTGTGGGTACGCAGGTGGCGCGGCTTGAGCGGGAGGTTCGGCGCCCGGGTGACGGCGGGCGGGGTGAACTCCTCGGCGGCGACGATCGCGGTCGGTGCGTGCCGGTGGTAGAGCAGGGACGAGTCGGAGGAGAAGCCCTCCTGGCCGACCAGTTCCTCCGCGTAGAGGGTGCCGTCGGGCTGACGGAACTGGGTGTGGCGCTTGCGGGGCACCTCGCCGACCCTGCGGTAGTACGGCATCTCGCCTCCCGATATGTCCCGTTCTCCGGCCAGGAGCGTCCGATAATCGGACGCGGTTGTCCGTTCCTCGTAGCGTCCCGTACATTGTTGTCTCGTGTCAACGCAGGTGCCCCGCCTCTTCGCCGGCCTGGTAGACGACGCCGCGGTCTTCCCGCCCGGCAGCGCCGCGCTGCCGGAGGCGGTGGTCGCCCACCGAGGGCATCGCACCGCCTGGTACGCCGACCTCGTCGGCCCGCTCCTGCTGCCCGCCTCCGCCGTCGCCGCCGGTGAGCTCAGCGGGCTGGTCGATCCGGCGGAGGGATTCGTCACCGGCCTGATCGGCGACACCGGCGTCGCGGGCGTGCCCTTCGCGCTGTCGTTCCTCGCGCCGGACGGGGTCACGGCCCGGCAGATCGAGGTGCCGGTCGCCAAGCGCGGTGAGGACCCGCAGCCCGGCCTGGCCGACCTGCTGAAACTCGCCGAGCGGCTCGACGGCACCCGGGTCTACGCGGAGATCCCGCTGACCTTCGGCCTGTTGGGTGCCCTGGACACGCTCGCCGAGGCGCGGGCCGGCGGGCTGCCGGTCGCGGCCAAGTTCCGCACCGGCGGGCTGGCCGCCGAACTCTTCCCCACCCCGGTCGAGCTGGCCGCGGTGATCTGCGCCTGCCGGGACCGGCAGCTGCCGTTCAAGCTGACCGCCGGGCTGCACCACGCGATTCGCCACCGGGACCCGGAGACCGGCTTCACCCACCACGGCTTCGTCAACGTGCTCGCCGCGGCCCTCGCCGCCACCGATGGCGGTGAGGTGGACGCGGTCGCCGAGCTGCTCGCCGCCACCGACCCGGTACGCGTGGTGGAGCTGGTCCGGGCGCACCGGGACACCGAGCGCCCGCTCTGGGTCGGGTACGGCTCGTGCAGCATCGAGGAACCACTGACCGATCTGATCCGGCTGGGGCTGGTGAACGGGGGCTTTCAGGAATGAGCTGGGTGACGGGTGCCGAGGGTTCGCCGTACGGGGTGACGAACCTGCCGTACGGGGTGTTCCGGCACGGCGACCGCGAGCCGCGGATCGGCGTACGCATCGGCGACTTCGTGCTGGACCTGGCCGGCGCGGAGGCCGCCGGCCTGGTGCTGGCGGCCGGGGCGCTGGGCCGGCCCACGCTGAACGAGTTCATGGCGCTCGGCCGTCCGCAGTGGACCGCCGTCCGGCAGCGGGTCACCGAGCTGCTCACCGAGGCCGCGCACCGCCCGGCGGTGGAGCCGCTGCTGGTGCCACTGCGCGAGGTGGAGCTGCTGCTTCCGTTCGAGGTGGCCGACTACGTCGACTTCTACTCGTGCGAGCACCACGCGGCCAACGTCGGGCAGATCTTCCGGCCGGGCCAGCCGCCGCTGCTGCCGAACTGGAAGCACGTGCCGATCGGCTACCACGGCCGGGCCGGCACCGTGGTGGTCTCCGGCACCCCGGTGGTCCGGCCCACCGGGCAGCGGGCCACCCCGCAGGGCCCGACCACCGGCGCCTCCGTACGCCTGGACATCGAGGCCGAGGTCGGCTTCGTGGTCGGCCTGCCGAGCCGGCTCGGCGACCGGGTGTCCGTCGCGGACTTCGCCGACCACGTCTTCGGCGTGGTGCTGGTCAACGACTGGTCCGCCCGCGACATCCAGGCCTGGGAGTACCAGCCGCTCGGCCCGTTCCTGGGCAAGTCCTTCGCCACCTCGGTCTCGGCGTGGGTGACCCCGCTGGACGCGCTGGCCGACGCCTTCGTCCCCGCCCCCGACCAGGACCCGCCGGTGCAGGGCTATCTGCAGGACATCCCGCACCTCGGGCTGGACCTGGCCATGTCGGTGGAGTGGAACGGTGAGCGGGTCAGCGAGCCGCCCTTCGCCACCATGTACTGGACGCCGGCCCAGCAGCTCGCCCACCTCACGGTCAACGGGGCGTCGCTGCGTACCGGGGATCTCTACGCCTCCGGCACGGTGTCCGGCCCGGAGCGCGGCCAGGTCGGTTCGTTCCTGGAGCTGACCTGGGGCGGGACCGAGCCGGTCAAGTTCGCCGATGGCACCACCCGCACTTTCCTGGAGGACGGCGACACCGTCACCGTCACCGCCACCGCCCCCGGCCCGGACGGCACCACCATCGCCCTCGGCGAGGTCACCGGCACCATCCTTCCGCCCCGCTGAGCAGCGTCTTCACCCTCCGGCCCCGGTCGCACCGGCTGTGCGACCGGGGCCGTTGCGTCCCGCGTTGATCGTCCGGGATCCGGTACGCCCCGGCAGTGCGGGCCGGGGCGCACCCGAGCGGAACAGGAGGGAACGAGGATGACCGAGCTGACCGGCGCCGTCTGGCGCACCAGCAGCCGCTCCAACGACCAGGGTCTCTGTGTCGAGGTGGCGACCAACGTGGTCGCCGCGTACGGCGTGGTGGGGGTGCGCGACTCGAAGGATCGGTGCGGGCCGACGCTGGCGGTCCGCCCGCTGGGCTGGACGGCGTTCGTCACCGCGATCCGGGCCGACGCGTTCCGTCGCTGACCTCCGCCCGCCGCACGCCTGGTGTCCCGCCCCGGGGGCACCGGTGGTGGAAATGTCACCCCAGGCTCCCCGTTTCCCGTTCACGCGCCGTACCGTGGACGACACGGGAGGTGCCATGTCGACGGTCACGGTTTCCGCATTCATCGAAGCGCAGGATGTCGAGGTCTGGCGGCTCCTCACCGATCTGCCCGCGCGCGCCCGTTGGCTCTCCGCCGTCGGCGCGGTCGACGTCCTCACCCCCGGCGACTTCCGGCCCGGCACCGCCTGGCGGGAGACCCGGGTCCGGCCGGACGGCGCCGAGGCGCCGGAGGAGTTCGTGGTGGTCGAGGCGGTCGCCCCGGGACGGCTGGTGCTCAGCTCGCGGGGTGCCGGCGCGGACTACCGGATCACCTGGACCCTGCGGACGGTCGAGCGCCGGCGGCGTGGCTGCACCGAGGTCACCGTCGAGCAGGAGGCCGTGCCGACCGCCCGATACGGCCGGATGCTGGCCCTGATCCTCGGCGGCCTGGCCGCCCGCGCCGTGGAGGGGGCGCTCCGGCGGGACCTCGCCGACCTGGCGCAGGCCGTCGGGCCCACCCGCTCGGCAGAGGCCGCCTGACCCGCCCCACCTCGCTGGGACCTGGCGCCGTCGGTCGGTAGGGTGCCGGGCGGAGGTGCGGCATGAGGTGGCCCGAGCGGCGGCGGTGGATCATGGTGGCGCTCGCGGCGGTGCTGGCCGTCGGCGCGGCGGCCGCCGTGGCCTACCGGGTGCTCGCGCCCGCCGAGGTCGACACGGTCGCCCGGAGCGCGTACCCGCCGGCGCCGAGCCCGCAGACCGGGGTGATCGGCCGCCTGCCGGTGGCGCCGCTGGTCGTGGACGGCCGGCTCCGTGTCTACGCCGGCAACCGCCAGGTGTACGCCGACCAGCCGGTCGACGGGCAGCACCGGGTGACCCCCTTCTGGTCGTACCGCCGCTGGCCGGCGCAGCTCGTCGGGGTGCTCGCCGACGACACCACCGTGGTCAGCCGCTGGTCGGACGGGCTCCTCGTGGCGCTCGACGCGCGTACCGGACGGGTCGCCTGGCGGGCCGACGGGCCGGTGCCGGGAGGGGTGTCGAAGCCCCGCCGGACCTACGCCTCGACCGTCTGGGACCCGACCGGCCTGTACGCCACCCGTACCGCCGACGGCCGGCGGGTGCTGGTCGCGGCCGGCCCGGGCCGGGTCGGCGGGTACGACCTGGCCGACGGCCGGCGGCTCTGGCGGGCCGACGTCGGCGGCGACTGCCGTACCGAGGTGGGGACCACGGTGGCCGGCGAGCTGCTCGCGGTGGACGCCTGCGACGGCCCGGCGCGGGTCGAGTTCCGGGACGCCGCCACCGGCGCGGTACGTACCCGCTGGCAGCCGCTCGGCGGCCCGGAGGACCTGATGGTGGTCCCCGTGGGCTGCCGGGACGGGCACTCGAACTGTCGGGGGCTGCGGGTCTCCGGCCCTGGCGACGACACCGGCCGGGGCTGGCTGGTCGGCCCGGGCGACCCGGTCGCCGTGCCCGCCCTCGACGGCACGGACACCGAACTCGACGGCGAGTGGGCTGTCGGCACGTCGGCGGGGCTGATCACGGGCCGCTCCGCGCGCACCGGCAAGGAGCTGTGGCGGCGGGCGGACCTGGGGCCGGTACGGATCATCGCGGTCGAGCCGGGCCGGGTGCACCTGCTGACCGAGCGGAACGAGCTGGTCACCCTCGATCCGGCGACCGGTGTGGAACGGTCCCGCTTCGTCCTGGACCTCGGCCACGACGGGGTCGGCTGGATGCCCGGCCGGGCGTACGCGGCGGACGGCTACGTCGCCGTGGAGCGGGTCCGGCAGCGGGCGACCCCGGACGACGACGACCGGGCGTACTACCTGATGCCGGAGGCGGTGCTGCTGGCGGCGACGGGAACGTCCCCCTGACCGCCGGCTCCGCCGACCGCTGCGGGGGCGGCCGAGCCGGCGGTGCGGTCCGCGGGGGCCCCGCAAGGCCGGGGCCCTCCTTCCGTCAGGTCAGCGCCGCCTCGGCGGCGGCCAGGAAGGCGTCGTTCTCGGCCGGGGTGCCGATGGTGACCCGGACCCCGTCGCCCGGGAACGGCCGGACGATCACGCCCCGCGCCTCGCACGCCCGGCCGAACTCGACGGCCCGCTCGCCGAGCGGCAGCCAGACGAAGTTGGCCTGGCTGGTCGGCACGTCCGGGACGAGCTTGCGCACCGCCTCGGTGACCCGGTCCCGCTCCGCGACGACCAGTGCGCAGCGGCGCTCGACCTCGTCGGCTTGGGCCAGCGCGGCGAGCGCGCCGGCCTGGGCGGCCAGGCTGGTGGAGAACGGCGTGACGACCTTGCGGACGGCGGCGGCCACGCTCGGTTCGGCGACCAGCCAGCCGATTCGCAGGCCGGCCAGCCCCCACGCCTTGGAGAGGGTGCGCAGCACGGCCACGTTCGGGCGGTCCAGGTAGCTCAGGCCGTCCGGCACCTCCGGGTCCGTCACGAACTCCCGGTACGCCTCGTCGATCACCACGAGCACGTCGTCCGGCACCGTGTCGAGGAACCGGTCCAGCTCGGCCTTGCGGACCGCCGTGCCGGTCGGGTTGTTCGGGTTGCAGACCAGGATCATCCGGGTCCGGTCGGTCACCGCCGCCGCCATCGAGGCCAGGTCGTGGCCGTGGCCGGCGTCGTTCGGCACCCGCACGCTGGTCGCGCCGCTGGTCGCCGCGATGATCGGGTACGCCTCGAACGACCGCCACGAGTAGAGCAACTCGTCACCGGGGAGGCAGGTGGCCCGGACCAGGTGCTCGGCCAGCGCCACCGAGCCGCAGCCGGTGGCGATCCGGTCGGGGTCCACGCCGTACCGTTCGGCGAGAGCCTGGCGCAGCGCCACCACGCCCATGTCCGGGTAGCGGTGCGAGCCGGCCATCGCCTCGGCGACCGCCTCCACCACGCCCGGCAGCGGGCCGTATGGAACCTCGTTGCTGGCCAGCTTGATCGCCTCGGGCAGGCCCAGCTCGCGGGCCAGGTCGGCCGGGCTGCGCCCGGGCACGTAGCTGGGCAGCGCGTCCAGGTCGGCGCGGGTCAGCCGCAGCGGAGGCTGGTGACGTCCGGTGTCGGTCATGGGGTGTCTCCCGGGGGATTGGCGCTGTCGCGCGAGGTGCTACGGGTTTCGGGCCTGATGCGGGGGAGTTGGACCACCACGGTCTGCGCCCGCTTGTCGTGCAGCGCCTGGCGCAGCGGCTGGTCGAAGAGCGGGGAGACCGCGTCGACGAACTGGAGCAGCAGGCCGAAGCCGCAGCAGTACCAGAGCAGCGTCGGCAGGCCGAGGGTGCTCCACCGCCGGGTGGCCCGGCCGAAGCCGAGCGGCTGGTCGGCCTCGATCGGCAGCGCCCGGACGCCCATCACCCGCTTGCCGAAGGTCTGTCCTCGGGCGGCCATCGAGGGCACCTCATACGCGTACCAGAGCGCGGTAGCGATCAGCAGGATGACGATCTGCAGCGCGGCGGCCTGTTCGCCCGGCTGGGGCAGCCCGTCGGTGGAGGTCTCCCCGGCCAGTGACCGGCGCACCGACTCGCGCAGGTACGGCGAGATCTCCTCGATGTAGCGCCAGACGAACCAGCCGTTCACCACGACGTTGAGCAGGAACACCACGCCGAGGTCGATCAGCCGGGCGACGAGCCGCGCGCCGTACGACGCGAGCGGCAGCCCGTGCGGCTGCGGCGCGGGCGGGCGTACCGGCCAGGTCGGGTACGGCCAGCCCGGCGGCGGCCCCGCCGGCTGGCCCGGTCCGCTCGGCTGCCCCGGCCACTGGGCCGGCCCGCTGACCGGCTGCCCGGGGTACGGTCCGACGGTCGGCTGCCCGGGGTACGGCCCGCTGACCGGCTGCCCTGGATGCGGCGCGGTGGAGGGCTGGCCCGGGTACGGGGCCGGGGTGGTGGGGGCCGGCGCGGCAGCGGGGGACGGCTCGGGCGGCGGCGGGCCCTCGGGCGGGGTGGTGTCGACGGGGATCGGCGCGCCGATCCAGCCCTCGCCGTCCCAGTACCGTCGGGTCTCGGGGTCGGCGGGGTCTACGTGCCAGCCGGGTTCCACGCTCACGGTCGTGCCTCGTTGCGCTCGCTCACGGTGCCATCTCAGTTCGCGACTGCGGGGCTCGCAAACCCGGCTCACTCCTCACGCTCACGGTGCCGTCTCAGTTCGCGACTGCGGGGCTCGCAAACCCGGCTCACTCCTCACGCTCACGGTGCAACCTTAACGACGACGGTTCCGGCGAACTTGTCGTGCAGGCACTGCTGCCAGGGCTTGTCCCAGAGCTGCCAGAAACCGTCGAGGTAGCTGGCGAAGGGCACCAGCGAGCCGGCGACGAACTCCACCAGGTACCGCTTGCCCAGCGCGCCCCGGGTCAGGGTGGCGCCCAGCTCGACCGGGACGATGCGGATCTTCATCACCTTCTTGCCGAGCGTCTGGCCGGTCCGGTGGGCGTACTCCACGTGGTAGAGCCAGTAGAAGACGAGCAGGAGCGCGAAGATCCCCAGCTCGGCGAGGAGCACCGGCAGGAAGACGTCGGTGATGAGCACCGACGGGTCGGGCTCGACCACCGTCCCGTCCGGGCCGGGCGGCGGCATCTGGTCCACCATCCGGACCACCAGCCAGACGAAGACCGGCAGGAAGAGCACCATGGCGAGGATGCTCGCCACCGCGGTGTCGATCAGCCACGCGAGCAGCCGGTCGGTGAAGCTGGCGAGCGGTTGACCGTTCGGCGCCAGCGCCGGCGGCACGAATCCCGGGTACGGCGGATGCGCGGGCGGGGGATAGCCCGGCAGCCCGGCGTACGCCGGCGGGGCGTACTGCGCGGGGGGCGCGTACGGCGGTCCGGAAGGCGGCGCGAAGCCGCCGCCCGCGGGCGGGGGCCCGGCGGGCGGCGGAGACGCGTTCGAGGGAGGCTGGGTCACGCGGACAGTGTTACAGGTTGCCGCGCTTCTCCTGCTCCCGCTCGATCGCCTCGAACAGTGCTTTGAAGTTGCCCTTGCCGAAGCCGAGCGAGCCGTGCCGCTCGATCAGCTCGAAGAAGACCGTCGGACGGTCCTGCACCGGCTTGGTGAAGATCTGGAGCAGGTAGCCGTCCTCGTCCCGGTCGACCAGGATCTTGCGGGACTGCAGTTCCTCGATCGGCACCCGCACCTGGCCGATCCGGGCGCGCAGCTCCGGGTCCTCGTAGTAGGAGTCCGGGGTGTCGAGGAACTCGACGCCGGCGGCCCGCATGGCGTCGACGCTGGCCAGGATGTCGTTGGTGGCCACGGCGATGTGCTGGGCACCCGGCCCCTGGTAGAACTCCAGGTATTCGTCGATCTGCGACTTCTTGCGGGCGACGGCCGGCTCGTTGAGCGGGAACTTCACCTTGCGGGTGCCGCTCGCGACCACCTTGCTCATCAACGCCGAGTAGTCGGTGGCGATGTCGTCGCCGATGAACTCGGCCATGTTGCTGAAGCCCATGACGCGCTTGTAGAACTCGACCCACTCGTCCATCCGGCCCAGCTCCACGTTGCCGACCACATGGTCGACGGCCTGGAAGAAACGCTTCGGCTGGATGCCGGCGTCGATCATCGGCTGCCGGTCCACGATCGGCCTGCGGGCCACGAAGCCGGGCAGGAACGGGCCGGTGTAGCGGGACCGGTCGACCAGGGTGTGCCGGGTGTCGCCGTACGCGGCGATGGCCGCCAGCCGGACGGTGCCGTGCTCGTCGGTGACGTCGTGCGGCTCGACCAGGCCGGTCGCGCCCTGCGCGGTGGCGTGCGCGTACGCGGCGTCCACGTCCGGCACCTCCAGCGCGATGTCGGAGACGCCGTCGCTGTGCTTCGCCACGTGCTCGGCGCCCTCGGCGTCCGGGCGGACCGCGCCGGTCAGCACGAATCGGGCCGAGCCGCTGACCAGCACGTACTGGGCGTGGTCCCGGTAGCCCTGCTCCGGGCCCCGGTACGCCACGCAGGTCATGCCGAACGCGGTGGAGTAGTAGTGGGCGGCCTGCTTGGCGTTGCCCACCAGGAAGTGCACGTGGTCGAGACCCTTGACCGGGAACGGGTCCCGGCTGATGTCGTGGTCGACGGCGCCGACGAGGGCGTCGACGTCGACCTCCTCGGTCGACTGGGGTCGGTCGATCGCCTGGGTCATGGTGGCCTCCCTTGCGTACCGGCCGGCCTGGTGGGCCGCCGTTGACTGCTGTTGTGGCGAGGATTGCTTTCCCGCCGCCGGTTGGGCAATAGTTGCCAGAATTGCTGGTCAGCTTGTGCATTCCGTAAAGTGAAACCCCATGAACGCTGGTCAGGATGTACAGCTCGACGAGTTGGATGCGCGGTTGATCGAACTGCTCGCCGAGGAGCCGCGGATCGGGGTGCTGGAGTGCTCCCGCCGACTCGGCGTGGCCCGGGGCACCGTCCAGGCCCGGCTCGACAAGCTGGCCGACCGGGGGGTGATCGCCGGCTTCGGCCCGGACATCGCCCCGGCCGCGATCGGCTTCGGGGTGACCAGCTTCGTGACCCTGGAGATCAGCCAGCGGCACGGCCACGATCCGGTCACCGCGCACCTGGCCGCCATCCCCGAGGTGCTGGAGGCGCACACCATCACCGGCTCCAGCGACCTGCTCTGCCGGATCGTGGCCCGGTCGAACACCGACCTGCAGCGGGTGATCGACCAGATCGTCTCGTCGGAGGGGATCCGGCGCGCCTCCACGATCATCGCGCTCGCCGAGCAGATCCCCTACCGCACGCTTCCCCTGGTCCGCTCCGCCGCCCGCCGGGCCCCGGCCTGACGCCTTACGCGGTCCGGCGCCCCTCTTAACACGCTGGCCGGCTTAGAAACCGGCGCGACACGCAGCCGCGCGGGCTCGGCGGCGCGGTGATCGTCGCTACCGTGTGCGGTGTGAAGGGCCTTGGCGTACGCGGCTGGTTGCTGCTGGGGCTCATCACCGTGATCGTGCTCGCCGCCACCGGCGTGTGGAACCCGTTCCCGACCATGTGGGACTGGGTCGACCGGAGCGAGCCGATCGCCGAGCCGGACGTGGTCTGGCAGCAGCGGGTCGGCGGCACCCCGAAGAGCGTCACCATCGCCGGCGACACCGTCGTCGTCGAGCAACGCACCCGGGTCGAGGCGCGCAGCCTGGCCACCGGCACCCAGCTCTGGGAGCGCAAGGCGGACTGGGCGGCGGTCGCCGGCGGCGACCGGGACCCGGTCGTCGCCGTGGGCAAGCTCCTCGTGAAGGGGTACGAGCTGCTCGACCCGACCAGCGGCGCGGTGCGCCGGAGCGACGACCGGGCGGTGGCGGTCTGGACCTACCGGAACCTGTTGCTCGACGCGCGCTGCGCGGACGCCACCGACTGCACGCTGAGCGCCTGGGAACCGCGCGGCACCAAGCCGCTGTGGACCGCGTTCCTGCCCGGCGTGCACAGCGGGCTGCTCGCCGACAACCCGGACCTGCTCGGCACCCGGCGGCTGAGCGCCCCTCGGATCGACGGCGGCGTGGCCGGGCCGGAGGACGTCCCGCCGTTGCTCGGCTTCCCCGTCGACGGGCGGGTGCACGTGGTGGACACGGCCACCGGCCGGGTGCTGCAGAACGTCCAGCCCGGCCGGGAGGAGCGGCTGGCCGTGATCGGCGGCCGGCTGCTCCGGATCAACGCCACCTCCCGCGACGGCAGCTGCTACTTCGCCGTCTCCGCCGTCGACCCGGCGACCGGCCAGCAGGTGTGGCAGCGGAGCGGGGTGAACCTGCGGACCGCGGACTACGCCGGCTGCGTGCAGCGGGAGGACCCGCAGGGCGCCCGGAACGTGCTGATCGGGGTCGCCCCGGACGGCCGCGAGGCGGTGCTCGACGGGTACGACGGCCGGCTGCTCCACGTCGGCGCGGACGGTGAGAAGCTGCTCGCCGTCGACGACCGGTACGCGCTGGTGCGCACCGCGGACAAGCGCTCGATCCTCGGCCGGGAGCTGTCGGTCGACCGGAACCGGTGGACCCGGGCCGCCGGATCGAAGAGCGGGGCGGCCCTCACCCCGTACGCGGCGGTGATCGGCGAGGAGAAGCCGTCCCGGTTGATCGCGGTCGACCCGCGTACCGGACGGGAGCTCGCGGTGCTGCGTACCTCGGCGAACGCCCTGGCGGTCGGCCCGAACGGCATGATCATCGGGGAGGGTCGGGAGATCGGGTACGTCCGCTGGGGCGCCGGGACGTCGGCGGGGCCCCCGCCCGTCGACGGGGGCAGCGTCCCCGGCCCGAACCCGGGCGGCAGCACCTCCGACCCCCCGTCGGATCAGGGGAACTGCGGACCGAAGCGGGAGCTGTGCGACTCGCCGGGCGACGGCGGGTGAGAGCGGCATCCCAGGACGCCCCCGGCGGGTGCCACCGATCGACGCCGCTGCCCTAGGCTTTTCCGTCATGAGCAGTGCCGCCGCGTTCTCGTACGCCCCCTTGCTGCCGACCGGTCCCGACCACACCGAATACCGCCTGGTCACCGACGAGGGCGTCGACGTCGTCAACGGCCCGGGTGGCCGTCGCTTCCTCACCGTGGAGCCCTCCGCGCTGACCGCGCTGACCGCCGAGGCGATGCACGACATCGCCCACTTCCTGCGCCCGGCGCACCTGGCCCAGCTCCGGTCGATCATCGACGACCCGATGGCCTCGCCGAACGACCGGTTCGTCGCGCTGGACCTGCTGCGCAACGCCAACATCGCCGCCGGCGGCGTGCTGCCGATGTGCCAGGACACCGGCACCGCGATCGTGATGGGCAAGCGCGGCCGGCACGTGCTCACCGACGGCACCGACGCCGAGGCCATCTCACGCGGCGTCTACCAGGCGTACACCCGGCTGAACCTGCGCTACTCGCAGCTCGCCCCGCTGACCATGTGGGAGGAGCGGAACACCGGCAGCAACCTGCCCGCCCAGGTGGAGCTCTACGCCGAGGACCCGGACGGGCACCCGGACGCGTACAAGTTCCTGTTCATGGCCAAGGGCGGCGGGTCGGCCAACAAGTCGTACCTCTACCAGGAGACCAAGGCGCTGTTGAACCCGACGCGGATGATGCAGTTCCTGGAGGAGAAGCTGCGGCTGATCGGCACCGCGGCCTGCCCGCCCTACCACCTGGCCATCGTCATCGGCGGCACCTCCGCCGAGTACGCGCTGAAGACCGCCAAGTACGCCTCCGCCAAGTACCTGGACGCCCTGCCCACCTCCGGCTCGATGAGCGCGCACGGCTTCCGTGACCTGGAGTTGGAGGCCGAGGTGCTGGAGCTGACCCGCAACTTCGGCATCGGCGCGCAGTTCGGCGGCCGCTACTTCTGCCATGACGTGCGGGTGGTCCGGCTGCCCCGGCACGGGGCCTCCTGCCCGGTGGCGATCGCCGTCTCCTGCTCCGCCGACCGGCAGGCCGTCGCCAAGATCACTCCGTCCGGGGTTTGGCTGGAGCGGCTGGAGACCGACCCGGCGCGCTACCTGCCCGACGTGACCGATGCGCAGCTCGACGCGTCCGAGGTGGTCCGGGTCGACCTCAACCGGCCGATGGACGAGATCCGCGCCGAGCTGTCGAAGTACCCGGTGAAGACCCGGCTGTCGCTGACCGGCCCGCTGGTGGTGGCCCGGGACATCGCGCACGCCAAGATCGCCGAGCGGCTGGACGCCGGTGAGCCGATGCCGCAGTACCTCCGCGACCGCGCCGTCTACTACGCCGGTCCGGCCAAGACTCCCGAGGGCTACGCCTCCGGCTCGTTCGGCCCGACCACGGCCGGCCGGATGGACGCGTACGTGGAGAAGTTCCAGGCGGCCGGCGGGTCGATGGTGATGCTGGCCAAGGGGAACCGCTCCGCCCAGGTCACCCGCTCCTGCCAGCAGCACGGCGGCTTCTACCTCGGCTCGATCGGCGGCCCGGCCGCCCGGCTCGCTCAGGACTGCATCAAGCACGTCGAGGTGCTCGAATACCCCGAGCTCGGCATGGAGGCGATCTGGAAGATCGAGGTGGAGGACTTCCCCGCCTTCATCGTGGTCGACGACAAGGGCAACGACTTCTTCGCCGAGGTCACCAAGCCGGTGCTCACCGTCGGCCGGCGCTGACGCGGACGTAGGCGAAAAAGGGGCGCCGGGCGGGCCTGCCGGCGCCCCTTTTGTCGTCACCCCGCTTCCGGCACCCAGAAGAAGGTCCAGGCCTCGGCCGAGGGCAATCCGTCCGCGGTCCGGCTGCGGACGTACAGGAAGTACACGTCGGAGACTTCCGGCGTGATGGTCACCCGTGCGATGCCGTCCGCGTCGGCGCGGACGGTGATCTCCTCGCCCTCGTTGAGCCGGTAGGTGTACTCGACGACGTTCCCCATGCCCGGCGCGAAGGTGATCCGACGTGGCGTACCGGCCGGTGCCTCCGGGTCCTCGTCGGTGATCGTCGGCGCGGTGAAGCGGACCCGGAACTCGTAGACCGTGTCCTCGGAGGAGTTCCCGGCCTTGTCGACGCTCTGCACGACGAGCCGCCTCGGTCCGTGCAGCATCGGTGCGTAGCTCACCGTCGCCGACCGGCCCGACGGGTCCACTGGGACGAAGTGCGAACTCAAACCGGGTTCGCCGTAGCTGAAGCCCGCCAGGTCGTCGGCGTCGGCGGTGAAGGTGAAGCTGCCCGGGATGCCGGGCCCGCCGGCCTCCGAATCGCCTCCGGCCGGGTAGTCGGTGGAGGTGACGGTCGGCGCAGCCGGCGCCTCCGTGTCGACGGTGAACCGGCACTCCGGCGACCAGTCCGAGCTGTCGTGCTGGTCAGACGCCCGCACCGAGAAGGCGTAGGTGTTCCCGTGGATGAGCCTGCCCGCCGGGAGTTGGTAAACGTACCGGGACGGGCTGGACTGACCGTCGAGGGTCGCCTCCGTCCGCTCGGCCGGCCGGTCGACCGGCCACCAGGCGAAGGTCGCCGCCACCTGGTCGTGGCCGCCGGTCTCGTTGACGTCCGGGTCGGAGACACTGGCCCGGAGTGTCGGCCTGGTGTTACGGATCATTAGCGGGCTATCGCACGCCGTGCCGTCGACCATGAGCTGGTCGGGAACGTTCGGCGGGGTGTTGTGGTCTAGGGAGATGCCGACGTTCTTGATCCGGCGGCCGTAGTGCTTGCTCTCCTCGTGGTCGTCGCCGATCCGCGCCATCAGCGTGAGCTGGTCCTGCCCGTCCGCCACCGCCTGGCGCACCGCCTCGGTGATCATCACCCCGATGAAGCTGCTTCCGCAGGGCAGGTCGGGGTAGGCGATGTCCGCCACCTTCTCCCGTACGTTCGGCGCGGTGTTCCAGGTCGGGGCGGTGGTGGGCGGGTCGGTCCGCCACAGCTCGATCTCGCGCGGCTTGTCGCAGTCGTTGACCTTCGACTCCCCGGTGATGGCGCGGGCCGAGACGACCCGCTGCCCTCGGTAGGGCGTCAGGTCGAAGGTGAAGTAGGCCCGGGCGGTGTGCTTGGCCCCGTCGGCCTCCCAGGTGCCGACCGGAACGGTGTCGCCGGAAGGGGAGAAGGACCTGGTCGGCTGGCGGGCGTCGGTCCACGCGACGCTGGCCGGGGTGACGTAGTCGACCATCGCCGCCGCTGGTTGCCCGGTCACGGCCAACAGGCCGCCGGTGGCCAGTAGGAGAGCGCCGGCCGTCGTGGCCGCCCGCCGCGCCGATCCCCCGTGTCGAATCGACATGAAGCCTCCGAGTGAGATGCGCAATGATGTGATGATCTTAAGTTCGTCGAGCAACGGGGCCTCGGGTCCGGCGCTCACCCGTCGTCAGGTGCATGGCGACATCGGTGCGCCCGCCCGGAAAGCGCGCCCGGACGGGCGCACCGCCCCCGTCGGATGTCGTCACCGACAACCGTGACGAGTCTGCGGGCTGGCGCTGTCGATCCGCTATCACATCGCTATCGTCCGGGCGCGGCAATCTGTGACCGTCGGGCTACCCTGCTGGAAGTTGCACAGGAAGGCGTACGGGGAGCAGATGCGGTTCGGGATCCTGGGGCCCCTGCGGGTGGGTGGTGGCGAGGCCACCGTCACCGCGGGACGGGACCGGACCGTGCTCGCCATGCTGCTGCTGCGTGCCGGCCGGGTGGTGTCCGTCGAGGAGCTGGTCGACGCGGTCTGGGAGGAGAGCCCCCCGGCCACCGCCCGCGCCCAGCTCCAGATCTGCGTGTCGCGACTGCGGCAGCGGCTCGCCCTGCTCGGGCTGCCCGCGGAGACCATCGTCACCGACCCGGTCGGCTACGGCATCCGGATCGATCCGGCCGATCTGGACGCGGAGGTCTTCGCCCGTGCGGTCGAGGCCGGTCGGGCCGCGGTGGCCGGCGGACAGCCGACCGAGGCGCGCCGGCACTACCGGACCGCGCTCGCGCTCTGGCGCGGCCCGGCCTTGAGCGGCATCGCCAGCCGGCGCGTACGGCGCCGGGCACTGGCCCTCGACGAGCAGCGCATCGCCACCCTGGAGGAGTGCGTCGACGTCGAACTGCGTCTGCACCGGGCAGCCGACCTGATCGACGAGCTGACCGAGAGCGTGGACCGGCATCCGCTGCGGGAGCGGCTGCGCGGCCAGCTCATGCTCGCCCTGTCCGCGGTCGGCCGGCAGGCGGACGCCCTCGCCGTCTATCGTGAGGGCCGCCGCATCTACGCCGAGGAGCTGGGCATCGAGCCCGGTGCCGCGTTGCAGGAGCTGCACCAGCGGGTGCTCGCGGGCGACCTGGCGTTCGGTGGCCAGGAGAGTCGCCTCACCCTGCCGGTCCGCTCGCTGCCCCGGGCGATCGGCGACTTCACCGGGCGGCAGGAGACGGTGGCCCGGCTGGTACGGGAGATCGAGGAGGACGGGGCCCGGATCCAGCTGATCGACGGGATGGCCGGCAGTGGCAAGACCACCCTGGCCGTGCACGTCGCGGCCGTGCTCGGCGACCGTTATCCCGACGCGCAGCTCTTCCTCGACCTGCACGGGCACAGCGAGCGCAGCCCGCTGAC
This sequence comes from Micromonospora sp. NPDC047740, assembly GCF_043204735.1. Taxonomy (NCBI): domain Bacteria; kingdom Bacillati; phylum Actinomycetota; class Actinomycetes; order Micromonosporales; family Micromonosporaceae; genus Micromonospora; species Micromonospora sp. NPDC047740. The sequence continues at coordinate 190,104 of NZ_JBIDCT010000008.1, forward strand.
CCCGGCGGCGGCGGTGGCGATGCTGCTCCGCCAGCTCGGCGTGCCGCCCGAGCGAGTGCCGCTCGAACTGGACGACCGGCTGGCGATGTGGCGCAGCGAGCTGGCCAACCGGCGAGCCGTGGTGGTGCTCGACAACGCGGCCGACACCGCGCAGGTGGCGCCGCTGCTGCCCAACGGGCCGGACAATCTGGTCCTGATCACCAGCCGACGTCGGCTGATCGGGCTCGACGACGGGCGGCCCTCGTCGCTGCCGGTGCTGGCGCCCGGCGAGGCGGTCGAGCTGCTCGCCCGGATCGCCGGCCCGGAGCGGGTCGCCGCCGAACCGGACGCCGCCGCCGAGGTGGCCCGCCGCTGCGGTCACCTGCCGCTGGCCATCCGGCTGGCCGGCGCCCGCCTGGCCCACCGTCCCGCCTGGCGGATCGCGGACCTGGCCGAGCGCCTGGCCGGTGGGCGGAACCCGCTGGCCGAGTTCGCGGCTGGGGACCGGTCGGTGGGGCAGGCTTTCGCCCTGTCGTACGCCCAGGTGCCGCCCGGCGCGCAACGGATGTTCCGGCTGCTCGGGCTGCACCCCGGCGTACGGTTCGACAACCGGGTGGCCGCCGCCCTCGCGGATCTGTCCGTCTACGAGGTTCAGGATGTGCTGGACGAACTGGTCGACGCCCACCTCACCGAGGAAGCGGAGCCGGGCCGGTATCGGCTGCACGACCTCATCCGGGAGTACGCCCGGCTCCTGCTCGCCGAGCCGGACCGGGCCGAGGAACGGCGGGACGCCCTGCGCCGGCTCCTGGACCACCACCTGTATGTGGCCGCCGAGTTGGCTCGTCAGATCGAGTGGGCGACCAGCCGGCTGGCCCTGCGGCTGCCTGAACCGTCCCGTCCCGACCTGGTCGCCGCCTCGGTCGCCCAGGGGCGGAGCTGGTTCGACGAGAACCGGGCGCTGCTGCCGGCGCTGGCCCGGCTGGCCGCGGCCGAGGGGTTCCTCCGGCACTGCTGGCAGCTCGCCCGGGCGAGCTGGCGGGCCCAGTTCGACGGTGGTCACCTCGACGAGCTGATCGAGATGCACGACGTCGGCCGGCGGGCTGCCGAAAGCCTGGGCGACGACGAGGCGCTCGCGACGATGCTGAACTACCTCGCCTCGGCGTACTTCCGGCGGGCCCGGTTCGCGGAGGCCATCGACCTGATGGAGACGGCCGTCGACCTCTGGCGCCGACTGGGGCTCCCGCACGAGGTACGCAACACGCTTGGCAACCTCAGCGTCTCCCACACGATCAACGGTGACGCCCGCCGCGGCGCGGAGTGCTTCGCGGCCGCGCGGGCCATGTTCCAGGGACCGGACGATCTTGCTGCCATGGCCGTCCTGCTGAACAACCTGTCCTTCGCCCACTTCATGGCCGGCCGGTACGACGAGGCGCTGCGGATCAGCCGGCGGCATCTCCTGCTCGCCCGGCAGGTCGACGACGCCCGGCAGTTGGCCCACGCGATCGCCCACCTGGGGATGATCCGGAATCGCCTGGGCCACGGGAAGCCGGCCCGCCGGCTGCTCCGCATGGGGCTCCGCCTCAAGCGGAAGTCGGGCAACCAGGTGGGCGTGGGCGAGGTGCTCAACGAGTTCGGCCTGATCGAGCGCCACGCCGGGCGGCCCGAGGCGGCCGCCTCGCTGCACCGGGACGCGCTGGTGAAGATGATGGAGGTGGGGGACCGGATCGGGCAGTGCGCCTCGCGGAACCTGCTGGCACAGGCCATCCTCGACCAGGGGGACGTGGCGAGCGCGCTCGACCTGCACCGCCGGGTGCTGGCGGACGCCACCAGGCTGAAAGTCCGTTACGAGCAGGCCAAGGCGCTGGACGGCATCGCCCGCTGTCTGCGCGACACCGACCCGCAGCAGGCCCGCACGCACGCGAGCCGGGCGCTGGCCCTGTTCCGTCAGATCGAGTCGCCGGACCAGCGGCGTACCGAGCAGTTGCTGGCCGAGCTGGGCTGAGCCCCGGGGCCGGCGCGGGCGGAGCTTTCGCTGCGAGTCGGCGACCCGCGCGGCAGGATGGTACGCGTGACGACTCCAGAGGCGACCGGCTACCGGATCGAACGCGACTCGATGGGCGAGGTGGAGGTCCCAGCCGAGGCGTTGTGGCGGGCGCAGACCCAGCGTGCGGTGCAGAACTTTCCGATCTCGGGGCGGGGCCTGGAACCGGCCCAGATCAAGGCGCTGGCGCAGATCAAGGGGGCCGCCGCCCAGGTCAACGGCGAGCTGGGGGTGATCGGGGCGGACGTGGCCGAGGCGATCACCACCGCCGCCGCGCACGTGGCCGACGGCGGCTACGACGACCAGTTCCCGGTCGACGTCTTCCAGACCGGCTCCGGCACGTCGTCCAACATGAACGCCAACGAGGTGATCGCCACGCTGGCCAGCCGGGAGCTGGGCCGGAACGTGCACCCGAACGACGACGTCAACGCCTCGCAGTCCAGCAACGACGTGTTCCCGACGTCGATCCACCTGGCCGCCACCCAGTTCGTGGTGGAGGATCTGATCCCTTCGTTGAAGCACCTGGCCGGGGCGCTGGAGGAGAAGGCAGCCGAGTTCGAGACCGTGGTCAAGGCGGGGCGTACCCACCTGATGGACGCCACCCCGGTCACCCTGGGCCAGGAGTTCGGCGGGTACGCCGCCCAGGTCCGCTACGGCATCGAGCGGCTGGAGTCCGCGCTGCCGCGGCTGGCCGAACTCCCGCTCGGCGGCACCGCCGTCGGCACCGGCATCAACACCCCGCTCGGCTTCGCGGGCCGGGTGATCGAGAAGCTGCGCGAGTCGACCGGGCTGCCGCTGACCGAGGCGCGCAACCACTTCGAGGCGCAGGGTGCGCGGGACGCGCTGGTGGAGACCTCCGGCCAGCTCCGCACCATCGCGGTCGGCCTGTACAAGATCGCCAACGACATCCGCTGGATGGGCTCCGGCCCCCGGGCCGGCCTGCGGGAGCTGCGCATCCCCGATCTCCAGCCCGGCTCGTCGATCATGCCGGGCAAGGTGAACCCGGTGGTCGCCGAGGCGATGCGGCAGGTCTGTGCACAGGTCATCGGCAACGACGCCACCGTCGCGTTCGCCGGTTCGCAGGGCGACTTCGAGCTGAACGTGATGCTCCCGGTGATGGGCCGCAACCTACTGGAGTCGATCAAGCTGCTGGCCGCGTCGAGCCGCCTCTTCGCCGACCGCCTGGTGGTCGGCCTGGTCGCGGACGCCGAGGTCTGTCTGGCGTACGCCGAGGGCTCACCGTCGATCGTCACCCCGCTCAACCGCCACCTCGGCTACGACGAGGCCGCCTCGATCGCCAAGGAGGCGCTGGCCAGGCAGGTGTCGATCCGGGAGGTGGTGCTCTCCCGGGGACACGTCGCCTCGGGCAAGCTCAGTGAGGCCCAGCTCGACGAGGCCCTGGACCTGCTCCGGATGACCCACCCCTGACCGGGGCTCCGGATCGTGCCGGCCGGTCAGGAGTGGGCCGCCGCCTTGCGGGCTCGGTAGGCGCTCACCGCCGCACGGTTGCCGCAGCCGGTGTCGCAGAACCGGCGGGACCGGTTCTTCGAGAGGTCGACCAGTACCTTGTCGCAGTCCGGGTGGTCGCACAGGCGTAGCCGGCTGAGCTCACCCGTGCGGACCAGGTCGGCCATCGCCATGGCGGCCTCGACGGCGATCCGGGTCGCCAGCGGCGCGTCGCGCGGCACGGCGTGCAGGTGGTACGGCTCGCCGTCGTGCCGGATGAGCTGGGGCAGCGCGTGCGACTCGCGGAGCAGCCCGTTGACGATGGCCACCACCTCGTCGGTGTCGGCGTACCAGATCCGGCGGAGCCGGGGGCGCAGCGCGCGGACCTCGCGCAGCTCCGCGTCGGTGTGCTCGTGCCGGCCGGTCCAGCCGTGCGCGGCGATGAACTCGTCGAGGGCGGGCACGTCGGGCAGGCCCTCCCGGTCCGGCCCGGCGGTGTTCACCAGTCCTGCGGCGGCGACCAGGCCACACTCGGTGTCATGGGCGAATAGCAACTTGACTCCTGTCAGGATGCCGGCCTAGCGTCATCAGCATAACCATGTTTCACCAATGACCGGTCGTTCGATCAAGGAGCTGTCGATGCGTGAACGGTCCGGCGTCGGCCTCGGCCTGGCCCTGCTCTCCGCGCTCACGTTCGCCACCTCGGGCACCTTCGCCCGTTCCCTGATCGCCGGCGACTGGTCCGCCGAGGCGGTGGTGCTGGCCCGGGTCGGCATCGCGGCGCTGGTGCTGGCCGTGCCGGCGCTGCTGGCGCTGCGCGGGCGGTGGCCGGTGCTGCGGCGCAACGCCGGCACGATCGTCGTGTTCGGACTGCTCGGGGTGGCGGTGGCCCAGGCGTGCTTCTTCAACGCGGTCCGCTACCTGCCGGTCGGTGTCGCGCTCCTGCTGGAGTATCTGGGCATCGTGCTGGTGGTCGGCTGGATGTGGCTGGTCCACGGCCAGCGGCCCCGACTGCTCACCGTGATCGGGTCGCTGACCGCGCTCGGCGGGCTCGTGTTCGTGCTGGACCTGACCGGCGCCGGACGGCTCGACCCGATCGGGGTGCTCTGGGGGCTTGGCGCCGGGGTCGGGCTGGCCGGCTACTACGTCATCGCCGGTCGGGTCGACGCCGCGCTGCCGTCCGTGGTGATGGCGAGCGGCGGGATGGCCATCGGCGCGCTGGCACTCGCCCTGCTCGGCATGGCCCGGCTGCTGCCGCTGCGGGCCGACACCGCCGACGTCACCTTCGCCGGACACCAGGTGAGCTGGCTGGTGCCGATCGCCGGGCTGTCGTTGATCGCCGCGGTGGTCGCGTATCTGGCCGGGGTCGCGGGAGCCCGGCTGCTCGGCGCGCGCCTGTCCTCCTTCGTCGGGCTGACCGAGGTGATGTTCGCGGTGCTGATCGCCTGGCTGGTGCTGGCCGAACTGCCGACGGCTGTCCAGTTGCTCGGCGGGGCCTTGATCGTGGTCGGGGTCGCCCTGGTCCGGCTGGACGAGCTGCGCACGCCGGAGGCGGTCCCGCCGGCCCCGACCGAGCCGGCGCTGGCCGGCGAGCGGTGAGCGAACCGCGTACCGCGGTCGTCTTCGACGCCGACGAGACCCTGATCGACCTGCGCCCGGCGGTCACCGGCGCGCTGGTGGCCGTACTCGAGGAGATGCGGCGGTGGGCCCCGGCGGCCGCGGGGGTCTCCCTGGCGGACCTGGAGTCGGACTGGGGTGCGGTGTTCGGCGCGCTGAGCGCCGCGCCGGTGCAGGAGATCCGCCGGGCTGCGCTGGCCCGGTCGCTGGCCCGGGCCGGCCTCGACGAGCACCTGGACGAGTTCGCCGCGCTCTTCTTCGCCCGCCGCTTCGCGCTGAGCCGGCCGTTCCCGGACGCGGTGCCCGCGCTGGCCGCGCTGCGCCCGCGGCACCTGCTCGGCCTGGCCACCAACGGCAACAGCCGCGCCGAACGCTGCGGGCTCGCCGGCCAGTGCACCTTCGAGCTGTACGCGCACGAGAACGGCCTGCCGAAGAAGCCCGCGCCGGAGTTCTACGCCGCCGTGGTGACGGCGGCCGGACTGCCGCCCGAGCGGATCGTGTACGTCGGGGACTCGCCAGAGCACGACGTGGTGGCGGCGCAGCGCGTCGGACTGCGCGCCGTCTGGCTGAACCGGGCCGGCCTGCCCCGCCCCCCCGGGTTGACCCCGGACGCCGAGGTGCCCACGCTCGCCGACCTCCCCGACCTCCTCCTCGACCTCCTCGCCCGCCCCTGACTCGTCCCCCGGCCCTCAGCCGCACCCTCCCGCCGCGGGGCCCGCGCCGGGTCCGCGACCGTGGACCGTGTCGGCGATGTGGCGGTATCCAGGTGCCCGGGATACCGCCACATCGACGTTTCGGCGCATCTCACGCTCGCCCCCCTAGGCGACGAGCGCGGCCCGGACCTCGCGGACCACGGCGGGGAAATCCCGGTGCAGGCGGTGGCTGGTCACGTGCAGCACCAGCCAGCCGCCACCGACGAACTGGTTGAGCCGTTGCCGGTCGCGGTGCAGCTGGTCGGCGTCGGCGTGCCACGTGCCGTCGTATTCGACGGCGACCCGGAACTGCGGCCAGGCCAGATCAGGATGCAGGACCAGCCCGGAGTCGAACCGGACCGGGTGCTGCGCGACCGGTCGCGGCAACCCGGCCAGCACCAGGCGGACCCGTAGGTGCGACTCCGGCGGTGACTGCGCCGCCGGATCCGCCAACCCGAACACCCAACTCGCGCGTCGGCCACCGGGTCGTCCAGCGTTGCGGTCCGCTGTGTCGGCGAGTGTGCTCCGGCTGACCATGCCTTGAGCCAGCAGCGCGTCGAGGATGCCGACCGCCCGCACCGGGTCGGCCCACACCGCAGTCTCCCAGGCACACGCCGCCGGGCCGCTGCGCGGCACCCAGGACGAACGGCCAGGGCGAATCGGGTCTGCTCCGACCTGACCGGCCCGACGGGCGACGGGCGGGGCAGCCCGCCTGACCGGTCGAACGGAGGTGGCGCGCGCCGACGTCGGAATGGACCGGTTGGCGTTGTCGATCCGACCGGCGGCGATGCTCGCGGTGCTCGTCCGACCGGCGGCGATGCTCGTCTGGTCGGTGGTGCGGCCAGAGGTGCTCGTCTGGTCCGCGGTGCGGCTTCGGGCGCTCGTCTGCCCAGTGGTCGTGGCGGCGATCTGTGTCCGGTCGGCGCTGCTGCTGGCGGTGCCCGGCACCCCGGCGGTGGCGCTGCCGGCGATGACGAGGCCTGCGCAGGTGGGGGACACGTCCGGACGGATGCGATGGACCCGGATGCCAGGCTGGGAGTCGGCACGGGCCATCGGCGGCAGCAGAACGTGCACGTCGTCCGCGAAACCAGCGGCGTGCGTCACGCCGTGCAGGTACGCGGCCGAGGGCCCGGCGATCAGCGTGCCCGGCGGCAGCCGGATCAGGGCGGCCCGGCAGGCCAGCGCGTGGTCACGGTCGAACCGGGCGTCGGCGTAGACGTCGTGCCGGATGCGGAGCCAGGATGCGCCCCGGAGCTGATGCCGGGTCAGCAGCCCACGCTGGACCACGTCCGAGCCACGGAAGACCTGCCAGGCCAACTCGGCCGGCCGGTGCGGATGAGGAGGCATGGGAACAAGCCTGGCGGCGCAGCGCGGGCGAGGGACATCCCTGTGGACAACCGTGGCCGGTCTCGCTGCCCCGCCCTGTAGACAACCGCCACACCGCCCGCACTTTGTGCTAGGGGCCCCTGGGTGGCCACCGCCTTCATTCCGGGGGCTCCCGGCTCTGTCGCCGGTTCGGCGGTGTCCGGCCCCCGGGTCGCTGACCTTGCGGTATCCGACCCGGGGGATACCGCCGCTTCGCCGATCAGGCGGGGCCAGGCAGCGTCAGGCGAGGGCGGTGGCGATCGCCTGGGCGGCGACGGTGACCTGCTCGCCGACCACCGCCACGTCGAGCGGGGCCAGCGACACCACGCCGACGCTCGCCTCCAACCCGGGCACGCCGAGCACCGGCGCGGCCACTCCGTACGCCCCGGACTGCAGTTCGCCGCTGGTGCTCACCGGGCCGGCGGCGCCCGACCGGCCGGCGAGGATGGCCCGCCCCGCGGCGCCCCGCTCCAGCGGATGCCGGGACCCGGTCCGGTACGCCACGTGGAACGACGTCCAGCTCGGCTCCACCACCGCGAGGGCGACCCCCTCACCTCCCTCGACCACGGTCAGGTGGGCCGTCGCCCCGCTCTGCTCGGCCAGCCGCCGCAGCGCCGGCAGGGCGCCCTCGGCGAGCAGTGGTTGGGCGCGGCGGGCCAGGTGCAGCACGCCCGCACCGAGCCGGAGCTTGCCCGCACCGTCGCGCCGCAGCATGCCGTGCCCGGTCAGCGCGCCGACCAGCCGGTAGACCGCCGCCCGGCCGATGCCCAGCCGGTTCGCCGCCTCGGTGACCGTCAGTCCGCCGGGCGCGTCCGCGACCAGGTGCAGCAGGCGCAGCCCCCGGTCCAGGGTCTGGGCCGTCTCTCCCGCCCGTGCCGCCGTGTCCACAGCACGCAGCGTACGACCGGCTCCGCACAACCTCGAAATGTCGCGGACGGCTACCCTTGTACGGTGACGCTACGCCTGTATGACACCGCCGCCCGATCGGTGCGGGACTTCGTCCCGCGGGAAACCGGCAAGGTGGGGGTCTACCTGTGTGGTCTCACCCTCCAGGCCCCGCCGCACATCGGCCACCTTCGCTCCGGCGTCAACTACGACGTGCTGCGGCGCTGGCTGCTCGCCTCCGGCTTCGAGGTGACCTTCATCCGCAATCTGACCGACATCGACGACAAGATCCTGGTCAAGGCGGTGGAGCAGGAGCGGCCGTTCTGGTCGATCGCGTACGCCAACGAGCAGATCCTGGGCGAGTCGTACCGGGCGTTGAACGTGCTGCCGCCGACTTACGAGCCGCGGGCCACCGGGCACATCCCGGAGATGCACGAGCTGATCGCCCGGCTGATCGAGACCGGGCACGCCTACCCGGCCACCGACGGCTCCGGCGACGTCTACTTCGACGTGGCCTCCTGGCCGGCGTACGGGTCGCTGTCCGGGCAGTCGCCGGAGGACATGCAGCCTGCCGGGGACACACCCGAGCGGGGCAAGCGCGACCCGCGCGACTTCGCCCTGTGGAAGGGCGTCAAGCCGGACGAGCCGGCGGACGCGTACTGGCCGTCGCCGTGGGGCCGGGGCCGGCCCGGCTGGCACATCGAGTGCTCGGCGATGTGCTGGCGCTACCTGGGCGCGGAGTTCGACATCCACGGCGGCGGGCTCGACCTGACCTTCCCGCACCACGAGAACGAGATCGCCCAGTCGCAGGCGGCCGACCTGGCGTTCGCCCGCTACTGGGTGCACCACGGGCTGCTCAGCATCGGCGGCGCCAAGATGGGCAAGTCGCTGGGCAACACCCTCGACCTGGACTACGTGGCGTCCCTCGGGGTGCGCCCGGTGGAGTTGCGCTACTACTACGTCGCCGCGCACTACCGGTCCCGCATCGACTACTCCGAGGACTCGCTGCGCGACGCCGCCGTCGCGTACCGGCGGATCGAGGGTTTCGTGCAGCGCGCGGCCGAGCGGGTCGGCGGCGGGCAGCGCGGCGAAATGCCGGCCGGCTTCGCCGCCGCGATGGACGACGATCTCAACACCTCGGCCGCCCTGGCCGTGCTGCACGAGGTGGTCAAGGACGGCAACAGCGCGCTGGCCGCCGGCGACGATGTGACCGTCCGCACGACCCTGGCCGCCGCCCGGGCGATGCTGGATATCCTCGGCGTCGACCCCTTGGACCCGGCCTGGACCGGCGGTGGCCGCGCGAGCGACCTGCGCGGCGTGGTGGACTCCCTGATCGCGCTGGCCCTGGAGCAGCGCGCCCAGGCCCGCAGCCGCAAGGACTGGGCCGCCGCCGACGCCGTACGCGACCAGCTCAAGCAGGCCGGCGTGGTGGTCGAGGACACCCCCCAGGGCCCCCGTTGGACTATTGGAGAGCAGGACTGATGGCCGGCAACTCGCAGCGCCGTGGCCGACGGCTGACGCCGAAGGCTGGTGCGCCGAAGGGCTCCGGCGGCAAGGGGCGGGACGCCCTCGCGGGCCGTGGCCGCACCCTGCCCGCCGACGAGCGACCCTGGCACAAGGCATACTCGGGCACCGAGAAGCTGCCCCAGCGCACCGCCTGGAAGCAGGAGAAGGAGCGCCGCTCGGCGGCCGAGGAGGGGCGCGCCCCCAAGATCGGCCAGCCGGGCAGCAAGGACACCACCTGGGGCAAGGGCAGCCGCGCCGGCGTCCCGGTGAAGGGTGGCAAGGGCAAGCCGGCCGCCCGGGGCGGTCCCCGGGTCGCCCCGGGCCGCCGGTCCAACCCGGCGAAGGACAGCCCGGAGCTGCTGGTCGGACGGAACCCGGTGCTCGAGGTGCTGCGCGCCCAGGTGCCGGCCACCGCCCTCTACCTGGCGCAGGGCATCGACATCGACGACCGGGTCAACGAGATCATCCGGACGGCCGCCGACCGGGGCATCGCGCTCCTGGAGGTCAGCCGGGCCGAGCTGGACCGGATGACCGGCGGGGTGCTGCACCAGGGCGTCGGCCTCCAGGTCCCGCCGTTCGCGTACGAGCCGTTCGAGGACCTGATGGCGGCGGCGCTGGAGCAGGCGTGCCCGCTGCTGGTCGCGCTGGACGGGGTCACCGACCCGCGCAACCTCGGCGCGGTGATCCGGTCCGCCGCGGCGTTCGGCGCGCAGGGCGTCTTCGTACCCGAGCGGCGGGCGGCCGGGATCACCGCGACCGCCTGGCGGACCAGCGCCGGCGCGGCCGCGCGGGTGCCGGTCGCCCAGGTCACCAACCTGACCCGGTCGCTGAAGGCGTGCAAGGACGCCGGCTTCGTGGTGGTCGGCCTGGACGCCGACGGCGAGACCGACCTGTACGACCTGGAGGCCGCGGTCGGCCCGCTGGTCGTGGTGGTCGGCTCGGAGGGCCGCGGGCTGTCCCGGCTGGTCGGCGAGACGTGCGACCTGACCGTGCGCATCCCGATGGTCTCCGACGTCGAGTCGCTCAACGCCAGCGTCGCCGCCGCGGTCACCCTCGCCGAGGTCGCCCGGCGCCGCGCCGTCGAGGTCTGACGCCCTTCCCGGAAGACGCGAAAAGGGGCGGTCCGCCGTGGCGGACCGCCCCTTTTACGTACGTCAGATCCGGCTGCCGGTGGCGGCGTGGAAGACGTGGCTGCGGCCCTGGCGCGGCTTGACGAACACGGTGTCACCCATGTTCGGCATGGTGCGGCGGTCGGTCCGCACCACGAACCGCTCGGAGCTGCCGCCGAGCGCGGCGTGGCCGTAGACGTTGGCGTCGGAGCCCAGGTCCTCGACCAGCTCGACCACGACCGGCATGCCGCCCTCGGTCGGGCTGACCAGGTCGCAGTCCTCCGGCCGGAAACCGACGGTGACCTTGCCGTCGCCGCCCTCGGCCTTGGCCGCCTCGACCTGCTCGCGGGTCAGCGCCACGTGCATCTCGGCGAACTCGGCGCCCTGCTCGGTCAGCGGCACCGTCTTGATGTTCATGGCCGGGGAGCCCATGAAGCCGGCGACGAAGACGTTGGCCGGGGTGTCGTAGAGCGCCCGCGGGGTGTCCACCTGCTGGAGGACGCCGTCGAGCATGACCGCGACCCGGTGACCCATGGTCATGGCCTCGACCTGGTCGTGGGTCACGTACACGGTGGTGACGCCCAGCTTGGCCTGGAGCGACGCGATCTGCGTACGGGTCTGCACCCGGAGCTTGGCGTCGAGGTTCGACAGCGGCTCGTCCATGAGGAAGACCTGCGGCTCCCGGACGATCGCGCGGCCCATGGCGACCCGCTGGCGCTGACCACCGGAGAGCGCCTTCGGCTTGCGGTTGAGGAAGTCCTCGAGCTGGAGCAGCGCCGCCGCCTCCTTGACCCGCCGGTCGATCTCCGACTTCGAGGTCTTGCGCAGCTTGAGCGCGAACGCCATGTTCTCGTACACCGTCATGTGCGGGTAGAGCGCGTAGTTCTGGAAGACCATCGCGATGTCGCGGGCCTTCGGCGGCAGGTGGGTGACGTCCCGGTCGTCGATGTAGATGGCGCCGTCGTCGACGTCCTCGAGGCCGGCGAGCATCCGCAGGCTGGTGGACTTGCCGCAACCTGACGGGCCGACCAGGACGAGGAACTCCCCGTCGCCGATCTCCAGGTCGAGCTTATTGACGGCGGGGCGCTCGGTGCCCGGGTAGATCCGGGACGCCTTCGCGTAGGTGACCGTAGCCATGGTGGAGCGCTTCCTTTCACCGGCAGGAACGTGCCGGACGATCCGAGTGGAAGGAGCGACCGGCACCCACGGTGCCGGCCAACGGGCGGTCACCCCAGGCAGCCGAGGCGGACCGGAGGTGTCGTCCGTGTCACTGCACGGTAAACGGGTTTTCCGATCGTGCCAAGACGGGGTGCGTGGGATGGGACGGACCGCATACACATTCCGGTCAGTCGGGCACGCCGAGGCATCAATCCCCACGGCTGTCGGGCGGCCCGGTGTCGATACGTCGGCGTCGAGGTCACGAAATTGACGTTTTCCGTGCTCGGGAGCCCTGCGGAACGGGATTTCCGGGCCTCAGTCGCTATGCTGACCACGGCACCACGCGCCCCTGTAGCTCAGCTGGCCAGAGCACTCGCCTTGTAAGCGAGATGTCGCCGGTTCGATCCCGGCCGGGGGCTCCAATTCCACCAGGCATTTCGTGGCGGTGGCCGCCACGAGACGGCCGGATGACAGCAACGCTGACAGCAACGCGGGTCATGACAGCCGCCCGTCAAGCTTGCCGAGCGCCTGACGCATCGCGTCAAGGTTGGCGTGAGCGTAGACCTTGAGCGTGATCTTCACGTCCGCGTGCCGGGCGATGGCCTGGACGACGTGCGGCGGGACGCCCAGCTCCATCAACAGGGACACGACCGTGTGCCGCAGGTCGTGCAGGCGGACACCGGGCAGGCCGGCGGCCTCCCGGAGCCGAGCGAACGAGCGGCTGAGGTTGGTCGGCTCCAACGGGGTGCCCCGCTCGGAGGGGAAGACCAAGCCGTGGTCTTTCCAGACCTCGGCGAGCGCGGCTCGCTCGGCTTGCTGCCGCTCCTGGTGCTCCAGCAGAGCGAGCCAGGTGACCTCAGGCAGCGGCAACACCGCCTCGGAGTCCTCGGTTTTGGCGTCCAGGACGTGGAGCTGTCCCGCCACCCGCTGGACGGTCTGCTGAACCCGCAGGGTGCCTTCGTCCAGGTCGACGTCCGACCAGCGGAGCCCGACAAGTTCACCGCGCCGCAAGCCCATCGTGGCGGCCACGACGTAGAGGGCGTGGAGTCGATGTCCAGCGGAGGCGGCGAGGATCTTGCGCACCTGGTCGACCGACAGCCCCTTGCCGACCTTGTAGCGGGGCGAGGGAATCCGGACGAGCTTGGCGACGTTGCGGGACACCAGCTCCTCGCGCATGGCGTGTTGGAGCGCGTTGCGCAGCACCGCATGCACGAACTGAATCTGTCGCGCACTGGGGTAGCTCTGGCAGCAGCGGCCAACCGAGCAGCACCGCCGGTCAGCAGGGCGGATCTTGTCGAGGCCGTTGGTGCAGCAAAGGCACTTACGCCGGAAGTCGTCCATGAACGCCTTGACGTGCTGGACCTGCAAGCCGTCGAGGCGTTTGGTGCCGAGTGCCGGGATCAGGTGCAGCCGGACGGCGCTCTCGTAGCCACGGGCGGTGGTGGGCTTGAGGTCGGTGACATAGGCCGCCAGCCAGTAGGGCAGATAGTCGGCGAGCTTCCAGGCCCGGTCGGGCACGGGGATGCCGCGCTGTGATCGTGATTTCAGCTCGACGAGCTTGGCGTGTGCTTCCTCCCAGGTGGCCCCGTAGACGAACTTGCGTTTGCGGGTGCCGTCGGTGGCGAGGACGTATGCCTGTCCGACCCAGCGACCGTCGCTGGAGCGCTGATAGATGGAGCCTTCGCCGTTGGGGTTGCGGCGGGCGTTGGTCTGGCGGGGCTTGGGCTGCTTGGGCATCAGGCGGCTTCTTCCGTGAGCATGTTGATCGTCTCGTCGATAGCGGCGGCGGGGATGAGGCGGCGGCTACCGACCTTGAAGGAGCGCAGCCGGCCGGAGCGGATCAGGTCGTAGGTGAGCGAGCGGCCGATGCCGAGCGCTCGGGCGGCTTCCTCGACGCGCAGCACGCGAGGAGTGATCGGAGAGGGGTTGTCCAACAGTTGGCCTTCCTCGTGTGGCGGGACAGGGATCAAGCGGCAGCCGGCGCAGCGTCGGCCGGGTTGGTGCCGAGTTCGTGCACGAGTTCTTCGCGGCCGGTGGTTCGTCGCTCTCGGGCGAGGGCGGCGGCGGTGTTGGCGAGGAGTGCGTCTCCGGTGGTGTGCCAGCCGACGCCGGCGAAGGTGAGGGTGCCGACGATGAGCGTGGTGTCCTCGCCGAGTTGGTCGGCGGGTGGGCCGCCGGCGGTGGGGTGCTCGTGGGCCTGGTCCTCGTGCCGCCGGTACGCGATGCGGGTGTCGCGTAGGAGTTGGAAGGTGACCGAGTAGCGGCGGCCTTTGGTGAGGAAGTGGCCGCCGTAGCCGAGCATGTGCGCCCACCGCCGTAGCCGGGCGTACGGGTTGGCCGTCGCTGGTTTCGTCGGTTCAGCGTCAAGGGCGGCTTGACGGGTGGCGACGCAGACCGGGCAGGCGGCGTAGCGGGTGTGGGTGCCGCAGTCGGGGCACTCCCAGCGCTGGACGAAGCCGGGCCGGGGCCGAGGCTCGCGGGGCCGCTGCGAGAGCGGCATGGGCGTGCCGGTGGGTCGGCCGATGCGCCAGCAGGCGTCGATGAGGCGGGCGGTGTGGTCGCCGTCGGGGTCGGCGTAGTCGCCGATGGTTTCCGCAGTCAGGCGGGTGGAGGTGTGCCCGGTGGCCTCGGTGCTCTTTGTGGCGTACTTGGCAAGGTAGCCGGCGACCATGCCATCGGTGACCTCACCGTTCCCGCTGGTGCTGATGGGCCGGATGTCGAGGCCCTTGGACGGGTCTCCCCAGGCGATCGGCCAGCCCTCGGGCCGGTCGGGGTGGCTTGGGGTGTGGAAGGCGATCTGTTCGGCGGCGTGGCGGAGCGCGTCGACGAGGTCGGCGACGGTGAACTCAGCCGGCGGGGGGACGACCGCGTCAAGGTCGAGCGCGTTGACGCCGTCGAGGCGGGCGATGGCGTGGAAGTGGACCGCTCCCCGGGCTTGAAGTTCGGCGACCTTCCCGGGCGAGAGCCGGACTGGGGCGACCTTGCGGGTGTTGCCGGAGGCGGTGACGATCTCGACGCGGGGGATGCCGCGTCGGCGGGCGAGTTTGGTTAGGTAGCGTTCCGCGGCTTGCTTGGTGCGGTGCCACAGTTCGCCGGAGAATAGGTTCCAGACGGCCTGGTGGTCGTGGTCGTAGCAGTCGAGGCACAGCGGCTGGCCGAGGACGGCGTCGCCGGGCTCGTGGCGTGCCCAGCAGACGGCGGGCCGGCCGTGGGGGCAGAGGCCGGCGGCGGGGTCGGTGGCGCGGCGGGCGTGGCACGGCTCGGCGCGGCAGTCGCAGCGCTTGCGGTTGCCGCAGGTGTGCTTGCGCACGACGCGGGCGTGGACCGGCCCGAACGACGGTGCGGTGAACGTGGCGAAGACCGCTGGATGCTCGGCGACCGACTCCGGAACGCCCTTGCCGCCGACCAGGCCGGCGCGCAGGAGCTGGAACGCGTCGCGCTGGTAGGTGTGGGCGCAGGAGGGGCAGACGGTGGCGCGGCGGTTTCCGCAGGCGGTGTAGATGACCGAGTCGGGCATCCCGTCGGTGTGCCGCTGGCCAAGCACGCGGCCGGTGGCGGGGTCGACGGTGAGGAGCTGGCCGGCGAGCCGGATGGGTCGGGTGCAGCCGGCGGCGGGGCGGACGTGTTCGAGCCAGCCGAAGTAGTCGGGTTGGGTGGCGCGTTCGAAGGCGGAGCCGGCGGCGGTGTAGCCGTAGACGATGGTGTCGGCGTTCGAGCCCACCCCCCGGGCCGAAGCGCGGGGGGTGAGGTCCAGCGTCGAGGCCATCAAGCCGCCACCCCAGACGGGTGGTGGTTGGTGATGGTGCGTTCGGTGACGATGACCCGGCAGGCGCCGCATTGGCGCTTGGCCGGCTCGTGCCGATGGCAGGGAACCGTGACGGTCTGTCCGCCGCAGCGGATGGTGACCGGTGCCCGGCAAGGGCCGCCGGGGGTGACGTCGACGAGCACGCGGCGGGTGTCGTACGGGTGCGGCTCGGGTTCGACGGGGCAGGTGTGCAGGGTGTGCACGATGTCGACGAGGTAGATGGTCATCGAGCACCACCAGCGATGGTGGTGAGGAGTTGCCCGGCGACGGCCGGGGCGACGTCGAGCCGGTCGGCCAGCTCGGCTGGCGTGATCGGGGTTCCGGTGGACTGTTCGTGCTGCACGGCCGCGAACCGGGCCATGGGCAGCAGGTGGGTAGGGACGTCGACCGGCTCCGGGGCCGGCACGGTGACAGGCTCCGGCTCGACCACAGCCGGTGTGGTGGCTGGCTCAGCGGCCGGGATGGGTGCCGGTTCGGGTGCCGGGGTGATGGCGGCCGGCGGTTCGGTGGTGACCTCCTCGGCCACCTGGACGCGGATCGGTGCGGCCGGTTCAGCCGGCGGCCTGGTGTCCTCCCGCACAGGGGCAGGAGCGAGGACGAGCTTCACCAGGGCCATAAAGGCCAGGGCCGGAACGGCCGAGAGCAGCCATCCGGACGGGCCGGCCTTGGCGACCGCCAACTGTGCGGCCAGGGACAGGCCGGCGGCGGCGATGAGCAGGAACAGCGGGTAGCCGATTGGAGCGCCGGCCCGGCGGCGACGGCGGATGGTCAACAGGGAGGCGATGGGAACGAGTTCGGAGATGACGGCGTTGGCCCAGCCGAACCACTCCCCGGTCCCAGCCGGGGAGTTGGCGAGGGTCCAGTCCTTGACGTGGGTGAACGAGGCGGCACCGGCGAAGCCGGCGACGGTGAGCAGGATGAGGACCAGGACGACACCCTCGACGCGGGTGCCGGTGGTGCGGTCAGTGCCCGGCATCGGTGGTCACCTCCCCGGAGGTGACGGCACGTTGTTCGGCGGCCAAGCCGGCGAGGCCGACGCGAATACCGGCGCAGGTGTTGCAGCCTTGGCCGTCGGGGACGGCACAGTCGGCGAGGTGGGCTTCCTGGACGATGCGCAGGCTCTCGGCGTAGTAGCCGGACAGGAACCGCTCGAAGGACAGGGGGCCGCGCCTGGCGAAGTCGCCGGCGAGGGCATTCACGACGTAGTCGTCGGGGGTCATCCGCTCCTGAGCGGCGAGGTTCACGGTGGCGGTGGTCATCGGGCACCTCCCGGGGTGCAGTCGAGGCAGGAGCCGGTACGGCGGGGCATGTAGTAGGGCTTCACCTGCTGGCAGTGGCGGCAGGTCCGCCGGGCGCGCAGGGCTTTGGCGATGGCGTCCCGCTGGGCGGGGGTGGCGGTGCGTTTGGGTGCGGCGAGGTCGAGGCGGTAGAGGTAGGCGACGCGCTTGCCGCGCCGCCAGAGGATCTGCGCGACCGGGTCATGCCCTCCGGGTCGGAGGCCGGCGGCACGCAGTTGCCGGCGAGTGGCCAGGCCGTCCGGGGCCAGCCGGTACGGGTAGGTCGGGAAGCCGGTGCGAGTGCCGGCCGGGTCGTAGGTGGTGGTCATGGCTGGCCTCCCCAGCGCTGCTGGGCGGCCTGCCGGGAGATGCCCAGCCGCTGGCCGATCTCGGCCCACGAGTAGCCGAAGGCGCGGAGGCCGATGACGGCTTCGCCGATGGCGTCGTCGAGGTTGGCCGAGAGGGCGACCAGGTCGCGGAGGGCTTCGACGTCGCCGGTGGCGACGCGGCGGCCGTGGGCGCGGATGATGCGGCGAGCGAAGGCCGCGAACTCGTCGTTCTCGACGACATCCCGCCGCTTGCGACGGGGGACGCAGGGTGTCAAGGTCGGCTTGACGGTGCTCATCGGTTCTCGCCTCCCTGGGTGTGGAGGCGGTCCCACTCGTCAGCGGCCTTCTCAAGGGCGGTGATGACCTGCTCGGCGGTACGCGCCGGGTCGTCGTTCCACGAGAAGGGCGAGGTGTGCTCGTCGACGAGGAAGCCGTCCTCGTCGATGACGCAGATGGGCTCGCAGTCGTCGAGGTAGGTGGTGAGGACGCCGACCGTCTGGCGGAAGGTGACCTGGGTGTCCAGGTCGAGGCCGTAGAAGTGCTCGACGCGGTGTCCGGCGCAGGCGATGCCGATAGCCCCGACGGCGCAGGCCGGCGGGGTCGGGAAGTCGGCGGGGAAGAGGTTGTTGTAGTAGGTGCCCTGGTGCCAGCCGTGCCGGCGCAGGTAGAGGGCAGCGCACCGGAGCAGGTCAGCGGGTGTGACCTGGACTTCGGTGGTCGGGTTTTGGGTAGCCTTCATGGCAGCCACGTCCTTTCGGTAGGGCTGTTGGTTGGTGGTCGGCAGGACCAGCTCTGCTGCCAGGCGATGACCTGGTCCTGTCGGCCGATTACTGAGTGCGGAGCCGCAGGTAGCGGCGGTGGCGGGTGTCGTCGCCCCCCATGGACTGCGGCGGGCCGACGTAGACGAGTCGGCCGCTGGCGGAGGCGACCTGGACCATGGCGGCGATCTCCGCCGGTTGGGCGATGATCCAGATTTCGGCGTACTGCGCGGCCCGCTGCTGGTTGGCGCGGGCGTAGGCCCGTTCCCGGGTGGTCATGCCGGCCGCCGCAATGGGTAGGGCGGTGCGGGCGGCAGCGGGTCGGCGTCGGGCCAGATGACCAGTCCCCGGCTTCCGCAGACGAAGCAGAGCAGGTAGTAGCGGTCCCCGATCGTCGGCAGGTATGCCTGCCACTCGATGAGCAGGTGGTCCCGGCAGGTGTGGGTGCCGTCTGCCCTCTCCCGAGCGGCGATGACGTCGGCGAAGATGTCGACGACAGGGAGCGCCGGCCACTCGCGGGGGTGGTGGTTGTCGTAGACGATGCTGTCGGCCAGTTCGGTGAAGCCGGAGCAGAGGATTTGCTTCCAGAGGTCGCCGCAGAAGGTGCACCGCCACCACTGGATTTCTTCCAGCCGGTCAGTGCGGTCGCCGTACTCGGCGTCTTCCAGCTCGGCGTATTCGTGGCACTCGTGATCCGATACCGGCGCAGGGATACTCATGCTGCTGCTCCCAGGTCGAGTCGAGTGAGGTCGGGGATGAGATCCGGTAACCGGCGGGGCCGTCGGATCCAGGCCGCGTAGTCCGCGATCCCCGCGATCTGCGCGTCGGTGAGGTAGGCGACCTTGATCCGCTGCGGGGTGCCGCCTTCGGCGATGAGGTAGGCCGCGCCCTGGTTGGTGGGCTGGATGTCGGTGGCCGTGTAGCCCTGCTCGGCCCACCCGTGGCCGAGGACGATGTTTGAGCTGTTGGGTGTGGTGCAGCGGAACGCGGCCCGGTAGCCGAACAGGTCCCGCAGGCTGGTGGGGATGATGTCGAAGGACGGCCGCTGGGTGGCGGCCACGACCGGGATGCCGGCGGCGCGGCCCCGTGCCACGAGGTCGCGCAGGAGGGCGACGAACTCTTCCTGTTCCTGCTTGGTGCCGACGGTGGCGGAGTAGAAGGCGATTTCGTCGACCAGGACGGTGATGACGGACAGGCCGTCGGCGGCGGTGACTTTGCGGCGCCCGTGGGCGCGTAGCCAGGCGTATCGGTTGTTCATGACGACCTGGAGCCGCTTGAGGACGTCGAGGGCGGCGGTGATGTCGGGGCCGATGAACGCGTCCGCGCAGTCCTCCCACTGCCCGAGTTCGACGAGCTTGCCGTCGAGCAGCACGAGCCGGGAGTCCACGCTGAGGGCGGCGTGGGCGGCGATGGTGTTGAGCAGTCCGGATTTGCCTCCGCCGGGTTCGCCGCCGGCGAGGAGGTTGCGGTAGGCGAGGGTGATGTTCACGTGCTGACCGAACTCGTCGATGCCGACGAAGATGGGGTCGAACATCGACAGGCCAGGCCCCACCGGTATGCCGGCGGTCGGGGCGGGTGTCGTGGTGGTCATAGGTGTGCCCTCCTTGGGCTTGGTGGGCGCGGAGAGCCACACGAACGAGCCCGCAGGGCTCTCCGCGTCCGGTTGGTGTTGGGGTTAGATCCAGTCGGAGACGTCGTCCTCGGGAGCCGAGGGCGAAGCCGCGGGCTTGCTGCCGTTGGCGGTGGTGGCCGGCTTCTTGGCGGCCGGCTTGCCCTGCGTCGGCAGGGAGACGGTGGGGACGTCGACGTCGGGCAGGTCCAGGGCGGTCGGCACGGTGCCGGTGATCCGCTCGGCTGCCGGAGTGCTGTCAGGGTTGATGACGTCGACCAGCGGGGAGCCCACGTTGGCGGTGAGCACCTCGCGGCGTTTGATGTCGAACCGCAGGTAGGCGGCGTTACCGTCCGAGGCCCGCTCGACCAGGGCGGTGGAGGCGTGGCAGGCGACCGCGATCCGGTCGAGACGCCCTTCCAGGTCGGCTAGGGACAGGCCGGGGCGCAGGTAGACCCAGACCCGCTCGCCGACGGGGGTGGGCTTGGCCCACAGGATCAGCGGCAGGCTGCCGGAGCGGTTGGCGATGATGAACTGCGCGAAGCACACGCGCAGCCGGTGCCGCACGAACAGGCACATGGCCCACCCGAACACCGTGCGGCGGATGACCGGCACAGCAGCCGGGACGCCGACGACCAGGGCGACGACCGCCGCAGTGACGGGCATGGTGGTGTGGTTGGCCAGCTGGATCCAGCCAGCGCCGAGGAAGGCGGTGATCCCGATTTCGGGGGTCCACCACCACAGCAGCCGCAGCACCGGCCAAATCCGAACGAGGACCCAGACGATCCCGCCGAGGGGGACGCCGATGAGGGCACCGAGGAACAGGGCGAGGATGGGGTGGATGTAGGAAGCGGCCACCACGGCCGAGAGAAGGCCGACGATGACCGCCGTGAGGATGAACGCCAGCCGGGCGTTCCGCGCGGAGGAGCGGTGAACCTGGGCCTCGATGACCGTCACCGTTCCGCTGCTTCTGCCGCCGAAGGGGCGGCGAGGGCTAGACTTGGACACGACGAGTCCTCCCTTGCGAGGGTGGATGAGTTGGAGGGCACGGGGTCGGCAGATGTAGGAGTCGGACCGACCCCGCGCCAGCTCTTGCGGGGATGCCACCACCACAGGTGGTGACCGGGCCGGGAGCGTAGGAGTCGGAACCACTCCCGGACCGTTCTTCAGTTGATCAGCGGACCTCAGGCCGCTTCAGGCGAGACACCACGAGGCTTCACACAGCACGCTGTGGAAGGACTACTTGGCCGCCGAACCAGCCTTCGGCTTCAGCGAGATCGCACGGAACGCGACGCCGTTGCGCCCGTTGGTCGCCCACGGAATGGCCTCCAACTGCTCGACCTCGATGAGCTGCCCCACCATCACGCCCGGCTTCTCACCCGCCGTGGTGATGGTGATGACCTCACCGCCCGTCTCGTCGAGAACGAAGACCTGGGTGGACCACATGGGCCGGCCAGTGTTCTTCTCCGACCGCTGGTTGCCGTTCTGGTCGTTCTTCGGCTCCGGGTCCTTCGACACCGTCACCTGCTTCGCCTTGGTGTCCACGTACAGCTTCACGAGATACCTCCGAGGGTCATCGAGCGCGTCCCGTTTGGACGACTGCTCCTTGGCTGAACCCAGCATCGCTCGCGAGAGTGTTTCATCGATACGGCACCGATATCGCATCCAAGACTTCTGATTATCATGATGTCTCATCTCTGTCTCATCTGTGCTAGCCTCCATACATGACAGTCACTGGCGTTGAGGCTGCGGGAACCCGGTTGAAGGTGCTGCTTCAGCAGCGGCATTGGCAGACCTACAGGACGTTTTGCCAGGAGTACGACCGGGCTGCCGGCACGATCGACCGCGCACTCATCGGACGGTGGCCGAGTAGAGCTCAGCTGCACCGCTGGCTATCCGGCAGCGTCAAGAGAATGCCGTACCCGGACCATTGCCGGGTCCTAGAAGCAATGTTTCCGGAGTGGACTGCCGAGCAGCTTTTCGAGCCATGCAAGTCAGAGCCGAGTGTGCCCACCATCACCGCGCATCCAGCCAGCGCCACGGGCGATACAAGCCTGAGCAGCCAAGGACTCAGAATCCATCTGGACCTGACTGAGGAAGACAACCGAGCTGTTGCCCAACGGATCAGAACGGCCCGCAGCATCTTCTTCGCAGCGCACACCGGCTACAACGCAATGGTTTCGCAGTACCAGCCTGCAGTGCGTGACGCGATCACCCAGGGCGCGACGCTGCGGGTTGTTGTGTCGGACCCGCACGGGCCGCTGATGAAGGAGCCCGAGTTGACCCGGCGCCTGTGCCCGAGCATCAGGCAAGCTGGTGAAATCGACGACGTCCTCTACGCCTGCGCCAGGCATCGGCTACGCGCCACTCAGGAGGGATTCCCGGTCGAACACGTGCAGGCCAGGACCTATCCCGGACCACCCAGCCTGAACATCCTGCTGGTCGACGGGTGGCTACGCCTGATCCCGTACCTGCCGCTAGTCGATGCTGCCGACTCGCCCGTCTACGAGTACGAGTTCGACCCGGACGAACCGACGCCCCTGATCGGCAAGTACCTCGCAGCAGTTGAGCAGCTATGGGAAGGCTCCGATCACGTCGACCTTGACCATCTGTCCAAGGAACTTCTGGCCTGACATAGAGCAACCTTGCTTGGCCAGTGAACCTGGGCCGAGGAATTACGATGACGCCGTGGAGAAGATGCAGCTGCGACGGCTCCCGGTAACGATGCCTCCGATCCCACCCGGGGGCGGGCGGATCCAGTCGCCGGCGGGCGAGCTGGCCCAGGTGGTCAACGGAGACAGCTACAAGTTCCTTGCCTACGTGGAGTTCCGGCCGGACGCTAGCAAGCCACGCGGCAACCACTTCCATGCTCACAAGACGGAGTTGCTGTATTTGATCAGCGGGCGTGTCCGGGCGGTGTATCAAGACCTGGACTCCGGCGAACGAGCGGAGTTGACGCTTGAGCCGGGAGACCTGGTCACCGTGCAGCCGCGGTGCGCGCATGTCTACTACGCGTTGGAGTACTCGCAGGCGGTGGAGCTAGCCGACCATCCGTACGACCCAGCCGACACACATCCATACGAGGTGGGAGACGCAGCCTAGGCGGCCGGCTGCCGGCTGGTTGTTCAAAGTTTCTGTACGTGTTCAAGGCGGCCCTTGACGGGCCGCACGCGCCGCCGCCTGGGCGCGCGCCGGCCGCTGCCGCTGTCGCTCCGCGGCCGTCGCGCCTGACGCCCGGCGGCTGGCGCGGAGAGCGGAGAGCCCGGAGGGCCGCCGCAGCACGACAGGCCGTTG
The DNA here is from genome assembly GCF_043204735.1 of Micromonospora sp. NPDC047740. Taxonomy (NCBI): domain Bacteria; kingdom Bacillati; phylum Actinomycetota; class Actinomycetes; order Micromonosporales; family Micromonosporaceae; genus Micromonospora; species Micromonospora sp. NPDC047740. Next base: position 212,974 of record NZ_JBIDCT010000008.1, read on the forward strand.
ACCGATGAGGGGTTGGGCCGGGCAGCCGGCCGGGCCGCGCGGCCACGAGCCCGCGCGGCGTAGGGGAGCGCACGCCGGCCGCGTCGGCGAGCTGGCGGCGGTCGCGGGGTTGCGGTTAGTGCGCCTCCGGCGGGGGCGCTCCGGCTCCAGGATGGCCGGGGCTCCGTCGGCGGGTCCCGGTCCGTGGGTGGTTGCGGTGGGCCATCCCGCCTGCCGTCGACCCGGGCGAGCCGAGCAGACCACCGCCCGACCCGCCAGCGTCCGAACGAGCCGTCAAGGTCCGCTTGACGTGGCGGGCCGGGCGGCGGCCCGCTCCCCGTAGGGCGGGTCGATGGCAGACGGGATGGCAGTGGCGAGGGCGAAGTCTGTCGCACAATTCTCTGTCGTTACTGCACGACGGGGATCGACGAAGCTCGGCAAGCCAGCGATGATGTCCGCTGTGAGCCTTCTGGGACGTGCAGTGATCGCGCTGACGGGCGTGCTGGTGGTGGTCGGCTTGGTTGTCGCTGCGATTGCGGCAGGCCGGCGGGGGGTGGAGCTAGTTAGCTGGCTGGCAGGCGTCGGGAGCTTTGTGGTGGCAGTAGTGACGTTGTTCGTGACCATTCCTAAAGACAGTTCCGCTGGCCGCCTGTTGCGCTTCTCAGCCCGGGCGCGCGATAACTCACAGGTGTTCCAAGCCGGCGGCAACATCACCGGATCCGGCAATAGTCGGCGAATCCCATGAACGCCCGACAGGTAAAAGGAGCTGGATGGTGGGCGCGGTTCCTTGGTCGGGCAAGCGACAATGCTCAGATCTTGCAGGCTGGCAGGGACATTGTTTATCAACCACAGCCGGCCGGATTGCCCGTACCGCTCACGCCTCCGAGCAAGGTGTGGAATCTGCCCGGTTTAGTGGCAACGTTCGCCGCGCGTGATCTCGAGCTAGAGGCCATAACGGCGCATTTCTCGTCACCGGGAGCCGGGCTCCTTGTACTCTATGGCATTCCGGGAGTCGGCAAGAGCCAGCTGGCGCTGGCATGGGCCCATCGCCATGGCGCAGAGTTGGAGATCGTTTGGCACGTCCGTGCAAGCGACCGACTGGCGGCCGTAGCGGATCTCGCGCAACTGGCCGACCGACTCAAAATCGCATCCGGTGCCGATCAGGAGGAGGCGGCAACGACGGTTGTGAACATGCTTAATGGGCGCTCGGGCTGGCTCCTCCTGTTCGACGACGCCAGGCCAGACTCGGTGCAAGGGCTGTTGCCCTATCGGGGAGGGCATGTGTTGCTGACCTCGCGCAGCCCGAATTGGGGTCCGGTGGCCAGCGGGCAAGAGGTAGGACTATTCGCCCCCCAGGCTGCGGCCACCTTCCTTGATCCCCTGCATGATCCTCCTAGCGATGCAGCGGCTCGGCTGGCCAACCAACTGGGATACCTCCCGCTAGCTTTGGAGCAGGCTAGGGCTTACTGTGCTGCCACCGGCCGCACTCTTGAGGGCTATATAGCCGACTATCGAGAGCAGAGGTTACTGCGGCACGGCATCGACGAGAAACTGCACGCCTCAGTGCACGTGACTGTCGCACTAGCACTGGCGGAGGCCCACCATAGAGAGCCGGCCTCTGCGCAACTTGGATTGCTTTTTGCGCAACTGGCACCCACGTCGATACCACGCGATTTGCCCACAGCCGCATTGCATGTGCTGCCCTTGCCATTACGAAGGGCGATCGAAGAAGGGGCCTCCAGCTTGGACCTCCTCATGGCAACGTTGCTTGATTTGGCGTTGATCACCGTGGAGCGGCCAGGCCAGGTACGTATGCACCAGCTCGTCGCTGAACTCCTCCGCGACCAGGCGCCATCGCAGCCCACGAGGCTGCGTTGGCGACGTCGAGTGGCTAGCGTGCCGGATCACTGGCCTGACACGGCAATTGGGGTGCTAGATGGTGCAATGCAACGCGCCAACCTCGATCCTGCTACCTGGGACCGTTTAGCTCTGCTTCCCCATGCAATTGCGCTCCTAGCGCGGCCGGGCCATGAAAGTCTTGCCGCCGCCTCACTAGCAAACCACTGCGGAGCGTACCTTCACGATTGTGGTGAGTATTCAGCGGCTCGAATGCTGTTTGAAACCGCCGTAGACATTAGAGTGCGAATACTTGGCGGCGAGCACCTAGATACGTTGACTTCCTCGGACTCGCTCGGTCGGGTACTGCGCGAGCTGGGGGACTTTGCCGCTGCGAGGAATCTTCATGAACGGATCCTGGCAGCGTGTCGGCGCACGCTGGGTGATGAGAACCGCTACACGTTGGCGGCAATGGAGGGCTTAGCGTCAGTGTTGCGCAGCCAAGGAGACTTGGCAGCGGCGCGCGAACTGTACGAGCAGATTGTGCCGTTGTCCGAGCGTTTGATGACGGCCGCTGCCATGACCGATGCCCCCAGCTCCCTAGATTTCGCTGTATGGATGAACAACTTCGCTGCAGTAATGGCAGATCAAGGGGAGGTGGAGACTGCCCGGGGAATGCAGGAGCGCGCCCTGACGCTATTCCGGAAGTTGGCAGGCGATGACGCGCCAGGCACGCTTGGAATGATGAACAACCTAGCGAACCTGCTGCGCCGGCAAGAGAACTTGACGGCCGCCCGCGAACTGCTCGAGACAGTCGTGAAAGGAAGCCGGCGGGTACTGGGAGATGAACATCCAAAGACACTAATAGCCCAAGAGAACCTAGCGAAAACGCTGCACGAACAAGGAGACCCCGAATCTGCACGAACGCTCCACGAACAGGTGCTAGCGGCGCGTCGACGGGTATTGGGAGACGAGCATCCGGACACCATTTTGTCCATTCAAGCGGTAGCAGGAATGATTGATGAGCCGTTAGGTGAAGGAAATGATCCAGACTCGCCAAACAAGTCCTGACGTCGTTCGGTGCTAGGTCGTGGGGTGCCACCTGGCCGGGCCGTCGCTGAACCGTCTGGGCCGGCTAAGCCGTCGAGGTGGAGGGATCATACGAGGCAGGGCGAGGCCAGCCTGGACGACGAGCGATGGACCGGCGAGATTATCGGGCACAAGCCGGGCACAACTGACGCCGACAAGGGCTGTCAACCGGTGTAAGGCAACGAGAGACCTCGCCCAGGTCAGGACGCCGATCCGCCCGATCCGAGATGATCCACAGGCCGCCGGAGGGATTCAGGGTTCAAGTCCGGCTTCACCGCCTGGCGTTCGGGCATGGCGACCAACGGGGTGAAGCCTGTCGGACTAGGAGGGATTATCAGAAATCTCGGCCGAAGCCCCTGTTGACTAGGTAGACGCTGGAGCAGAGAGCCGTTACGAAATCGAATAAATATTCTGCGTCCTGCTGCTGATACGACTGCGTTTCAAGATGCTCGATCTCGGCCCTGCGTCGAGCAGCCGCCGTTCCCCATCTGACCAAGCGCTCGTCGATGAGATCCCTGCGGGCCATAGACTCGAGGCCCGGTTCGATGTCGATGCGATCTTCAAAGCGAGCATTCTCCCGAACAACCGCTTCAATGAGCCAGAACGAAAGAGCGCCCACTACGGTGTACAGACCACCGCTGAAAGAGATCCCGATCGACTCGTACACTTCCCGGAAGTAAGGCGGGAGCGATTCCTCGAGCGGGCGCCGGGCAGGCGGTAGAGGTTGGGCACGGGGATTGGTCGCCGTGACACCGTAATACACGTCGCCGTGATAGATGTGCTGGGTGGTTTCGCCGCGCCTATCTACGACTTGGGCTCCTAGTGGGAGCACCTTCAACTCCTGGGCGATTCTCTCGGCTCTGTCTCCCAGCCCGAGTTGCCCGGCGCGTGCGAGTTCGTGCAGCTTAAGGAAGCGCTCGGTATCCCCGCCCAACGCTTGCACGAGTTCCTTAACGACTGCCGGCGACGGGAGTCGATCCTCCCTGAGGGCCGCATGAACCGTGGAAGCGCTAAAGCCGGTCTTCTCGGCCAGGCTTCGCATCGAGGGCTCGCCGCGGTCGAGGTAGAGCTGCCGAAGTTCCATGATCAACTGGGACTCCCCCAGCTGCTCAAGATCAACCTCTGACTTATAGGGACTCATCGGTGATCATCCGTTCGAGCGTGTCCGGAGTTGCAGCCGAACGTTCGGAGACGTAGCCTTGCGGCATCGAACGCGGCCGGACGGGGCCGCCGTCACGACCCGCCCTGGAGGCGAACTATGGTCGATATCCGCTGGCTCGCGCTGGTCGCGGCCTTCGTCGCTGTCACTATGTTGGTCAGGAAGCGGAGCGAGTGGGCGAACGAGCTGCTGACCGCCGCCGCCATAGCCACCCTGCTCATCACCGTCCTCTTCTTCATCCCGGCACCGCCGTTCGGCTGACCTCCAGAGCTGTCCGAACGGTGCCGAACACCAGGGTACACCGGGCGTGAAGGGGATCCGAGAACCCGGGCGAGACGGGTCTCGGATCCCCGGGGCTGCTGACCTCCGTCGGCCCGCGCTCCTCGCGCCGAGGCGAAGCAGCAATGAAGCACCGAACGAGCCGAGCGGTGGCGGCCAGCGACGACATCAGGCGGGGTGAAAGGCGTTTCAGCACGTCAGAAGCGGTGCGGGGGATCGCGTGGGAGGTCGGGAGGCCGGGGTTCTTACTTCCAGCGGAACTGCACGAACCGGCACCCCAACGGGTCATGGACTTGGAACGACAGCTTGGATTGGGTGGAGTTGCCGACAGCAACGGCGACAGCAACCGGCGTGGACGAGGGCGCCCGTCGGCGGAAGCGGGCGGACAGTCGCCCGAGGTCGCGAACGCGGACGGACGACGCCGGACGATCCGCACAGATCTTGTAAGCGAGATGTCGCCGGTTCGATCCCGGCCGGGGGCTCCACGCCTTCACTGGTCAAGACCCGTCCGGCGAGCCCATCAAGGGTCGGCCGAGCGGGCGTCCGACATCGGCGCCGCGCTGCCGCCTGTCGCCTCGATGGGGTGCCCGATGGCAGCGGGCCCGCCCACCGCGACGGTGGACGGGCCCGGGGTCGCCGGCGTTACGCGGCCGGCACGGTGATCGCGACGCCGCTGACGGCACCGCCCGCCGTGGTGTGGATCAGGTCGGGGTACGCCACCCGGCCGTCGCCCACGCTGTAGAGGAGTCTCACGTCCTGCGGGTTGAAACCCTTCATCGTGAAGGTGCCGTCGGCGCGGGGGGACGTCTCCACGCCCGCCCAGTCACCGGTGGTCGGGTCGACCGCGGTGATGGACACGCACCGCAGGCAGGTGCCTTCGGGCACGGTGACCGTGCCGCTGACCGTGCCCGTGGCCGGCAGCGCCACGTCCAGCGCGGTGGTCTCGCCGGCCGTCACCTGCACCGGCGTCGCGGACGACCGGGTCGCCGCGTTGCCGGACCACGCCCACGCATGCCTCCCGTCGAACGCCGGGAAGGCCAGCTTCCACTGGTACGGGCCGAGGTTGCGGATCTGGTACTGACCGCCGGCGTACGTGCAGGAGGAGTTCGGCCCGGCGTTGGCGTCGAAGGCCGGCCAGGTCGGGCTGGGGCAGACATCGGCCACGCCGGCTCCGGTCGCGGCGTCCCGGACGACCCCGGTCACGGTGCCGGCGCCGTCCAGCTTGACGGTCACCCGGATGCGCTCGCCCGGCGTCGGCGCGAAGATCCTGGCCAGGGCCGGGTCGCCGGTTCCGCCACCGGTCGTCGAGACCCACTGCGCTGTGCTCCCCGTCGTACGGCGCGACGAAGAGCCGGAAGTGCTCGGCGGCGAAGAGATTCTTGTAGTCCACCTCGGAACCGCACTGGCCGTACTGCGAGACATCGGTGTGCACCGGGTCGGCCAGGGTGACACGCCCCGCTGACCGGTTCGCAGGTAGCCGCGTCGACGAAGTCGACGTGCAGGCTGACCGACTTCTCTGAGTACACAGGTCATCCAGTCGTCAGCCGGAGACATCACCCTCCATGGATGGTGTCAGGACGGTATCAGTCGGTGGCGACGCCGCCGGTCCCTGCGGCAAACGCCGGCCCACCTTCTCCAGTGGGCCGGCGTTGCAGCCTGCGGCGGAGGTGCCGTCAGCAGTAGGTGTAGCTGCCGCGGCTGCCCCAGGAGCAGCTGTCGATCGCCGTGCCGGCGGAGTTGCGCAGGTAGGCGGCGTCGCCGGTGTTGTTCCACACGTACGAGGACAAGCCCCAGTAGCGGTTGCTGCTGGTGTTGGTGCCCTTGCCGGTGTGGATCACCACGCTGTAGCCGGCCTTGAGGTTGAAGTCGCTGCTGAATTTGTAGACGTGGTTGGACTTGTCGCGCAGGGTCCAGTTCTTGAGGTTGATGGTGGAGCTGCGCTTGTTGGTCAGCCGCACGTACTCCGCGTTCAGGCTGGTGTTCGACCTGTTGTCGGTGCCCGGCGAGTTGTAGTAGACCTTCGTGATCATCACGGCCGGGGTGGCCGCCTGCGCCGGGGCGGCGACGGCCAGCGACCCGCCGACGGCGATGGCGAGGGCCGAGACGAACCCAATCAGCGTCTTCTTCAAGTGGTCCCCCTTTGTTGGGCATGGACGCCGGCGTGAACCCGTCGCCGGCCGGATGCCTCGGCGGCATCACATGCGCGCAGAGCGTAACGGCGGCGAACGGTGGTTTCCCTCCGGAAAGCAGCTGCCAGGGAAACGATGTCTACTTAGGCGTCTGGGAAAAGCCATCCGGCCCGATCTGCGACAAGTTGTCGGAGCCACCGGTGTACAAGAGGCTGGACCAGTTCATCCACCTGCCCGCCGTCCTCAGTTGGAACGGCGGGCGTCGCGTTCGGCGCGCTTGCGCTCGCGCTCCTCCCGGCTCCACTGCTTACGCCGCTCGAGGTCCTGCTTCCACAGGTCGCGGGCCTGCTGGGAGCCGCCCTGGATGGCGTTCTCCACGGTCGGCGGGCCGGCCAGGTTCTTGAACACCCACGACAGGATGCGGCCGCCCTCGCCGGGTGCCTTCTTCTCCTCGGCAGCCATCGTCCACGCTCCGTCCCGCGTCCGCTCGTTGGTGGGCAAATGGTTGGTGCACCAACTATTGGTACGGTAACAGGGTGGCGAGAAGCAGTGCAGGATCGGGTGACCTGAGCGGGATCGACGACCCGCTGGCGCTGGAGCAGCAGGTCTGCTTCGCTCTGTCCGTCGCGGCCCGCGGGGTGGTGGCGGTGTACCGCCCACTGCTCGAACCGATGGGCCTGACCCACCCGCAGTACCTCGTGATGCTCGCGCTGTGGCAGCACGGGCCACTCTCCGTACGCGACCTGAGCCGGCTGCTGCAGCTCGACCCGGGCACCCTGTCGCCGCTGCTCAAACGCCTGGAGGCGAGCGGCTACCTCCAGCGGGAGCGGAACCCGGCCGACGAGCGCAGCCTCGCCGTGACGCTCACCGTCAAGGGCCGGGCCCTGCGCAGTCAGGCCGAGCGGATCCCGCCGGCCATCGTCGAGCGGCTCGGCATGCCGCTCGACGACCTCCGGAAGCTGCACGCCACCCTCACCGAGGTGATCGAGGCCGCCCAGCAGGCCTCGAAGGCGGCCCCGCCACCGGACGACCGCCGGTCATGACCCGGCCCCGCGGGCGGTCGCCGTCGAACCACGACCGCCCGCGGGGGTACGCCGGCGGTCAGCCCCAGTTCTGCGGCGCGGGCTGGCGGGTCGTCGCGTTGATCCGGTTGAAGAAGTTGGTGGTGGCGATCCAGAGCACCAGCGCCGCCAGTTCCTTCTCCCCGAAGTGGCGGGCCGCCTCGTCCCAGATGACGTCCGGCACCGGGTCGCTCCGGTCGGGCAGCCGGGTCGCCGCCTCGGCCAGGGCGAGCGCCGACCGCTCCGCGTCGGTGAAGTACGGCGTCTCGCGCCAGGCGGCCAGCGCGAACAGCCGCTCCTCGGTCTCCCCGTTCTTCCGGGCGTTGCGCGCCCCGGAGTCGACGCAGGCGCTGCATCCGTTGATCTGGCTGGCCCGCAGGTGGACCAGCTCCAGGGTGCTGGCCGGTACGCCCGCCGAGTGCGCCGCCTTGTAGAGCAGGTTGACCCCCTTCGCCGCGTCCGGGAGCAGCGCCGCGGAATTCTGAATACGTGCTTCGAGAGCCATGTCCGTTGGTCCTGTCTTGTTAGGCTGGCCGGCGTTCATCGCCGCCGCGTTGTCGTCCGTCGCCTGGATGTCGAGCGCGGGGCGGATGGCGTGACAGATGTGACAGCGGTCACCCAAGGGCCGCGTCCGGTCGGGATGGCGAGGCGTGAGCGACACCGATCTGCTGGCCCAGCGTTTCGAGGAGCAGCGTCCGCGGCTGCGCGCCGTGGCCCACCGGATGCTCGGCTCGTCGGCCGAGGCGGACGACGCCGTGCAGGACACCTGGCTGCGGCTCAGCCGCGCCGACGTGGACACCATCGACAACCTGCCGGGCTGGCTGACCACCACGGTCGGGCGGGTCTGCCTGGACCGGCTGCGGTCCGGCAGCGTCCGGCACGAACAGGCGGCGGACGTGGCGGGGGACGAGCCGGCCACCGAGGCGCCCGGGGGGCGGGACCCGGAGCAGGAGGCGCTGCTCTCCGAGTCGGTCGGTCAGGCGCTCGAGGTGGTGCTGACCACCCTCGGCCCGACCGAGCGGTTGGTGTTCGTGCTGCACGACATGTTCGCCGTCTCCTTCGACGAGATCGCGCCGGTGGTCGACCGCAGCTCCATCGCCGTCCGGCAGATCGCCAGTCGCGCCCGGCGCCGGGTGCAGACCCGCTCGGCCGACCCGCAGGCCGATCCGGTCCGGAAGCGCCGGGTCGTCGAGGCCTTCCTCGCCGCATCGCGGGAGGGCCGCTTCGACGACCTGGTGAGCCTCCTCGACCCGTACGTGGTGCTGCGTGGCGACGCCGCCGCCGTGCGGATGGGCGGGACCAGCGAGCTCCGCGGCTCGTCCCCGGTGGCCGACTTCTTCAACGGCCGCGCCCAGGGCGCGGTGCCCGCGTTCGTCGACGGGATGCCGGGGGCCGTGGTGGTCGTGGACGGCCGGATCCGGCTGGCGCTCAGCTTCACCGTCACCGACCGGATCATCGGGATCGAGGTGGTGGCCGAACCCGACCAGCTCGGGGCCCTCGACCTGGCGGTCGACGACAGGGTGGCGGGAGCGGGCCGGTGAGTCGGGCGGCCGAGGAGTCCAACCGGGCGATGCTGCGCGCCCGGGACGCCATGGACCGGGCGTACGCCGAGCCGCTGAACATTCCCGCGCTGGCCCGGATCGCGCACGTCTCCGAGGCGCACTTCATCCGCACCTTCCGCGCCACCTTCGGCGAGACCCCGCACCGCTACCTGCAACGCCGGCGCGTCGAGCGGGCCATGTACCTGCTGGTGCGGACCGACCAGCCGGTCACCGAGATCTGCCACGCGGTCGGCTTCGGCAGCCTGGGCACCTTCAGCCGTACCTTCCGGGACATCGTCGGCGAGCCGCCCTCGGCGTACCGGACGCGGAAGACGGTGCCCGCGGCGGTGCCGAACTGCTTCATCAAGGCGTGGATGCGCCCGAGCATCCCCACCTGACCAGCCAATCCATCAGTTTTGGATAAGCAGGGGACCGGCGGTCTGGCCTAGCGTCTTCGGCATGACGATGAACTCGATTTCCCGCTCCCAGATCTACGTTCTCGACCAGGACGAGGCCCTCGACTTCTACGTCGGCAAGCTCGGCATGGAGGTCAACACCGACGCGGACCTCGGCTTCATGCGCTGGCTCACGGTCAACCTGCCGGGCGAGCCGGACCGCGAGATCCTGCTGGAGAAGCCCGGGCCGCCGGCCCTGGACCCGGCCACCGCCGAGCAGGTCCGCGAGCTGCTCACCAAGGGGGCGCTCGGCGGTCACCTCTTCATGACCACGGACGACGCCCGCAAGACGTACGAGGACCTGGTGGCGAAGGGCGTGGACGTCTACGACGAGCCGACCGAGCAGCCGTACGGCATCGACTTCGGCATCCGGGACCCGTTCGGCAACAAGATCCGCATCGGCCAGATGTTCCCGCGGGCCTGAGGGGAGCGGGCCGGTGACCGACACGATCGAACGGTCCGCCGACCGGGTGACCGGGGAGCGGGCCCTGCTTGCGGGCGGCGTCCTGGCCGGTCCGCTCTGGGTGGCGGTTGCGCTGGTCCAGGCGCTGACCCGGGAGGGCTTCGACCCACGCCGACACCCGGTGAGCGTGCTCAGCACCGGCGACCTGGGCTGGGTGCAGATCAGCAACTTCGTGGTGGCCGGCCTGCTCTGCGTCGGGGCGGCCCTGGCCCTGCGGCGGATCCCGCACCCCGGCCTCGGTCCGGTCAGCGGACCCTGGTTGGTCGGCCAGTACAGCGTCGGGCTGGTGCTGGCCGGGATCTTCGTGGCTGATCCGCTGGACGGCTTCCCGGCCGGTACGCCGCGCGGTCCGGGCGAGGTGAGCTGGCACGGTGCGGCCCACTTCGGCGCCGGGGCGGTCGCCTTCACGGCGCTCATCGTGGCCTGCCTGGTCGCCACGCGCCGTTTCGCCCGGCGCGGTGAGCGCGGCTGGGCGGTGTACAGCGGCGTGACCGGAGGCTTCTTCACGGCGGCCTGGCTGGCGCTGATGGCCGGCGGGCACCCGGTGGCGATGGTGGTCTTCGCGGTGGCGGTGGTGGCCGGCTGGGGCTGGGTGTCGGCCACGCTGCGGCGGGCGCTGCGGGAGGCGGCCAGCTGAGCTAGGACGCGCCTGATTCACGGAAAGAGTGGTCATCCGAGCCGGGATGACCACTCTTTCGTACGTGTGGGCGATCCCCGGCGGGCCGCGGGGGCATGGCGTCAGTCGAGGAGGCCGGTGAGCAGCTCGACCACGGCGGCGGTGGCGGCGGGCGGGGTGACCTCCGGCGGGCAGTCCACGTAGCCGGTGGTCACCGGGCCCACGGTGAGCCGGTAGGTGAAGGCGTCCGCGCACATGGTCGTCCTGGTGGCGGTGGCCTCGGCGACCAGGCGCGGGTCGGCGGTGAGCTGCCGCAGCCGGTCGAGTTCCGCGGGGCTGAGCTGGCCGGTGCGGGCGGCCCCGGCCCGGTCGACCCTGGTCCAGTGGCCATCGGGCGTCACGGTCAGCGTGTCCTCCAGCCCGACGATCCCGCCGGTCCTGGTCAGCACCACGTCGACGCCCGGGCGGCCCGGCGAGCCGGCGTCGGTGGCCGTCGCGGGCGGGGTGGCCGGAGCGGCGGTGGCGTCGGGCTGCGGGGCGGTCGGCCCGCCGGTCCGGGTGGCGGTGGTCCCGCCGGTCTCCGTGGCGGTGGTCCCACCGGCCTGCGCGCAGCCGGTGAGGGCGAGAAGCACGGCGAGGATGACCGCCGCGACGGGGGCTGTTCTCATGCCGCTCGGACGCACGGCGGAGCCCTCCGGTTCCGCCAACTTGGGCCACCTCATCCGAACGGCCAATGTTGCCGGCAGGAAAACGCTCGCCCTCTTCCATCTTCTTCGATATATCACTATATCTACATCAGTGACTACCCCCGTCACAACTTTCTCCTGTCAGGAGGGCCCGTGAAAAGACCCCTTGCCGCCGTCAGCGCCGCGCTGCTTGCCAGCGGCGTGCTGACCTGCGTCACCACCTCGGCGTACGCGGCAACTCCCAGTGCCCCCGCCCCCGAGTCCGCTGCCGCAGCTCGTGCGGAGAGCCTGCTCCGCGCCAACCCCGGTGCCGTCCAGGGCGCCAGCGGGGAGGCCTACCAGGCCGTCCGGACGAAGATGGACCCGAACGGTGCGTCGCACACCAAGTACACCCGGACCTACCACGGCCTGCGGGTCTACGGCGGTGACTTCGTCATCCACACCGCCCCGAACGGCGCCATGACCGGTGCCTCGGTCGGCCTGGACGCGCCGCTCACCCTGAGCACCACGGCCAAGGTCAGCTCGGCCGCGGCCGCGGCGAGCGCGCGCAAGACCTTCTCCGGCACGCTCACCTCGGTGGGCGCCCCGGAGCTCTTCGTCGACGCCAGCTCCGGCAAGGGCCGCCTGGCCTGGGAGACCGTCGCCGCCGGCTGGAAGGCGGACAAGCAGACGCCGTCCAAGCTGCACGTCATCACCGACGCCACGACGGGCAAGGTGATCGGCTCGTACGACGAGATCGAGACGGTCAACGGCACCGGCAACAGCATCTACTCCGGCACGGTCACCATCGACACGACGCTCTCCGGCAGCACCTACCAGATGGTCGACCCGTCGCACGGCAACGGCCGCACCTGCGACATGAACAACGGCACGTCGACCTGCACGACATTCACCAACTCGACCAACACCTGGGGCAACGGCGCCAACTCCAACCGGCAGTCGGCGGCCGTCGACGCCCACTTCGGCGCGGCGAAGACGTTCGACTACTTCAAGAACGTGCACGGCCGCAACGGCATCTTCGGCAACGGCGCCGGCGTGCCGAGCCGGGTGCACTACGGCAGCAACTACGTCAACGCCTTCTGGGACGGCTCCCAGATGACCTACGGCGACGGGTCGAGCAACGCCCGTCCGCTGGTCTCGCTCGACGTGGCCGGGCACGAGATGAGCCACGGCGTCACCGAGGCGGTCGCCGGCCTGGTCTACTCCGGTGAGTCCGGCGGCCTCAACGAGGCCACCAGCGACATCTTCGGCACGATGGTCGAGTTCTACGCCAACGCGCCGAGCGACCCGGGCGACTACGACATCGGCGAGAAGATCAACATCAACGGCAACGGCACGCCGCTGCGCTACATGTACAACCCCGGCCTCGACGGCGCGTCGCACACCTGCTGGTCGACCAGCACCAAGAACGTCGACGTGCACTACTCGTCCGGCCCGGGCAACCACTTCTACTTCAACCTGGCCGAGGGCACCGGCTCCACCGCGTACGGCACCTCGCCGCTCTGCGGCTCCGCCCCGGCGATGACCGGCATCGGCCGGGCCAAGGCGGAGAAGATCTGGTACCGCGCGCTCGACGTGTACTTCACCTCCAACACGACGTACGTCAACACCAGCAACCCGGCGAACACCGCCCGGGCGTACACGCTGCGGGCGGCGACCGACCTGTACGGCAACTGCTCCACGGAGTACAAGGCCGTCCAGGCGGCGTGGACCGCGGTGAACGTGGCCGGCAACGACGCGCCCTGCGGATCGACGGGCAACGACTTCTCCGTCACGCTCTCGCCGACCTCCGGCTCGGTGACCGCGGGCAACGCGATCTCCACCACCGTGTCCACCGCGACCACCAGCGGCACCGCGCAGACCGTGACGTTCTCCGCGTCCGGCCTGCCGACCGGCGCCACCGCGTCGTTCAACCCGTCCTCGGTGACCTCGGGCGGCTCGTCCACCCTCACCATCAGCACCTCGGCGAGCACCCCGCCCGGCAGCTACTCGGTCACCGTCACCGGCACCGGCACCTCGGTGAACCACTCGGCGACCTACCTGCTGACCGTGAACGGCACCGGTGGTGGCTGCACGGGTGCCGGGCAGAAGCTGGGTAACCCGGGCTTCGAGACCGGGACCAGCCCGTGGACGGGCAACACCACCGCGATCGGTTCGTTCGCCGGCCAGACCGCGCACGGTGGCACCCGGTTCGCCTGGCTGAACGGTTACGGCTACAGCAGCAGTGAGAACGTCGCGCAGGCGGTCGCCCTGCCGACCGGCTGCACGACGTACAACTTCAGCTTCTGGCTGCACATCGACTCGGCCGAGACGACCACCAGCATCGCGTACGACACGCTCAAGGTGCAGGTGCTCAACTCGTCGGGGACAGTGCTGGCGACTCTGGCCACCTATTCGAACCTGAACAAGGCCACCGGGTACAGCCAGAAGTCGTTCTCCCTGGCCGCGTACGCCGGCCAGACCGTCACCCTGAAGTTCCTCGGCACCGAGGACGTCTCGCTGCAGACGTCCTTCGTGATCGACGACACCGCGGTCAACGTCTCCTGACCTGACCGTACCGTCGGCGGGCCCGGCGGCCACCCCACGCGGGTGGTCGCCGGGCCCGCGCCGTTATGGTCAGCCGGACCGGCGGCGGAGGGGGAGACATGTCGGACGCGGAGCTCACCGTCACGGTGACCGGGCCGGTGGCGACCGTGGTGATCCGGAACCCGGCCCGCCGCAACGCGATGACCCCGGGGATGTGGCGGCAGCTCCCCGTGCTGCTCGACGGCCTGGAGGCGGATCCGGCGGTGCGCGCGCTGGTGCTGACCGGCGCCGACGGTACCTTCTGCGCCGGTGCGGACCTCGGCGACCTGGACGAACTGCTGGAGGCCGGGGACGGCAGCATCGCGGTGGCCGCCGAGGAACGGCTGGCCGCCTTCGGCAAGCCCACCGTGGCCGCCGTCGAAGGGGCCTGCGTCGGTGGCGGCTGCCAACTGGCCGTCGCCTGCGACCTGCGGCTCGCCGCGGCGGACGCCCGGTTCGGCGTACCCCCGGCGCGGCTGGGGCTGGTCTATCCCGCGCCGACCACCCGGCGGCTGGCCCGGCTGGTCGGCCCGTCCGCCGCCAAGCACCTGCTCTTCACCAGCGAGCTGGTCGACGCGGAGCGGGCGCTGCGCATCGGCCTGGTCGACGAGGTGCTGCCGGCCGACGCGCTGGCCGCCCGGGTGGCGGCGGTCACCGGGGCCATCGCCGAGCGGTCCCGGCTCACCGTCGCGGCGGCCAAGGAGATCGTCGACGGGCGCGCCGACGACGCGCGGGTCGCCTGGTGGCACGGCCAGGTCCGGGCCAGCGGCGAGGCCCGCGAGGGGGTGGCGGCGGTCAACGACCGACGGCCGCCGCGCTTCGGCTGGGCGCCGCCTGCCGGCCGCTGACCGCCACCGGGCAGCACCGGGCGGGAGTACGGGACCGGGCCGGCGGAGGTGCCGCCGGGCGCCGGTGGGACGGCCGGGCCGCCCCACCGGCGCCGGTCAGGCCGGATCCGGCATGACGATGGTGATCTTGGTGGTCTTGCCGTTGCTCAGCCGGACGCTCTGAGCCGAGTCCCGGTCGGTGCCGCCGTACCAGCCGGCCGACCAGGGGCTGTTCGGCACGTAGCGGATCTTCACCGACTGGTCGCCGAGGCCCTCCACGTGACACTCAAGACCCGCGACGCACGGGGGCGCGGGCGCACGTCGCTGCGGGGGGCCGTCGCCGCACTGGTGCTGGGGGCCGTCGTGCTCCCGCCCGTGTCGGCCGCCGCCGCCGAGCCGCACTTCGTGCTCACGCCCTCTCTGCTGGCGTACACCGACTCCACCACTCCGGACACGGCCGTCTTCTATCCGAGCGGCGGCGACATCCCGGTCGGTTCGTGGCGGGACGACGAGTCCGCCCGCCACACCTCCCGCGTCTATGTCACCTTCGACGTCGGCGGCATCTACGTCGGCCGGCTGAGCACGGCGACGCTGGTGGCGCGGGAGTCCCGGGCGAACGACTGCGCGAAGCCGCGGACCGTCACCGCCCAGCCCACCGCGCCCTTCGGCGGCGACAACAGTTGGTCCAGCCCGCCGAGGACCGTCGGCAAGGAGGTCACCGCCACCGCCGAGGGCAGCGACTGCACCTCCTGGCGGACGACCTGGAACCTGACCACCGCCCTCGCCGATGCGCTGACCCGGGGCGAGCAGAAGTTCACCGCCGAGCTGCGGGTCCCCAAGAAGTACGAGGGTGACGTCGCGTACGGCCGGTGGCTGGAGACCAACGAGTTCCGGTTCGAGGTGGAGCTGAAGAACACCGCTCCGCTCAAGCCGACGAAGCTCTACAACGGCAACACCGACCGGCCCTGCGGCCCGGCGTACTTCACCGGGTACCAGTTCAGCGCGTACGCCGACATGACGGACCGGGACCGGGACCCGGGCGACCGGCTGACCCCCGAGTTCGAATTCTGGCCGCTCGCCGACCCGTCGGCGACCACCGCCATGCGGACCAGCATCTCGAGTGGGGGCGACGGGCTCAGCGGCGTGGGCGATGTGCCGGTCGGCAGCCTGCCCGACGGCGAGTACGCCTGGCACGCCCGGACGTACGACGAGCGGGCCTGGTCGCCGTGGAGCGACCCATGCCCGTTCACCGTCGACCGCACCGCCCCGGCGGTGCCGACCGTCGCCTCTCCGGAGTACCCGGAGAACCCCGCCAACCCGACCGGTGGCCGCGACGTGACCGGCACCTTCCTCTTCACCGCGAACGGCGCGCCGGACGTGGTCAGCTTCCGCTACGGCGACAGCCAGTGGAACATGTACAACCAGGTGCCCGCGGACCAGCTCGGCGGCGCGGCGACCATCCAGTGGCGGCCCCGCAGCGCGGGTGAGCAGACCCTCTACGTGGCGAGCATGGACCGGGCCGGCAACAGCTCGCCGGTGCGTGCGTACACCTTCAAGGTGCGCGACCTCACGGTCACCGCCTGGTCGGCGAAGCAGGAGCCGGACCCGTCCGGCACCGGGATCCTGGTGACGATGCGGTTCGGCACCCAGCCGGGCAACGGCATCACCACCATCACCTACCGGGTGGACGGGAGCGACGAGAAGTCGGTCGCGGTGGACGCGCAGGGCGTGGCGCAGCCGGTCCTCGGCCCGCTCAAGGGCGGTTCGCACACCATCGCGTACGCCGGCCGCAGCGCCTCCGGCGAGGTGCTGTACCAGACGGAGACCACCCAGTACGTCGACGACGCTCCGGTGATCACGTCGGACGGGGTCTACCCGATCGACGGCTCGGGCGGCGGGGTCGGCGTGCCCGGCCTGTTCACCATGACGCCGCAGGTCAGCAAGGACGCGACCGGGGTCACCTGGTTCACCACCCAGAACAGCGCCCACCAGACGGTCGCGCTGGACGCCGACGGGAAGGGCCGGGTCACCTTCACCCCGACCGCGTCGGGCTGGACCTACTTCTGGTTCTCGGTGACGTACGCCGACGGCACCTCGTCCGGCTGGCGTTCGTTCTCGGTCACCGTCAACTGACCGCGCGGGGGTGCGGGGCGATCGCCCTGCACCCCCGCGCGCCCCCGGGACCGGCGGGCGCCGCGCCGGAGGCGTACCCCCGACGCGACCCCCTGTGCCCGCCGGCCGGCCCGTCACCGCCCCGCGAGCGCCGCCCAGGTCGGCGTCACCGGCTCGCGCCGCAGCGGCATGCCCGCCTCGGCCGGCGTCCGGTCGCCCTTGCGCTGGTTGCACTCGTAGCAGGCGGCGGTGGTGTTCTTCCAGGTGTTCCGGCCCCCGCGCGAGCGGGGCAGGATGTGGTCGATCGTGCTGGCCGGGGCGTCGCAGTACGCGCAGCGCCGGCCGTCGCGGCGCAGCACCCCGCCCCGCGACCAGGCCGGACCGGCGCTGAACCGCCAGCGGGTGACCACGTACCGGACCAGGCGGACCACCCGGGGGACCGGGAAGATCCCGATCACCTGGTCCGGCTCGGCCTCGTGGATCTCGGCGACCCGACGGCAGAGCATCCGGATCGCGTGCTGGACGGTGACCCGGTGCAGCGGGCCGAGGTCGGCGTTGACAACGAGGACGGCGTCCACCGGGCTCTCCCTTCACGATCGGTGGCGGGCAGCAAAAAGCCGCCCGGTCCTGGCGACGGGGCGGCTGTGGCGCGTACGGGCGCACGCGTCAGTCGGGCCACCCCGGGCGGGGACCTTCGGCTCGGCAACCCACGTTGAGCAGCCACGACGGCACGGTGGTGCGGTGTGGCAGCGACATCGACGGCTCCCGGAGCGATGGTTGACCTTGCGCGATCACGGTAGATCGGGGCCGGAAAGGCGGGCAACGCATTTCGATCCCTGGCGGGCCAGCGGCCCGGTCCTCCCTCAGCTCAGACAGCGGCGCTCACGATCCGACGGGGGCCAGACGTACTCAAGGTCGGGCGGGACGTCGGCGAACTGGGGGCCGTAGTGCGCCGGGTCCTTGCGCAGCAGCGACGACCGGTGGCTGCGGTGCAGGTCCTCCCGGCCCAGCCAGGGCGGCAGTTCCCCGGCCTCGGCCAGCTCCAGCTGGGTACGGACGGTGGTGACGCCGCAGGCGGTGGCGAGGTCCGTGGTCAGCGTGGCCGCGCAGGTGTCCGCCCGCCCCGGCTCGCCCCACACGGCGCACACGTCCAGCCCGTACCGGGTCAGCGCCTCCTCGTACCCGGCCCACATCTTCACGGCGGGGTGGTTGCGCCAACCGTAGGTCGGCCAGGTCAGCCCGCGCAGCACCTGGATGGCCTCCACCCGCTGCTTGCCCAGGCGCTTCTGGTCCAGCGTCCGGGCGCTCGCCAGAAAATCCGGGTACGGGAGGAACGTCTGCATGGCGCTCCATCTACCCGTACCCCGGGACGCCATGCGTTCACGATCATGGGGCTGCGCGCACCGCGAGCGGGTGACTACGATCCGGGCATGGCCGACCCCCTGCGCGACCGCGCACGCCGCGCCGGCTGGCGGCTCCGGATGAACGGCGAGGTCCGTCCGCACTACGTGGTCTGCGGTTCCGACCCGCTGGCTTACTGGGTGGTCCGGTCGTTGCTCGCCACCGACTCGCCCACCGGGCAGATCCGGGTCACGCTGATCGTGCCCGAGCGCCGCCGCTCCGAGGGGCCCGACGGCCGGGACATCGAGGGCGTCCAGGTGGTCCTGGCCGACCGGCTCGACGAGGCCGCCTTCCGCCGGGCCGGGCTGGCCGGCGCGGACGGGCTGGCCCTGCTGCACCAGGACGACGTGGGCAACATGCACGCCGCGCTCTGCGCCCGGGAGGTCGAGCCCCGGCTCCGCCTGGTGGTACGCATGTTCAACACCAGCCTCGCCAACGGCCTGCGGCAGCTCTTCCCCGACTCGGCGCTGCTCTCCGACGCCTCGATGGCCGCCCCGGCGTTCGTCGCGGCCGCGCTCGGCGAGCTGGCCCCCACCCATTTCCGGCACGCCGGACGCACCCTCTACGTGGCCCGCCGCGCCGACGTACGCCCGCAGGACGTGCTCACCGGGCTGGCCGTCACCACCGACCCCGAGCTGATCCGGGTGCTGCCCGCCGACGAGGCGGCGGCCGACGTGGTGCTGGCCGAGGCGACCGGGCAGCCGGCCGGTGCCGAGCTGGCCGCCCGCCGGCTGGTCCGGGCCCGGCGGCGCCGGCAGCCCGCCGTGGTGCTGCTCCGCGCGGTCCGCAGCTTCGCCACCCGAAAGATCGGCGTGGCGGTGCTGGTGCTGCTCGCGATGATCGCCGTCCTCGGCTGGCTGAACTCCGGCGCCGCGCACGTGAACTGGTCCGACGCCCTCTACCTCACCCTGGTCACCTCGTTGAGCGGGCAGGACCCGGACCTCGGCAAGAGCGTCGCCGCCCAGATCATGCAGGTGGTGCTCACCCTGGCCGGGCTGGCGCTGATCCCGCTCATCACGGCCGCCGTGGTCGACGGCATCGTCAACGCCCGGCTCGCCCTGCACAACGGCCGGATCCAACCCGACCGTACGGGCCATGTGGTGGTGGTCGGGCTGGGCAACATCGGCACCCGGGTGATGGCCCAACTGCACGACTTCGGGGTCGAGGTGGTCGCCATCGACCGCAACCCGGACGCCCGGGGCGCGGCGCTCGCGCACCGGCTCGGGGTGCCGCTGATCGTCGGGGACGCCGGCGAGGAGGAAACGCTGCGGGCCGCCTCGGTGGCGACCTGCCAGGCGCTGGTGGTGGTCTCCACCGACGACGGCGCCAACCTGCGCGCCGCGCTGAATGCCCGCAGCCTCGACCCCGATCTGCGGGTGGTGCTGCGACTCTTCGACGGCGACTTCGCCGAGCGGATCCAGCAGGCGTTCGGCATCGGCATCTCCCGCAGCGTGTCGTACCTGGCCGCGCCCGCGTTCGCGGCGGCGCTGCTGGACCGCGCGGTGATCGCCACCATCCCGGTCGACCGGCACGCGCTGCTGGTCACCGACGTGCCGGTCATGGCGGGTTCGTCGCTGGACGGCCGCCCCCTCGCCGCGGTGGCCCGCCCCGGCGAGGTGCGGCTGCTCGCGTACACCCGCGCCGGGCAGCGCACCGAGTGGTCCGCCGACCCGCGGATGGTGATCAACGCGGGGGACCGGTTGACCGTGGTGGCCCGGCGCGCCGGGCTGAGCGCCCTGCTCCGGGAGACCACTCCGCTCCCGCCCGAGCCGCAGGGCACCCCGGTGCCGCGTCAGCCGGAGGAGTGACCGGCTACGAGGCCGAAATGACCGGACGGTCCCACCTCCGCAGCGCCCGGGGTAACGGCAGGCTGTCCCAGGGCGCCCGGTGCAGCAGCCGGTCCAGCAGCAGGCCGAGCAGCAGCCCGGCGACCGAGTCGGTCAGCCAGTGCCAGCCGAGGTACGTGGTCGTGCAGAGCACGATGAGCGGCGGCAGCACCCGGACCACGGTGACCAGCCGGGGCGGGACGGTTCGGCCGAAGGTGCGCAGCAGCGGCGCCAGGAGCAGGGCGAGCACGCCGTACCAGACGATCGCGTTGGCCACGTGCCCCGACGGGTACGACTGGGCGAAGCGCACCGGCAGGTCGTGCTGGAACAGCGGCAATGTCTGGTCCGGCGGCAGGAACGGCTCCTTGACGCTGGCGCTCGGCGCCGGCCGCGCGGTCCACACCTTCAACGGCCCGATGGTCAGGTAGGTCAGCACGAACCCGGCGACCGGTGGCAGCACCGGGCGGACCGAGCGGAGCCGGATCGCCACCAGCACCCCCAGCCCGGCCGCGAGCAGCGTCAGCGGGGTGCCCTGACCCAGCAGGTTGAGGAGCATGGCGGTCCATCGGGCGGCGGTGGGGCGGTGGTCCGCAGCCCAGTCGGCGACCGCCCGGTCCACCCCGAGGAGGTGGCCGGTGGCGAGTGTCACGGTCAGCGCCACCAGGGCGGCGAGCAGCAGTCCGTCCCACCCCCAGCCAGCCGGCCGGACGGGCCGGAGCCGCAGCTTCTCGCGTACTCCCGTGGTCTCCCGCACGCGACCACGCTACCGGCCGCTGCCCACGTCGCCCGGGCGCGGGCGGGCGGCGCGGCTGTGGGCCGGCCCACGATGGGAAGCGCCGCACCGGGGGAAGCGTCACACTTGTCGCCGTGCGCATCACCTCGGCCCTCGTCGACCCGGCGCTGCTCGACCTCCCCTGGTCGACCCCGCTGGAGGAGTGGCCTGCCCAGCACCTGGTCGCGCTGCCGCAGGGCATCTCGCGGCACATCGTCCGCTTCGTCCGGCTCGGCGACTACGTCTACGCGGTGAAGGAGACCGGCGAGCGGGTCGCCGAGCGGGAGTACGACCTGCTCCGGGCCCTGGAGCGGATCGACTTCCCGTCGGTCGAGGCGGTCGCGATCGTGGCGGACCGGCAGGGCGACGACGGCCAGCCGCTGGACCCGGTGCTGATCACCCGGCACCTCCAGTTCTCCCTGCCGTACCGGGCGCTCTTCTCCCGAACGCTGCGGCCGGAGACCATGAACCGGCTGCTCGACGCGCTGGCGGTGCTGCTGGTCCGGATGCACCTGACCGGCTTCTTCTGGGGCGACTGCTCGCTGTCCAACACCCTGTTCCGGCGGGACGCCGGGGCGTTCGCCGCGTACCTGGTGGACGCCGAGACCGGGGCGTTGCACCGCTCGCTCTCCAACGGGCAGCGCGGCGAGGACCTGGAGATCGCCCGGGTCAACATCTTCGGCGAGGCGCTGGACCTGCAGGCCGCCGGGCTGCTGCACGAGTCGATCGACCCGGAGATGGTCTGCGAGGAGGTCGTGCAGCGGTACGAGCGGCTGTGGCACGAGATTACCTACGAGCAGCAGATCGAGCGGGACGCCCGGCACGACATCGAGGGGCGGATCCGCCGCCTCAACGAGCTGGGCTTCGACGTCGCCGAGGTGGCCATGTCCACCGCCGACGACGGACGGTACCTGGTCCGGCCGAAGGTGGTCGACGTCGGCTACCACACCCGGCGGCTGCTCCGCCTCACCGGCCTGGACGCCGAGGAGAACCAGGCCCGCAAGCTCCTCAACGACCTGGACGCCTACCGGGTGGAGAGTGACCTGACCGACGAGCAGCAGGCGGCCCACCGCTGGCTGACCGAGGTGTTCGAGCCGGTGGTTCGGGCGGTGCCGGCGCACCTGCGCAGCAAGCTGGAGCCGCAGGAGCTGTTCACCCAGATCATCGAGCACAAGTGGCTGCTGTCCGAGCGGGCCGGCCGGGACGTCGGCATGCGCCACGCGGTGCAGTCGTACCTGTCGGACGTGCTGGTGCACCGCCCGGACGAGCAGGCCGTGCTCGGCGTCGAGGTCCCCACCGCCGGCTGACGCCGCTACGCCCCGCGCCGCGGCCCGCGGCGTCACTCCACCCAGGCGCCGCCGCGCATCACCCGGACCACGTTGAAGTCGTCGTCGAGCACGACGAGGTCGGCCCGGAGCCCGGGCTGGAGCGCACCGATCTGGTCACCCAGGCCGATCGCCCGGGCCGGGGTGGTGGCGACCATCCGGCAGGCGTCCGGCACGGCGATGCCCGCCGCGATGGCGTGCCGCAGGGCGGCGTCCATGGTCAGGGTGCTGCCGGCGATCGCGCCGTCCCGGCTCAGCCGGGCCACCCCGCCGGACACGGTGACCGCCTGCCCGCCCAGCTCGTAGTCGCCGTCGGGCATGCCGGCGGCGGCCATCGCGTCGGTGATCAGGGCAGCCCGCTCCGCGCCGGCCACCGAGGTGGCGAAGGCGAGCATGCCGTCGTGCAGGTGCACCCCGTCGGCGACCAGCTCGCAGACCACGTTCGGCGCCTCGAGCAGGGCGATCACCGGTCCGGGTTCCCGGTGGTGCACCGGGCGCATCCCGTTGAACAGGTGAGTGCCGACGCTCGCGCCGGCGGCCACGGCGGCCCGGGTCTGCTCCCAGGTGGCGTCCGTGTGCCCGATCGCGGCCACCACGCCGCGCGAGGCGAGCAGCTTGATCGCCTCCAGCGCACCGTCCCGCTCCGGGGCCAGGGTGACCATGCGGACCGCGCCGCCGCCCAGCTCGATCAGTTCCGCCAGCTCGTCCGTGGACGGGTCGCGGAGGAACTCCGGGTTCTGCGCGCCGCAGCGGTCCGCCGACAGGTACGGCCCCTCGAAGTGGACGCCGGCCAGCACGCCGGACTCGACCAGCGGCCGGAACGCGGTGGTCGCCTCCCGCATCAACGAGAACGGGGAGCTGACCAGGCTGGCCAGCAGGGTGGTGGTGCCGTGCCGCAGGTGGAACGCGGCGGCCTCGCGGGCCGACTCGACGTCGCCGGTGGTGAAGGTGTGCCCGCCCCCGCCGTGGGTGTGCATGTCCACGAAGCCCGGCACGATCCAGTGCCCGTCGCGCACCGACGGGTACTCGGCGACGGCCCGGATCCGGTCACCCACGATCTCGACGCAGCCCTGCCGGGTCACGCCGGTCGGGGTCACCACCTTGCCGGTCACGCGCAGGGTCATCGGCTCTCCTTCTCCACGGTCAGGGTCGGGCGTCCAGGGCTAGCAGGGCGGCGCCGAGGCAGCCGGCCTCGTCGCCGAGGGCGGCCGCGACCAGGCGCGGCTCCCGGTGGAAGGTCAGCCGTTCGCGTAGCGCCCCGCGCAGCGGGTCGAGCAGTCGGGGCCCGGCCTGGGCCAGCCCGCCGCCGATCACGATCGTCTCGACGTCGAAGAGCGCCTGGGCGGTGGCGAGCCCGTCGGCGAGCGCCTCGACCGCCTCCCGCCAGACCCGGCCGGCCAGCGGTTCACCGGCCGCCGCCCGGTCCGCCACCTCGGCCGCCGTGGTCGGGGCACCGGACAGCTCGGCGTACCGGCGGCCGATGGCCGAGGCCGACGCCACCGCCTCCAGGCAGCCCGGGCGGCCGCAGCCGCAGCGCGGGCCGTCGGGGCGTACCAGGATGTGGCCGATCTCCCCGGCGGCGCCGTGCGCGCCGACGGCGGCCGACCCGTCGACCACGTGGGCGGCGGCGATGCCGGTGCCGATCGCGACGAAGAGCACGTGGCCGCCGTCGCGGCCGGCGCCCAGGCGGGCCTCCGCCAGGCCGCCCGCCCGCACGTCGTGGCCGAGCGCCGTCGGCAGGCCGAGCCGGGCCTGCGCCAGCTCCCGCAGCGGTACGTCCCGGAAGCCCACGTTTGCCGACCAGACCGCGACCCCGCGGGCCTCGTCGACCACCCCGGGTACGGCGATTCCGCAGGCCACCGGGGTCAGTCCCGCGGCGGAGGCCTTGCCGGCCAGTCCCTCGGCGACGTCGAGGATCGTCCCGATCACCGCCTCGGGGCCGCGCGCCGCCGCGGTGGCGTGCCGTTCGGCGTGCACGGTCCGGCCGTCGGGGCGGACCAGGGCGCACTTCATCCCGGTGCCGCCCACGTCCAGCGCGACGACGACCTCGTCGCCTGAGCTCACGCCGTCGTCTCGCTTCGCTCGCCGACGCCGTGAGCCACCAACGCACTGAGTTGATGATTCGCTCGCTGGCGCTCGCTCATGCGAGCACCACGGAGCGGGTCAGGTGGCGGGGGGCGTCCGGGTCGAGGCCGCGGCTGGTGGCCAGCGCGACGGCGAAGCGCTGGGCGAGGATCAGGTCGGCCATCGGGTCGACCGGGGTACGTCCGGCCGCCCAGCTGGTCAGCACCGTGTGGCAGCCGTGGGTACGGCTGTGCACGAAGGTGGCGCCGGTGGCCGCGACGTCTTCGGGCAGCCCGTCGGGGATCCCGCCGAACGCCCAGACCAGCCGGCCCGGGGCGGCGATCGAGATGGGGCCGTGCCGGTAGTCCATCGCCGGGTACGCCTCGGCCCAGAAGGTGGCCGCCTCGCGGCACTTCAGCGCGGCCTCCTGGGCCAGCCCGACCGTCCAGCCGCGCCCGAGGAAGGTGACCTGCTCGACCTGGGCCGGGTCGAGCGGCAGCGGGGCCCGGACGGCCACCTCGGCGTCGGCGGCCAGTCGGCCCAGGTCTTCGCCGAGGTGGGCGCGGAGCAGCGCGAGCGCGGTGGTGGCGAACCGGGTCTGCACGACCGAGCGCTCGTCGGCGAAGGGCATGGTCACCGCGGCGTCGGCCAGCTCGACCGCCGGGGAGGCCGGGTCGCCGACCAGGACCGTGGTGGGAAGCTGGCCGCGCAGCGCGGCGAGCAGGTTCAGCACCTCGGTCGTGGTGCCGGAGCGGGTGATGGCGATGAGCCGGTCGTAGCGGCGGCCGGCGGGGAACTCGCTGGCCTGGAAGGCGTCGGTCTCGCCCTGGCCGGCGCGCTCGCGCAGCCCGGCGTACGCCGTCCCCATGAACCACGACGTGCCGCAACCGACGACGGCGACCCGCTCGCCGGGGCGCGGCAGGCGCTCGGCGACCGCTGGGACGAGCCGCGCTGCCTCCCGCCAGCAGTCGGGCTGGCTCGCGATCTCCGCGTGCACGTACGCCATGACAACTCCTCGCCAAGGGAGACCTTGCGCAATACGGCGCGTTATGGCCGCCTTTCGCGCGTCATTCTGCGCGAACCGGGGTGGCTGTGGCAACCGCCTCCCAGATTGCGCAGGTCAGGGTTTTGCGCCTTGGTAGTTTCGCGCACTACTGTGCACGCAATCAATCACCGTTCGTGCAGAGTCAGGGGAGGCCCCCGAGGTGGACCGGTACGCCCGATGGAACGCCCTGCTCGAGATGCTGACCGACAGCGGCCGGGTCAGCGTCGAGGAGGCGGCCGAGCGCCTGGACGTCTCCCAGGCCACCATCCGGCGTGACTTCGACCAGCTCGCCCAGCAGCAGATGATCACGCGTACCCGGGGCGGGGCGGTCGCCAACGGGGTGTCGTACGACCTGCCGCTGCGCTACAAGACCGCCAAGCACTCGGCCGAGAAGCAGCGGATCGGGGCGGCCGCCGCCGCGCTGGTGTCCCCGGGCACCGTGGTCGGCCTGAACGGCGGCACGACCAGCACCGAGGTGGCCCGGGCCCTCGCCGTCCGGCCGGACCTCAACACCAGCGCCGAGGGCGCCCAGCTCACCGTGGTCACCAACGCCCTGAACATCGCCAACGAGCTGCTGGTCCGCTCCCGGATGAAGGTGGTGGTGGCCGGCGGCGTGGTCCGGCCGAAGTCGTTCGAGCTGGTCGGCCCGCTGGGCGGGGCGCTGCTGCGCGAGGTGACCCTGGACGTCGCGCTGCTCGGCGTGGACGCGATCGACCCGCAGCTCGGCGCCGCCGCCCATCACGAGGGTGAGGCGGCGATGAACAGCCTCATGGTGGCCCGGGCCAAGCGGGTGGTGGTGATCGCCGACTCGTCCAAGCTGGGCGGTCACGCCTTCGCCCGGATCTGCCCGGTGGACCGGGTGGAGACGCTGGTCACCGACTCCGGCGCGGCGCCCGCCGTGGTGCAGGCGTTCCGGGACGCCGGGGTGCAGGTCATCTGCGCCTGACCGGCCGGGAAAGCCCCTCTCGACAACTCGGTTGAGCGAGTCGTGCATACCCGGTATTGCAGCCGGCTGCATACCAAGTATGGTGTGCGCTGTCACCTATACATCGGGGGAGGTCAGCTTGTCGGCTGTCCTGGAGATCGAGGGTCTCCGCAAGACGTACCGGAGCCGCAAACGCGGAGTGCGACACGCGCTCGACGGCTTCGACATGCGGGTCGAGGCCGGGCAGGTGCACGGCTTCCTGGGCCCGAACGGTTCGGGCAAGACCACCACCCTGCGTACGCTGCTCGGCCTCATCCGGCCCAACGACGGCCGGATGGCCATCCTCGGCCACGAGCTGCCGCAGGCGCTGCCAGCCGTAGCCGGTCAGGTCGGGGCCATCGTGGAGAGTCCGCAGTTCTTCCCGCACTTCTCGGCCCGGGACACCCTCGGCCTGCTCGCCCAAGTGGGCGAGCTGCCGCGGCAACGGGTCGACGAGGTGCTGGAGCTGGTCGGGCTCCGGGACCGGGCCGGCGAGCGGGTCAAGACCTACTCACTGGGCATGAAGCAGCGGCTGGCGGTCGCCTCGGCGCTGCTCAAGAACCCGAAGCTGCTGATCCTGGACGAGCCCGCCAACGGCCTCGACCCGGGCGGCATCCGGGAGATGCGCAGCCTGATGCGGGACCTGGCCGCCGCGGGGATGACCGTGGTGCTCTCCAGCCACATCCTCGGCGAGATCCAGCTCATCTGCGACTCGGTCACCATCATCTCGCTGGGCCGGCGGGTCGCGTTCGGGCCGGTCGAGCAGGTGCTCGCCGCCCACTCGCAGGGCACCGTACGGGTGCGGCTGGAGGCGGTCACCGACCTGCCGCAGGCCGCCGACGCGCTAACCCGGGCCGGCATCCGGGTGAGCGCCGCGGAACCGGACCACCTGCTGCTCACCGGCGTCGACAAGCCGGCCACGGTCAGCCGCCTCCTCGCCGAGCAGGGCCTGTACGTCAGCGAGCTGACGCCGGTCGCGGTCGACCTGGAGAGCGTCTTCCTCGAACTGACCGCCACCGCGCCGGTTCCCGGCCAGCACCGGCAGGTCGACCAGTCCACGAAGGTCGGTGAGCCGGGCTCCGCCGGCGCCGGAGGAGGTTGGGGCGCATGAGCCTGTACGTCACGGAACTGCGCCGGCTTTCCAAGCGCCGGCTCACCCGGCTGCTGCTGGTCCTGCTGCTGCTCGGGCTGGCCGGGGTGGCCACCGCCTTCAGCTTCTCCAGCCACAAGCTTTCCCCGGCCGTCGTTGCCGAAGCGCAGGCGAAGGCGGACGCCGACTACCGGCAGGCGGTCAAGGACTGGGAGCGGTCCGTCACCGAGTGCGACGCCGCTGCCGCGCGTGGTGAGAAGACCGAGGATCGCTACGGACCGGACTGCGGCCGTCAGTGGCAGCCGCAGCCGGAGATGTTCGACCCGAAGTGGAACCTGCCCTACCAGTTCGACTTCCGGGCCGAGTTCCCCATGTTCATCGCCGTGTTCGCCGGCGCGGTGGCGCTCTTCGCATTCATTGTCGGCGCCTCCTTCGTCGGGGCCGAGTGGAGCACCGGCGGGATGATGAACCTGCTGCTCTGGCGGCCGAAACGGCTCGCCGTGCTGGGCACCAAGCTGGCCGCGCTGCTGACCACGGTGCTCGGGGTGAGCGTCGTGCTCGGCGCGTTCTGGACGCTGGCCTTCTGGCTGATCGGCACCTACAAGGGGACCACCGCCAAGGTGACCGCCGGGGTCTGGCGCTCGATCGGACTCGACGGCCTGCGGGCGGTCGGGCTCGTCCTGGCGGTCGGCGCGGTCGCCTTCGCGCTGGCCTCGCTCGGCCGGCACACCGCGATGGCGCTCGGCGCCGCCGTGGCGGTCTTCGCGATCAGCGAGGTCGCCATCCGCATCGCGGTCGGCGTCCTCGGGGTTGCGTTCGGCGACCGGTTCGTCCTCTCCACGTACGCGCAGGCGTGGTTCATGAAACAGGTGCAGCTGTTCGACTACGACGCGTGCGAGTTCACCAAGGGTGAGTGCAAACCCGCCGAACTGCTGATCACCTGGCAGGACTCGGCCCTGGTGTTCGGCCTGGGCTTCGCGGTGGTGCTGGTCGGCGCGTTCTGGATGATGCGCCGGCGGGACATCTCCTGACCGCCGGCCGGTGTCCGCGGCGCCGGCCGGCGCGGACCCCGCGTCCGATGCGGCCGGGGCGGGCCCTGGTTACGCTGGGGTCCCCCCGGCCGGCGGTCGCCGTGCCGGCCGCCCGCCTCCCGAGGAGCGCCATGCCCGCCGACGCCTCCGCGGCCGCCACCGACCGGCCCGAGCCGTCCGGGCCCGCCGACGTCGCCCGCCGGGAGGCCGGCGTCACCGTCCCCCCACCCCGCTCCGCCCCGGCCGTCGAGGCCGATCCGGCCCCGCCCGCCGTCCCGCCGTCGGCCGCCACCGACGCCCCGCCGGACGAGGCCGCCGACGGCCAGCCGGCCGACGTCGCGGCCGGCCTGACCGAGCGGGAGCGGCGGATCCTCACCTTCGAGCAGCAGTGGTGGAAGCACGCCGGTGCCAAGGAGCAGGCCATCCGGGACACCTTCGGGCTCTCCGCCACCCGGTACTACCAGTTGCTCAACGCGCTGCTCGACCACCCGGCCGCGCTGGCCGCCGAGCCGGTGCTGATCGGCCGGCTGCGCCGGTTGCGCTCTTCCCGGACCCGCAACCGGCGGCGTTGACCGGCCCGCTTCTCCTTGCGGGCCGCCGCTTGCCGGCTGGCAGCGGCCCGTGGTGGGGTGCCTGGGCATATCGGGTGCGTTGCGGGATGCCGTCCCGGTCTGCGCCCGCATGGCGTCCGCCGCTCCGGGTAGGCCGGGGAGGCGACGGCGACGTCAGCGGCGCGGAGCTGGGGCGTACGGAGGGAGCTGACGGATGGGGGCACCAGATCACCGGTACCTGACGGGGAGCCGGCCGGCGCGACCGGTCGGGACGGCGCCGATGATGCGGGTCCGGTCCGCCTCCGATCCGGCACCGGGCCGGGCGGAGAACGAGGACGTCGTCTTCCAGTTCGGGCCGCTGGTCGGGGTCCTCGACGGGGCCACCGTGCCGGAGGGCTTCGACACCGGCTGCGTGCACGGTCCGGCCTGGTACGTCCGCCACCTGGCCGCCCGGATCGGCCTGGCCATCGCGGCCCGGCCGGCGGCCACGCTGATGAGCAGCCTCGCGGCGGCGATCCTGGCCGTCCGGGCGGACCACGGCGGGGAGTGCGACCTCGACCACCCGGGCACCCCGTCGTCCACGGTCTGTCTGCTCCGGGAGGGCGGCGACCAGGTGGATTACCTGGTGCTCTGCGACAGCCCGCTGGTGCTGGACGCCGGCGGCGAGGTCAGCGTGGTCTCCGACGAGCGGCTGGACGCGGCGCTGGCGGACCTGCGCGGCACGGCCGCCGCGCTGCCCGACGGGGACGCCGACCCGGTGACCCGGTTCCGCCGGTCGGTGACCGTGCAGCGGGCTCGGATGAATCGGACCCACGGCTACTGGGCCGCGGCCGCCAATCCGGACGCGGCGTACCACGCGGTGACCGGGACGCTGCCGCTGCGCGGGCCGGGGGCGGTGCGGCGCGCGGCCCTGCTCAGCGACGGCGCATCCTGCGCGGTCGAGCAGTTCGGCCTCTTCGACTGGGCCGGCCTGCTCGAGGTGACCGCCGCGGAGGGGCCGGAGGGGTTGATCGGCCGGGTACGGGCGGCCGAGCGGGACCATCCGGACCGGCTGCGCCGGCACAAGCGGACCGATGACGCCTCGGTGGTGTTCTGCGAGTTCGGCGCGGCGGACTGAAGCCGGCGGACTGAAGAAGGTCCGGTCGGCCGACAACGGAGCGTGATGCGGAACACCGAGGGGGTACGACCGGCCGGTACCCTCCGCCGGACCGCCAGTCCGGGGTCAAAGGGGTGGACTTGGGCCGGTACGACCGGCAGACTGCGGCTCGTGACGCGTGCCGTACGACTGGAGCCGGTGAACGAGGGAAACCTGGAGCCGTTGCTCTCCGTAGCAGCCGCCGAGGCGGAACCGGAGGACGTCATGCCCCCGGTGGAGGCCCCGGCCGGCTGGTCGCTGGCCCGTCGGGACGCGTTCCGGGAGTTCCACCGGGCCAGCTTCGGCGGCCTGGACGGCCCCACCCGCACCCTGATGTTCGCCATCGTGGCCGGCGGCGAGGTGGTCGGCATGGTGCGGATGGCCCGCCGTGACGACCCCGGCACGGTGGAGACCGGGATGTGGCTGGGGCGCTCGGCCCGGGGTCAGGGTCTGGGTGCGGCAGCCCTGCGGGAATTGCTGAACGCCGCCGCGGCGGCCGGCATGCGTACCGTGGTCGCGGAGACGACCCCGGACAATCACGGTGCCGTATCCGTGCTGAAGAAATGTGGCGCGGAATTGCGCGAGAAAGACGGTAAGTTGTACGCGGAAATGTGCCTCGATTCCGCACTTCCCGCCAGCTGAGCCTTTCCTCTCCGTTCTGCGCGATATCACCTTCTCCCTGTTCACAGCGGCCTGTCTGTCCGGTTTGCCCGGCCAGTGCCGGGCTCTGCCCGGCTGTCCGGTCGACCGGTGACGCACGTCTCGCGAATTGCGTGGAGACGTTTTGCGGATGGGGTCCCGGGTACTGCCCGCCGGGTCCGCTGATACGGGACACCCGGTCGCAGGCCCAATTCCGCTGGTCCCCGGTAGCTGTTTTCCGGCCTGCTCCACACAAACGGTGTCCGCGTCCGCCGGGGAGCGAAGGAGAACGTATGAAGAGCGGAGCACGGGTAGCGCTGGCGGTGGGTTTCGGCTACCTCCTCGGCCGCCGCCGGAAGCTGCGTACCGCCCTCACCCTGGCCGCCGCGGTGGCCGTCGGGCGGGCCAGCAAGGACCCCGGTGGCCTGCTGAGGTACGGCAGCGACCTGGTGAACTCCTCGCCCCAGTTGAGCAACCTCAGCAAGCTGGGCGGACCGCTCGCCACGGCCGGCCGGGCCGCGGCGACCGCCGCCGCCGGCAGCGGCATCGACGCGTTGAGCGGCAAGCTGCGCGGCAGCGCCGACGCGTTGCGCCGCCGGTCCGGCGGCGACCGGCAGGACGAGGAGGCGGCGACCGGCGAGCGCTCGGCCCCGGACGAGGAGCAGGAACTCGACGAGCAGCCCGAGACGTGGGACGACGAGGACCGCGCCGAGACCGGCGCCCGGCGGCGGAGGCGGTGAGCATGGCGACCAGCAACGTTGCCGACAAGGCACGGGACCAGCTCGGTGAAGACCTGCGCGACCTCGCCGCGGCGATCGGCGAGCGGGCCGTGCAGGTGGTCACCGAGCGGATCACCGCCGCCACCGGCCGGCTCAGCGACTACGCCCGGCAGGGCGGCGGCCCCGGCCTGATCGCCGCCGCCACCGGGGTGCAGAAGCTCGCCGAGGGCCACTCGCCGCTGAAGGCCATGTTCCACGCCGGCCTGGCCGGCGGTAAGGAGAAGTTGATGTCGGCGGTCGGCGGTGGCGGCGGCAAGGGCGGCAAGAAGGTCAAGGTCACCAACATCGTGGAGACGATCGAGGTCGGCGTGCCGGTCCGGGTGGCGTACAACCAGTGGACGACCTTCGGCGACTTCCCGAGCTTCATGAAGAAGGTGGCGCGGGCCGACTGCGAGTCGGACGAGAAGATGACCTGGAAGGCGCAGGTCTTCTGGTCGCACCGGACCTGGGAGTCGACCATCCTCCGGCAGATCCCCGACCGGCTCATCCACTGGCGGTCCAAGGGCGAGAAGGGCTACGTCGACGGGACGGTCAGCTTCCACGAGGTCGGCCCCGAACTCACCCGGATCCTGGTCGTCCTGGAGTACCACCCGCAGGGCCTCTTCGAGCGCACCGGCAACCTCTGGCGCGCTCAGGGCCGCCGGGTGCGGCTGGAGCTGAAGCACTTCGTCCGGCACGTGATGACCCGGACCGTGCTCGACCCCGACGCGGTCGAGGGCTGGCGCGGTGAGATCGAGGACTCCCGGGTCGTCAAGGACCACGAGACCGCCCTCCGCGAGGAGCAGCAGGCCCGGGTGGGCCGCGAGGAGGAACACGCGGAACAGCGGCCCGCCGAGCGCGGCCGCGGTCGTACCCCGCAGCGTCGGGTTCCCCCCGAGCAGGAGGAGGAGTACGACGCCTACGACGAGGGCGACGACTACGACGAGGACGAGTACGCCGAGGAGCCGGCGGAGCAGTCGCGGCGCCGGCAGCCTGAGCGGGCCCGCCGCCCGCAGCCCCGCGGGGAGCGGGAGCCGCGCCCCGAGCCGCAGCGGTCCCGACCGGCCCGGCGTACCCCCGAATCCCCCCGACGGCCGGTGGTACGCCGCCGGCGAGAGGAGCGTGAGGAATGACGGTGGCGACGGCAACCGGAAGTCAGCCAGGTACCGCCCTGGAGCGCAGCAGCGGTGCCGGCGGAGGCACCCTCGCCGACGTCGTGGAGACAGTGCTGGACAAGGGTGTGGTGATCGACGCCCAGGTGTCGGTCGCCATCGTCGGCATCCAGCTGGTGGAGATCAACGCCCGGATCGTGATCGCCAGCGTGGAGACGTACCTGCGCTTCGCCGAGGCGGTGGACCGGCTGAGCATCACCCCCAAGGGCGCGAAGGGCCTGCCCGACATGGTGGGGGACGCGGCCGGGGCGGCGACCAAGGGCAAGGCGGTGTCCGGCCTGAGCAAGGCGGCAAAGGAGATCAGCGGTGCGGTGGTGGACTCGCTGGGTGACGGCGACTCCGACCGCGAGCGACCGCGCCGGCGCCGGGACGAGGAGCGTTGACATGACCGACGAGCGGAAGACCGGCGGGACCGGACTGTTCCTCTACGGCATCGTGCCGTCCGACGTGGAGCCGACCCCTGATGCGGAGGGGGTCGGTGACCCACCGGCCGAGGTGACCGCGATTCGGCAGGGTGACCTCGCCCTGCTGGTCAGCGAGGTCCGGCTGGAGGAGCCGATCGGCCGGCCGGCCGACCTGACCGCGTACCAGCGGCTGCTGGACTCGACCGCGGCGATCGCGCCGGTGCTGCCGGTCCGGTTCGGCACGGTGGTCACCGGCGAGGACGCGGTCGACGACCTGCTGGACGCGCACCACGACCGGTTCGCCGGCGCGCTGGCGGAGCTGGCGGACCACGTCCAGTACACCGTGCAGGGGCGCTTCGACGAGGAGGAGTTCATCCGCGGACTGCTGGCGCAGAACCCGCCCGCCGCCGCGCTCGCCGACCAGGTGCGCGGCCGGTCCGAGGTGGAGTGCCGGGATGAGCGGATCCGGCTCGGCGAGCTGATCGCCCAAGCCGTCGAGCTGCGGCGGGAGGCGGAGAACCGCGACCTGATCGACGCGGTGGACCGGTACGCGACGGCGAACGCCGCCCGCCCGCCCAGCCACGAGCTGGACGCGGTGAACGTCGCCTTCCTGGTCGCGGTGGACGACGAGGACGCGTTCATCGGGGCGGTGGAGGACTTCGCCGACCGGCGGCGGGAGCTGATCCGGATGCGGCTGCTCGGCCCCCTCGCGCCGTACGACTTCGTCAGCGCGCACCAGTTGGTGGAGTGAGCCGTGGACATCCTCTGGGGGCTGCTCACCCTGCCGTACGCCCCGGTGCGCGGGGTCACCGCGGTGGTCAAGGTGATCGCCCGGGAGGCGGAGTCGCAGCAGTACAACCCGGTCAACATCCGGCGGGAGCTGGAGGAGCTGGACCGGGCCGCGGCGGCCGGCGAGATCACCCCGCAGGCGCGGGACCTGGCCCAGCAGCGGGTGCTGGAGCGGCTGACCACGCCAACCGGCGACCCGGGTCGTACCCCGCCCCGGAGGGCCGCCACCGCCGGCCGACGCCGGTCGCCCGTCCGGCGGCGGACCGGCGGCCGGCGGGGCGAGCACGGCGGGCGAGGGAGCTGACATGACAGCAGGACGGATCCGCGGCGACGGCGACCGCGAACGCCGGCGCGAACCGGACGACCGCGACGCCGGCCGGTACGCGGACGAGGAGGAGTACGAGGAGATCTCGGCCGCCGAGGCGGCCCGGGAAGGGCTGCGCCAGATCGTCGGACTGACCGGCCGGGACCCGCTCGGGATCACCTCGATCGAGCCCACCGACGACGGCTGGCTGATCGGGGTGGAGGTGGTCGAGGACCACCGCATCCCGGCCTCGACCGACCTGCTCGGCCTCTACCAGGTCGAGCTGGACCTGGCCGGCAGCCTGCTCGCCTACCGGCGGACGCGCCGCTATCAGCGGGGCAAGGGGGACTGAGATGACGGTTGGGCGGACTCCCGCGGTGGTGCAGAACTCCGGTCAGGTGCTGCCGGCCGGGCACGAACCGGCGAACCTCGGGGACATCCTCGAACGGGTCCTCGACCGGGGCATCGTCATCGCCGGTGACATCCGGGTCAGCCTGCTCGACATCGAGCTGCTGACGCTCAAGCTGCGGCTGGTCATCGCCTCCGTGGACACGGCCCGGCAGATCGGCATCGACTGGTGGGAGCACGACCCGTGGCTCAGCTCCCGGGCCCGTCCGCCGGTCGAGCCGGGCCCGCGGGACCCGGAGGAGGTCGAGGCGGCCCGGCGGCCGCGGGTCGCCGGCCGGTCCGAGCGGGCCGCGAGGGAGGAGTGGGATGAGTACGACGGCTGACCCGGCTGCCGCCGCGCGGCACACCGGAGTCTGGCTGCACGGCGTGGTGGCCGAGGCCGACCCGGCCACGCTGGCGGGGCTCACCGGGATCGCCGGCACGCCGGTGCGGACCCTGGCCGCGGCCGGTCTGCTCGCCGTGGTGAGCGACGCCCCGCTGGCCGAATACGGCGAGGAGGCGCTGCGCCGCAACCTGGAGGACCTGGCCTGGCTGGAACGGGCCGCCCGCAGCCATCACGCAGTGGTCGACGCGCTGTCCCGGGCCGGTGCGGTGGTGCCGGCCCGGCTGGCCACCGTTTACCACGACGACCAGCGGGCGGCCCGGGCGCTGGTCGAGCGGCGCGACGAGCTGACCAGCACGCTGGCCCGGCTCACCGGCCGCGAGGAGTGGGGCGTCAAGGGGTACGTGGTGCCCGGGGCGACGCCGCGCGCCGAGGAACCGGTGGGCGGGGGCGGGGCCGGGGCGGCGTACCTGCGGCGGCGCAAGGCCCAGCTCAGCGCCCGCGAGGAGGGGCGGCGGGTGGCCGCCGAGGCGGCAGCCACCGTGCACACCGCACTCGCCGGGTACGCGGTGGCCGCCCGCCGGCACGCCCCGCAGGACCGGCGGCTCTCCGGCGCGGCCACGGCCATGGTGCTCAACGGCGCGTACCTGATCGACCGGGACGGGCTGGCCGCCTTCTCCGCGCTGATCGGCGCACTGGCGGACCGGCACCCGGAGATCCGGCTGGAGCTGACCGGCCCCTGGCCGCCGTACTCCTTCGTGGCGGAATCGGGGACGGAGCCGCAACCGGTCGGGGGGGCGGCATGGGCGTGACCTCACTCGTTCCCAGCAGCGCCGACGACCCGCTGACCTACCGGCCGGTGGCCCTGGTCGACCTGCTCGACCGGGTGCTCGCCACCGGCGTGGTGATCACCGGGGACATTACGCTCGCCATCGCCGACGTCGACCTGGTCCGGATCTCGCTGCGCGCGCTGATCGCCTCGGTCGGCGCGCTCGCCCCGCCCGAGGTCGGGGGCGCGCTCGCTCCGCCCGAGTTAGGGCACGCGCTCGCCCCGCCCGAGCTCGGGGAGGTCGAGCGGTGACCGGCCGGGACGACGCGACCGACGGCGGTGCGGCGGTGACCGGCCGGGACGAGGCGGCCGAGCTGGCGGCGGCGCTGGGGGAGCCGCAGTGGCAGGCGCCCAGGGTCCGGCCGCTGGACCGCCGGCTCGCCGTCGACCAGGACTCCGTCGAGCGCGGGCTGGCCAGCCTGGTGCTCACCATCATC
Source organism: Micromonospora sp. NPDC047740 (assembly GCF_043204735.1). Classification (NCBI taxonomy): domain Bacteria; kingdom Bacillati; phylum Actinomycetota; class Actinomycetes; order Micromonosporales; family Micromonosporaceae; genus Micromonospora; species Micromonospora sp. NPDC047740. The sequence goes on from NZ_JBIDCT010000008.1 coordinate 249,037, forward strand.
GAGCTCCTGCGGCAGCTCATGGAACGGCAGGCGCTGCGCCGGGTCGACCTGGGCGACCTCACCGAGGAGCAGGTCGAACGCATCGGCACCACGCTGATGGCCCTGGAGGAGCAGATGATCCACCTCCGCGAGCACTTCGGCCTCTCCCCCGAAGACCTCAACCTGGACCTCGGCCCCCTAGGCCCTCTCCTCCCCACCGACTGACCGCACCCCCCTCCACTCCGTCGATCATGAGGTTGGCGACGTTGTGGATCTCCGTGACTGCCGCCAACCTCATGATCGACGCGTCACTGGTGGGTGGCGGCGTAGGCGGTCAGGGCGGCTAGTTGGGTGGGGTCGAGGGAGGGGCGGATGCGGGTGCGGGCCGTTGCGACGTGGGCCCGCGTGACGGTGGCGGCGGACAGGGACTCGCGCATCGCGGCGAGCGCCGCCTCGCGGACCAGCGCCGCGCAGTCGGCCGCCGAGAAGCCGTCCAGCTCGGCGCCGAGCGCGGCCAGGTCGACGTCCGGGGCGAGCGGCACGTTCCGGGAAGCCGCGCGGAGGATCTCCGCCCGGGCCGGGCCGTCCGGCGGCGGCACGTACACCAGGCGTTCCAGCCGGCCGGGGCGCAGCAGCGCGGGGTCGACCCGGTCCGGCCGGTTGGTCGCGCCGACCACCACCACGTTGCGCAGCGCCTCCACCCCGTCCAGTTCGGTGAGCAGGGCGGCCACCACCCGGTCGGTGGTGCCGCCGTCGGTGGCCTGGCCCCGGACCGGGGCGAGTGCGTCCACCTCGTCCAGGAAGACCAGCGTGGGTGCGGCCTCGCGGGCCCGGCGGAACAGTTCCCGGACCGCGCGTTCGCTCTCGCCCACCCACTTGGAGAGCAGCTCCGCGCCCTTCACCGACAGCACGTTGGCCCGCCCCGAGCCGGCCAGCGCGGTGACCAGGTAGGTCTTGCCGCAGCCGGGCGGCCCGTAGAGCAGCACCCCGCGTGGCGGCGTCACGCCCAGCCGGGCGAAGGTGTCCGGGTAGGTCAGCGGCCAGAGCACCGACTCGGTCAGCGTCTCCTTGACCTCGTGCAGGCCCCCGACGTCGTCCAGGGTCACCGAGGCCAGTTCCAGGGTGGACGCGGCCATCGTGGTGGGGCGGACCACCTCCAGCGCGGCGGTGAAGTCGGCCATCGCCACGGTCGGCGTCTCGGCCGCCTTCTGTCGCAGGGCGGCCCGTACGCCGGCCTCGCGGACCAGTGCGGCCAGGTCGGCGGCGACGAACCCGGGCGTACGGGCGGCTACCTCGTCGAGCCGGACGTCCTCGGCGAGCGGCACCTGCCGGGTGAGCACGGTCAACTGTTCCCGGCGCAGCGGCTGGTCCGGCAGGGGCACGGTGATCCGTAACGAGAGCAGGTCCGGGGCGCGCAGGGCGGGGTCCACCGCCTCCGGCCGGCTCGTGGTGCAGACCACCGCCGCCCCGGATCCGACCGCCTCGGCGACGACCTGCCGGAACACCGTGGCCACCGGGCCGGGCTCGTCCGCCGGGGCGATCGCCTCCACGTCGGTGACCAGCAGCACAGCCGCTTTGTCGGCGCGTACCGCCGCGGCGGCCTCGCGCAGCCGGCGGGCGGCCGCGTCGTTGCTCAGCGCGGCCAGCTCCGGCGCCCAGAGCGGGCAGACCCGGGCGCGTACCCGGGCGGCGACCGCGCGGACCAGCGCCGACTTGCCCGAGCCGGCCGGTCCGCTGACCAGCACGCCCAGCGAGACGGTGGTGCCCAGCCGCCGCAGCACCTCGCGGTGGTGGAAGCCCAGGTCGAGCAGCTCGGTCAGCTCCTCGGCCTGGGCCCGCAGCCCGGGCAGCTCGTCGACGTCCGGCGCCTCGGCCGGCTCAGCGAGCTCGGGCTCGGGGGCCGGTGCGGCCCATTCGCTCCCGGCGCCGGCTGGTCGGTTGACCGGGGGTCGGCCGCCGGCCGGCCGGCCGTTCGGGTACGGGCCGGCCGCGCCGGGGCCGTGGGTGGCCGCGCCGTGCTCCCAGCCGATCACCGTGTCCATGGTGACCAGTGCGCCGGCCCCCGGTTCCGCCGTGACCACGGTGAGCAGGGTGCTGGTCCAGGCGTACCCGACGGTGTTGGCGAGGCTGCGCCGGGCGGCCTCGACCAGGCCGCGGACCGCGGCGTCGGGCAGCACGTCCTGGGGCAGCAGCGAGACGTCGTCCCCGGCGGTGACGACCTTGCCGAGCAGGGCGAGGCGGAGCATCTCCGGGGAGACCGCGGCCACGACCGCGACCGGCCCGGACAGGGTCACCCGGCGGGCGGGGACCACCGGCAGCGGGCCCACCGTCACCTGCCCGCCGTCCCGCAGGCCGAGGTTGCCGAGCAGCAGGTCGTCGGCGTAGAGCAGGGCGGTGCTTGCGGTCGGTTCGGCCGCGGCCGCGATGCCGGCGGTCGCCCGCCGGCCGGTCAGGCGTACCGGGTCGCCGGGGCGTAACGCCAGCGCGGTCAGCACCTCGGGGTGCAGGCGGACGACGCCGCGCCGGGCGTCCAGCGCCGCCGGGCGCAGGCTCGCGGTCAGGGTCAGCTCGGGTTCCGCCACCCGCCCGACAGTAGCCGCCGGCACCACCTGGTGCCCGCGGCGCGTCCCGCCCGGTCAGCGCTGGCCCGGATCCTCCAGCAGCGAGGGATCGCGCCGGACCATCTCGGCCAGCCGGGCCGCCGGGTCCGGACCCTCCCGGTCGTGGCCGGGGGCCGGCACGGGGGTCGGCGGCATCGGCCAGGCCGGCGGGGGCGGGGGCGGCGCGGGCACGGGGCCGACCGTCACCTCCCGGCCCGTCCAGGCGACCCGCAGCGGGTACGCCCGCCCGCCGTGCTCCACCCGCAGGGTGACCGCCAGCCCGGGGTGCTCCGCCACCACCTGGCGTACCGCCTCGGCCACCTCCTCGATCGGGTCCACCTGTTCGGGCCGGGCCCCGCCGCGCAGCCGGTACGCGCCGTGCCCGTCCCGCCGCGCCACCGCCGGCGACACCTCGTCCCGGTCGGCCTCGTCGCCGGTTCCCCGGCGGCGCAACGCCTCCTCACGGCGCGCCAGCCGGGCCAGTGTCTCGTCCAGATCACCCCTCATCGAGTCCACCCCTTTCGTCGAGAACGGGTCGGGCAGGCAGCCGCGGATCCGGGTAGCCGGTTCCGCGCCGGCCACCTCCAGCATCACTGATGTACCAAGTTCTTCAACTCGGCGATCAATCGCGGGCTGAGCGTCCCGCCGGCCCGGTCGGTGAACAGCCGCATCTCGTACGCCACGGTGCCCAGGTTGGCCGAGCGGTCGGCGACCACGCCGAGCAGGGCACCACTGCTGATCGGGCCGATCAGCAGATAGCCCTCGGCCAGGTCCACGACCACCCGGTTGAGGCCGCCCAGGGCGTACCAGTTCGCGGCGCGCCCGGCGAGGCCGGTCAGGCCGGAGAGCACGGCGGCGAGCCGCTCCGCGGTGGACCGGTCCTTGCTGGCGGACGCCGCCAGCAGCACGCCGTCGGCGGAGACCGCGACGGCCTCCAGTACCCCGGTGGTGCTGGAGGTGAACGAGTCGAGCAACCAGTTGAAGGTGCAGACCTCGGGCCGGCGGCCCCCGGCGGGGTTCGGTCGGTCGACGTTGCCGTGCGCAGCGGGGCTGGTCACCGTGATGAGTCCTCTTCGTAGCGGCGGTCCGGACTGACTTCGCGCAGAACACGGGCGATTTCGGACCGGAACGTAGCCCAGGCCGGCCCGGTGTGATCGCCGTCGCGGAGTCGGCTTGGTGTCACTTCCGAGTGGGTGACGGGTCGTCGACCGGTCGGGCACGCTGCGTCCCCGGGTAGTCGCCAGGATGGCGGGATCGGCGGCGGTTTGCGAGCGTAGATGTGATTTCCCGCGATCCGAATTCGTCCCGCTCAGCCGGCCTGGCCGGACCACGGTCGACGGATCTCGCGCACCGAACGGCGCAGCCGGACGAACGTACGGCGGATCTCAGGGAACGCTCAGCGTCCGGGCCGTACCGTGTGCCGCATGAGATCACCGCTCACCGCCGCGCGGATCCGGCGTGCCCTGGCCACCCGCCGTCGCCGGGTCGTCGCCGCGGTGGTGGTGGTCGGCCTGGTCGCCGTCGCGGTGACCTGGGCGGCCCGGCCGCAGCGGCCCGGCTTCCGGACCGAGTCGGCGCTGGTGACCGTCCGCTCCGGACCGGCCGGCGACCAGCCGGTCGACCTGGACACCACGCTCTACCTGCCCGGGGATGCGTCGGCCGGGCACCGGGTGCCGGCCGTGCTGCTGGCGCACGGCTTCGGCGGCACCAAGGAGTCGGTCCGCTCCGACGCGGAGGACCTGGCCGACCGGGGGTACGCGGTGCTCACCTGGACCGCGCGGGGCTTCGGCCGCAGCGGCGGCGAGATCCACCTGGACAGCCCGGACTACGAGGTGCGGGACGCCCAGCGGCTGCTCGACCGGCTCGCCGCCCGCCCGGACATCCGGCTCGACGCCGCCGGGGACCCGCGGGTCGGCGTGGTCGGCGGCTCGTACGGCGGCGGCCTGGCGCTGCTGCTGGCCGCGCAGGACCGCCGGGTCGACGCGATCGTTCCCATGATCACCTGGAACGACCTGTCCCGGGCCTTCCTGCCCGAGAGCACCGGCAAGGCACCCACCGAGGGCGTGTTCAAGAAGGGCTGGGCCGGCCTGTTCTTCGGTGGCGGCGGCAACGCCGGCTCCGGCCCGGCCGGCCTCTCCGGCACCACCGCCGGCCAGCCCGAGGGCGCCCCGGCGTCGGCCGGCGCGCCCAGCCCGCAGCCCGGCGCCGGCCCCGGTACCGGCTCCGGGCGCGCCCCCGGCGGCGCCGCCGACCCGTCCTGTGGCCGGTTCGCCGCCGACGTCTGCGCCGCGTACCTGCGGATCGCCACCACCGGGCGGGCCGACGCCCAGGCGGTCGACCTGCTGCGCCGCTCCTCCCCGGCCGGGGTGCTCGACCGGATCAAGGCGCCGACCCTGCTCGTGCAGGGGGAGGCGGACACCCTCTTCCCGCTCACCGAGGCGGACGCCAACGCGCGCGGCATCGCCGCCGCCGGCACCCCGGTCCGGGTCGCCTGGTTCACCGGCGGCCACGACGGCGGCACGGGCCCGACCTCCGACTCGGACCGGGTGAAGTTCCTGACCGCGCAGTGGCTCGACCACTACGTCAAGGGCGAGGGCGCGGCACCGGGGGAGTCCTTCACCTTCTCCCGGATCGCCGGCTTCGACGCGCTCGACCGGGGCCTGGTGGCCACCGGCTACCGCACCACCGACTACCCCGGCGTGGCCGGGCAGACCCGGCAGGACATCACGCTCGCCGGCCCCGCCCAGTCGGTCGCCAACCCGCCCAACGGCAACCCGGCGGCGATCTCCTCGGTGCCGTTCGCCGGGGCGATCGGCTCGCTGCTGGACGGGGTGGCCGGCGACATCCCCGGCCAGCACGTCCGGTTCGAGTCCGCCCCGCTGACCGACGCGGTCGACGTGGTCGGCGCGCCCACCGTGCAGATCAGGGCCGCCTCGCCCACCGGCGAGGCGGTGCTCTTCGTCAAGCTCTACGACGTCGACCCGCAGGGCGCCGCCACCCTCCCCGACGGCCTGGTCGCCCCGGTCCGGCTGACCGGCCTGCCGAGGGCGCTCGACGCCGCGCAGCCGGTGACCGTCACCCTGCCGGCGATCGTCCGCCGGATCGAGGCCGGGCACCGGCTGCGGGTCGTCGTGGCCACCTCCGACCAGGCGTACGCCACCCCGGCCGAGCCGGTGGTGCACACCGTCGCCCTCGGCGGCGGCCCGCTGGTGCTGCCCACGGTCGACGCCCAGCCGATCCCCACCACGGCCACGATCTGGCGCTGGGTGCTGGTCGGCCTGCTCGCCGCGATCGCGGTCGGGCTCGCCGTGGTCGTCCTGGTGGCCCGGCGCCGGCACCGCCGCCAGGACAGCTCGATCCACCCGGCGTACGCGGGCGTCCCGCTCGCCGTCCGCCAGCTCCGCAAGGAGTACGCGGACGGCTTCGTCGCCGTCTCCAACGTGGACTTCGATGTGCACCCCGGTCAGGTGGTCGGCCTGCTCGGCCCGAACGGTGCCGGCAAGACCACCACCCTGCGGGTGCTGATGGGGCTGACCCAGCCCACCGCAGGCGAGATCTACGTCTTCGGTCACCGGCTGGTGCCCGGCTCGCCGGTGCTCTCCCGGATCGGGGCGCTGGTCGAGGGGCCGGGCTTCCTGCCGCACCTGTCCGGCCTGGAGAACCTGAAGGCGTACTGGCGGGCGACCGGGCGGCCCTGGGCGGACGCGCACTTCGACGAGGCGCTGGAGATCGCCGGGTTGGGCGATTCGGTGCACCGCAAGACCCGGAAGTACAGCCACGGCATGCGGCAGCGGTTGGCCATCGCCCAGGCCATGCTGGGCCTGCCCGAGCTGCTGGTGCTCGACGAGCCGACGGACGGCCTCGACCCGCCGCAGATCGCCGAGATGCGCCGGGTGCTCCAGCGCTACGCCAGCGACGGCCGGGCCGTGCTGGTCTCCAGCCACCTGCTGGCCGAGGTGGAGCAGACCTGCACCCACGCGGTGGTGGTGAACAAGGGGCGGATCGTCGCCTCCGGGCCGGTCGAGGAGATCGTCGGCGAGTCGCCGAGCGTGCTGTTCGAGGTCAGCGACCCGGACGCGGCACGCGGCGTGCTGAGGCGGCTGCACGGCGTACGGGTGCTGCCCGACGGCGACGGTGGGCTGGTGGTGGACACGAACGGCACGGCCCGCAGCGAGGTGGTGGCCGAGCTGGTCCGGGCCGGCATCGGGGTGGACCGGGTGGTGCCCCGACGTCGCCTGGAGGACGCGTTCCTCGCCCTGGTCGGCGAGAACTCTCGGGGAAGCGGGGACCGGTGATGGGACAGTCGTCATCCGTGGCCACGGTGGAGCGCCGCGGGGCCGCGCCGGGCTACCGGCCGTCGGCGACCCTGCCGTTCCTGGCCGAGTTCCGCCGGCAGGCGTCCCGGCGGCGTACCCAGCTCGCGCTGGGGTTCATGGTGCTGCTGCCGTTGATCATCCTGGTCGCGTTCCAGTTCAACTCGGGTGAGGACGACCGTGGCGGCCGGGGGGAGTTCTCCAGCCTGGCCGACCTGGCCACCTCCGGCGGGCTGAACTTCACCCTGTTCACGATCCTGGTCTCGGCGTCGTTCCTCCTGGTCGTGGTGGTGGCCCTGTTCTGCGGGGACACGGTGGCCAGCGAGGCGAGCTGGGGCAGCCTGCGCTACCTGCTGGCCGTCCCGGTGCCCCGCGCCCGGCTGCTCACGGTGAAGCTGCTGGTCGCGCTCGCGTACTCGGGGCTGGCCCTGCTGCTGCTCGCCACCACCGCGCTGCTCGCCGGCACCCTGCGGTACGGCTGGTCCCCGCTGCGCAGCCAGGTCGCCGCCGAGCTGGCCCCGGCGGACGGGCTGGTCCGCCTGCTCGCGATCCTCGGCTACCTGGCGGTCGTCCTGCTGGTGGTGGCCGGGCTGGCGTTCCTGCTCTCGGTGAGCACGGACGCCGCGCTCGGCGCGGTCGGCGGGGCGGTGCTGCTCTGGATCCTCTCCAGCATCCTGGACCAGATCACCGCGTTGGGCGGCCTGCGTGCCCTGCTGCCGACCCACTACAGCAGCGCCTGGCTGGGCCTGCTCTCCACGCCGGTGCAGACCGACGACGTGGTACGCGGTGCCATCTCGGCGATCGTCTACGCCACGATCTTCTGGAGCCTGGCCTTCTGGCGGTTCACCCGCAAGGACGTCACAAGCTGACTCCACTTCGGCGACGTGGCGGTATCCGGTCGTCCGGACACCGCCACGTCGGCGGCCTGGCGCTGGTTCACCCAGACCCAGACCCAGACCCAGAGCGGGCCGGGGCGGTGAGGACCGCGTCGAGCAGGCCCGGGTAGAGGCGGTCCAGTTCCTCCCGCCGCAGCCGGACGTAGCGGCTGGTGCCGGCGACCCGGGTCCGGGTCAGGCCGGCCTCGCGCAGCACCTTGAGGTGGTGGCTGCGGGTCGCCTTGGAGACGCCGAACTCGAAGGTGCCGCAGGCGTACTCGCCGCCCTCGGCGAGGGCGCGCACGATCTGCAGCCGGACGTCGTCGGCCAGGGCCGCCAGCACGGCGGTGACCGGCACCTCGCGCAGTTCGGGTTCGTGCAGCTCCATGTGACCAGGGTAACCCATGTTCGACTTTCATCGAACAAGCTCCTAGAGTCGGCGATGCTGGTTCGACGATACTCGAACATTGGAGCTGTCATGCGCTCTCGTCACGCCGCGTTCCCGCTCTTCGCCGTGCTCAGCTGGGGCGTCATGTTCCCCGTCCTGGCCAGCGCGCTCACCCGGGTGGACGCACTCAACCTGACCGCCGCCCGGTACGTCCTCGCCGCCGCCGTGCTCGTCGCCCTGCTGCTGATCCGGGAGGGGTGGACCGCGCTGCGTGCGGGCCGGCGCGGGGCCGAGGTGCTGCTGCTCGGCGTGGTCGGCTTCGCCGGCTTCAACGTGCTCACCAACCTCGCCCTCGGGCACGCCGCCCCGCAGCAGATCGCCCTGTTCGCCGCCACCACGCCCCTGGTCACCCAGCTCGTCCGCTGGGCCCGGGACGGCGTACGCCCCCGGCCGGCGCTGCTCGGCCTCTCGCTGGTCGCCCTGGTCGGCGTCGGTCTGGTGATCACCCGCGGCCGGCTCGACGGGCTCGGCCAGTTCGGCGTCGGCGGGTTGCTCATGATCGGTGCGGTGCTCGCCTGGGCGATCTACACCCACGGCGCCGGCCGGTTCCCCGAGTACTCCGCGCTGCGCTACACCACCCTGACCGCCGTCGCCGGCACGCTCGCCATGCTGGCCGCCAGCGCCGCCGCCGACCTCACCGGGCTCCAGCACGCACCGGCCGCCGCCGACCTCGTCGCGGTCGCCCCGCAGCTCGCGTACGCCGTGGTGGTCGCCGCCGTCCTCGCGGTGCTCGCCTGGAACACCGGGGTGCGCCGGCTCGGCGCCGCCGACGCCGCGCTGTTCATGAACCTGGTCCCGGTGACCACGTTCGCGGTGCAGACCCTCCGCGGCTACCGGCTCGGCGCCGTGGAGCTGGCCGGCGCGGGCCTGACCATCGCCGCCCTGATCGCCGCCAACCTCGCCACCCGTACCCGCGCCGCGACTCCCGCCCCGGCCACGCCGGTCTCCGCCGTGACCGACCGCCAGGCCGTCGTCGACCCCGCCGCCGTCCTCGCCCGCTGATCCAGCGCGCCGGTAGCTCACAAAATGGGAACCCCCGTTGGTGCGGGCGGTGGACCTGCATAGACTCGGTGCCACAACTGCATACCTCATCCAGAGGGGCTGAGGGATACGGCCCGATGACGCCCCGGCAACCACCCGCGCGCTCGACGACGAGCGTCGCCGGCAGGTGCCAATTCCGTCCCCGCCGCACAAGGCGATGCGGGGGAAGATGAGAGGACACCTCGCCATGACGTCGACGCTTCCCGCCAGCTCCGGCATCGACACCACCCTCAGCCCGGCCCGCGCCCTGGTCTGTCGCGGCTGTTCCGCGCGCTACCCGCTCGCCGCCCAGCACGCCTGCTACGAGTGCTTCGGGCCGCTGGAGGTCGACTACGACACCGCCGCCCTCGCCACGGTCACCCGCGAACAGATCGAGGCCGGCCCGAAGAACCTCTGGCGGTACGCGGGCCTGCTCCCCGCCGGCCAGGACCCGGCCACCCGGGTGACCCTGAACCCAGGGCTGACCCCGCTGGTCGCGGCCCCGCACCTCGCCGCCGAGCTGGGCCTCACCGCCCCGCTCTGGATCAAGGACGACAGCGCCAACCCGACGCACTCGTTCAAGGACCGGGTGGTCTCGGTGGCGCTGACCGCCGCCCGGGCGCTCGGCTTCACCCGGTACGCCTGCGCCTCCACCGGCAACCTGGCCAACTCGGTGGCCGCCCACGCGGCCCGGGCGGGGGCGCCCTCGGTGGTCTTCATCCCCGGCGACCTGGAACAGGGCAAGGTGGTGACCACCGCCGTCTACGGCGGCGAGCTGGTCGCCATCGACGGCTCGTACGACGACGTGAACCGGCTCTGCGGCGAGCTGGTGGAGACCGACGAGTTCGAGGACACCGCGTTCGTCAACGTCAACGTGCGGCCGTACTACGCCGAGGGCTCCAAGACTCTCGGGTACGAGGTGGCCGAGCAGCTCGGCTGGCGGATCCCCGCCCAGGTGGTCATCCCGATGGCCAGCGGCGAGCTGCTCACGAAGATCGACAAGGCGTTCTCCGAGCTGGTCGAGGTCGGGCTGGTCGAGGCGCCGGCCGGGGGCTGGAAGGTGTTCGGCGCCCAGTCCGCTGGCTGCAACCCGATCGCCACGGCGCTGCACGCCGGCAGCGACACCATCGTCCCGGTCAAGCCGACCGGCATCGCCAAGTCGCTGAACATCGGCGACCCCGCCGCCGGGCTCTACGCGCTGGAGGCGGTCCGCCGCACCGGCGGCTGGATGGAGTACGCCGACGACGACGAGATCCGCGCGGCCATCCGGCTGCTGGCGCGTACCACCGGGGTTTTCGCGGAGACCGCCGGCGGCGTCACCGTGGCGGTGTTGCGCAAGCTGGTCGAGTCCGGGCGCCTCGACCCGGCGGCCGAGACCGTCGTCTTCAACACCGGCGAGGGCCTCAAGACCCTCGACGCGGTGGCCGACCAGGTCGGCCCCACTCACCGGATCAAGCCCTCCCTCCGCGCCGCCCGCGACGCCGGCCTCCTCAGCTGACCGCGCCGCCGCTCTTGTCGATCAAGAGGTTTGGGTCCAGAACGACGCGCGCTGGGACGCAAACCCCTTGATCAACTCGACGATGCGGGGGAGGGCGGATCGCCCGGACGGGGGATCGGGTCGATCCGCCGGGTAACTGGCTTTTCGCTGTGAGTGTGGAAAACCCGCCGACAAGGACTTGACGGCAGGAATTGGACGGCGCAAGATGCTCGGTGCGGGAGGGCATCCGCCGGAGACTTTTCAAGTTCTTGCGACCCAACGCCGGAGGCGTTGTGCGGACGTCCCTCCCGACCAGCATCCGAAGGGGCCAGCGGAAAACCGCTGGCCCCTTCGCTGTGCGGTGGGCCACGCTCGGGGGCATGGGCATCTCCGTCTCTCCCCTCGATCCCGCCGACCAGGCGACCCTCGACGCGGTGTACCGGACGGCGGCCGCGGCCCAGGCCGTGGACGAGCCGGACCTCCCGCCGCTGTGCCGGCGGCGGTTCGAGGCGCCGCTGCGGCACCCGATGCCGGGCATCGACACCCGCTGGTGGGTCGCCCGCCTCGACGGGGTGCCCGCCGGCTGGCTCCGGCTGTACCTGCACACCCTCGACAACACCGACAACGCCAGCGTCGAGCTGGTGGTGGACCCGGCCTACCGGCGGCGCGGGGTGGGGCGGGCGCTGCACGAGCACGGGCTGCGGCTGCTGCGGGAACGCGGTGGCAAGCGGCTGGTCGGTTCGACCGTCACCGCCCTGCCCGGCGAGGAGGCCCGGGAGCTGCCCGGGGCTGCCTTCGCCGCCACCGTCGGCGCGAAGCCGGCGCTCGCCGACGTCCGCCGCCGGCTGGACGTCACCGCCCTCGACCGGCCGCGCCTGGCCGGCCTGCTCGCCGGGGCCCGCACGTCCGCCGCCGGCTACCGCACCGTCCGCTGGTCGAACCACACCCCGGAGGAGTACGTCGCCGACGTCGCCTACCTGGAGGGGCGGCTCCTGGTGGACGCGCCCCTCGGTGACCTCGAATGGGAGCAGGAGAAGGTCGACGCCGAGCGGATCCGCGGCACGGAGCGGGCGCTCGACGCGCGCGGGGTCCGCCGGTACAACGTCGGAGCGGTGCACGAGGCGTCCGGCCGGCTGGTCGCCTGGAGCATGGTCAGCCTGGCCGCCAACACCACCTGGCACGCCTGGCAGCAGATCACCATCGTCGACCCGGACCACCGGGGCCACCGGCTCGGGCTGCTCACAAAGATCGAGAACCTCGACCACGCGCTGGCGCACGAACCGGAGCTGCGCGTGATCGACACCTTCAACGCGGCGACGAACACCCACATGATCGCGATCAACGAGCAACTCGGCTACCGGCCCGCGGCCGGCTCGACCGACTGGCAGCTGACGATCTGACTTGTGACACGCCCCTACTGATCTGGTGGCTCGCTGTTGCATGATGGCGGGCATGACGGAGACCCCGCACCCCCTGTACGACAGGCACGCCGACACCCTCAACCGAGCGCTGACCGCCATCACGGAGCGCGGGTACTGGTCCGCCTACCCCGAGTCGCCCAGCCCCCGGGTGTACGGCGAGACCGCCGCCGCGGACGGCAAGGCGGCCTTCGAGGCGTACCTCAAGGCCGACTTCCCCCTCGACCAGGCGGGTGACGGGCAGAGCGTCGCCACCGAGGTCAGCCCGTTCGGCCTGGAGCTGGACGTGCGCTACCCGCACACCACCGCCGACCAGCTCGTGGCCGCCGCCTCCGCCGCCCTGCCGGCCTGGCGCGACGCCGGCCCGCAGGCCCGGGCGGGCGTCTGCCTGGAGATCCTCGACCGGCTGCACCGGAACGTCTTCGAGCTGGCCAACGCGGTGCAGTTCACCAGCGGCCAGGCGTTCGTGATGGCCTTCCAGGCCGGCGGCGCGCACGCGCTGGACCGGGCGCTGGAGGCGATCGCCTACGCGTACTCCGAGATGACCCGCCACCCGGCCACGGCCGGCTGGGAGAAGGCCGCCGGCAAGGGCGACCCGCTGCGGATGACCAAGACCTTCCACGTGGTGCCGCGCGGCGTGGCGCTGGTGATCGGCTGCAACACCTTCCCGACCTGGAACTCGTACCCGGGGCTCTTCGCCTCGCTGGCCACCGGCAACCCGGTGATCATCAAGCCGCACCCGCGCGCGGTGCTGCCCCTCGCGATCACCGTGAAGTACGCCCGCCAGGTGCTCGCCGAGGCCGGGTTCGACCCCAATCTGGTGCAGCTCGCGCCGGAGGCGCCGGGCGAGAAGCTCGCCTCCACCCTGGCCCTGCACCCGGCCGTGAAGATCGTCGACTTCACCGGTTCCACCGAGTACGGCGACTGGCTGGAGGTCAACGCCCGGCAGGCGGCCGTCTACACCGAGAAGGCCGGCCTGAACACGGTGGTCATCGACTCCACCGACGACTTCGCCGGGTTGTGCCGCAACCTGGGCTTCACGCTGACCCTCTACAGCGGCCAGATGTGCACCACCTCCCAGAACCTGCTGATCCCCCGGGACGGCATCGAGACCGACCAGGGGCACAAGAGCTTCGACGAGGTGGCCGCCGGGATCGCCGGGGCGGTCGGCAAGCTCACCGCCGACCCGGCCCGGGGCGTCGAGCTGACCGGCGCGATCGTCAACGACGGCGTGCTGGAGCGGCTGGAGGAGGTCACCAAGGTCGGCGAGCCGGTGCTGGAGTCGCGGACCGTCGAGCACCCGTCCTTCCCCGGCGCGGTGGTGCGTACGCCGACCATCGTCAAGCTGGACGCGGCGGACACGGCGACCTACTCGCGGGAGTGGTTCGGGCCGATCTCGTTCGCCATCGCGACCGACTCGACGGCGCACAGCCTGGCGATCCTGCGGACCACGGTGGGGGAGAAGGGTGCGCTCACCGCCGGTGTCTACTCCACCGACGAGGCGGTGCTGGACGCGGCCGAGGCGGCGGCGATCGACGCGGGCGTGCACCTGTCCTGCAACCTGACCGGCGGGGTCTTCGTCAACCAGTCGGCGGCGTTCTCCGACTTCCACGGGTCGGGGGCGAACCCGGCTGCCAACTCTGCTCTTACTGATGGCGCCTACGTGTCGAACCGGTTCCGCATCGTGCAGTCGCGTCGGCACGTCTAATCGTCTGTTGCTGTTGGGGTTTCCGGGGCAGGCCACCTCGCTCCGGGCGGTCAGGCTTGATCCCTCCGCGAGGCGGCCTGCCCCGGAAACCCGTCCGGGTCGCCCTGCTCCCGCGGCTTCGGCCCGGAGGTGGGTGATCTTCGGGTGCTGCCCCTGGGTGGGGTCCTTGGTTCGGGGGCGTTCTCCGGCGCTGCCTCGGGTGTTGTCGCCGGGTGGCGGGGTCAGGCGGGGCGGCGCATCTGGAGTTCGTTGAGGGCCGGGATCTTGGGGTGCGGGACGCGTACGCCGGTGTCGACGAAGCCGAGCTTCCGGTATGCCCGGTAGGCGCGGTCGTTGCCCACCACCACCTCCAGCATCAGCTCGGGCCGGCCGCAGGCGCGGGACCAGGCGGCCACCTCGTCCACCAGCGCGCCCAGCAGCCCGTTGCCGCGCCATGTCGGCGTGACGTAGACGGCGTAGATCACGGTCAGCTGGGGCTCTCCCGGGACGACCGTGCCCCCGGCGTGGCCGACCAGCCGACCGCCCGGATCGGCCACGAACTGGGCGGTCACCGTGCCGTCGGCGACCGAGGCGATCCGCGCCGCGTAGTCGGCGTGCGGGCGGGCGGCGGCCTCGGCAACGGTCTCCAGGAACGCCAGCGGCGAATCGGCGAGCATCTCCAGCCGGAGCGCCCGCATTCGCGCGGCGTCCTCGGGCCGGACCCGGCGGACGGTCCCGGGGCGGGTCACGGTAGTGGTCGGCGCGCTGATCATCAGAACTCCTTCGAGGAGACCTTGCAGTTTAGGGCGGGGCGGAATCGGACTCCTGAGGACCAGGGCCCGCCACCCGCACCCCGGTATGCCGGCTCTGCCCGTCCGGGTCGGCTGCTGGCCCGAATATGCCCGATTTGTGGTCGTGCGCGGTCGTCACGCCTCGTGTAGCGTGCGATTTCGGTCACCGATTCAGCGGTCGTCGCCGATCGCCGAACCGGTGGTCCGCCGGTGCCGGTCCGCCGGTTTCCGGGTTGTGGAACGCCGCGCAGAGTGAGGAAGTGCACCGTGGCACAGGGCACCGTCAAGTGGTTCAACGCCGAAAAGGGCTACGGCTTCATCGCCGTCGACGGCGGGCAGGACGTCTTCGTCCACTTCTCCGCGATCGAGATGGACGGCTACAAGGCGCTGGACGACGGCCAGCGGGTCGAGTTCGAGATCGCGCAGGGCCAGAAGGGTCCGCAGGCGGAGCGGGTTCGCCTCATCGCCTGACCCGTCGCCGCCCGACCGGCGGCTTTCCACCCGATCAGGGGCTGCGGTGCCGGCGCGCACCGTGAAAGATCATGAGCCATTCCAGCCGTCACGCTGAGGAGGGTTCATGTCCGACCAGCCCCCGTCGGGTTCCACCGAGCCAGTGCCCCCGGCGTCGTCCGGTCCCCCGGCCGACCCGACCCGGTCGACGTCGCCAGCCTTCGAGCCGGGCTCGGCGGCGGGGCATACGGGCGAACCGGCCACACCCGGACAGTCCACCCCGACAGTTCCGGGTGTGCCCGCCCAGCCCAGCGCCGGTGACCCCGCAGCGCCGGCGCAACCCGGCCAGCCTGGATATCCGGCGGCACCCGGCCAGCCGGTCTTGCCCGGCCAGCCCGTCCTGCCGGGCCACCCGGTCCCGCCCGGGCAGCCTGTCGTGCCGGGCCAGTTTCCGCCGCCCGGACCGCCGATCGGGCCCGGCCAGCCGGGGTACGAGGTGCCCGGCGGGCAGCCCTGGGAGGCGTACCCGACGGATCCGGCCGCGCAGCCGCAGGGCTGGGTGTGGCCGGCCGCGGGCGGTCCCGTGCCGGCCGGCGCCTGGCCGGGTGCCCCGATGCCCGGCCAGCCGTACGGCTGGTATCCGGGCGCGGACCCGGGTGACCCCCTGGTCACGCCGCCGTACGCCGGCATCGGTGGCTGGTTCGCCCGGTGCACCGGGGCGGTGCAGCGCGGCTGGCGCCAGTTGCTGCCGATCATGCTGCTCACCCAGACGGTCCCGGCGGCGGTGATGTCGATCCTCACGCTCGTCCTCCTCCCGACGGCGCAGCCCACCACCGCGCCGGACGGCGCCCCGGTCCTGCCGGACGGTTACTTCCAGGACGTGTTCGCCCTCTACGGTCTGGTGCTCCTCGCCGCCCTGATCTTCGGCCCGCTGCAGAGCGCGGGTTGGGCCGCGGGCACCTGGGTGGTGGCCCGCCAGGCGGCCGGCGAGCCGGCCGGTGTCGGGGCCGCCCTCCGGTACGGATGGCGTCGGGCCCTCGGCGTCTGGGGCTGGACCATCGTCGCCACCCTGCTGATCTCGGTCGGTTTCTGCCTCTGCGTGCTGCCCGGGATCTACGCGGCCTTCGCGGTCGCCCTGTTCGGTCCGATCTACCTGTTCGAGCGGCAGGAGCCGATCGGCCGCGCCTTCCGGTTGTTCCACCAGCGGTTCGGGATGGTGCTGGGCCGGGTCGCGCTGGTCGCCGCGGCGGTCGTCGTCGGGTCGCTGGCCGGCGCCGTGATCGAGGGTGTGGGCCAGCTCCCGTTCGGGGCGGAGCCGATGGCCACCCCGGGCACGGCGGCCGGAGCCGTCGCGGTGTCGCTGGTCGCCGCCGTGCTGGTCACCCCGGTGTACCTGGCGCAGCTGGTCGGACTGGTCGTCACGTACGCCGAGCAGCGGGCCCAGGAAGGGCCGGTGAACGCCGCCCGGCTGGCCGCGGAACTCGGCTGAGCGGGGGCATCGTGCTTGCACTCGGCTAGGGAGAGTGCTAAACAGGTCATTGGCACTCGCATACGTTGAGTGCCAATGGTCGGGGCGGTAGGGCCACGGCCACGCCGGCGTCTCGATGGCGCCGGAGTGGCACGAGGCCGGTCGTCGCGGGCTATCCGGCCCGGCCTGCGGACGTCGCCGTCGCCAGGTGGCGACGTCCCAAGGTGCGTACACCAGGCGGCCCATCCGGGGGGCACACACTCGGGTGGCCCGTGAGTGTCCAGGAGGACAACGCCGTATGGCCAAGATGATCGCGTTCGACGAAGAGGCGCGCCGCGGCCTCGAGCGGGGCATGAACCAGCTCGCCGACGCCGTGAAGGTGACCCTCGGCCCCAAGGGCCGCAACGTCGTGCTCGAGAAGAAGTGGGGTGCCCCCACCATCACCAACGATGGTGTGAGCATTGCCAAGGAGATCGAGCTCGAGGACCCGTACGAGAAGATCGGCGCCGAGCTGGTCAAGGAGGTCGCGAAGAAGACCGACGACGTCGCCGGTGACGGCACGACGACGGCGACCGTCCTGGCCCAGGCCCTGGTTCGCGAGGGCCTGCGCAATGTGGCCGCCGGCGCCAACCCGATGGCCCTGAAGCGGGGCATCGAGGCGGCCGTGGCCAGCGTCTCGGAGGAGCTGCTCAAGCTCGCCAAGGACGTGGAGACCAAGGAGCAGATCGCCTCCACCGCCTCCATCTCCGCCGGTGACACCAGCGTCGGCGAGATCATCGCCGAGGCGATGGACAAGGTGGGCAAGGAAGGCGTCATCACCGTCGAGGAGAGCAACACCTTCGGCCTGGAGCTGGAGCTCACCGAGGGTATGCGCTTCGACAAGGGCTACATCTCCGCGTACTTCATGACCGACCCGGAGCGTATGGAGGCCGTCTTCGACGACCCGTACCTCCTGATCGTCAACAGCAAGATCTCGTCGGTGAAGGACCTGCTCCCGATCCTGGAGAAGGTCATGCAGTCGGGCAAGCCGCTGCTGATCATCGCCGAGGACATCGAGGGCGAGGCCCTGGCCACCCTGGTGGTCAACAAGGTCCGGGGCACCTTCAAGTCGGTCGCCGTCAAGGCGCCGGGCTTCGGTGACCGCCGCAAGGCCATGCTCGCCGACATCGCCATCCTCACCGGTGGTCAGGTCATCAGCGAGGAGGTCGGCCTCAAGCTCGACGCCGTCGGCCTCGACATGCTGGGCCGCGCCCGCAAGGTCGTGGTGACCAAGGACGAGACCACCATCGTCGACGGCGCCGGCGACGCCGAGCAGATCCAGGGCCGGGTCAACCAGATCCGGGCCGAGATCGAGAAGAGCGACTCCGACTACGACCGGGAGAAGCTGCAGGAGCGCCTGGCCAAGCTGGCCGGCGGTGTTGCGGTGATCAAGGTCGGCGCGGCCACCGAGGTCGAGCTGAAGGAGCGCAAGCACCGCATCGAGGACGCCGTCCGCAACGCGAAGGCCGCCGTCGAGGAGGGCATCGTCCCGGGTGGTGGTGTCGCGCTGGTGCAGGCCGGCAAGACCGCCTTCGACAAGCTGGACCTGGCCGGCGACGAGGCGACCGGTGCCCAGATCGTCAAGATCGCGCTGGACGCCCCGCTGCGGCAGATCGCCGTCAACGCCGGCCTGGAGGGTGGCGTCGTCGTCGAGCACGTCCGCAACCTCAACCCGGGCCACGGCCTCAACGCCGCGACCGGTGAGTACGTCGACCTGCTCGCGTCGGGCATCATCGACCCGGCCAAGGTGACCCGTTCCGCGCTGCAGAACGCGTCGTCGATCGCCGCGCTGTTCCTCACCACCGAGGCCGTCGTGGCGGACAAGCCGGAGAAGACCCCGGCCGCCCCGGCTGGCCCGGGTGGCGGGGAGATGGACTTCTGAGTCCAGCTCCACCAGCACGCCGAACGGGGGCGGGCCGCGTCAGCGGTCCGCCCCCGTTCCGTGTCTCACGTCGGCAGCCGCCGCTGGTTTCGCCGCTTGTGCACCCGCTCGTACGGCGGCGGGATGCGGATCGGCTCGTCCACCAGTTGCAGCGGTTCGTCGCTGGCCGGCTCGTCGATGCCGGCCATCTCCACCAGTTGCTCGGCGTCGCCGTAGTCGAGCCGGTCGAACGGCAGTTGGCCGGAGACCTCGCCGACCGGGTGCCAGCTCGTCGGCTGGTCGTCGGTCCGTTCGTCGTCCGTGGTCATGGCTGCCTCCTTATGACTCGACCGTAGGGGGCGGTCAATGGCCACGGGCCGGAATGGCATTATTAGCGTCTATGCACTTTTCGCCCCATTAGTCATTCCTGTCCACCCAGCGCCTTCCGGTACAGAAAGAAAACCCGCTCGATCCTGGCCCCCGCCGCGCCCGCGTAGAACGGCACCGGACCCACCCAGCCGATCTGCGCCGTGCCGATTCCCGCTACCGCCTGGTCGCGCAGGCAACGCCGGAGCAGCACCCCACCGATGCCCGAGCCCTCGGCCGCCGGGGCCGTACCCATCGGCCCGAACCAGCTCGGCCGGGATGAGCCGTACGCCGCGAACCCGAGAACCTCGCCGTCCCGTTCCGCCAGGTGCGCGCCAGCGCCCGACCGCCCGAGCGAACCGGCCAGCTCGCCGTCCCACGTCCCGCCGAACGTGGACCGGGCGAACGCGGCCAGCGCGGGCAGGTCCGCCGGCTCGGCCCGGCGTACCGTGACGCCCTGGTCGGCCAGCCGGCGCTCGGCGGGCTCGGTCGTACGCACCGCCGGTGCGCCCTCGGCCAGGTCCACGGTCATGTTCCAGGCCGTCCGGTCCTGCCGGTAGCCGAGCCGTAGCGCGAGGCAGACCGCCGGGGTGTACCGCACGTCGATCCCCGGCCAGGCGTAGTACGGCGGGTTCCCGGCGAGCAGCAGTTCGGTCGCGCCCAGCCCGGCGAGCCGCCGTTCCGCCTCGGCCAGCAGGGCCCGCCCGACGCCCCGGCGCCGTTGCGCCGGCGCCACCGCCAGCAGGTCCACGTGGCCGAGCTCGGGGTCCCGTTGGGACCGCGACCCGACCAGCACGCCGATCAGCTCGGTGCCGCGTACCGCGCCGAGCCGCAGCACCGGCCGGTCGGCCGCCGCGCGGGCGGCGAGGGTGTCCACGATGGCCGGCGCCTCGGCCGCGTCCTCGGGCAGGTCGAGGGCCCGCCGGCAGAGGTCGACGATCGCGGGCAGGCGGTTCGGGCCGAGTTCGATGATCTCCGCGTCCATGGTCGCCGACCCTAGGTCATCCGTCCGCCGTCCGGCACCGCCCGACCGGTCCGGGTGCCAACGGCGACCCGGGTGTCAGGAGGGTGATCCGGCGCGCTGCGCGGCGCGGACCGCCGCGTACGCGTCGACCACGCCGGCGCCGACCTCGTCGGCGGGGCCGCCGCAGCGCGCCGCGTCCGGCGGCACCCTGGCCGGCGCGGCGGTGTCGAGCAGGATCCGCCGGGTCCGGGCCAGATCGCCGACGAGTGCCGGGTTCGCCGACCACATCAGCGCCACCACCCCAGCCACCTGCGGCGTCGCCATCGAGGTGCCGTCCAGGGTGGTGTAGCCGCCGCCGGGGTACGCCGACAGCACCCCCGCGCCGGGCGCGACCAGATCCGGCTTGGCGATGCCCGCTCCGGCCGGTCCCCGGCTGGAGAAGCGGGTGAGCTGCCGGGCCCGGTCCACCGCGCCGACCGTCAGCACGTCCGGGTACGGCGCCGGCGGGTCGGACACCGAGCCGCAGTACGGGCCGGAGTTGCCGGCCGCGGCCACCACCAGGATGCCGGCCGCGGCCAGCGCGGCGGTCGCCGGCCGCAGCGCCCCCGGGTCACAACCCTCGATCGGTGGGCAGCCCCACGAGTTGGTCAGCACGTCGGGTGCGCGTTGCGGCCGACCGTCGGTGAACGGGTCCCCGCCCGGCGGGAACGGCGCCAGCATGAACTGGAGGCAGTCGAGATAATGCGCCGGGCTGCCCAGGTTGCGGTCCAGGTTGACGCAGCCGACCCAGTCCGCCCCGGGGGCCACGCCGATCCCGTTCCGGCCCACCGCGCTGCCGATCGTGTGGGTGCCGTGGCCACCTCGGTCGCCGGGCGTGCGGCGGTGCTCCCACGGGTCGTACCAGGAGTCGTCGCCGCCCCGGAAGCCGGCGGCCAGGGCGGGGTGCCGACCGTCCACCCCGGAGTCGGAACTGCCGACCACCACGCCCGTCCCGGTCACCTTCAGCTCCGACCAGACCCGGTCGGCGCCGATCAGGGACACGTTCCAGACCGGACCGGCGGGCGCCGGCTGGTTGCCCCGGGCCGGGGGCGCCGCCGCCGGTAACGGGCGCAGCCGCTGGCTGATCAGCACGCGGCCCACCTCGGGGCGCCCGGACAGCCAGGCCCGTACCGCCGGCCCGCCGTCCGTCTCGATGGCGTTGATCAGGTAGTACGGCGTGGGGTGCAGGCGCAGCCGGGTCAGTTCGCGGCGCAGGTCACCCTGGGTCCGGTCGGCGGTGGCCACCAGCCGCCGGTACACCTCGGCCGCCCGCGCGTCCCGGCCGGCCCGCCCGGGCGCCCCGGCCGGGACGCCGGTCAGGTCGGCCTGTTCGCGCAGCACCACGAGCAGCCGCTCGCCGTACAGGCCGGGTTGGCCGGGGACGACGTAGACCACGGCCACGGCGGCGAGCAGGGCCGCGGCGGCCAGCCCGGCCGCGTTGCGGCGCGGGGCGCGGGCGCGGGGCCGGGCCAGCAGCACCCCGTACCCGATGGCGAGCAGGACCGCGACGACGAACGCGGCGCCGGTCGCGACCGCCA
Source organism: Micromonospora sp. NPDC047740 (assembly GCF_043204735.1). Classification (NCBI taxonomy): domain Bacteria; kingdom Bacillati; phylum Actinomycetota; class Actinomycetes; order Micromonosporales; family Micromonosporaceae; genus Micromonospora; species Micromonospora sp. NPDC047740. Next base: position 270,370 of record NZ_JBIDCT010000008.1, read on the forward strand.
CCCAGAACGGGACGTCGCGGCTGGTGGCCAGCAGGACGGTGATCTCCTCCGGGTCGGTGAACGCCAGCGGCCCGAGCAGCGCGAGGCCGACCAGCCAGCGGACCGGGCGGCGGCCGGCCGGCGCGCCGGCCCGCCGGGCCGCGACCTCCAACGCGCCCAGCACGACGCCGAGCGGCGGCAGCACGACCAGCGCCGGCAGTTGCGCCCCGGACTGCCCGGCCCCGGCGGCCAGCAGCACCAGGGTGACCCCGGCGACCAGCCCGCCGACCAGCACCAGCCGGGCCGGCCGGGGCGGTGCGCCGACGGCGAACCGGGCCCAGAAGGCTGCGTCGAGCAGGGCTGCGGCGAGTGCGCCGAGCGCGGCGGCGGCGAGGCCGGCGAGCACCGTTTCCAGCACCCCGCCGAGCGCGCCCACCCACGCCCAGGGCAGCAGCGTGACCAGCCCGGCGGCGACCGCCAGCAGGGTCACCGGGTCCGCCCGCCGGCCGCCCGCCGGCCCACCGCCACGAGGTGGCGCGGGAGCCGAGCCCGGCGGCACGCCGGCCGGGCCAGCCGGGGGGTGCTCCGGGCCGGTCACCACGTCGGGGGGCGTGGCGTCCGCGCGGCGGCGCGCCAGCCGGCCGAGCACCAGCGCGAGCAGGGCCCCGGTGGCGGCCAGCGCGGCCAGGTACGCCTCCTCGTGCACCGGCGGCACCGTCCGCAGCAGGGTCAGCGCGCCGAGCGCCAGCGTCCCGGCGAGCCAGGCGCGGCCGGTGGCCCGGACCGCCGGGGAGCGGGGCAGCAGCGCGAGCGCGAGGGTGGGCGCGCCCACCAGCAGCACGGTGACCAGCACGACCACCGGCCAGGTCAGCACCGCCCGGTGGAGACCCGAGGTGAGCACCACCTGGTCGACCACCCAGCCGGCGACCTGGCCCGGCACGGTCACGAAGACGGCCCAGGCGCCGGTGAGCACGGCGGCGACCACCGGCCAGGGCCCGGACCGACGGGGAGCGGGAACCGGTGGCGGGACCGGGGCTGCGGGGGGACCGAAGACCATGACCATCACCGTACGGCCCGGGCGGCGCGTGCCGCCGTGGCGTGCGGACGGTTACCGTGGACGGGTGCGCGACCCGAACGTGTCCCGATCCGCGGCCGGTCAACTCTCCGCCGAGCGCCGCGCCGACGACCTGCGCCGCCTCCGGGCCGAGCGCTTCGACGTGCTGGTCATCGGCGGTGGGGTGACCGGGTCGGGGGCCGCCCTCGACGCGGCGTCCCGCGGGCTCAAGGTGGCCCTGGTGGAGGCGCGGGACTTCGCCGCCGGCACCTCCAGCCGGTCCAGCAAGCTCATCCACGGCGGCCTGCGCTACCTGGAGCAGTTGGAGTTCCACCTGGTCCACGAGGCGCTGACCGAGCGCGGGCTGCTCGCCACCCGGCTCGCCCCGCACCTGGTACGCCCGGTGCCGATCCTGGTCCCGCTTCCTGCCGAGGGCCGGCTGAGTGACCTGCCCGGGCGCTTCTTCCGCCGGTCGTACTACGGCGCCGGGGTGGCTGCCTACGACGCCTTCGCCGGGCTCTTCGGCGGCGGGCGCGGCATGCCGCTGCACCGGCACCTGACCCGCGAGGGCACCCGTCGGGTCTTCCCGAGCCTGCGCGCCGACAAGCTGGCCGGGGCGATCCGCTACTACGACGGGCAGGTCGACGACGCCCGCCTGGTGGTGACGCTGGCGCGCACGGCGGCCAGCCTCGGGGCGACCGTGGTGACCAGCGCCCAAGCCGTCGGGCTGCTCCGGCAGGCCCGCGAGGTCACCGGGGTCCGGGTCCGCGACCTGGAGGCGCCCGCCGGCTCGCCCGACGCCGAGTTCGAGGTACGCGCCCGCACGGTGATCGCCGCGACCGGGGTGTGGAGCGACGACATGTCGCGGATGCTCGACGACGTCGGGCTGCGCCCCGGCCTGCGGGTCCGGGCCTCGAAGGGCGTGCACCTGGTGGTGCCCCGCTCGGCGATCACCGGCGAGGCCGGGCTGATCCTGCGGACCGCCACCAGCGTGCTCTTCGTCATCCCGTGGGGCGGCCACTGGATCATCGGCACCACGGACACCGACTGGCGGCTGGACCGGTCCCACCCGGCGGCCACCGCCCGGGACATCGACTACCTGCTGGAGCAGGTCAACACCGTGCTGGACCGCCCGCTCACCACCGACGACATCGAGGGCGTGTACGCCGGGCTGCGCCCGCTGCTGGCCGGCGAGGCGGACTCCACCTCGAAGCTCTCGCGCGAGCACGCGGTGGTCGAGCCGATGCTCGGGCTGCTGCTGGTGGCCGGCGGCAAGTACACGACGTACCGGGTGATGGCGTCGGACGTGGTCGACCGGGCGGTGCACCGGCTGGGCGGGACGCGCCCGTCGCGTACGGCCGACCTGCCGCTGCTCGGCGCCGACGGGTACGCGGCGATGTGGCGGGACCGGGCCGACCTGGCCCGCCGGCACGGGGTGCCGGTCGGTGTGGTCGAGCACCTGCTGGAGCGGTACGGCACGCTCACCCTCGACGTGCTGGCCCTGGTCGGTGCCGACCCGCTGCTCGGCTCGCCGCTCGCCGGTGCCCCCGAGTACCTGGCCGCCGAGGTGACCTACGCGGCCCGCGCCGAGGGGGCGCTGCACCTGGAGGACGTGCTGACCCGGCGTACCCGGATCTCCATCGAGACCAGCCACCGCGGCCTGGAGTCGGCGGAGCACGCCGCGGAGCTGATGGGTGCGGTCCTCGGCTGGGACGCGGCGACCCGGGCTCGCGAGGTAGCGGTATACCGGGCCCGGGTGGAGGCCGAGCGGCGGTCGCAGCTGATGCCGGACGACGTGGCCGCCGACGCGGCGCGGCTGGGCGCTCCGGACGTCCGCGGCTTCGCGGCGGACCGGGGCGGCGAGGGCGACGCCGCCGAGTTGCCGTCGTCCTCGCGGTGACCAGCGGGTAACGTCGTTCGGAGGGTATCGGGCGCTACCTACGGAAGTGTAGGTTCCCTCCGTGCTCCGCCCGTCATGGTCGCGCGTTCCGCTCATGTCCGCCGGCGTCCTGCTGGCGACCGCCCTGACCGGTTGCTCGCTGTTCGGCCAGGCCGAGGGCGGCACCAACCCGGGGGCGGGCAACGCGACGGCCGTCGCCGGCGAGTCCCGGCGGGTCTCGCTGATCCAGAAGCTCGGCACCGACGGCCCGGTCCGCACGCTCGAGGTGGACCCGAGCGGGCGGTGGCAGTGCCGGGACTGCGCCGGCGACGGGGTCGACTCCACCGGGTCGCTCAACCCGGAGCAGACGCAGCGGTTGCAGCGGATGCTCGCCGACCCGGCCCTGGCGCAGGAGACCGACCAGGCCCGCCACTACAAGCAGACCTGCATCGACGCGTTGACCTCCACCCTGCTGATCTCGCCGGAGCTGACCATCACCTCGCAGGACTGCCCGGGCGAGGAGAAGCCGCCGGTGGCCAACGAGATCCTGCTGCTGCTCACCCAGACCACCCCGGCCGAGGACAAGGGCTGAGCGTCAGCACACCTTGCCCGGGTTGAACAGGCCGGCCGGGTCCAGCGCCTGCTTGATCGCCTGGTGCACCCGGATGCCGACCGGGCCGATCTCCCGGGCCAGCCAGTCCCGCTTGAGCAGCCCCACGCCGTGCTCGCCCGTGCAGGTGCCGCCGAGGTCCAACCCGAGTCGCATGATCTCGTCGAAGGCCCGCCGGCCGCGCGCCACGCTGGCCGGGTCGGCCCGGTCGACCACGATGTTCGGGTGCATGTTGCCGTCGCCGGCGTGCCCCACCACGCCGATCGGCACGCCGCACTCCCCGGCGATCCGCGCCACCCCGTCGAGCAGGGCCGCGAGCGCGCCGCGCGGCACCGCCACGTCGTCGATGACCAGGCCGCCGTTGCCGCCCGGGAAGGTGTCGGCGGCGAACTTCTCCATCGCCGGATGGGCCAGCCGCCGGGCCTGGAGCAGCGCCGCCGCCTCCGCCGCGTCGGTGGCCGCGTAGACCTCGTCGGCGCCGGCCGCCGTGCACACCTCGGCGAGCCGGGCCAGGTCGTCCGCCGCCCGCCCGCCGGTGTCCACCGCCGCCAGCAGCAGCGCCTGCGCGTCGGTCCGCAACCCCATCGGCCGGTACGCCTCGATGGCCCGCAGATGGGTCTGGTCGAGCAGCTCCAGCAGGCTCGGAGTGAGCCCGCGCTCGGCGATGCCGGCGACCGCCGTGCCGGCCGCCGCCGTGGTGGGGAAGACCGCGACCAGGGTGAGCGACTCCTCGGGTGCCGGCCGCAGCGAGACGGTCACCTCGGTGATCACGCCGAGGGTGCCCTCCGAGCCGACGAAGAGCCGGGTGAGGTCGTACCCGGCGACGCCCTTGGCGGTCCGTCGGCCGGTGCGCAGCACCTCGCCGGAGGCGAGCACCACCTCCAGGCCGAGCACGTACTCCGTCGTCACGCCGTACTTGACGCAGCACATGCCGCCCGCGTTGGTGGCCACGTTGCCGCCGATGGTGGACGACTCCCACGAGCCCGGGTCCGGCGGATACCACAATCCCTGCTTCGCCACCGCGCCGGCCAGCGCCGCGTTGACCACGCCCGGCTGCACCACGGCGATCCGGCTCACCGGGTCGATCTCCAGGATCCGGTCCATCGCCACCGTGCTCAGCAGCAGCGCGCCGTCGACCGCGTTCGCCGCGCCGGCCAGCCCGGTCCGCGCCCCCTGCGGCACCACCGGTACGCCGTGCCGGGCCGCCGCCCGGACCACCGCCACCACCTCCTCGGTGGTGCGCGGACGGACCACCACCAGCGGCGTACCCGCCGCGCAGAGGTCGGCCTCGTCCCGCTCGTGGCTGCGGAGCAGATCCGGGTCGGTCAGCACCGCGGTGTCGCCGAGCGCGGCCCGCAGATCGTCGAGGAGGGGGGTACCGGCCATGCCGGGAAGGCTAAGTCGTGCCGGTCGTGATCATCAACCGGGCGTACCGTTGGTCGCCATGCTGTACCTGGACCGGCCGGTGGTGCCCTCGCAGGGACGGCTCTGGTCGCACCTGATCAGCGACGTCTCGTACGCCGAGCTGCACGCCTTCGCCGAGGCGTTGGGCGCACCCCGCCGCGGCTTCGACCGGGACCACTACGACCTGCCGGCGGAGCGGTTCCCGATGGCCGTCTGGCTCGGCGCCCGGGTGGTCCCTTCCCGGGAACTCGTGCGGCTGCTGCGGGACGCCGGGCTGCGCCGCCCCAAGCACCTCACCCGCCTTCCAGGGCAGCGAGTTCCCGGGTGAGGTTGGCCCGGGCCGGTTCCTCCCAGCGGGCATGCGGCTCGGGGAGGCGGTAGAGGGCGGGCAGGGCCAGCAGGCCGGCCAGCACCGTCGCCCGGCCGGCGCGGAAGGCCGGTTCGGGGACGTGGGCGTACTCGCGCCGGACGGCCGCCGCGTAGCGGTCGTAGCGGTCGGCCGGGGCGGCCAGGATCGCCAGGTCGGCGTCGCACAGCAGTTCCCCGTCGGGGTCGTCCGCCCGCACCACGTGCCCGGCGGTGAGCAGCACCAGCCGGCGTACCTCGGCCACCGCGTCCGCCGGCAGCCCGAGGTCGGCGAGCAGTTCGCCGGCCAGCTCCGCGCTGGCCCGTTCGTTGGCGTCCCCGCCGGCCCGCGGGTCGTAGACGGCGTCGTGGCACCAGGCCGCCAGCCGGACCAGCTCCGGCCGCCGGGCCTGCCCGGCGTACGCGTCGACCACGTCGAGCACCGCCCGCAGGTGCGCCACCGTGTGGTAGTGCCGGTGCGGCTCCCGCCACCCGGCCAGCAGCCGCACCCCGGCTCCCGCCACGGCGGCCGGGTCGACCGCGCCTGCCGCGCGGGCCGCGTCCCGCCACCGCTGCATCAGTTCGTCCACCCGGTGCAGTCTGCCCCACCGCTCGGGACGAGGATTCACCCCGTGAAGGACGGGTAGTCCCGGCCATGGCCGTGGCCCGGGACCGACGACTGCCGTTCCTGCGGCGTAAACGGCTGCGCGAGGGACTGGTCGACGTCGACGGGGCCCGGATCGCCGAGGCGATGGACGAGCTCCGCCACCGGGGCCGGGCCACCTGGCACGACCGGCTGCACCGGGTGCGTACCTCCGCCGGCCTCGCCGTCCAGGCGGGCCTCGCCGCTGCCCTGGCCTACCTGGTCTCCCACCGGCTGCTCAAGAATCCGCAGCCGGTGTTCGCCCCGATCTCCGCGGTGGGCACCCTGGCCGCCTCCGTCGGCCAGCGGTTCCGCCGGACCGTGGAGCTGATCGTCGGGGTGGCGATCGGGGTGTTGCTCGGCGACGGCCTGATCTACGTCCTCGGGACCGGTGCCTGGCAGCTCGGTCTGGTGGTGACCGCGGCGATCCTGCTGAGCATCTTCGCCGGGGCGAGCGTGGCGGTGGTGATCCAGGCGGCGGCCACCGCCGTGCTGATCGTGACGCTCAGCCCGTCCACCAAGAATCTGGAGGTGCCCCGCTTCATCGACGCGGCGGTGGGTGGCGGCATCGCGCTGCTGGTCACCGCGGTCCTGCTGCCGCTGAACCCGTTACGCGTGATCAACCGGGCCGCCCGGCCGGCGTTGAACCTCCTCTCCGACCAGCTCCAGGCCTGCGCGGAGGCGCTGCGCAATCGGGACCGGCACGCGGCGCAGCAGGCGTTGCTCCGGCTTCGGGAGAACAAGGAGGAACTGGCCGCGCTCTCCGAGGCGATCGAGGGCGCCAAGGAGACCGCCACCATCTCGCCGGCCCGCTGGCACCGGCGCAGCGAGCTGACCCACTACGCCGAGGCGGCCGACCCGATCGACCGGGCGATGCGCAACAGCGGCACCCTGATCCGTCGCTCGGTCACCCTGATCGAGGACGAGGAGCCGATCCCCGGGCCGATGCCCGACGCGATCAGCCACCTCGCCGAGTCGGTCCGCCTGCTCCGCCAGGAGTTCGCCGCGGGGGAGGAGCCGCAGAAGGCCCGGGAACGGTCCCTGCGCGCGGTCAGCGAGGCCAGCCGGGCGTACGCCGAGGGGGTGGGTTTCTCTGGCAGCGTGGTGATCGCCCAGATCCGCACCGCGGCGAGCGACCTCATGGTGGCCTCCGGCATCGACCAGGAGGAGGCGAACCGGCTGATCCGGCAGGCCTTCGGCGAGCGGGAGCAGCGGACCGGCGGTCCACCCGACCAGGGCGAATCCCCCAAGCCCCCCACCGCACCCCCCGTCGGCTGACCCCCGCCCCGCGTGTCCCGTTTGACTGCAGCTTCACCGAAAGAGTGGCCATCCGGTAGCGAATAGCCCCGCTTCCCCGTGGCCGATCCGGTGGCGGGCGGCGGTCAGGGGAGGGTGGCGAGCGCGGTGAGGAGGGCGTCGACGTCGGCGGGGGCGGTGCCGAGGCCGAGGCTGGCCCGCAGCGCGGTCGGCGGCAGATCCCGCCGGCCGCTGCGCGCCGCCGCCTCGGCGAGCAGCCGCCGGGCCAGCGGGTGAGCGCAGAAGAGCCCGTCCCGCACCCCGATCCGGTGCGCGTCGGCCAGGTGGGCGGCCACCTCGGCCGAGTCCCGTCCGGCGACCACGAAGGAGACGATGCCCACCCGGGGCGCGTCCGGCCCGAAGGTACGCAGCTCCACCACGTGCGGCAGGGCTGCGATCCCGCTCCGCAGCCGGGTCAGCAGCGCCTGCTCCCGGGCGTGCAGCTCGTCCCGGTCCGCCTCGGTCAGCGCGGCGCAGACCGCTGCGAGGGCCACCGCGCCCAGCAGGTTCGGGGTGCCCGCCTCGTGCCGCGCCGGCCCGTCGGCCCAGCGCACCTCGTGGGTGGCCGCGCCGACGTGGCTGGTGGCCCCACCGCCGACGAGGTACGGCGGGGCCGCGTCCAGCCAGTCAGCGCGCCCGACGAGCACGCCCGCGCCGAACGGGGCGTACAGCTTGTGGCCGGAGAGGGCCAGGTAGTCGACGTCCAGCGCGGCCAGGTCCACCGGGACGTGCGGGGCGAGTTGGGCCGCGTCCACCAGGATCCGGGCGTCGTGCCGGTGGGCCACCCGGGCCAGCTCGGCCACCGGCCAGCATTCCCCGGTCACGTTGCTCGCGCCGGTCACCGCGACCAGCACCGGCAGGCCCGGCCGGGTTCCGGCGCCGACCCGGGCCTGCCCGGCCTGCACACCCGTTCCCGCGCTGCCCCGCCGCAGCTCGGTGAGGGCGGCGTCGAGGGCGCGTACCGCCTCGGCGGGGCTGGCCGGCACCGGCAGCCGGACCGAGCCGCGCGGCCAGGGGAGCAGATTGGCGTGGTGCTCACCGGCGAAGGTGACCACGGTGGTGCCGGCCGGCAGCGCCCGGGCCAGCAGGTTGACCGCGTCGGTGGTGTTCCGGGTGAAGATCACGTGGTCGTCCGGGCGGGCACCGAGGAAGTCCGCGACCGTCTGCCGGGCTCGCTCGTAGGCCAGGGTGCAGCGCCGCGACAGTGCGCCGGCGCCGCGGTGCACGCTCGCGTACCAGGGCAGCAGCTCGGCCACCGCGTCGGCCGCGGCCCGCGCGCACGGCGCGCCGGCGGCATAGTCCAGGTTGATCTCCCCGGGTACGCCGAGCACACCCAGCGGATCCGGCCGGCTCGACGCCGGCAGTGTGGGCAGCGTGGGCAGTGTGGGTACGACGGTGACGGTCATGCCGGAACCTCCCGGGTCCAGGGGACCCCGGGGTGGGCTACCGGGACGGGGTCCGCGCTTGCCCAGCACGCGGTTCGGGCTGGGCCCGGTCATCACCCGGGGCACCCCACCGCGAACTCGACGAGGGTTGCCGGCCAGCAAGCCGGGGCTTGACGCTGGCGCTCGTGACCTGCCCGGCAGCATACCGGGCCCGATGCGGCCGGACCAGAGGGCCACGGGTGACTACGCTGACCGCATGGCCGACACCCCGCCCGGCGGCGCCCTGCCGCCGCCGCCGTCCGCGCCCGCCCTCCCGCCGCCGGGGTCGTCGACCCCCCGGATGCCGCTGCGCCGGCTCGGCTGGCGGCGGATCCTGGCGCTCGCCGCGGTGGTGCTGCTGATCGCCGCCGGCGCGGTGTTCATGGTCTTCACCCTCGGCGAGAGCCTGGGCGCCGAGGCCCTGCTGGTCGGCGTCGTCGCGGCGATCCTGCCGGTGCCGGTGCTGGTCTCCTGCTTCCTCTGGCTGGACCGGTACGAGCCGGAGCCGCTGAAGTATCTGATCTTCTGCTTCGCCTGGGGCGCGTTCGTCTCCACCGCCATCTCGCTGCTGGTCAACGAGACCGGCGCCCGGCTGTTCAAGGACTGGGGACTGCCCGAGGCGCTGACCGCGGTGCTGGTCGCCCCGTTCATCGAGGAGTTGACCAAGGCGGCCGGGCCGATCCTGCTGCTGATCTTCCGCCGCCGGGAGTTCTCCGGGATCACCGACGCGCTGGTCTACTGCGGGCTCTCCGCGATCGGCTTCGCCATGGTGGAGAACATCCTCTACCTGGGCGGATACGGCTACCGTACCGGCGTCGAGGAGTACGGACCGGCCACCGGCGCGCAGCAGGTCATCGCCATCTTCATCGTGCGGATCCTGCTCTTCGGCTTCGCCCACCCGCTGTTCACCTCGATGACCGGGGTGGGGCTGGGCGTCGCCGCCCGCACCGCCGACCGGCGGATCCGCGTCCTCGCCCCGATCGCCGGCCTGCTGCTGGCGATGATGCTGCACGGCACCTGGAACCTGCTGCCGTCGCTGGCCGTCGCCACCGGGCAGCCGATCATCGTGCTGTACGGCTACATCGGCGTGATGGTGCCGATCTTCTTCGGCATGGTCGGGTTGGCGGTCTGGCTGCGCGCCTGGGAGGGGCGGCTCACCGAGCGGACCCTGCCGGACTACGTCCGGGCCGGCTGGCTCACCCCGCCCGAGGTGGCGGCGCTGGGCAGCCTCGGGCGGCGGCACGCCGCGCGTACCTGGGCCCGGCGGGTGGCCGGCGACGGCGGGTTGAAGGCGATGCGGGGCTACCAGTTCGCCGCCACCCGGCTGGCGCTGCTGCGTGACGGGATGCGCCGCGGGCTGGACCGGAAGCCGGCCGAACGGGAGCGGACCCTACGGGAGGAACGGGAGCTGCTGGACGCGATCACCGCGTACCGGTCGTTCTTCGTGGGGCGGGATCCGCAGGCCCCGGTCGGCGTCTGGGACGGGCAGCACTACCACCTGCGGTTCCCGGACGGCTCGCAGCGGCCGGTGGCGGCTCCGGACGAGCCGGTGGTGCCGATCCCGGTGGTGCTGGCCCCGCCCCCGGCCCAGCCGTCCCCCTACGGCCCGCCCGGCTGGTACGGCCACCGACCGGCCGCGCCCTGGCCCCCCGGAGCCTGACGGCCCGCCCGGCTGGTCCGGCACCCGGTCTCCGGTGCCGGCCGCGCCCTGACCCCCGAGGGCCTGACGGTGGCGGGACAGCGGCGAGGTCAGGCCATCAGGCCGCTGAGGAAGTCGCCGAGGCCCTGGGCGATGGCCATCAGGAGGGCGCCGATCGACTTGAACAGCTGCGCCGCGCCGTCCGGCCGGAACGCCATGAAGAAGATCAGGAAGCCGACCGCTCCCACGATCAGCAGCTTCTTCACGAATACCGGCATGGTCCCTCCCCAGGGCGCTGGTGCTTGCCTGGCTTCCCAGGGGGAAGCGGCGCAAACGGCACCCCGGGGCGGGCGGCTACAGGTAGAGGCCGGTCGAACCGGTCGACTCGTTCTCCACCCGCTCGGCGGCGACGGCGTGCACGTCCCGCTCGCGCAGCAGCACGTACGCCCGCCCGTGCAACTCGACCTCGGAGCGGTCGTCGGGGTCGAAGAGCACCCGGTCGCCGGCGACGATGGAGCGCACGTTCGGGCCCACCCCCACGGCGACAGCCCAGGCCAGCCGCTTGCCCACGGCCGCGGTGGCCGGGATCACGATGCCGGCGGTGGACCGGCGTTCACCCTCGCCGCCCTCGGTACGCACCAGCACGCGGTCGTGCAGCAGACGGATCGGCAGGCCGGAGTCGAGGTTCTGGTCGACGGTCACGCGAAGACGCTACCGCGTGCCCCGTGGTCGACCGTCGGCGTGGTTGATTGGCGCGGGACAGGGGCAATGTGTGGCGAACTCGCCCTAGGGTGGGGCGGACGGACGTATCCTGTCCGCCCTGTGTCGTGGGCGGACCAGAATTGCGGGAGGTGCGCTTGAGCCGCTTCGAGCGGATGCGCAGACGGCTCCGCCGTGCGTACGAGTCCGGCCGCCAGTCGGCGCGGGCCGACCGGATCGACCCTGACGACGCGCCGGGGGAGTCGGCGGCGCCCTCGCCGTCCACGCCGGGCCCGGCCGCCCCCGCCAGCGCCCCGACGGCCGGGGTGGCCCCTCCGGCGGCCCTGCACAACTCGACCACCAGCCGGGACGACGCGGACGTGCCGCACGCCCTGCGGATCGCCGCGGCCTGGTCCTGGCGGTTGATCGTGATCGGCCTCGTGGCCTGGGCGCTGCTCAAGATCGTCGGCACGATCCGCATCGTGATCATTCCGCTGGCGATCGCGCTGCTGCTCTCCGCGCTGCTCGCCCCGGCGGTCGGCTGGCTGCTCAAGGCCCGCTTCCCGCGGTCGCTGGCGACCGGGGTGGTGCTCGTCGGCGGCCTGGCCGCGGTGGTCGGCACGCTGACCCTGGTGGTGAACGAGTTCATCGCCGGCGTGCCGGAGCTGAGCGACAAGTCGTCGCAGGGCGTGCGGCAGATCCAGAGCTGGCTCAAGACCGGCCCGCTGCACGTGTCCGACAGCCAGATCAACCACTACATCGACGAGGCGCAGAAGTGGATCAGCGGCAACTCCAAGACGTTCACCACTAGCGCCCTCTCCACCGCCGCCACCCTGGCCGAGGTGCTCACGGGCACCATCCTGGTGCTCTTCGCGACCTTCTTCTTCCTCCGCGACGGCAACAAGATCTGGCGGTTCCTGGTCCGGCTGCTGCCGGTGGCCGCCCGGTGGAAGGTCGACGACGCCGGCCGGGCCTCCTGGGCGACGCTGGGCGCGTATGTCCGGGCCACCGTGCTGGTCGCCTTCATCGACGCGGTCGGCATCGGGATCTTCCTGGTGATCTTCAACATCCCGTTCGCGTTCCCGCTGGCCGCGCTGGTCTTCCTGGGGGCGTTCATCCCGATAGTCGGAGCCGCGCTCTCCGGCGGGGTGGCCGTGCTGGTGGCGCTGGTCGACAGCGGCCCGGTCACCGCGCTGATCATCCTGGGCGCGGTCATCGGCGTGCAGCAACTGGAGGGGCACGTGCTCCAGCCGCTGATCATGGGTCGGGCGGTGGCCATCCACCCGCTCGCGGTGATCATCGGGATCGCCGCCGGGGTGGTTCTCGCCGGCATCGCCGGCGCGCTCGTCGCGGTGCCGCTGATCGCGGTGCTCAACACCGCGATCCGTCGGCTCGCCGCCCGGACGGTCCCGGACACCCCACCGGACGCCGTGGTGGTCGCCTCCCAGGCCCCCTGACGCGCGTCCCCCGGCTCGATCCACTCCGGGTGCGGCCGGCGCGCGGACCGTCGGAACCGCGCCGGCCGCACCCGGAGTGGCGTCAACGCCGGGCGGGGGTCAGGACTTGCCGAGGCGCTCCAGCGCGCCCCGGGCCACGTCCGGGCGGGTGGTGTACCAGAACGGCGGCAGCGAGCGCCGCAGGAACGGGCCGTAGCCGCGGGCCGTCTCCAGCCGGGAGTCGAGCACCGCCACCACCCCGCGGTCGCCGGTCGCCCGGATCAGCCGGCCGACGCCCTGGGCCAGCCGGACCGCCGCGATCGGCACGCTGACCGCCGCGAAGCCGGAGCCGCCGCCGGCGTCCACCGCCGCCGCGCGGGCGGCGGCGAGCGGCTCGTCCGGCCGGGGGAAGGGCAGCCGGTCGATCACCACCAGTTGGCAGGCGTCACCCGGCACGTCCACCCCCTGCCAGAGCGACATCACCCCGAACAGGCAGCTCTCCCGCTCCTCCCGGAACCGGCGGACCAGCAGCGGCAACGCCTCCTCGCCCTGGAGCAGCACGGGCAGGTCGGTCCGCGCGCGGAGCAACTCCGCCGCCTGCTGCGCGGCCCGCCGCGAGGAGAAGAGCCCGAGGGTACGCCCACCGAGCGCGCCGACCAGCGCCAGTAGTTCCTCGCCGGCCGCCTCGGGCAGCCCGGAGACGCTGGGCCGGGGCAGGTGCGCGGCGACGTACAGGATGCCCTGTCGGGCGTAGTCGAACGGCGAGCCGACGTCGAGCGAGCGCCAGCCGGGCCCCTCGGTGGCCGGCACCGTCCCGACCGCGGCCCGGCTCCCCGGAGTGCTCGCCACCGGCCCGGTGGCGGCGCCGGTGCGGCCGGCAGCGGCCGCGCTGGCCAGCGCGGCGGCGGCCGGGGAGGGCGGGGCGGGCGGCGGCGCCTCCAGCCCCAGCGCCCGGGCCACCGTGTCGAACCGGCCGCCCAGCGCCAGCGTCGCCGAGGTGGCGACCACGGTGCGCTCGTCGTACAGGTGGGTGGCGAGCGTGCCGGCGACCGAGAGCGGCGCGACCACCAGTGCCCGCCGGCTGCCGTTTTCCGGCTTCTCCACCCAGGCGACGTCGTGGTCGGCCTCCTCCAGCAGCCGCTGCGCGGTGGTGGAGAGCTCGTCCAGCACCGCCTTGGCCTGCTGCTTGCGGACCGGGTCCGGGTCGTCGGCCTTGATCTCGCCGATCGCCTCCAGCGCAGCCCGGGTCGCCGCGTCGAGCAGCGTGCACGCCTCCCGGAGGGGCGGCGGCAGGCCAGCGGTGAGCCGCCCGGCCGGCGCCTCGGCCAGCCCCACCGCGAGGGCGTCGCCCGCCTCGGTGAGCCGCTCGGCGACCTCCGGGCGGAGCAGTGGCCGGGCCCGGCGGGCGGACCGGTCGATCAGTTCCGGGACCAGCTCCGCCTGGGCGGCGGACGACACCCGGTCGGCCAGCTCGTGTGCCTCGTCGACGACCAGCAGCTTGTGCGGCGGCACGATGTGCCGGCCGGCCAGCATGTCGACGGCGAGCAGGCTGTGGTTGGTCACCACGATGTCCGCCTCGCGGGCCCGGACCCGCGAGGCCTCGGCGAAGCACTCCTGGCCGAACGGGCAGCGGGTGGCGCCCACGCACTCCCGGGCCGGCATCGAGACCGACCGCCACACCTGGTCGTCGACGCCCGGGTCGAGCTCGTCCCGGTCGCCGGTGGCGGTCTCCTCCGCCCAGTCGCGCAACCGCTGCATCTGCTTGCCGAGCCGGCCCGCCTCGCCGAGCCACTTGGTGCCCCCGCCAGGCCGGGGCGTGTCGAAGAGGGTGTCTTCCGGCTCCTCCTCGACCGAGTTGTCCAGCCGAGCCAGGCAGAGATAGTGGTGCCGACCCTTCAACACCGCGAAGGTGGGGCGGCGGCCGAGCAGCGGCTCCACCGCGTCGGCCAGCCGGGGCAGGTCATGGTCGACCAGCTGGGACTGCAACGCCAGGGTGGCGGTGGAGACCACCACCGGGCCGTCCACGGCCAGCGCCGGGGCCAGGTACGCCAGCGACTTGCCGGTGCCCGTGCCGGCCTGCACCAGCAGGTGCTCGCCGGAGGCGATGCTCCGCTCGATCGCCTCGGCCATCTGCTGCTGACCAGGCCGGGTCGCGCCCCCGGGGACCGCGCCGACCGCGGCGGCCAGCAGCTCGCCGCCGCCGGGCCGGGTGCCCCGACGTTGCTTTCTGACGGCGGGACCGGTGGCGGCAGGGGGCGGGGTCACCGTGCGACCGTACCCGCCGCCGCCGACAGCGGTCCCGCCCATCCGCCGCGTGGCGCGATCCGGCCGGGTCGCGTCCGGTTACCTGCCGATCGCGTCGCGTGGCCGGAATCGGTTAGGGTGCCAGTCATGCCGAGCGACGTGGTCCGCGTGATCTACCGCAAGTACGACGGCAGCGCCCACCGCGACTACCCCGCCCGCCGGCTCGCCGAGGACGACCTCGGCGTCTGGCTCGGCGTACCGGCCGGCACCGGATCGGTCTACCACGGCCGGCCCTCGGTCGAGCAGATCCCGTTCGTCCTGCTGGTGCCCCGGCACGCCTGGTGGACCGGGATGTTCAACCCGCCGCCGCGGACCAGCGAGGTCTACTGCGACATCGCCACCCCGGCCCGCTGGGAGGGCGACGAGACGGTCAACCTGATCGATCTCGACCTGGATGTGGTGCGCCGCCGCGAGACCGGCGTGGTCGAGCTGCGCGACGAGGACGAGTTCGCCGAGCACCGGGAGCGGTTCGGCTATCCGGACGACCTGGTCGTCGAGGCCGAGGCGGCCGCCCGCTGGCTGTTCGGCGCGCTCGGGGACGGCACCGAGCCGTTCGCCACGTCGTACCGGAAGTGGCTGGCCCTGGTGGTCTGAGCCGGCTCACGAGTGCGGCGGCCAGCCGGTCTGCGCCCCCACCGCCGGCAGCTGGGCCACCTTCTCCGGATTGAGCTGGTTGAACACACCCGTGATCCGGCCGTCGTGCACCGCGAACGAGGTGACCACGCGGATCGGCCGCCCGTCCCGGAACACCGTCTCCGCCTGCCAGCCGAGCGCGCCGTCGACCAACACGGGTCGGGCGAGGACGCGGTCGCCGTAGCGGCTCGCCTGGCCGAAGAGCCCGAGGACGAACCGAGCCACCGCCTCGGCGCCGACCACCGGCCGGCGGGCCGCCGGGAAGTGCCCGCCGCTGTCGCCGATCAACACCACGTCCGGGGCGAGCACCTGGACCAGCCGCTCCAGCTCGCCGGACTCCGCTGCGGCGATGAACGCGGCGAGCACCCGCTGCTGCTCGGCGAGGTCGGCGGTGTGCCGGGGGACATCCGGCGCGGTCACCGCCCGGCGGGCCCGGGAGGCGAGCTGCCGAGCCGCGACGGTCGTGGTGCCGAGCACGTCCGCGACCGTGGCGAACGGCACGGCGAAGACGTCGTGCAGCACGAACGCCACCCGCTGCTCCGGGCTCAGCCGCTCCAGCACCACCAGCAGGGCGGTGCCGAGCTGGTCGGCGCGGACCGCCCGCTCGGCCGGGTCGGGAGCGAAACCGTCCGCCGCGGGCACGTCGGTCACCACCGGCTCCGGCAGCCACTGACCGGGGTACGCCTCCCGGCGTACCCGGGCGGAACGGAGCACGTCCAGGCAGATCCGCGAGCAGGTGGTGGTCAGCCAGCCGCGCAGCTCGCGGATCTGGGCGCGGGCGGCCGGATCGGCGAACGCGCCCGCGTACCGCAGCCAGGTCTCCTGGACGGCGTCCTCGGCCTCGCTCCGGCTGCCCAGCATCCGGTGGGCGACCGCCATGAGATGGCCGCGCTCCGCCTCGAACTCCGCCGCGAACTCCGCCGCCAGGTCCGTCACGGCCGCTCCCTCCCGTCGGAGACCACATTCTCCCCATACCTCTGGACGACCCACCGCCCCGAAACGTGACACGTTCGCTGTCCCGCCGCGCCCCGCCCTGCCCACGGCCAAGATCCGCGCACTTCACGTGCCCTCCGCAGCGTTGGGTGCCAGGCCGGTCAGCCACCCAGCAAGATCCGCACTAGGTCACGGAAGATGCTGCCTCCGGCGCGCCGGAAGCACCTCTTTCCCTGAAACTGTGTAGATCTTGGCGCGGGGCGCGGGGCGCGGGGCGCTCGGGAGGCGGGGATGGGTGAGGTGGGTGAAGATCGGGGGATGAGCGGAGTCGATGAGGTGGTGCGGCCCGTGGGCGGCCCGATGCGGGAGCTGCTGCGGGTGGCGCCGGGTGGCCCGGCCGTGGACCTCGCGGGCATCGATCCCCGGTCGACGCCGGGGCTGCCCCCGGTGGCGGGGAGCGGGCGCGGGCCCAAGGAGTGGGCCCGTAGGCAGGTCGAGTTGCTCGGTGTGGCGCTCGGCCGCCAGCAGGAGATGCTGTACGCCGAGGCGAAGGGCGCCGCCGGTCCGGAGGCGCCGACCAGCGCCCCGGCCCAGGCCGGCGCCCACCTGGCTGGGGGCCGCCCGCGCCGGGTGCTGCTGGTGCTCCAAGCCATGGACTGCGGCGGCAAGGACGGCACGATCAAGCGGGTGGCCGGCGCGATGAACCCGCTCGGCCTGCACATCCGCTCGTTCGGCCCGCCCACCGAGGAGGAGTCGCGGCACGACTTCCTGTGGCGGATCCGGCGGGCCCTGCCGCCGCCCGGCTACGTCGGGATCTTCAACCGTTCCCACTACGAGGACGTGCTGATCGCCCGGGTCGAGTCGCTGGTCGACGAGGCAACCTGGCGGGGGCGCTACGACGCGATCAACGCCTTCGAGCGGGAGTTGACCGACGACTCGGTCACCCTGGTGAAGGTGATGCTGCACATCTCGTATGCCGAGCAGGGCGAGCGGCTGATGGAGCGGCTCACCGACCCGACGAAGTACTGGAAGTACAACCCGAGCGATCTTGACACCCGGGCCCGCTGGGACGACTACCAGGCCGCGTACGCCGAGGCGCTGCAGCGGTGCGGCACGGACGCCGCGCCCTGGTTCGTGGTGCCGGCGGACCGGAAGTGGTACCGCGACTGGGCGGTGGCCCACCTGCTCCGGGAGACGTTCGACGCGTTGGATCTGGGGTATCCGCCCGCCGACTTCGACGTCCAGCGGGAGCGCGACCGGTTGCGGGGTGAGGGCCCGAGAAGGTCAAGGTGAACGGAAGGTGAACGAGCGGTAAATCACCCCTGACCAGGGGTGGGCCGAAGGATGCCCCGTTACTCCGGGTACCTAGCATGCGCAGAGCGGACGCCCTTTCGGGGCGACGGCCACCCTTCCACCGACACGACGAGGTCCGTGCTGTGAAGTTTTCCTTCCGTCCCACCGAGGGCGCCTTCTACGAGCTCTTCACCAGGGCCGCGCAGAACCTGGTGCGGGGTACCGAGCTCCTGAACGAGTTGGCGCTGCCCGGAGTTGACGTGCAGTCGGTCAGCGAGCGGCTGACCGAGGTCGAGCACGACAGCGACCAGATCACCCACGAGCTGTTCAAGAAGATCAACTCCACCTTCATCACCCCGTTCGACCGGGAGGACATCTACCGTCTGGGCTCGCTGCTCGACGACGTGATGGACCACCTGGAGGCGGTCGGCAACCTGCTCTACCTGTACGGCCTGACCAAGCTCCCCGCCCTTCCGCGCGAGCTGCACGAGCTGGTGAACGTGCTGGACCAGCAGGCCAAGCTGACCGCCGACGCCATGCCGCAGCTGCGGTCGATGAAGAACCTCGAGGACTACTGGATCGAGTGCAACCGCCTGGAGAACGACGGTGACCAGGCGTACCGGATGCTGCTCGTCCGCCTCTTCTCCGGCGAGTACGACGCGCTGACGGTGCTGAAGATGAAGGAGGTGGCCGACGAGCTGGAGGCCGCCTGCGACGCCTTCGAGCACGTGGCCAACACCGTCGAGACCATCGCGGTCAAGGAGTCCTGATCCCGTGACTCCCGAACTCATCGCCGTGCTGGCGGTGATCGTGGTCGCCATGGCGTTCGACTACACGAACGGCTTCCACGACGCGGCCAACGCGATCGCCACCAGCGTCTCCACCCGGGCGCTGACCCCCCGGGTCGCCCTCGCCCTGGCCGCCGTCGGCAACTTCGTCGGCGCGCACTTCGGCGCCGGGGTGGCCAAGACGGTCGGCGACGGCCTGGTCACCCTGCCCACCGGGGTGACCAGCCTCGGGGTGGTCTTCGCCGGCGTGCTCGGCGCGATCGCCTGGAACCTGATCACCTGGTACTTCGGCCTGCCGTCGTCCTCCTCGCACGCCCTCTTCGGCGGCCTGGTCGGCGCCACCCTGTTCGCCGCCGACGGCGTCGTGCAGTGGGGCAACATCATCGACAAGGTCATCATCCCGATGGTGCTCTCGCCGGTGGTCGGCCTGATCCTCGGCTTCCTGGTGATGCTGGCGATCCTCTGGCTCTTCCGGAAGGGCCAGCCGGCCAAGCTGAACCGGGGCTTCCGCTGGGCGCAGACCGCCTCGGCCGCCGCCATGTCGGTCGGGCACGGCATGCAGGACGCCGCCAAGACCATGGGCATCATCGTGCTGGCCCTCTACACGGGCGGCTACCAGTCCGACAAGACCCACATCCCGCAGTGGGTGTTCTGGACCTCGGCAGCCATGCTGGCGGCCGGCACCTACGCGGGTGGCTGGCGGATCATCCGTACCCTCGGCCGCAAGATCATCGACCTGGGTCCGCCGGAGGGCTTCGCCGCCGAGACGGTGGCCAGCGCCGTGCTCTACTTCAACGCCCTGGTGCTGAAGGCCCCGATCTCCACCACCCACACGATCACCTCGGCGATCATGGGTGTGGGCGCGACCAAGCGGCTCTCCGCGGTCCGCTGGAACGTGGCCGGCAACATCGTGATCGCCTGGATCATCACGTTCCCGGCTTCGGCGGCCATCGCCTGCCTGGCGTATCTGCTGGTCCGCCCGCTGTTCTGAGGCTGACGTGGGGAGGGCTCCCGGCCACCGGGCCGGGGGCCCTCACGCGTAGGCGACGCCGATCCGGGCCCGGATGTCGTCCAGCAGGGCCATCACCTCCAGAGTGGCGGCGTGCGGCACCAGCGGGCTCTCGATCAGCCCGGCGGCCAGGCAGCGCTGCACCTCGACGGCCTCGTGCTGGTAGCCGCCGCCGGTCAGGTCCGCCGGGACGGTCTCCGGCTCGGCGCCGGGCCGGTGCAGCACCGCCGCGCCCGGCCGGTAGAACGGCTCGGGCAGGTCGATCCGGCCGGTGGTGCCGGTGATCGACGCGGTGATCGCGGTGGCGCCGATCATTCCGCAGCTCAGCGTCGCCACGGCGCCGCTGTCCCAGCCGAGCACCAGGCCGGTGTTCTCGTCCACTCCCTCGGGGCTCAGCTTCGCCCAGGCGTGCACGTGCTGCGGCACGCCGAGCAGCAGGTGGGCCAGGCTCACCGGATAGACCCCCAGGTCGAGCAGGGCGCCACCGCCCAGCGTCCGGGCCCGCATCCGGTGCTCCGGCGGGAACGGCCCGGCCAGGCCGAAGTCCGCCCGTACGTGGGTCACCTCGCCGATCGCCCCATCGGCGATCAGCTCAACCACCCGCAGGATCATCGGATTACATCGCATCCACATGGCCTCCATGAGGAAGCGGCCGTGGGCGCGGGCCGTCTCGACCAGCTCGGTGCTGGTCGCCAGGTCGAGGGTGCACGGCTTCTCCACCAGCACGGCCTTGTCGCCGGCCAGGCAGGTCATGGCCGCCTCGTGGTGGGCGGCGTGCGGGGTGGCCACGTAGATGGCGTCCAGGTCCGGGTCCGCGGCCAGCTCCGCCCAGGAGGCGTACGCCCGGGGCACGCCGTGCCGGGCCGCGAAGAGTTCGGCGCTCTCCCGGGTACGCGAGCCGACCGCCACCAGCTCCGCCCCCGGCACCAGCCGCAGGTCCTCGGCGAAGCGGCCGGCGATCTGTCCGGTGGCCAGGATTCCCCAACGCGTCATGGCGGCACGCTATCCTGCTCTCCCGCGCCGCCGGAGAATCGATCCATTGGTCGGGAACTAGGCTCGCAGGATGACCAGCCACGGTTTCGCCGCACCTCCCGCCCTGGTGGAGCACGCCCGCCGGTTCCGCGCCGAGGGCGGCGTGCCGGCCGTGCCCCGGGTCGCGGCCACCGTGCTGCTGCTCCGCCCGGCCGGCCCCGACTTCGAGGTGTACGTCATCCGCCGGGTCGCCGCGATGGCCTTCGGCGGGGTGTACGCGTTCCCCGGTGGCGGGGTGGACCGCTCCGACTCGCAGGCGCACCTGGACTGGGCCGGCCCTGAGCCGGCCGAGTGGGGTGGCCGGCTCGGCCTTGCCGCGGACGCCGCCCAGGCGGTCGTCTGCGCCGCCGCCCGGGAGGTCTTCGAGGAGGCCGGCGTGCTGCTGGCCGGGCCGGACGCGGCGACTGTGGTGGGCGACGTGAGCGGGGACGACTGGGAGGCCGCCCGGCAGGACCTGGTGTCCCGCCGGACCGGCTTCGCCGACCTGCTGGCCGGCCGCCGGCTCACCCTCCGGTCCGACCTGCTGCTGCCGTGGAGCCGCTGGATCACGCCGGAGTTCGAGCCGCGCCGCTTCGACACGTACTTCTTTCTGGCCCTGCTGCCGGCGGGGCAGCGGACCCGGGACGTCTCCGGTGAGGCCGACCACACCCTGTGGATCCGCCCGGCGGAGGCCGTGGCCCGGGCGGAGGCCGGCGAGCTGACCATGCTCCCGCCCACCCTGGTCACCCTGGCCGAGGTCGCCGCCGCCGGAGACCTGGCCGGCGTGGCCCGGGCCGCCGCGACCCGCGACGCAGCCACGCCGGTGACCCCCCGCCTCGACCTCCCCGAGGCCGGCGAGCCCCGCTTCCTCCTCGACTGACCCGGGTACGCCGAGGGGT
Source organism: Micromonospora sp. NPDC047740 (assembly GCF_043204735.1). NCBI lineage: Bacteria > Bacillati > Actinomycetota > Actinomycetes > Micromonosporales > Micromonosporaceae > Micromonospora > Micromonospora sp. NPDC047740. The sequence goes on from NZ_JBIDCT010000008.1 coordinate 291,648, forward strand.
GCCGGTCGAGGTCGACCGACTCCCCTCGCGGGCCGGGATCAGCGGCTCAGCCGAAGCGGCCGGTGATGTAGTCCTCGGTCTTCTTCACGCTCGGGTTGCTGAAGATCTTCTGGGTGTTGTCGTACTCGATCAGCCGGCCCGGGTCGCCGGTCTTCTCGATGGAGAAGAAGGCGGTCCGGTCCGACACCCGGGCGGCCTGCTGCATGTTGTGCGTGACGATGATGATGGTGAACTTGTCCTTGAGCTGGAACATCAGGTCCTCGATGGCCAGCGTGGAGATCGGGTCGAGCGCCGAGCAGGGCTCGTCCATCAGCACCACCTGCGGCTCGACGGCGATCGTGCGGGCGATGCAGAGCCGCTGCTGCTGACCGCCGGAGAGGCCGGCGCCCGGCTTGCCGAGCCGGTCCTTCACCTCGTCCCAGAGGTTCGCCGACCGGAGCGCCTTCTCGGCCGCCTCCTCCAGGATCGACTTCCGCTTCACCCCGTTGAGCCGCAGCCCGGCCACCACGTTCTCGAAGATGCTCATGGTGGGGAACGGGTTGGGCCGCTGGAAGACCATGCCGATCATCCGGCGGACTGCGGTGACGTCGACGTCCGGGTCGTAGATGTCCTGGTTGTCGATGGTCAGGCTGCCCTCGACCCGGGCACCCGGCAGCACCTCGTGCATCCGGTTGATCGACCGGAGGAAGGTGGACTTGCCGCAGCCGGAGGGGCCGATCAGGGCCGTCACCGTCTTCGGTTCGACGGTCAGGTTGATGTTCTCGATCGCCTTGAAGGCGCCGTAGTAGGCGGTGACGTTGGTGGCTTCGATGCGCTTGGCCATGGTGGTGGTACCTCCGGGATTCATCGGCCGAGCCGGTTGCGGCGGGCCAGCAACTTCGCCGCGACGGTCAGGATGAGGACGAGGGCGACCAGGGTCAGCGCTGCGGTCCACGCCCGCGCCGGCGAGTACTTCGAGGCCTCGCCGGCCTGCTGGTAGACGAAGAGAGCCAGCGACGACTGGTTGTTCTCGAACGGGTTGAAGTTGATCGCCGCGCCGCCACCGGCGACGAGCAGCACCGGGGCGGTCTCACCGGCGGCCCGCGCGATGGCGAGCATCACACCGGTGACGATGCCCGGCAGTGCCGTCGGCAAAACAACCCGCAGGATGGTCTTCCACTTCGGCACGCCGAGCGCGTACGCGCCCTCGCGCAGCGGAGCCGGGACGAGGCGGAGCATCTCCTCGCTGGAGCGGACCACGGTCGGCAGCATGAGCACGCTCAGCGCCAGCGCGGCGGCGAAGCCGGAGAAGCCCGGCCGCCCGTCGTTGAAGAACGGCGAGACGATCAGCACCCAGAAGGCCAGCACGAACAGGCCGGTGACGATCGACGGGATGCCGGTCATCACGTCCACGAAGAAGCGGATGGTGAAGGCGAACCGGCCCCGGCCGTACTCGACCACGTAGATCGCGCAGAGCACGCCGAGCGGGACGGTGATCAAGGTGGCGATGCCGACCTGCTCCAGCGTCCCGACGATGGCGTGGTAGGCGCCGCCGTTCGCGTCCCGGGCCCCGATGTTGTTCATCGAGGTGAGGAAGAAGTTGCCGTCCAGCCGCTCGGCGCCCTTGCTGACCAGGGTCCAGACCACCGAGGCCAGCGGCAGCACCGCCAGCACGAAGGCGGAGTGGATCAGCGCGCTCCAGGTCCGGTTGCGGGCGGACCGGCGGCCCTCGACCGCGTTCGTGGCGAGGTAGAGGCCGGCCAGGTAGAGCAGCGCGCCGACGACCACCACCAGGACCGGGCCGCCGATGCCGGCGCCGTACACGATCCCGGCGGCGACCAGCAGGGCCACGACGGCGATGGCGGGCGCGGCGTACCGCGGAAGCCGCTTTGCCCGCAGCGTGACCGGCTGGGCCGGGGGCTGCGGGCGGTGGGAGGTGACGGTGGTGGTCATGCGGCCGACTCCGTGAACTCGCGGCGGCGGTAGATGATCGCGCGGGCGGTGATGTTGACGATCAGCGTGATCGCGAAGAGCACCAGGCCGGAGGCGATCAGCGCGCCCCGACCGGTGTCGTTCGCCTCGGCGAACCGGTTCGCGATGTTCGCGGCGATGGAGTTGCCGCCGCTCTGCAGGATGTTGAACGAGATGGCGTACGTCGAGCCGAGGGTCAGCGCCAGGGCGATGGTCTCGCCGAGCGCGCGGCCCAGGCCGAGCATCACCGCGGCGATCACGCCCGGCCGACCGTACGGGAGGACGGCGGTCCGGACCATCTCCCAGCGGGTGGCGCCCAGGGCGAGGGCGGCCTCCTCGTTGGCCGTCGGGGTCTGCCGGAAGACCTCGCGGGAGAGCGAGGTGATGATCGGCAGCACCATGATCGCCAGCACCACCGAGCCGAGCAGGACCGAGCTGCCGTACGGGCCGTCGCCGAAGATCGGGATCCAGCCGAAGTAGCGGTTGAGCCAGGCCGACAGGTCGGCGACCGGCTGGGCGAAGTAGTCCCGGCCCCAGAGCCCGAAGACCACGCTGGGCACGGCGGCCAGCAGGTCGATCAGGAAACCGAGGCTGTTGCCGAGCCGGCGGGGGGCGTAGTGCGAGAGGTAGAGGGCGATGCCCAGCGCGACCGGCACCGCCATGAGCAGCGCGAGCAGCGCGGTGAGCACGGTGCCGAAGGCGAGCGCGCCGATGCCGAACTTCGGCGGGTTGTCGTTCGGGAACCAGCCCTCGAAGGTCCAGAAGGACTCGGTGTTCGCCCGCAGCGCCGGTACGGCCTTGGCGATCAGGAAGATCGCGATCGCCGCGATGACGACCAGGACGGCGGTGCCGGCGGCCAGGGTCAGGCCACGGAACGCCCGTTCCGCGCCGAAGGCCCGCGCCCGGGGCAGCGCCCCGCCGCCGCCCAGGCCGGGTTCGCTGTTACCGGGGATGCCGGAGGTCTCGGCCACACGCGCCGAGGCACCGGCAGGTCCCTCGTGGCTCGTGGCCACGCGGGTCCCGCCGGTGCCGGCGTGCGCCGAGCGGTGAGGGGTATCACCCATCTGCTCGCTCGCTTCGTATCGAGAAGGTGGTGTCGGTCAGCGCGTCAGGCGAGGCTCTTGACCGCGGTCTCGACCTTGGCCCGGACCGAGTCCGGCAGCGGGGCGTAGCCCAGCTCGACCAGGTCCTGCTGGCCCTCGGCGCTGGCCGCGTGGGTCAGCAGGCCCTTGACCAGCGGCAGCTTGTCGGCCGCAAGGCCCTTGCTGCAGACGATCTCGTAGGTCACCAGGACGATCGGGTACGCCCCGGCCTCCTTGGTGTTGTAGTCGATCGACATCTTGAGGTCGTTGCCCTGGCCCTCGATCTTGGCCCCGGCGATGGCCTTGCCGGCCGAGTCGGCGGTGAGCTCGGCCCACTCGCCGGCACCGTTCTGGACCTTGGCCTTCTTCAGGCCGGAGTTCTCGGCGTACGACCACTCGACGTAGCTGATGGTGCCCTCGGTGCTCTTGACCTTGCTGGCCACACCGTCGGACTTGGCCGCGCCGACGCCGCCCGGGGCCTTCCAGGCCTTGGCGTTGCCGAAGGTCCAGTCCGCCTCAGCGGTCTTGGAGAGGTACTTGGTGAAGTTGTCGGTGGTGCCCGACTCGTCGGAGCGGTGTACCGCCTGGATCGCGGTCGACGGCAGCTTGGCGTCCGGGTTGTCGGCCTTGATCGCCGGGTCGTCCCACTTGGTCACCTTGCCGGCGAAGATCTGCGCCAGGGTGGCCGGCTTGAGCTGGAGGTTGTCCACGCCGCCGACGTTGTAGACGATGGCCACCGGGCCGATCACCATCGGCAGGTTGAGGGCCTGGCCGCCGACGCACTTGGCGTCCGCCTGCGGCTGCTCCTCCGGCTTGAGGGCGGAGTCGGACCCGGCGAAGTCGGCGGTGCCGGCGATGAAGGCCTGGATGCCGGCGCCCGAACCGCTGGGCTCGTAGTTGATCGTGGTGCCCGCGCACTTCTGCTGGTACGCCTTGATCCACTCGGCCATCGCGTTCTTCTGCGCGGAGGAACCCTGCGCGTTCAGCGTGCCCGTGGCGCAGTCGGCGGCAGCGGCGGAGCCGGAGGCGGAGGTGCCACTCGGCGCGTTGTTGTCCGAGCCGCAGGCGCTGAGGCCGAGCACCGCGGTAAGTGCGAGGCAGGCGATGGCGCCGTGGCGCTGGAGCTTCACCTGAGGGGTTTCCCTTCACGTCTTTGTCAGGTCGCCCGGTCCGGGAGGCCGGGTGCCGGCGCTGACCGGCTGAAGATGAAGCTAGAAGTGCCAGGTAGACGGTTCGCCGGTCAGAAGTGAACGGAAGATGAACAGGCTCGCTCCGTGGAACGACGGCCAGCTGAGTGTGTGTTGTCCATTACATGAACTGGCGGGGAGGTGTCCCCTTTATCGCCATACGTCGGGCGGGGCGTGATCGCGCCGGAACCTCCCCGTGACGGTCCCGTGATACGTCTCGTCCGATCTTGGAAGCCGGCCGGCGAGGGGCATGTGCCGGCCGCCGGCGTGGGCCGCGACGCGGTCAGCCGAGCTGGTAGTTGACGTGCGCGGACCAGCGGGCGAAGCCGAGCCGCTCGTAGAGGGCGACCGCGCTGGTGTTCGATTCGTCCACATAGAGCATGACCCGGTCCAGCCCGCGCCGGTCCCGCAGGTAGGCCAGGCCGGCGGTGGTGAGCGCCCGGCCGAGCCCGCCCCGGTGCGCGGCCGGGGACACCCCGAGCACGTAGACCTCGCCGATCGGGGCCGAGCCGGGCCGCTCGTGCACCTTGGTCCAGTGGAAGCCGAGCAGCCGGCCGGTGGACGACTCCACGGCGAGCAGGAAACCGGCCGGGTCGAACCACGGCTCGGCGAGGCGTACGCGCAGGTCCGCCGCGGTCCACCGACCCTGCTCGGGGTGTTCGGCGAAGGCGGCGTTGTTGAGCGCCAGCCACGCCTCGTCGTCCTCGCCGGGGCGGAAGGCGCGCAGCTCGACCCCGTCCGGCAGCACCGGCTCGGGCAGCGCGGCGGCCAGCGGGCGGCGCAGCTGCCAGAGCACCCGGGCGCGGGTGAAGCCCAGGTCGACCGCGAGCGCCGCGGCCGACGGGTGGTCGCCGTGGGCCCAGGCACGCAGCGGCCCGGAGGCCGCGGCCAGCACGCCCCGGGCCAGCGCCCGCCCGGTGCCGCGCCGCCGGTACGTCGGATGCACCACCATCTCCACCCCGATGCCGTTGGCCGGGTCGGTCGTGTCGAGGTGGGCGTACCCGGTCAGGGTGTTGTCGGTGGCCCGGGCGGTGAGGTGCACGGCGGGCGCCGCTGGCTCCCGCAGCCGGAGCAGCACGTGCTCGTCGAGCGGGTCGGCGCCGTCGGCGTCCCCGGCGACGCGGGCCAGTGCCAGCACCTCGGCCACCTCGACCGGCGCCAGCCGGTCGGCGCGGACGACACGATCAGCGGTCGGCTCGGTGCTGCTCATGCCGACGCCTCGCTGCGCTCGGCGTCGGCATGAGGCACTTTTGCGCTGAGCTGACGATTCGCTCGCTGACGCTCGCTCATGCCGACGCCTCGCTGCGCTCGGTGTCGGCATGAGGCACCACGGAGCTGTGCTGATGATTCGCTCGCCGGCGCTCGCTCATCCCGTCACGGTAGCGGGCCTCGGGCCGCCGATCATCCCCGACGCGGGCACCGGCCCATGGTGATCCTCACGTGGTCCCGGTGGGCAGGGCCTCCAGTTGGAACCGGCGCAGCAGCTCGGGCAGCAGGTACTGCAGGGCCTCGACGGTGCCTGACCGGTTGCCGCCGGCGTCGTGCATCAGCACGATCGAGCCGGGCTCGGTCTGAGTCAGCACCGTCTCGGTGATCTGCGCCGCGCCGGGCATCTGCCAGTCCACCGGGTCCACCGCCCAGTGCAGCGGGACCATGCCCAGGTCCTCGGCGACCGACACCACCCCGGACGTCCAGGCGCCCCCGGGCTGCCGGTAGTAGTCGACCCTCGCTTTCGGCGCGGCCGCCCGGATCGCCGCGTCGGTCCGCAGCAGGTCGTCCCGGATCGTCTCCGGCGACCGGTCGCCCAGACTCACGTCGTGGTTCCAGGAGTGGTTGCAGAGGGTGTGCCCCTCCGACACGATCGCCTGGACCAGGTCCGGGTGGCTGTCCACGTTTTCCCCCACCACGCAGAAGGTGGCCTTCACCCGGTACTCCCTGAGCAGGGCGAGCACCTGCGGGGTGTACTGCGGGTCGGGTCCGTCGTCGAAGGTCAGCGCGACCCGCGACGACCCGGTGGTGGTCATGGCGCCGTACGGCCCGTCGCCGGCACCCGGCTGGCGGTCCCGCCGGGACGGGCTCGGGCTGGCGGACGGCGAGGGGGAGGGTCGGGTGGTGACGGGTGGCTGATCGGCGTAGTGCGTGGCGTTGACGTTGGCGGTCGCCCCGGTGGGTGGGGGTTCCAGTTGGGCCATCAGACTGTGGCCGATCGCGAACGCCGAGCCGAGCAGCGCGGCCAGCACCACGGCCACGGTCGTGACCCGGCGGGTTGCTTTGGGCGACATCAGCGGCACCGCCCGTCGGGCTCGCTGTGTCGGCCTGTCGTCTTGTCCCTGATCCCCGTACGCACTGTGCCCCCTTTGCCCGAATTTGGCTCAGAATAAATCCGGCCAAGGGCACAAAAGGGTCAGAAGGGAGGAAGTCTCACGGAAGGGGGAAAGTGGAGACGTTTCCGATCAGACGGGCAGCGGAGCGGGCTCCGACTCCGGCAGCGAGCGCGACGGCGGCACGACGAACTTGTAGCCCACCTGGCGTACGGTGCCGATCATCGACTCGTACTCCGAGCCCAGCTTGGCGCGCAGCCGTCGGACGTGCACGTCGACCGTCCGGGTGCCGCCGAAGTAGTCGTACCCCCAGACTTCACGGAGCAGTTGGTCGCGGGTGAACACCCGGCCCGGGTGCTGGGCGAGGAACTTCAGCAGCTCGAACTCCTTGTAGGTGAGGTCGAGCGGGCGACCCTTGAGCTTGGCCGCGTAGGTGTCCGGGTCGATGGTGAGCTCGCCGGCCCGGATCGAGCCGCCGGCGCCGGCCGTCGCGTTGCTGAGCCGGCCGACCGCGAGCCGCAGCCGGGCCTCCACCTCGGCCGGGCCCGCCCCGGCCAGGATGACGTCGTCCACGCCCCAGTCGGCGTTGAGCGCGATCAGCCCGGCCTCAGTGACCACGGCGACCAGCGGCACCCCCAGCCCGGTGGCGTGCAGCATCCGGCAGGTCGCGCGGGCCTCGCTCAACTCGGAACGGGCGTCCACCAGGACGGCGTCCGGGGTCGGACCGGACACCAGCGTGCGGACGTCGCGGGGCGCCGTCCGGACCGAGTGCGGCAGCAGGTCGAGTGCCGGCAGCACCGCCGATGGTTCCCCTGCACGCGCGGTCACCAGCAGCAGGATCTCCACACGATCACCTCCGTCCCGGCGGCCTCGGCCGCGCGCGACCAGCGACACTCCCGGTAGCGGGTGGCGCTGCGAACTTGCGTGGGTCCCGGCGTCGCTGACGGGCGACTAACGGCTTGAGCGTAACGGATCGACCGGTCCACACCTCCGTAAGATTTCCCGTTTGCCCGATCTGCCCTCGATCGCGCCTCAGGTTTTAACGTTGCCGAAACCGTGACCTCCGCCGGAGCCGCCGGGTCTGGCACGATCGGGGCGTGTTTCCCTCGACCTCGCCGGACACGGGCCGTGACCCGTGGGCCGCCGACACGCGTCCGGGGCCGGCCGGCCCCTCCCGTGGCTACCCGCCGGGTCCGCGCACCGGTCCGGCCGACGGCGGGGAGCGGGGCGAGCGGACGGGCCCGCGCCGGCTCCGCAAGGGCGGCCCGGGGCGGCGCCCGGACCCCGAGTCCGCCGACGAGGTCGCGGAGGAGGTGCCCCCGGTCCCGGTACGCCGGCCGCTGGCGCTGACCGTCGCGGGCTTCGCCGCGCTGCTCGGCGTCGGCCTGGTGCTCGGCGCGCAGACCGCCGGCCCGGGGCACCGAATGCCCTTCGCATTCATCATCTTCGGCGTCCAACTGCTCTTCGTGCTCGCCTGGACAATGGCCATGCGCCCGCCCGCGCTGCTGGTGGTCGCGCTGGTCAGCGCCGGGGTGGCCGCGGTCGCCGACGCCGCGGCGGTGCAGACGGAGATCGCCGGCCTGGCCCCGCTCGGGTACGCCGCCGCCGGCGGCTTCGTGCTCGGCGTGCTCGGCCAGCTCGTCCGCCGGGTGGACCGGGTCCGGGTGACCGACTCGCTCGGCAGCACCCTGCTGATCGTGGTGGGCGTGGTCGCGTTCGCCAGCCTGATCGTGCTCAGTCGGATCCCGAAGGGCACCCAGGCGATGACGGTCTGCCTCACCGCCACCGGCGTCGCGCTCCTGGTGGCCCGGCTGACCGACGCGGTGGCGCCCTGGCCCCGGCTCGCCCCACAGGTGCCCCGGGGGGCCGCCGGCGTGGTCGTGGGCGCCATGCTCGGCACCCTGACCAGCGCGGTGTTCGGCAGCTACCTGGTCGGCTTCACCCCGACCAGCGCCGCCCTGGTTGGGCTGGTCACGGCGGCCACCGCCGTGCTGGCCGACCTCGCCGTCGGATACGCCGAGGCGGGCCGGCTGATGGCCGGCGAGCCGCCCACCATGTGGATCGCCCGCCACATGCAGGGGCCGCTGGGCGGCTTCGCGCTCGCCGCGCCGGCCGCGTACGCCATGTGCGTGCTCTTCCTCTGAGCGTGCGATTGGGGATTCCACGCCTCGGGTAAGTACCGTTGCGCCGCGAGACGGCGCGCGGCCGCGAGGGTCCCGCGCCGCCAGGCGGCGAACCGGCGAGGACAGGAGGCGGCGTGGCAGTGGCGTACCCGGCGTACGAGGACCGGCCCCGGCGACGGGGCCGCAAGGTGCTGATCGGTTTCGTCGTCCTGCTGCTGGTCCTGGCCGGGCTGCTGGTGGTCGCCGACCGGGTGGCCGCCGGGGTGGCCGAGCGCGCCATCGCCGACCAGGTGCGACAGGAGGTCGCCAAGCAGGACGTGCGGTCCGCGCCGCCGAAGGTCGACGTGGGCGGTTTCCCGTTCCTCACCCAGGTGGCCGCCGGCAGGTACCAGCACATCTCGATCGTGCTGACCGACGTGCAGGGCTCCGTGCAGGGCGACGCGGTCAGCGTGCCGCGGCTCGACGTGGATGCCCGCAACGTGACGGCGTCGCTGGACACCCTCCGCTCCGGGCGGGGCGACGTGATCGCCGAGAGCGTCGACGGTCGCGCCACCGTCGCGTACGACAGCCTGGCGAAGATGCTCGACCGGCCGGGGCTCACGCTCGGCGAGCGGGACGGCAAGCTCACGGTCACCGCTCCGGCGGACATCCTCGGTGTGAAGCTCACCGTCCACGGCACCGCCGACCTGACGGTCGCCGACGGCAACGTGGCGCTGCGGTTCAACGAACTGACCGCCGAGGGCCTGCCGAACCTGCCGCTGGCGAAGACGTTGCTGGCCAACTACGCCAGGAGCATCTCGGTCAAGGTGCCCCTGCCGGCGCTGCCGTTCCAGCTCAGCGTCCGCAAGGTGGAACCGAGGCCGGAGGGCCTGGTGGTCACCGCCAACGCGCAGCACGTGCCGATCAACTCCGCCGGCTGACCGGCTGGGCAGCGCCTCAGTCAACCGACGAATCCCTGCTCACGGCCCGACCACCGGTCGGGCCGTCGGCGTTCTCCGGGCCCGTGCCGCGTCCCGGATGCTGGTCGGACCGGTGGCGCAGGCCGGAGCGGCTGGTAGTCTCCCTCCTCATGGGGACGCTCCTCACCAAACGGCGCGCGGTCGACCTGTGCCGCGTGGCCACCTGCCTGTGTCGCCCCGTCATCTGACGGCGGGGCTGTCCTCGGCCGCCTAGCGGCCACCGGCACGCAGGGTCCGCGTACCCTCCGGTGTTCCCTTGATCGCCCGGCAGCGGCGCCGTCGCACGTACCCGTGATCCGTTCCTAGCTCTGGGTCCCGCGCGTGGTGCGACAACTACCGACTTCGATCTCCGCGCGCAGGCTCACCATCCGTCCTCACCAGGGAGTGATCTGATGAGTCGCGACACCGCACTCGTCTCGGCCGAGTGGGCCGAGAAGAACATCGACGCCCCGGGCGTCGTCTTCGTCGAGGTCGACGAGGACACGTCGGCCTACGACACCGGCCACATCGCCGGGGCGATCAAGCTCGACTGGAGGACCGACCTCCAGGACCCGGTGCGCCGGGACTTCGTCAACAAGGCTCAGTTCGAGGCGCTGCTCTCCGAGCGGGGCATCGCCAACGACGACGCCGTCATCCTCTACGGCGGCAACAACAACTGGTTCGCCGCGTACGCGTACTGGTACTTCAAGCTCTACGGCCACCGCGACGTCAAGCTGCTCGACGGCGGCCGCAAGAAGTGGGAGTTGGACGCCCGCCCGCTGGTCACCGACCGGGTGGAGCGCCCCAAGACGCAGTACGTCGCGAGCGAGCCGGACACCTCGATCCGTGCCTTCCGGGACGAGGTGGTCGACGCGATCGGCACCAAGAACCTGGTCGACGTGCGCAGCCCGGACGAGTACGCCGGTCGGCTGCTCGCCCCCGCCCACCTGCCGCAGGAGCAGGCCCAGCGGGCCGGCCACGTGCCGACCGCGATCAGCGTCCCGTGGTCCAAGGCGGCCAACGAGGACGGCACCTTCAAGTCCGACGACGAGCTGCGCAGGATCTACGCGGACGCCGGGCTGGACGACAGCCGGGAGACCATCGCGTACTGCCGGATCGGCGAGCGCTCCTCGCACACCTGGTTCGTCCTGCAGGAGCTGCTCGGCCACCGGAGCGTGAAGAACTACGACGGTTCGTGGACCGAGTACGGCTCGCTGGTCGGCGTGCCGGTCGCGCTTGGCGACGAGCCTGGGGAGGCGTGATCGAGATGACTGTTCCCACTGCAGCAACGGCTCCCACTGCCGCCGGTTGCGCCGCTCCGGACCAGGCCGCGCCGCTGCCGGCCAGCCTGGACCTGGAGAAGGAGACCGTCATCACCGGTCTGGTGAAGGCCGAGTCCGGCGAGGTCGTGCCGGGCGCGTACGTCCGGCTGCTCGACTCGACCGGCGAGTTCACGGCCGAGGTGGTGACTTCCCCGGCCGGCCAGTTCCGGTTCTTCGCCGCGCCGGGCACCTGGACCCTGCGGGCGCTCTCCCGACACGGCAACGGCGACACCGCCGTCGCCGCCGCCCGCGGGATCAACGAGGTGACCGTCACGGTCGCCGCCTGACCCACGCTCTGACCGGCCCGTGGCCCGTCGCCCTACCCCCCAAGGGCGGCGGGCCACGGGTCGTTCCGGGGCGCTCCCGCCCGGCCTGGCCGGGTCGGGACTGATCGACCGCGGGTCGGCGCTGTGGTGGGGTCGGCGGCCGTGGGACACCACCAGATCGGCGACCTGGCCCCGCCAGCCCGGCCGTGCTGGGCACGTGGGAGAGCGCACGCGGGTGGCGGTGCGGTCGCCGCCGCATGACACGATGGCCCGGTGAGTGGTGCTGTCCAGGCGGGCTACGCCCCGCCGACCCGTCCCGACCAGCCGGCCCCCGGCCGGCGTCGGCTGCGTTGGCTGCTGGCCGCGGCGGTGGCGTGGGCGGTGCTGCTCGCGGGGCTGACCTGGTGGTCGGTGCGCCATGACCCGCCGACCGTGAAGGAGCAGCGCAGCCTGGGCCAGGCGATTCCGGTGGTGGCTGGCGCGGTGGGGCGCCTGGTGGCCGCCGTGGACGGCGAGGCCTGGGAGTTGACCCCGGCCCAGGTGCGCCGGGGTTGCCGGGTCACCCCGTTGGCCGACGGGACGGCACTGATCCGGGGCCTGGACGTGCTGGTCGCCGCCGGCGGCGAGCGGGCCCTGCTGGAGCGGGTGGCGCAGCGGCTGCCAGCCGACTGGCGGGCCGGGGTCCACGTCGAATCGGGCCGCCCCCGGTTGCGCGCCGACGCGGGGGAGTTCGTGGCGGTCGACGGGCGGGTGGTGGCCGACGGGCGGGTCCGGCTCTCCGCCGCGACCGGCTGCCGGCCAGCCGACACCGAGTACGCCGAACTGCTGCCTGGACAGGCCGTCGGGCCGGAGCTGGCGGCGGCGCTGCGGGCGCTGGGGCGGGCCGCGCCGCCGGTCCCCGAGGTGGTCCTGGTGCCCTGCCCCGCGGGCAAGGCCGCCCAGACGATCAGCGTGGTGGCCGGGGCCACGCCGGCGTCGCTGGCGCCGCTGCGCCCGCTCGGCGCCGCCGTGGTCGACCGTCCCGACGGGTACGCGTACCGGACCGGGCGAGTCGTCGTGCTGGCCGACACCACCGGTGACCAGCTCCGGCTGGCCGCCTCGACCGGCTGCGCCGGCTGACCCGTCCTGTCGCGGGCCGCCCCGACCGGAGCGGGCCGCCCTGGCCGCGTGGCCGTCAGTGGCCGCGGCTCTCGTCGTGCGGGCTGCGGCTGCGGCCCAGGGCGTCCACCCGGCCCCACCGGCCGGGGATGTCGAGCACCTCCACCCGGCCCATCCCCTCGGGGAGGGCGGGGTCGATGATCAGGTGCTCACCCTGCGGCTCCAGGCCGAGCATCACCCGGAGCAGCAGCAGCGGAGTGCCGGACGACCAGGCCTGCGGGCTGCACGCGGTGGGGTACTGCACCGGGTAGTCGGTGAGGTCCCGCTCGTAGCCGGCGAACGCCTCGGGGAGCCGCCCCTCGAAGTAGCGGGACGCGCTGAGCATCGCGTCGCAGATCCGGCCGGCCTCCTCCCGGAAGCCGTACCTCATCAGGCCCCACGCGATGAACGAGTTGTCGAACGGCCAGACCGTGCCGACGTGGTACCCGATCGGGTTGTACCGGCCCTGGTCGTCCGCGAGGGTACGCACCCCCCACCCGGAGAAGAGGCGCGGCCCGAGCAGGTGCCGGGCCACGGCGGCCGCCCGTGACTCGTCCACGATGCCGCTCCACAGCAGGTGGCCGATGTTGGAGGAGAGGGCGTCGACGTGCCGCCCCTCCGGATCCAGGGCAAGCGCGTAGTACTCCTTCTCGGGGATCCAGAAGTCCCGGTTGAACCGCTCCTTGAGCGCCGCCGCCTCGCGTTCCAGCTGGTCGGCGTACGCGGGGTCGTTCCAGAACGTCCGGGCCAGCCGGGCGCCGCGCAGCTTGGCGTCGTACGCGTACCCCTGGAGTTCGCAGGTGGCCCGGGGAAACGCGGGCAGCCGGCCGTCGGCGTAGGAGACGGAGTTCCAGGAGTCCTTCCAGCACTGGTTCTGCAGGCCGGTCTCCGGGTTGCGGGTCATGTACCAGACGTATCCGGTGCCGAGCAGGTCGCCGTACGTGTCGATCCAGCTCAGCGCCGCCCGGGTCTCGTGCTCCAGTTGCCGGATCAGCGTGGTGTCCCCGGTCCACCGCTCGTACTCGTCGAGCAGGATCACGAAGAGCGCGGTGGAGTCGGCCGAGCCGTAGTACGGAGAGTGCGGCTGCTCGAGGAAGCCGGCAGTCTCCCCGTACCGCAGCTCGTGCAGGATCTTGCCGGGCTCCTCGTCCCGGAAGTCGTCCACCCGGCTGCCCTGCAGGCCGGCCAACATGAGGATGGTCGGTGGGACCAGCTCGGGCAGGAAGGGCAGCACCTGCAGCGAGGTGAAGATGCTGTCCCGGCCGAACAGGGTCATGAACCAGGGCAGGCCGGCGGCGAGCAGCCGTACCCCCAGCGCGATCGACTCGTACCGGAGGGCGGCCAGGTCGTTGAGGCTGCGCCGGTACGCCCCGGCCAGCGGCTGGCAGTCGCAGCCGAGTTTCGGGGCCCGCTCGATCAGCTCGTTCTGCTCGGCTTGGATCGCCGCGGCGGTGCGGTGCCCGCCCAGCGGCAGGGTGGTCCGGATGTCCTCCCCCCGGGCGCCGTAGATGATCGTGGTGACCTGCAGCCGGGTGGTCCACTCGCCGTGCGGACCGACGCGGATCCGGAAGGTCATGCCGCCCTCGTCGATGTCGCCCGGCGCGCTCGTGCTGATCACGGTCTCCCGGTGGAGATTCTCCCGCCGGTAGACGAGCCGGAGCTCGTTCGTCCCGGTGCCCGGGGTGGTGCGGCCCTTCTTCTGCCGCTGGTGCTTGATCTCGAAAACGTCCGCGAAGTCGGCGCCGATGTCGAGCCGGAGGTTGAACTCCTGCTCCTGACCGGCGTGGTTGAGCACGGTCAGCTCCTCCCCGAAGCTGCCGCCGATCGACCGGCTGCGGAGCACCGAGACCTTGGCGTCGAGGTAGTGCGTCGGCTCGCCGGGGACCAGGAAGAACCGGGTCCCGTACGACTGGGAGTCGTCGATGGAGAGCGGATGCAGCCGTTGGCCGTCGAGGGTGAGTATCCAGGTCGAGACGAACCGGGTGTCGAAGGAGAACAGCCCGGTGGGGAAGTCGAAGGACGGCTCGATGTCGCCGCGCTCGTCGCTGACCAGGAAGGTGTTGCCGTCCAGGATGCTGACCCGCGTCATTCCGACCGTCCGGCCTGTTCGCGGACGACCTCGCGGGCCACCTCGCGGGGGTCCCGGGTGCCGGGCGGGTCGGGGAAGAACCGGCGGAAGAGGAGGAACAGCAGTACGTTGCCGCTGAGCGTGGCCTCGTTGCGGAACACCGCCGCGAGGGCCGACTCGCGTCCGTCGGCCAGTTCCTCGAACAGGTCGGCGCCGACCGTGAAGGTGGCCTCGGCCGGCCGCTGCTCCCGGCTCACCTGGGCCGATCCGGGCGCCAGCTCCACGTACCAGTGCTCGGTGCGGTTGCCGGTGGTCAGGTCGATCTGGAGAGTGCCGGCGGTGGGGCCGCGCAGCACCGCCGGGGCACGCCTCGGCAGCGCCGCGAAGAACTGCTCGGTCGCCTGGCCCACATCCGAATCGTAGGCAGCAGCCGGACATGTCGGGCCAGTATCGGCTCTCCACCCAAGACGGACATTCTCCCAGTTCGGCTGGGAGGCCGTCAGTAGACCAGCGCCTGCGCGCCCTCGGCCATCGTCTCCTCGACGAAGACGGCTGCGCCGGCGATGCGTACGCCGGGGATGACGTCGCCCTGGCCGATGTCCCGCCGGGCGGCGCACTGCGTGCAGGCGGTGACCTTACCGGTGGCCAGGATCACGTGCAGCAGCTCGGCCAGCGGGGCGGAGTGCGGCAGCTCGAACTCCTGCGCCCGCCCGGGCAGCGCGAACCAGGTCGACTCCCCGGTGAGCCAGAGCGACACGTCGACCCCGGCGGCCGCCGCCGTGGCGGCAACGGTGAAGGCCTGGGCGCAGCGCTCGGGGGCGTCCGCCCCGGCGGTGGCCTTGACGACGAGAGTACGGGCCATGGCGCCCAGCATAGGATGGCCCGGATGGTTACCGAGATCGGGTTCGTCAGCCTGCTGGTCGCCGGCCTCGGCGCGCTCGCCGGGGGCCTGGTCTATCTGGCCGTGAAGATTTCGAGAGGAAAATGGTGAGCGCGAGGAGTGAGCCGGGTTTGCGAGCCCCGCAGTCGCGAACGAAGGTGGCCCCGTGAGCGCGAACACGTCGGACGACAACCCGCTTGCGCCGCCGCCGTGGCTGAACGCGCCGCCGGTCGACTCGTACCCTTACGAGGAGAGCCACGACCTGCGCGTCGGCCCGAAGCTGCACCGGAGCCTGGACGGCCTGCTGCCGTACATCGGGGTGTGGCGGGGGCGCGGCCGGGGCGGGTTCCCGACCATCGAGGACTTCGACTTCGCGCAGGAGATCCGGATCAGCCACGACGGCCGGCCGTTCCTGTTCTACGAGTCCCGCGCCTGGATCCTGGACGAGCAGAGCCGCCCGGTCCGCCCGGCCGGCCGTGAGGTCGGCTGGTGGCGCCCGGTGATGGACGGCGACCGGGTCACCGACGAGCTGGAAGCCCTGATGACCACGCCCAACGGCGTGATGGAGCTGCACATCGGCAAGCGCAAGGGCACCCAGATCGAGTTCGTCACCGACGCGGTGGTCCGGACGGCCACCGCCAAGGAGGTCACCGCCGGCGCCCGCCTCTTCGGCATCGTCGAAGGTGCCCTGCTGTACGCCCAGGAAATGGCCGCCATGGGCCAGCCCCTGAGCCCCCACCTCTCCGCCCGCCTCCTCCGCGTAGCCGGCTGACCCCACCGCTCCGTCCTGTTTCTCCCGTCGATCATGAGGTTGGCGGCGGTCTCCGATCCTGCCGCCAACCTCATGATCAACGCTGTGGATCGGCGGGGGGACGGGGGAAGCCTAGGAGGGTGAGCAGGGTGGGGGTTATGGCGGCGTGGGGGAGGGGGGTTCTGTCGAGGGACCTGACCGCCGTGAGGCCGCGGAGGGACGAGGTTAGCCAGACGCCGTCGGCGGTCGCCAGCTCGGCCGGGGTGACCAGGCGTTCCTCGGCGGTCAGGCCCAGCTCGGGGGCGTGGTCGAGGAGCCAGCGGGCGGTCACGCCGGGCAGCACCCCGGTGGCCGCCGCCGCCACCGTGCACAGCGTCGTACCGGCCAGCCAGACCACGTTCGCGCTCGGCCCCTCCAGCACGTATCCGTCGGTGGAGACCCAGAGCACGTCGTCCACGCCGGCCCGGGCCGCCCAACGGCGCGCCGCGGTGCTCACGGCGTACGAGGTGGACTTCACACCGACCGGCAGCCAGCCCAGCTCGGGGCGGGACCGGGCGGCCACCCCGAGCGGCAGGGTGGCTACCGTCACCCCGTCCCGCCGGGCTCGCCGGGCCTCGGCCGGCACCTCGCCCAGCGTGGCGTACACGGTCGGCGGGCCATCGCCCTCCGGTCCTCGGGTGCAGACCAGCCGCAGCGCCCCCTCCACCTCGGCCGGCCAGCCGGCCCGGATCTCGTCGAGCAACGCGACCAGCACGTCGGCGGGCGGGAGCGCCAGGGCGATCGCCGCCGCGCCGGCCCGCAGCCGGGCCAGGTGGGCGTCGCGCAGCCAGGGCTCCCCGCCGCGCAGGTGCATGGTCTCGAAGAGGCCGTCCCCGTGCAGCACGCCCCGGTCGTCGCCGCGCAGCACCGCCTCCCCGGCCGGTATGACGCCCCGACCCAGCACGGCCACCCGCGATGCCCCCACGAGCGCCGAGGGTAGCCGGGTACCACCGCGGCGACCGGACCGGCGCGGCGGCCGAACTATGATCGGACGGTGTCCGAATCCTCCCTCGCGGAACTGCTCCGCTCCCGTGGGCTGCGGCTGACGGCGCAGCGGCAGCTCGTCCTGCAAGCGGTCATGGACCTGGGGCACGCCACGCCGGAGCAGGTCCACACGGCGGTCCGGGAGGTGGCCGCCGGGGTCAACATCACCACCATCTACCGGACGCTCGAGCTGCTGGAGCGGCTCGGGCTGGTGACACACACCCACCTGTCCCACGGCTCGCCGACCTACCACGCGGCGGGCGAGCACCAGCACGTCCACCTGGTCTGCCGGGAGTGCGGCGCGATCGACGAGATCGAGCCCGAGCTGCTCCGCCCGCTCGCCGACCAGTTGGCCGCGCAGCGGGGGTTCCAGGTGGACATCGGGCACGTGGCGCTCTTCGGCGTCTGCGGCCAGTGCGAGGACGGGGGACGCAAATGATCGACATCGCGGGAGCGGTGGCCGCCGAGGCGATCGACGAGGAGACCCGGGAGCAGCCGGAGCCGGTGCACCGGGCGGCCGGGGTCGGCCCGGTGGCCGCTCACTACGGCGACCCGCTGCGCGAGCAGCGCACCCTGGCCACCGGCGTCGGCCTGGTCGACCGGTCGCACCGGGGCGTCGTGGCGGTGCCGGGCGAGGAGCGGATCGGCTGGCTGCACACCCTGACCAGCCAGCACCTCGCCGGGCTGGGCGCCTGGCAGGGCACCGAACTGCTCGTCCTCTCCCCGCACGGGCACATCGAGCAGCACGCCATGGTCGCCGAGGACGGCGAGACCACCTGGCTGGACACCGAACCGGGGATGACCAGCGGGCTGCTGTCGTACCTGGAGAAGATGCGGTTCTTCAGCAAGGTCGAGCCGCGCGACGCCACCGCCGACCACGCGCTGCTGTCGCTGGTCGGGCCGGAGGCCACCGGCGCGCTCGAGGCCCTCGGCGTCAGCGGGCTGGCCGCGCCGGACGTGGTAGCGGTGCCGGGTCCGAAGTTCCGCTCCGGTGATCTGCCGGCGCGGCCCTCCGTGGTGTACGACGTCCGGCCGCTGCCGATCGGCGGGTGGGCCCGGCGGGTGCCGCTCGGCGTGGACCTGCTGGTGCCCCGCGACGCGATGACCCAGGTGGTGGACGAGCTGCGGGGCGCCGGCGTGCCGGTGGCCGGGTTGTGGGCGTACGAGGCGATCCGGGTGGCCGCCCGGCAGCCCCGGGCCGGGGTGGACAGCGACCATCGCACCATCCCGGCCGAGGTCGACCTGATCGCGCCGGCCGTACACCTCGACAAGGGCTGCTACCGGGGGCAGGAGACGGTGGCCCGGGTGCACAACCTGGGTAGGCCGCCGCGCCGGCTCGTCCTGCTGCACCTGGACGGGGTGACCACGGACCAGTTGCCGGCCGCCGGGGCTCCGGTGACCCTGGACGGCCGGACGGTCGGTTTCGTCGGCACCGCGGTGCAGCATTACGAGCTGGGCCAGATCGCCCTCGCCGTGGTGAAGCGCAACGTCGCCGACGACGCCCGACTGCTGGTCGGCGAGACCGCCGCCGCCATCGACGCGTCGTAAGCCTGCCTTACTGGAGGTCGCAAGCCGGAAATCTTTCGGCTCTATGGGTCAACGGGCACGATTCTTCCGCCTGGCCGCCTGCCGGCCATCGACCGGAGGCGGGTGGGCCGTCTAGGATCGCCAGCATGACCACTGGGACGTTGATCACGGTTGCCCCCACCGGTGCGGAGTCGGCCAAGGCGGACGTGCCGGCGCTGCCGGTGACGCTCGACGAGCTGCTGCTGACCGCCAAGGAGTGCGAGGCCCTCGGCGCCGCCGTGATCCATGTCCACATCCGCGACGACGAGGCGAAGCCCACCCTCGACCAGGGGCGGCTGCGCGAGACCGTCGCGGCGCTGCGCGAGACCACCGACCTGATCGTGCAGCTCTCCTCCGGCGGTGCGGTGACCGACCCGGAGGCCGACCGGCTGGCCGTGCTGGACGCCGGCCCGGACATGGCCTCCTGCACCATGGGCACGGTCAACTTCGGTGATGACGTCTTCCTCAACCGCTGGGAGTTCATCGTCGCCCTGCACACCCGGATGCAGGAGAAGGGCATCGTCCCCGAGTACGAGATCTTCGACCTCGGCCACCTCACCGCCCTCCAGCGCCTGCTCGGCAAGTACGGCCTGCCGCACGGCGGGCACGTGCACGTCGACTTCGTGATGGGCGTGCCGGGCGGCATGCCGGGCACCACGGCGACCCTGGTCGCGGCCGAGCAGATGCTGCGCGACCTGCCGGCGGGCACCACCTTCTCGGCCACCGGGATCGGCCGCAGCACCATCCCGGTGCTGCTCGCCTCCCTCTCGGCCGGCGGTCACCTGCGGGTCGGCATGGAGGACACGGTCACCTACGCCAAGGGCCGGCCGGTCGAGTCCAACATGCAACTGGTCGCCCGGGCGGTCGGCTTCGCCCAGCTCGCCCAGCGCCCGCCGCTGACGACCACCGAGGCCCGGCAGCTCCTCGGCATGTAAGCCGCGGCAAGCCCTACACCCCTGTACGCCCGCGGTCGACGCCGCTGGTCACCCCGGTGACGGGCCCGCCGGACCCGTCGGTACCGTCCACCTCGTGGGAAAGACGTACGAGGGCGGCGTGCCGCTCGCCGAGGTGGTCCGGTCCGGATTCGTGGAGGGCGTCCACCGTGGTTCCGTGGCGGTGCTTGACGCCGCCGGCGCGCCGGTGGCCGGGGCGGGGGACCCGACCTCGCCGATCTTCCCCCGCTCGTCCAACAAGCCGATGCAGGCGATCGGGATGCTCCGGGCCGGCCTGCCGCTGACCGAACCGGCCGACGTGGCGCTGGTCTCGGCCAGCCACGCCGGCGAGGAGTTCCATGTGGAGCGGGTCACCGCGCTGCTGCGCGGCGCCGGCCTGACCGAAGAGGCGCTGCACTGCCCGCCGGACCTGCCGGTCGGCGAGGCCGCCCGGGAGGCGGTGCTGCGGGCCGGGGGCGGGCCGACGCGGACCCGGATGAACTGCTCCGGCAAGCACGCCGGGATGCTGCTGACCTGCCTCGCCGCCGGCTGGCCACTGGACGGCTACTGGCGGCCCGAGCACCCGCTCCAGCAGCGGCTGACGGCCGCCGTCGAGGAGTGCACCGGGGAGAGGGTGGCGGCCGTCGGGGTGGACGGCTGCGGCGCGCCGGTGCTCGCCGTGTCGCTGACCGGGCTGGCCCGGGCGTACCTGCGGCTGGTCTCCGCCGAGCCCGGCACCGTGGAGCGGACCGTGGCCGACGCCATGCGGTCGTACCCGGAGCTGGTGGGCGGCACCCAGGCGGACGACACCCGGCTGATGCGCGGCGTGCCCGGGCTGCTGGCGAAGGTCGGCGCGGAGGGTGTCATCGCGGCGGCGGTCCCGGGGGTCGGCGCGGTGGCTCTCAAGATCGATGATGGCGCCGGGCGGGCCCGAATGCCGGTGTTGGTGAGCGCGCTGCGCCGGCTCGGCGTCGAGGCCCCGGTGCTGGCCGAGTACGCCGAGCTGCCGCTGCTCGGCGGCGGCCTGCCGGTCGGTGGGGTCCGCGCCGTCTGGTGACGCACGCGGCGGCGGCTCAGGGCAGGAAGTCGAGCAGGGCGGCGTTGACCGGTTCGGGGCGTTCGAGCGGCAGCAGGTGGGCGGCGTCCGGGACGTCCGGTAGGCGCACCCCGTGCGGGGCCTCGGCGGCGATCCGGTCGGCGAGCCGGCGGAGGTCCGCGACGTCGTCCGCGCCGGTGCCGACCAGCACCGGCATGGCCAGCTCACCCAGCCGGTCGATCGCCGGCGGGTCGAGTTCGCTCACCTCGACGGCGCTGAGGGCCAGTTCGGCGGCGAGTGCCCGACGGTCCATCTCGTCGGCGAACCGGATCAGCTCCGGATCGACGTCCTCCGGGCGGCGGGTCGGGCCGACCACCCAGAACCGCACCTCGCCGGCCGCGGTCGCGGCGAAGTCCTCCGGGTCCGCCTCGCCGACCAGCTCGTCCCAGAGCTGTTCGGTCTCCTCGGACCACTCATTGCCGGACACCGGGGCGCCGAACAGGGCCAGCGCGGAGACCCGGTCCGGGTAGGCCAGTGCGGTGTCCACCGCCACCTTGCCGCCGAACGAGGAGCCCACCAGGGCGGCACGCGTGACGCCCAGGGCGTCCAGCAGCCCGATCACGTCGTCGTGGTGCGCGAACGGGGCCGGGGGCAGTTCGGAGTCGCCGTAGCCGCGCAGGTCGGGGACGATCACCCGGTGCCGGGCGGCGAGCGCGGGCAGTTGGCCCCGCCACATCCGCCGGTCGGCGATGCCGGCGTGGAGCAGCACCACCGGGCTGCCGCTGCCAGCCTCGTCGTACGCGAGCACCGCACCATTCACGTCGATCTTGAGCACGGGGGAACCGTACGGACCCGACAGCCGGGACGCAACCGGCTATCTGAGACCCTGCTAACTCTGGCTAGCATTCTGCTTGCAGTAGCTAGCACCCCGCGCTAGCGTGGAGTCATGGCCACCGGTAAGGAGCTACCCGACGTCGGCGGGTTCATTCGGGATCTGCGCCGCAACGCGAAGATCTCCCTGCGGCAGCTCGCCGAGCAGGCCGGCGTCAGCAATCCGTACCTCAGCCAGATCGAGCGCGGACTGCGCAAGCCGAGCGCCGAGGTGCTCCAGCAGCTCGCCAGCGCGCTGCGCGTCTCGACCCCGGCGATGTATTTGCGCGCCGGGCTGCTGGACGCCAATCAGGGGCAGGGCGTGCTCGCGGCGATCGCCGTCGACCCCGAGCTGACCATGGCCCAGAAACAGTCCCTCACCCAGATCTACGAGACGTTCCGCCGGGAGAACGCCCGGCTCGCCGAGGCGACCGCCGCGGCGCAGGGCGCCGCCGAGCCGGCCCCGGCCACCGAGCCGACCCCGTCGGCCGGCGTGCCGGGCGAGGCGCCACCGACCGCGGCCACCATCACGCCGGCCACCGCTGGCCCCGCGACGCCGGACGGCACGCCGACCGAGGGCGTCCTCGAGTCGGTCGCCGTCACCGAGGCGGGTCCCGCGCCCGCCCCGACCGCCGCCGATCCCGAGAAGAAGACCGCCCACCGGGTGGTCCGGAAGGCCGCCGGTGCGGCCGAGGAGGAGAAGTCATGACCCAGCCGAAGACCAACCGCATTCCGGCCCCGCTCTACGCCGCCGCCGGCGCCGGCGAGCTGGCCCTCGAGCAGCTCCGCAAGCTGCCCACCGTGGTCAGCGACCTCGGCACCCGGGTCGTCGCCGAATTCGGCGGCAAGGCTGTCGTGACCGGCGTCGAGCTGCGCCAGAAGGCCACCGAGACGCTGAAGAGCGCCAACGAGACGCTGAAGACCGCAACCGCGACCGGGCTGCGGGAGAAGGCCGTCCCGACCGACCTCGACCTGGACAAGTTCCGTGAGGCCGCCGGCCGCAACGCCGCCGCCGTCCTGGCCGGCGCCCAGGAGCGGGCCCAGGCCGCGTCGGCCCGGGCCGTGGCCGCGTACGCCGAGCTGGTCGCCCGCGGTGAGCGGGTCGTCGGCGCAGGCGTGCTGGAGGCCGCGGACACGGTGAACGCCGACATCGAGGCGACCGGGGCCGTCACCACGCCGGCCGCCAAGCCGGCCGAGGTGCCGACCCCGACCGAGGTGGCCGAGGCCGTCGAGGCCAAGCCGGCCGCCGTGAAGCGCACCCGGGCCACCAAGGCCACCGCCACCAGGGCCACCGCGGCGAAGCCGGCGACCCCGTCGGCGAAGCTGCCGAAGACCACGAAGCGGACCCGCCCCGCGGCCGAGTGAGTCGAACCTGGACCGAGACCCCGGACAGCGTCCTGTAGGACGTTTTCCGGGGTCTCGGCATAAGCTTGCCGGCATGGCCTATGCCGCGCCGATCTTCGCGTTCGAAGTCCGCTACGTGATCGAGCTGATCCTGCTCGTCTTCGCCCTGGTCATCGAGGCTGTCGCCCTGGTCCATGCGATCACCCAGCGCTCCGACGCGTTCGCCGCGATCGGCACCCTGCCCAAGGGCGGCTGGATCGCCATCCTGGCGGTCTGCCTGGTGCTCACCCTGCTCGGGGTCGGGGGCGGGGTGCTGAGCATCTTTACCCTGATCGGCATCGCGGCGGGTCTGATCTATCTGCTGGACGTCCGGGTCGGCTTGCGTGACCTGCACGACGGCCGAGGTTCCTGGTGAGGAGTTTCCGCTGGCCCCCGCCGCCGGACGGCGGTCCCCGCACCTGGGGGCCGGGGCCCGGCGCGCCCCGCACCGGCCGGCCGGCGCTGCCCGAACCGGAGACCGAGCTGGTCGCCACCCCGCATGGCGTACGGCTGGAGCGGCTGGTCACCGGCACCGGTGACCCGGTGACGGTGTTCGCCCACGGGCTCGGCAACGGGATCGCCACCACCCGCCCGTTCGGCAGCGGGGTCACCGGCCGCAAGATCTTCTTCCAGTTCCGCGGGCACGGCCGCTCCGACTCGCCGCCCGGGCCGTGGAACTACCTCGACCTGGCCCGCGACCTGCGGGCGATCGCCGACCTCGGCGGCGCCGCCCGGGCCTTCGGGGCGAGCCTGGGCGCCGGCGCGCTGTGCCGGCTGCTCGCCGAGAGCCCGGAACGCTTCGAGAAGCTGGTCTTCTTCCTCCCCGCCGTGCTGGACAGCCCGCGCGGTGAGGTGGCCCGGGCCCGGCTGACCGACCTGCTCGACGCGGTGGCGGAGGGGGACGCCTCGGCCCTGGCCGACGTGGTGTCGCTGGAACTGCCGCCGGCCGTCCGCAACAGCCCGGCCGGCTGGGCCTACCTGCGGCAACGGCTGGACCAGCTGCTCCGCGACGGGCTCGCGCCGGGGCTGGCCAGCCTGCCGGACCAGGCCCCGCTGCGGACCGCCGACGCGCTCGCCGGGGTCACCGCTCCGGCGCTGGTGATCGGCTGCGCCGGCGACGACCTGCACCCGGTGCCGGTCGCCGAGCAGTTGGCCGCCGCGCTCCCGCAGGCCACCCTGCACGTGTACGACCGCCCGGGCGTCCTCTGGTCGGAACGCGCCGACCTGCGGGACCGGATCTCGACGTTCCTCAACGGGTAACCTGCCCGGCATGGGCGTCACACACCACGGCCGTACGCATCGCCTCGACCTTGCCGACCCCACCCTGCGGGAGTGGACGTGCACGGTGCTGGCGGCCGATCCCGGGCAGGGCATCGTGCTGGACCGGTCGGCCTTCTATCCGGGCGGCGGCGGGCAGCCGCCGGACCACGGGGTGCTGCTCTGGCAGGGGGTGCAGACCCGGATCGTGGGCACCCGCAAGGGCGACGACCTCTGGCTCATCCCGGCCGAGGGTGATCCGCTGCCGCCGGTCGGCACCGCCGTCACCGGCGCGGTCGAGGACGTCCGGCGGACCATGCTGATGCGTACCCACTCCGGCCTGCACGTGCTCTGCGGGGTGGTCTTCCGGGACTTCGGCGCGCTGGTCACCGGCGGCAACATGGAACCCGGCGAGGCCCGGATGGACTTCAACCTCCCCGCGGTGCCGTCCGACTTCAAGTCGCGGATCGAGGAGCTGGTCAACGCCGAGGTGGCCGCCGACCGGTCGGTCGCCGTGCGGGTGCTGCCCCGGGCGGAGGCGCTGGCCCTGCCGGACATCATCCGTACCCAGTCCAATCTGATCCCGGCGGACGAGCAGGAGGTCCGGATCGTCGACATCGTCGGGCTGGACGTGCAGGCCGACGGGGGCACCCACGTCGCCTCCACCGCCCAGATCGGCAAGGTCCAGGTGGTCAAGGTGGAGAGCAAGGGCCGGGCCAACCGCCGGGTCCGCGTCCGCCTGGTGGACTGACGCGACTCCCGGCGCGTGCCGCGCGCCGGGAGCCGTGGATCAGACGTTGGGCTGGTTGCCGCACCGTGCCGTCAGCGTGCGAGCAGGTCGGGCGGCAGGTGGGCGGCCCGGACGTCGAGCAGCCAGCGCTCCACGGTCTCCTCGTCGGGCCGCTCCGGGAGCGGCGTACGGATCTGGTCGAAGTCCCGCTCGGCCGCCGTGACCAGCGCCTCCGCCTCGTCCAGCGCGCCGCCCGCGACCCGCTCGCCGAACGCCCGGAACCACTCCGGGTCGGCCAGCCGGATCTCCAGCACCCCGGTCGCGTAGAGCACCCGGCCCTGGTGCAGCAGCCGGGCCAGGTGCCGGGCGTGCTTCGCCGACCGCCGCCGGCCACCCGTTGACGAGTCTCGCCCGGCCAGCTTCCGGAACTGTTGGGTGGCGTAACCGAGGTAGGCGTCCCGGACCCGGGGGGCGCTGAGGAAGGCCGAGCGGATGGCGATCAGTCGCTCGCCGAACTCCGTCCGCGTCTCGTAGCAGTCGTCCGGCAGCCACATCAGCTCGGTGGCGGTCGGGTTGCCGCTCAAGGCGAGACGACAGTATTTCGCCGCCTCGTGTTGCGTGACGTCGGGCTCGGTGGTGACCACCGATTCCCGGGGCGGGTGCAGACCGTGGAAGGCGACGGTCGGAGCGGCGAACACGCCGATCCGGTCCACGTCCGATCCTGGTCCGGCCAGCACGTACGCGACCGAGCCGACGATCCCGGAGAGCAGCAGGTGCATGCCGGTCATGATGGCGGATCCGATGCACACCGAAAACCGGACTTCCGCTGTCAGGTATCGCTGGCATCGTCGTCCGCATGAGCCAACCGCTGACAGGGAAGATCGCACTCGTCGCCGGGGCGACCCGGGGCGCCGGCCGGCAGATCGCCGTCCAGCTCGGTGCCGCCGGGGCGACCGTCTACGCCACCGGCCGCAGCACCCGGGAGCGCCGCTCCGAGCTGGACCGGCCGGAGACCATCGAGGAGACGGCCGAGCTGGTCACGGCCGCCGGGGGCGCCGGCATCGCGGTCCCCGTCGACCACCTCGACCCCGACCAGGTACGCCGCCTGGTCGACCGGATCGACGCCGAGCAGGGCCGGCTGGACGTGCTGGTCAACGACATCTGGGGCGCCGAGCCGTTCATCACCTGGGAGACGCCGCTCTGGGAGCAGCCGCTCGATGACGGTCTGCGCGCGCTCCGGCTCGCCATCGACACGCACATCATCACCAGTCACTTCGCGCTGAAGCTGCTGGTGCGCAACCCCGGCGGCCTGGTCGTGGAGGTCGGCGACGGCACCACCGAATACAACGCGTCGAACTACCGGGTCTCGTTCTTCTACGACCTGGCGAAGACCGCGGTGAACCGGCTGGCGTTCGCTCAGGCCCATGAGCTGCGCCAGCACGGCGCGACCGCGGTCGCGCTCACCCCCGGCTGGCTGCGTTCCGAGAACATGCTGGAGCTGTTCGGCGTCACCGAGGAGAACTGGCAGGACGCCCTGGAGAAGCAACCGCACTTCGCCATCTCGGAGACGCCCGCGTTCGTCGGACGCGCGGTTGCGGCCCTCGCCGCCGACCCGGACCGGGCCCGGTGGAACGGAAGGTCCGTCTCCAGCGGCGAGCTGGCCCAGGTGTACGGCTTCACCGACCTCGACGGCAGCCGTCCCGATGCCTGGCGCTATCTGGTCGAGGTGCAGGACCCGGGGAAGCCGGCCGACGTCACCGGTTACCGCTGACCGCCGGCGCGGCGGTGCCGAGCCCTGCCGACGTCGCCGGGTCCGGCTCCAGGTAGAGCGCGGCCGCGCGACGGGCCGCCTCGGCGAACCGCTCGCGCAGCTCCGGCGGGTCGAGCACCTCCACCTCGGGGCCGAGCGAGAGCAGTTGGGCGTACGCCACCGCGACGGACTCGACGGGCAGCCGGAGCACCATCCGACCCTGCCCGTCGGGCCCCTCGGCGGCGCCGACCGCCTCGTCGTACACGAAGGGTGCGTCGGCGAGGTGCCGGAGCGCGCGCAGGCCGGCGGGGCTGAGCCGGACGCTGACCTCGGCCCGGAGCATGTCCCGCAGGAACGCCTCGGCCTGCTCCCGCCAGTACGCCCCCAGGTCGAAGCCCTCGTCCCGGTCGAAGGTCGCCCCGCCCACCTCGACGCCGACCACCCGGTCCACCCGGTACGTCCGGTACCCGTCGCCGACCCGGCCGACCAGATACCAGACCCCGCTCTTCAGCACCAGCCCGTACGGCTGGACGGTGCGGGTCACCTCCCGCTCGCCCCGGCGGTAGCGCAGCTCGACGACCCGGTCCCGCCAGACCGCCCGGGCCAGCTCGGTCAGCCATGCGGGCGGCTCGCTCTGCCGGAACCAGCCCGGCACGTCGAGGTGGAACCGCTGCCCGGTCCGGGCCGGCGCGTCGCGGAGGCTCGGCGGGAGCGCGGCGAGCACCTTCAGCTCGGCGCCGGCGACCGCGTCGGCCAGCCCCATGTCGCCGGCCGGTCCGGGCAGCCCGGCCAGGAAGAGCACCTCCGCCTCGTCCCTGGTCAGCCCGGTCAGCCGGGTCCGGTAGCCGCCGAGCAGGCGGTACCCGCCGGCCCGGCCCCGGTCCGCGTAGACCGGCACCCCGGCGGCGGAGAGCGCCAGCACGTCCCGGTAGACGGTGCGCTCGGAGACCTCCAGCTCGCGGGCCAGCTCGGCCGCGGTCATCGTCTCCCGCGACTGCAGCAGCAGCACGAGGGAGATCAGCCGGGAGGCACGCATCCGACCATCCTGCCCGAGTTCGCGCGACCAGGGTTGCCGCAGGCGACGACTACGCTGTCGGGTCGTGGACGTACCCCGCCTCGCCGCGCCGGTGACCGGCGCCGCCACCCGCTTCCTCGCCGGCGCCGGTCTGCTGCTGCGCGGCATCGGCCTCTACGTCCGCAGCCCCGGGCTCATGCTGCTCGGCGTCGTCCCGGCGCTCATCTCCGGCGTGCTCTTCGTCGCCGCGTTCGCCACCCTGCTCTATTTCGTGGACGACCTCGCCGCGCTGGTCACCCCGTTCGCAGACGACTGGTCGGGGGCCTGGCGGGGTCTGGTCCGGGTGATCGCCGGGCTGGCGATCGTGGGCCTGGCCGGCCTGCTCGGGGTGCTCACCTTCACCGCGGTCACCCTGGCCCTCGGCGACCCGTTCTACGAGAAGATCTCCGAGCGGGTCGAGGACCGGCTCGGCGGCACCCCGGGCGCGGTCGAGGTGCCCTTCTGGGCCTCGGTGCGCCGCAGCATCGTCGACTCGCTGCGGCTGCTGGCGGTCTCCGTGCTGGTCGGCGTACCTCTCTTCGCGGCCGGCTTCATCCCGGTGGTCGGGCAGACGGTCGTCCCGGTGCTCGGCGCGGCGGTGGGTGGCTGGTTCCTCGCCCTGGAGTTGGTCGGCGCGGCCTTCTACCGCCGGGGGATGGGGCTGCCGGAGCGCCGGTCACTGCTCAAGGCCGACCGACCGACCACCCTGGGCTTCGGCGTGGCCGTCTTCGTGTGCTTCCTGATCCCGCTCGGCGCGGTGCTGGTCATGCCGGCCGCCGTCGCCGGCGCCACCCTGCTCGCCCGCCGGTCGCTCGGCCAGTCCGTCGAGTAGTCTCCCCGGGCCGTGCCAGGCGGCCGTCGGGTCGCTGGCGGCCTCAGGTGAGTTCGCGTAGGCAGGACCACTGGGTGGCCACCGGCCGGTAGCCGAGCCGGGCGTTGACCGCCAGCATCGGCGCGTTCGCCCCGTCGTTCGAGGTGTACGCGACGCGGACGCCCCCGAGCGCGGCCCGGTGCAGCGCGGCCCGCTTGACCAGCCTGGCCAGGCCGCGGCCCCGGTGTCCGGGCACCGTGCCGGTGAATGCCGACCACATCCGGTCGCCGTCCCGCTTGACCAGGCTGACCGCGGCCAGCGTGCCGTCCACCTCGGCCACCGTGCTGGCGGCCCGGTCCAGCCCCGGGTTGTCCCAGACCTCGTGGTGCCAGATGTCGTAGCCCATGGCGTCCGTCGGGACGTCGCCCGGTTCGTCCAGCGACGACTCGGCGTCCACCTGGTGGATCCGGCGCGGGTCCAGCTCGGCGGCCGGGAGCAGCCGTACGCCTGGCGGCGGCTCGGGCATCGGCGGGGCCGGCTGCAGGTCGAGCGCGGAGTAGCGCAGCTCCCGGCTGGGCGTGAAGCCGTGCCGGCGGGCGAACGGCAGGGACTCGGGCTGGGACCAGGTGAGCACCCGCCGCGCGCCGATGACGCGCTGGTGACCGAGCGCGGCCGCCAGGAGCGCGGTGCCGGCACCCTGACCTCGGTACGCCGGATGCACGTGCAGGGTGGAAACCTCCCCGACGTCCGGCTCCGAGGTCTGGCTGTTCCGGTACGCCGACGTCCAGCCGACCACCTGCCCGTCCGCCTCGGCCACCCAGGCGGTCCAGTCCTCCTCGGGCGGCGGCTGGGCGATCATGCGTCGGGTCGACTCGACGCCGCGTACCAGGTACGGGTGCACGACCGCGCGGAGGGCCACGACGCCCGGCGCGTCGTCGGGGCGGGCGGGACGGATCACAGGCACGGGCTGACGGTAGCCGCAGCTTCCGGAACGCGCGACGGGTTAATGGCGCCCACTTTCGCCTGTAGATGGAAAAAGTCGTGCACGGTCCAGCAAAACTTTCGTCTCTTGCATCTGTCCTTTGTGTTTCACGGCCGTTAAGGTCCCGCGTAGAAGCTGGTCGATCGGGTGAGGAGGCGCCGTGTCCCGCAAGCCGTTACGCCGTCTGTTGTCGGCAGCGCTCGGTGCGCTGCTGGCGCTGCCGATAGCCGGGAGCCTCTCGACGCCGGCCTCGGCGGCCGAACCGGGCTTCCGGGCCCTGGTCTTCTCGAAGACCGCGGGATTCCGGCATGACTCGATCCCCGCCGGGATCGCGGCGATCCAGAAGCTCGGGCAGGAGAACAACTTCGCCGTCGACGCGACCGAGGACGCCGGGGCGTTCACCGACGCGAACCTGGCCCAGTACGACGTGGTGGTCTGGCTCTCGACCACCGGCGACGTGCTCAACGCCGACCAGCAGGCGGCCTTCGAGCGGTACATCCGCCAGGGCGGCGGGTACGCCGGCGTGCACGCCGCCTCGGACACCGAGTACGAGTGGCCGTGGTACGGCAAGCTCGTCGGCGCGTACTTCAACAGCCACCCGGCCATCCAACAGGCCACGGTCAAGGTGGACGACCACGTGCACCCGTCCACCGAGTCGCTGCCGGACCGGTGGGTCCGCACCGACGAGTGGTACAACTACCGCGCCGACCCGCGTGGCGAGGTGCACGTGCTCGCGGCCCTCGACGAGCGGACGTACGCCGCCGGGGCGGGCGCGATGGGCACGAGCCACCCGATCGCTTGGTGCCAGCAGTACGACGGCGGGCGGTCCTGGTACACGGGCGGCGGCCACACCGACGCCTCGTACCGCGAGCCGGAGTTCCTGCGGCACCTGCTCGGCGGGATCAAAACGGCCGCCGGGGCCGTGCCGGCGGACTGCGGGGCGACCGTCGACGCCAACTTCGCGCAGGTGACCCTCGCCAAGGGCGCGGACACCACGGGCGAACCGATGAACCTCGCCGTGCTGCCGGACCGGCGGGTGCTGCACACCTCCCGCGACGGCCGCGTCTTCCTCACCACGCCGCAGGGCGTGACCAGCCTCGCCGGCCGGCTCCCGGTCTACAACCACGACGAGGACGGGTTGCAGGGCATCGGGGTGGACCCCGGCTTCGCCAGCAACGGCTGGATCTACCTCTACTTCGCGCCCCCGCTGGACACCCCGGAGGGGGACGCGCCGAACGACGGCACCAGCGCGGACTTCGCCCGCTTCGACGGGGTGAACCGGCTGTCCCGGTTCAAACTCACCGGCGGCACCCTCGACCTGGCCAGTGAGCAGAAGATCCTCGAGGTGCCGGCCAACCGGGGCATCTGCTGCCACGCCGGGGGCGACATCGCCTTCGACGCGGCGGGCAACCTCTACCTCTCCACCGGCGACGACTCCAACCCGTTCGCCTCCAACGGCTACACCCCGATCGACGAGCGGGCCAGCCGTAACCCGGCGTACGACGCGCAGCGCTCGTCGGCCAACCCGAACGACCTGCGCGGCAAGGTGCTGCGCATCAAGGTGGCCGCCGACGGCAGCTACCAGTCGCCGGCGGGCAACCTCTTCCCGGCCGGCACCGCCGGCACCCGGCCCGAGATCTACGCGATGGGCTTCCGCAACCCGTTCCGGTTCACCGTCGACCCGGAGACCGGCTGGCTCTACCTCGGTGAGTACGGCCCGGACGCCGGCGCCGCCGACCCGAACCGCGGTCCGGGCGGGATGGTGGAGTTCAACCAGATCCGCGGCCCCGGCAACTTCGGGTGGCCGTACTGCGTCGGCCCGAACGTCGCGTACAACGACTACGACTTCGCCACCGGGACCTCCGGGCCGAAGTTCGACTGCGCCGCCCCCCGCAACACCTCGCCCCGCAACACCGGCAAGCAGGACCTGCCCGCCGCGCAGCCGGCGTGGATCACGTACGACGGTGCCTCGGTGCCGGAGTTCGGCGACGGCAGCGAGTCGCCGATGGGCGGCCCGGTCTACCGGTACGACCCCGATCTGAGGTCGGACACCAAGTTCCCCGAGTACTTCGACGGCACGTTCTTCGCGGCCGACTGGGGACGCGGCTGGATCAAGAACGTCGTCCTGGACGACGCCGGCCAGCCGCTCAGCATCAACCCGTTCCCCGAGCAGGTCGTGCGGCCGATGGACATCGAGTTCGGCCCGGACGGCTCCCTCTACGTCCTCGACTACGGCAGCGGCTACTTCGGTGGCGCGCCGGACTCGGCCGTCTACCGGATCGACTACGTCAAGGGCAAGCGTGCCCCGATCCCGGCGGTGAGCGCCAACCCGACCTCCGGGCCGGCCCCGCTCACCGTGGCCTTCTCCTCCGCCGGGTCCCGGGATCCCGATCCGGGCGACTCGTTCACCTACGCCTGGGACTTCACCGATGACGGCACGGTCGACTCGACCGAGCCGGACCCCACCTTCACCTACACCACGAACGGGCAGTTCACCGCCCGGCTCACCCTGACCGACCAGGCCGGTACGACCGGAACGGCGACCATGCAGATCACGGTCGGCAACACCGCGCCGCGGGTCGAGTTCGCCACCCCGCCCGCCGGTGGCGTGTTCCAGTTCGGTGACCGGGTGCCGTTCACCGCGCGGGTCACCGACCCGGAGGACGGCGAGATCGACTGCGGGACCGTGCAGATCGACTACGCCCTGGGCCACGACACACACAGCCACGGGCTGGTCCAGACGCACGCCTGCGAGGGGGTGCTCGACACCGTCGCCGAGGACGGCCACAGCGCCGACGCCAACCTCTACGGCGTGCTCGCCGCGACCTACACCGACCAGGGCGCAGCGGGCGTGCCGCCGCTCACCGGGCAGACCCGGCTGGTCCTCCAGCCGCGGGTCCGGCAGAGTGAGCACTTCACCGAGGCCAACGGGATCCAGGTCGTTGACGCGGGTGGCGCGCACGGCGGGAAGCGCGTCGGCTACATCGACAACGGCGACTGGATCGCGTTCGACACGTACAACCTGACCGGCATCACCGGCGTCCAGGCCCGGCTCTCCTCGGGCGGCGGGGGCGGCACCCTCGAGTTCCGGACGGACCGGCCGGACGGGCCCCTCGTCGCCAGCATGGCCGTGGCGAACACCGGCGGCTGGGACAACTACGTCGACAGCCCGGTCCTCCCGGTCACCGACCCCGGTGGCACCCACCGGCTCTACCTGGTGTTCAAGGGTTCCGGCGGCGGGCTCTTCGACGTCGACGAGTTCACCTTCCACGGCAAGGGCGTGGCGTCGAGCACCCGCCCGGAGGTGACCGCGTCGGCCGACGTCGCCCAGGCGCAGATCCCGGCGACCGTCAGGTTCACCGCCGCCGGCACCGACCGCGACGGGGACCCGCTCAGCTACGCCTGGGAGTTCGGTGACGGAGCGACGTCGACGGAGCAGAACCCGACGCACACCTACACCAAGGCCGGCATCCACACGGCCAAGGTCACCGCGCGTGATCCGTCCGGGCTGGCCGCGTCGGCCACCGTCACGGTGAACACTTATCGGGTGGCACCGCCGTGCGCAGACCCGTCCGCCGAGGTGAACCCGGACGACGAGTTCACCGGCGAGGTCATCGACCGGTGCCGGTGGTCGGTGCTGCGCGAAGACCCCGCGCGCTACCGGCTCGTCGGCGGGTCGCTGCAGATCGACGCCCTCCCGGGTGACATGTACGGCGGCGCCACCGACGCGAAGAACATCCTGCTCCAGGACGCCCCGGCCGGGGCGTGGCAGGCCGTGACGAAGGTGACCATCGACCATACGGACGCGTGGGAGCAGGCGGGCCTCGTCGTCCACGGCGACGACCCGAACTTCGTCAAGTTCTCGTTCATCAGGACCGACAGCGGGGTGCGCAACTTCGAGTTCATCCAGCAGCAGGGCGGGTCGCCGATCGACGGTGGCGCCGTCGACCGTTCACCCAACCTGGCCGTGGACTTCCCGCACACGGTATGGATGAAGATCACCAGCGACGGGCGGGCGCTGACGGCGGCGTACTCGACCGACGGTGAGCAGTGGACGACCGTCGGCAGGCCGCGGGACCTGTCCGCCGTGCCGAACCCGAAGGTGGGCGTCGCCGCCTTCAACGGCACCGGCAACCCGGCGTCGTTCGACTTCTTCCGGCTCGACGACGCGCCGCAGAACGCCTGCACGCCGACCGCTCCGGAGGCCGGCTACACCAGCCTGTTCGACGGCACCTCGGCGAGCCTGGCCAAGTGGAAGCAGGCCGGGCCGGGTGGGTTCCTGCACGCCGCCGACTGCACCCTGCTGTCGTACGGCGGGCTGGGCCTGCACTGGTATGACCAGAGCTTCCGCGACTACAGCCTGAAGCTGGACTGGAAGATGGCCGGGGACGACAACTCCGGGATCTTCGTCGGGTTCCCGAACCCGGGCAACGACCCGTGGCTGGCGGTCAACCAGGGGCACGAGATCCAGATCGACGCCACGGACGTGCCGGAGAAGACGACCGGGGCGATCTACAACTTCCAGTCGGCCGACCTGGCCGCCCGGGACGCCGCGCTCAAGCCGCCGGGGCAGTGGAACTCGTACGAGATCGTCGTCCGGGGCCAGAGCATCGTGGTCCACCTGAACGGCGTGAAGATCAACGAGTACGTCAACACCGACCCGGCCCGGATGCGGCAGCCCAGCTACGTCGGTATCCAGAACCACGGCAACGGTGACGACGTCTACTTCCGCAACGTCCGGCTCAAGCAACTGCCGTCGGACACCGTCGCGCCCACCACCCGGGCGACCACCTCGCCGGCCGAGCCGGACGGTGCCGCCGGCTGGTTCCGCTCCGACGTCACGGTGACCCTGCAGGCCACCGACGACGACAGCGGCGTGGCGCGGACCGAGTACCGGACCGACGGCGGGTGGACCCGCTACAGCGGGCCGATCCCGGTGACCGGCGACGGCGAGCACACCGTCGAGTACCGCTCGGTGGACCTCGCGGGCAACGCCGAGGCGCCGCGGAAACTGGCGCTCAAGCTCGACGGGACCGCGCCCGTCTCCGCCGCGACGTTCGCCCCGCCGGGCGACTCGGGGTGGCACAACGGTGCGGTGCCGGTCACCATCACGGCCACCGACCAGACGTCCGGGGTGGCGAGGATCGAGTACTCGCTCGACGGCGGCGCCTGGACGCCGTACGCCGACTCGGTCGAGGTGCGCGGCGACGGCGACCACACCCTCCGGTACCGCGCCACGGACCGGGCGGGGAACGTGGAGGACGTGAAGTCCGCCGTACTGAAGATCGACGGCACTGCCCCGGCGGTTCTGCTCTCCGGGGTGGCGGCCGGCGCGACGTACGGCGACAGCCAGGACGTGCGGATCACCTACTCGGCGACCGACGGCACGTCGGGGGTCACCTCGCTGGTCGGCACGCTCGACGGGAAGCCGATCCTCGACGACACCCTGCTGCCGCTCTACGGGCTGTCGCTCGGCGAGCACACGCTGGCCGTGGTGGCGACCGACGCGGCGGGCAACCGGTCGACCCGGTCGATCACGTTCACCGTGACGACCTCGATCGAGGACATGGGCAACCTGGTGGACCGGTTCCGGGCCACCGGCTGGCTCTCTGCCGAGAGCGCCAGTCAGCTGCACAAACCGTTGGACCAGGCCGGCAAGTTCGCGGCCAAGGGGCTCAACAAGCAGGCGGTGCGGGAGCTCCGGCCGTTCCGGGACCTGGCGGGTGATCCGAAGGTGGTGCCGAACGCCGAGGTGCGCGCCGTCCTGGTCCGCGACGCGGACGTGATGATCGAGCGGTTGTCCGGGAAGTAGGTCGACGAGCCGGGGCCGGGGGTGTCACACCCCCGGCCCCGGTCCGGTGCGTCCCGGCTACGCCGACTCGCGCACCACCAGTTCGGTGGGGAGCAGCAGCGCCTGCTCCACGCTCTCGCCGGCCGCGATGCGCAGCAGTTGCCGGGTCATCGCCCGGCCCAGCTCCACTATCGGCTGCCGGATCGTGGTGAGCGGCGGCTCCGTGTACGCCGCCGTCTCGATGTCGTCGAACCCGACCACCGCCACGTCGTCCGGCACCCGCCGCCCCGCCTCCCGCAGGGTCCGCAGGGCGGCGTGCGCCATCAGGTCCGACGCGGCGAACAGCGCGTCCAGGTCCGGTTGTGCGGCGAGCAGTTGTCGCGTCGCCGCGGCGCCGGACTCCCGGGTGAAGTCGCCGTACGCGACCAGCTCCGGCAGGCCGGCGGCGGCGACGGTCTCCCGGTAGCCGACCAGCCGCTCGATGCCGGCGACCATGTCCTGCGGGCCGGCGATGGTGGCGATCCGCCGCCGGCCGCCCTCGATCAGGTGCCGCACCGCCCGGGCGACCCCGCCGACGTGGTCGACGTCGACGTAGGGCACCTCGGCGCCGTCCAGCGGCCGGCCGCTGCACACCACCGGGATGCCGAGCCGGGCCAGCTTGCCGGGCAGCGGATCCTCGCCGTGTAGCGAGGCGAAGAGCACGCCGTCCACGTGCCGGCCGGTGGTGTAGCGCTCGACCCGTTCGTGGCCGGCGGGCGAGCCGGCCAGCATGAGCACGAGCTGCTTGTCCGCCGCCTCCAGCTCCTGCGCGGCGCCGCGGATGATCCCCGGGAAGACCTGGTCGTCGGAGAAGACCCGGGTGGCCGCCTCGGGCAGCACCAGCGCGATCGAGTCGGTGCGCTGGGTGACCAGGCTGCGGGCGGCGAGGTTCGGGACGTACCCGAGCTCCTCGACCGCCTGGCGGACCGCCCGCTGGATCGACTCGGCGACCGTGGTGGAGCCGTTGACCACCCGGGAGACCGTGGCCCGGGACACGCCGGCCCGTCGGGCCACCGCCTCCAGGGTCGGACGCTGGGCCGTCGTCATCCCCGTCACCCCCACCTCGTCACCGCCAGAGCGACCATACGAGATGGCCGCGCAGGTCGACCCCGCGGGCGATGCTCCGGTGCGGGCACCTTGCGCGACCCGGCGCCGCCCGGGCGGGGGGTCAGCCCACCCGCAGCCCGTCGAGCAGCCGGCGGTCGCCGGCCACTCCGAGGGCGTCGAGGCTGATCCGGCCCATCAGGGCCAGCAGCAGGTCGCTCGCCGTCCCGGTGACCTGCGCCCGGGCGTGGTGCTCGTCGTGGTCGAGGATGGTGGTGGTGTCCAGCAGGGCCACCCCCTCGCCGCGTAGCCGCAGGTACCACTCCTGGGCGGCGTCGGTCGCGGTCAGCTGCACCACGCCGTGCCACTGGCCGGGCTGGATCCGCCGGCCCGCCGGCAGCCAGGTGTCCAGCACCTCGCTCACCCCGTCGGCCGCGAGCTTCGCCTCGATCGGCTCACCGGCGGCGACGGCGACCTGGGCGTCCCAGCGGTGCACCGCCGTCTCGTGCGCCATCCGGCGCGGCCAGAAGCCCGCCTTCTTCGGCTGCGGCGCGAAGTTCCACGCCGGCGCCTCCGGGTCCAGCCCCTCAAGCAGCCGCATGAGCTGGTCGTACTCCTGTCGGTACCACTGCGCCGGGGTGAGGTCCGCCGGCGGGGTCACCGGTTCGCGTACCGGCCTGGTGGTGGTCCCGGCGGTCACCACCGTGCGGGCCCAGCGGTAGACCCCGCAGAGGTGCTGGGCGAGGTCGGAGATCGTCCAGCCGGGGCAGGAGAGCACCGGAGTCTCCAGCGGCGCCTCCGCGACGGCAGCGGCGAAGGCGGGACCCTCCGTCCGCAACGCGCCGATCCAGAAGTCCTTCGTGCCGTGCAGTCTGCCCATCGCAATCCTCCCGGGGGTGACCCGGCCACCAGTGGGTGCCGCGGCTACCCCTCAGCCTAGGGTGAAAGGCGTGTCAGACGTCTACGCCGAACCGACGACCGGAGCCGACCCGATCGACCCGGCCACCCTGGCGAGGTACACCACGCTTCGCCTCGGCGGCGCGGCCAGGCGGCTGGAGACCGCCGGCAGCGCCGAAGAAATCGTACAAAAGGTGCAGGACGCGGAGGCGCGGGACGAGCCGGTCCTCATCCTGGCTGGCGGCAGCAACGTGGTGATCGGCGACCAGGGCTTCCCCGGCACGGTGGTGCTGGTCCGGGCCCGGGGGTTCCGGGTGGTCGCCGAGGACGCCGACACGGTCACCGTACAGGTCGAGGCCGGTGAGCCCTGGGACGATCTGGTTGCCGCCACCGTGGCGCAGGGCTGGTCGGGGCTGGAGTGCCTCTCCGGCATCCCCGGCTCGGCCGGCGCCACCCCGATCCAGAACGTCGGCGCGTACGGCCAGGAGGTGGCCGAGACCATCACCGGCGTCCAGGCGTACGACCGCACCCACCACGAGGTGGTGCGGATCGAGGCGGGCGACTGCGGGTTCGTGTACCGGGGCAGCATCTTCAAGTACAGCGACCGCTGGGTGGTGCTGTCGGTCGACTTCCGGCTGGCCCGCTCCCCGCTCTCTGGCCCGGTGCGCTACGCCGAGCTGGCCCGGGCACTCGGCGTCGAGGTGGGCGACCGAGTGCCGCTGGCCGACGCCCGGGCCGCCGTGCTGCGGCTGCGCGCCGGCAAGGGCATGGTGCTGGACGCGGACGATCCGGACACCTGGTCGGTGGGCTCGTTCTTCACCAACCCGGTCCTCGAGCGCGAGGCGTACGAGCTGTTCCGGGAGCGCGCCGCGGAGCTCGGCGAGCCGCCGTCCTGGCCGGGCGCGGGGGACGTGGTCAAGGTCAGCGCCGCCTGGCTGATCGACAAGGCCGGCTTCGGCAAGGGGTACCTCGGCCCGGAGGGGGTGGCCATCTCCAGCAAGCACACCCTCGCGCTCACCAACCGCAGCGGCACGGCCAGCACCTCGGCCCTGGTGGCCCTGGCCCGGGAGATCCGCGACGGCGTCCACGACCGCTTCGGCGTAACCCTCCACCCCGAACCCGTCCTAATCAACTGCACCATCTGACCCACCCAACCCACCCCCGCCGGCCCTCGGTGATCATGAGGGTGGCGGCGACAAATCGGACACCAGGCGCCGCTAACCTCATGATCAACGCGGTCGGAGGGAGGTCGGAGGGCGGTCAGAGGACGGACGCGGGGTCAGGTGGGGGAGATGGTGAGCCAGGGGAGGGTGAGTTCGCCGTGGCGCCAGCGGCGGGGGCGGTCGAGGACCGGCCAGCCCGCCTGTCTGACCGTGGTGACTGTCCTTAGCCACCGCTGGCGCGGGCCGAAGGGGGCGTAGCCGGCGGCAGCGTGCCAGGCATCGTCCAGGGCCCGGATCAGATCGTGAATCCGCTCGCCGGGGACGTTGCGGTGGATCAGCGCCTTCGGCAGCCGTTCGGCGAGCTGGGCCGGGCTGTCCAGGGTGGTCAGCTTCGCGGCCAGGGTCAGGGTGCGGGGGCCGGTCGCGTCGAGCAGCACCCAGCTGCCCAGCCGGCCCAGCTCGTCGCAGGTCCCCTCGACCAGGAGCCCGCCCGGGGCCAGCCGCTCGGTGACCGTACGCCAGGCGTCGGCCACCTCGCTCTCGTCGTACTGGCGCAGCACGTTGAACGCCCGGACGAGGGCGGGCCGGAGCCCGGCCAGCTCGAATCCGCCCCGGGCGAAGGCCAGCCCGGGCGGGTCGGCGGCGGGCTGGGCGGCGGCCACGCGTACCGGATCGATCTCGAGGCCGACCACCCGGACGTCGGCGCGTACCCCGGTCGCGAGCCGGGCCCGCAACTCGACGGCGGTGACCGGGGTGGCGCCGTAGCCCAGGTCGACCACCAGCGGGTCGGCGGCGGCGCGCAGCGCGTCGCCGCAAGTCTCCACGATCCAGTTGTCGACCCGCCGGAGCCGGTTCGGGTTGGTCGTCCCCCGGGTCACCACGCCGAGCGGGCGCTGCCGCATCGGCGCACCCTCCGTTCGCGACTGCGGGACTCGCAACCCGGCTCACTCCTCGCGCGTCACCGCGACCCGGTGCACCTTGTGCTGGGCGGCCTGGGCCAGCGGGCGGACCACCAGTTGGTCGATGTTCACGTGCTGCGGGCGGGTGGCGCACCAGGCGACGCAGTCGGCCACGTCCTCGGCGACCAGCGGCTCCGCCACCCCGGCGTAGACAGCGGCGGCCCGCTCGGCGTCGCCACCGAATCGGACCAGGCCGAACTCCTCGGTCTGCACCATGCCCGGGTCGATCTCGATCACCCGCACCGGCCGGCCGCACAGCTCCAGCCGGAGCGTACCGGCGATCGCCGTCTGTGCGTGCTTGGCGGCGGTGTAACCGCCGCCGCCCTCGTAGACGACGTGTCCCGCGGTGGAGCTGACGACCACGATGGTGCCGGCGCCGGACGCCTCCAGCGCGGGCAGCAGCGCCTGGGTGACCCGGAGCGTGCCCAGCACGTTTACGTCGTACATCCACTGCCAGTCGTCGATCGAGCTGGACTCCACCGGGTCCAGGCCGCGCGCCCCGCCGGCGTTGTTGACCAGCAGGGTCACCGGGCCGGGCGCGGCGGCGGCCGCCGCGGCCAGGGCGGCCACCGACGCGTCCGAGGTGACGTCGCACGCCACCGCGGTGGCCGCGCCGCCGGCCGCCTCGATCTCGGCGACCAGGCCGGCCAGCCGGTCGGTACGCCGCGCGGCGGCGAGCACGTGGAAGCCCTCGGCGGCCAGCCGGCGGGCGGTGGCCGCGCCGATCCCGCTGGACGCCCCGGTGACGATGGCGACAGAGGTCATCCGATCATTCTCTCCCGGCCCCTGCTGTCATGGCGCGATGAGGTCCGTCACGCCGGGGACCACCGGCAGGCATTTCCGATGCCCGATGGGGAAGATGACATCCGGCGCGGAGGTTGACCGAAGAAGCGCCGGTCGTGCGGGACGGCATCAACCGTGACAGAGGGAGCGGACGTGGCGGATTTGCACACCGGTGTCGGTCGTCAGCGAGGTGCCCTGCCGTGGCCGCGGCCGCGCCGCATCGCCACCGTCTCCGTACACACCTCGCCGCTGCACCAGCCGGGCACGGGCGACGCGGGCGGCATGAACGTCTACATCCTGGAGGTCGCCCGACGGCTGGCCGAGGCCGACGTCGAGGTGGAGATCTTCACCCGGGCCACCTCCGGTGACCTGCCACCGATGGTGGAGATGGCGCCCGGCGTGCACGTCCGGCACGTCACTGCCGGCCCGCTCGAAGGGCTGACCAAGGAGGAGCTGCCCGGGCAGCTCTGCGCCTTCACCGCCGGCGTGCTCCGCGCCGAGGCGGCCCGCCCGCCGGGCCACTACGACCTGATCCACTCGCACTACTGGCTCTCCGGGCAGGTCGGCTGGCTGGCCAAGGAGCGCTGGGGCGTGCCGCTGGTGCACACCGCGCACACCCTGGCCAAGGTCAAGAACGCGCAGCTCGCCGCCGGCGACCGGCCGGAGCCGAAGGCACGGGTCATCGGCGAGGAGCAGGTGGTCGCCGAGGCCGACCGGCTGGTCGCGAACACCCGGGTGGAGGCGCGCGACCTGATCGCCCGGTACGACGCCGAGCCGGACCGGGTGGCCGTGGTGGAGCCCGGCGTCGACCTCGACCGGTTCCGCCCCGTCGCCGGGGATCGGGACGCCGCCGTGCACGCCGCCCGCCGCTGTCTCGGCCTGCCCACCACCGGGTACGTGGTGGCCTTCGTCGGCCGGATCCAGCCGCTCAAGGCCCCGGACGTGCTGATCCGGGCGGTCGCCGCGCTGCGCGAGCGGGAGCCCGCGCTGGTCGACGAGCTGACCGTGGTGATCTGCGGCGGCCCCAGCGGCAGCGGTCTCGACCGGCCCACCGCGCTGATCGAGTTGGCCGGCGCGCTCGGCGTGGCCGACCGGGTGCGTTTCCTGCCGCCGCAGACCGGTGACGACCTGCCCGCCCTCTACCGGGCCGCCGACCTGGTCGCGGTGCCGTCGTACAACGAGTCGTTCGGGCTGGTGGCGCTGGAGGCCCAGGCGTGCGGCACACCCGTCCTGGCCGCCGCCGTGGGCGGCCTGGTCACCGCCGTCCGCGACGGGGTCAGCGGGGTCCTCATCGACGGTCACCACCCGGTCGACTGGGCCCGTACGCTGGCCCGGCTGCTGCCGGACCGGCTGCGGCGGGCCACCCTGGGCCGGGGTGCACAGCAGCACGCCCGCAACTTCTCCTGGCATCGCACGGTCTCCGGCCTGCTCGCCGTGTACGGCGAGGCGATCACCGAGCATCGTGCGCGGCTCGCCGGTCAGCTCTCCGGCGACCCCGCCCTCTCCTGTTCCTGGTGACCGGCCCCGTCCGGCCGCCGCCCGGCGGGGTCCGGGGCGCGGCCGTACAGTGGGACCGGTGAGCCGCCGGAGTGACGTCGCCGCGCTGATCGAGTCCGTCTGCGCCGAGCGCGAGCTGGAGTGGGAGTCCACCGGCGAGGCGTCGTACGCGGTCACCCTGCCGGGGACGCACAAGCTCAAGACGATCTGCAACCTGATCGTCGGCGAGCACGCGCTGCGGATCGAGGCGTTCGTGATGCGCCAGCCGGACGAGCGCCGCGAGGAGCTCTGGTCCTGGCTGCTCCAGCGCAACGCCCGGATGTACGGGGTGGCCTTCTCCATCGACACGGTCGGCGACGTCTACCTGACCGGCCGGGTCAACCTGGCCGGGTTGGACGACGACGAGTTGGACCGGCTGCTCGGGGCCGTCCTGACGTACGCCGACGAATCCTTCGACAGCATGCTGGAGATCGGCTTCGGCACCGCGATCCGCCGGGAGTGGGAGTGGCGGGTCAAACGGGGCGAGTCGACGGCCAATCTGGCCGCGTTCGCCCACCTTTTCGCGCCGTCGACCAGTACCGGCTCGGCCGCCGGAGGTTCGGACCCGTCCTGACGGGTATGCGGCACCGCGCGGTGCGGCACTTGGGACCCACCGCGGGCCGAGGACGGAACTGTCGAGGAGCGTGTCCCATGGCTCAGCGCATCAGCTCAGGTCGCGGCACGACTGCGACCAGGACCAACCGGCAACCCGGTAACCAGACTCCGAACACGCCACGGATCTCCGAATCCGAGATCTCCCGGATGCGGGTCGACGACCTGCGTAACCAACTCCGCCGGCGCGGAGTCTCCGGGATCTCCACGCTGCGCAAGCCGGAACTGGTGAAGACACTGGCCAAGACCCTGCGGGCGGAGAGCCGGGGCGGTGGCGCGGCACGTCGGCCGACCGGGCCGGCCGGGCGCGCCGCCGCCACGAAGAAGGCGGCCGCCAAGAAGGCACCGGCGAAGCGGACCGCCGCGGCCAAGGCGGCGCCTGCCGCGAAGGTCACCGGTGCGCGGGCGAAGAAGGCCGCCCCCACCAAGCGGGCCGCGGCGAAGAAGGTACCCGCCGCCAAGCGGGCGGCTCCCGCGAAGAAGGCGGCGGCGAAGAAGGTGCCTGCTGCGAAGCGGGCGGCTCCCGCGAAGAAGGCGGCGTCCCGGGCGCGCGGCGCGACGACGGCCGCCGGTGCGGGTCGGCCCACGGCGGTCGCCACCGGTGGTACGGCGGCGACGCCGGTCCGGACCGGCCGGTCGTCGGCCCGTTCGGTGCGGTCGTCCCAGCAGATCACCTCACTGCAGGATCGTCCGGAGCGTCCCGGCCGGAGCCTGGTTACCGCCAACCACGAGGTGATCCAGCGCTGGGCGCGAGACCGTGGCGCCAAGCCGGCCACCATCGCCGGCACCGAGCGGGAGGGCCGGCCGGGTGTGCTGACGTTCAACATCCCGGGGTACCGGGAGAGCAGCCGGATCCGGGAGATCACCTGGGACGACTGGTTCCGGACCTTCGACCTGCGCGGCCTGAACCTGATCTACCAGGAGCAGATGCGGGACGGCCGGCAGAGCAACTTCTTCCGCACCGAGAATCCCAACCGGGAGGACGCCTGAGGTTTGCGGGAATGGCTGGCGGGAAAC
This sequence comes from Micromonospora sp. NPDC047740, assembly GCF_043204735.1. Classification (NCBI taxonomy): domain Bacteria; kingdom Bacillati; phylum Actinomycetota; class Actinomycetes; order Micromonosporales; family Micromonosporaceae; genus Micromonospora; species Micromonospora sp. NPDC047740. The sequence goes on from NZ_JBIDCT010000008.1 coordinate 334,908, forward strand.
CGCTGTTGGCCAACACATGGCCCGGAGCAAGGACAGCCGGATTTCCGACACGGGTGCTGTGACGGGCAAGACAGCGATCTGAGTTGAATCCGGAATCCGGGCGAACTAACTTTATTGCACCGCGCCACGCTTGTAATCGTTCGGGGGAGCGGCGGATCGAACAGATCCGCGCAGGCGAGGCGCGAGGGATCGGGTGGAGCACACCGTTGGGGGACGGTGCCACCCGTGGAACCGGCGGCGCGAGCGGGCGACGCTTACGGGGGTGAGTGTCGCCCGCCGCCGCCGGGCGTACGGTGCGAGCGCCCACCACGACGGGGGTCGTGGTGGGCGCTCGACGCCGTCTGGAGCCGGACCGCCTCAGCGGCCGCCGGCCAGCGCTTCGGCCCGGTCCGCCGGCGCCGTCCGCAGCGCGGCGACCCGGCGTTCCCGCGGCGGGCCGGCGAGCAGGTGACCGACCGCCGCCACCAGGCCCAGCCCGCCCACCACGAGCCAGTGCCGCTCGCCGAGGTGCTGCAGGCTGAGCCCGCCCAGCGCCGGCGCCACGAAGGACGCCGCCGGGAAGGTCAGGTAGAACACCGACTGGTAGCGGGCGCGTAGCTCCGGAGGCGCGAGATCCGCGTTGATCTGCGCGTTCGGGGGTGCGGCGAGCATCTGCCCGACCGTCCACACCACCGCCGCGCCGAGATAGAACGGCAGGTGGTCGGCGACGGCGAGCCAACCGAAGCCGAGCGCCATCAGCCCGGTGGAGACCGCGAGCACGGTGGACTTCCGGAACGGCTCGATCAGCCGGGGCACGAAGAGTTGGCCCACCACGATGAGTGCGCCGCCGACCGCCACCACCACGCCGTACGCCGAGGGGCCCAGCCCGTCGGCCCGCATGGCCAGCGGCATGATCGTCGAGGTCTGCATGGTGAGCACGGCCAACAGGAAGGTCAGCCCGACGAAGACGAGGAAGGTCCGGTCGGTCAGCGCGGTGTGCAGCCCCGGCCGCCGCGACCGCCCCGCCACGACCTGGGGGGCCGCCGCCCGGCGGGCCAGCGTCTCGGGGACCTTCAGGGCGACGACGGCCGCGGCGGCCAGCGTCGCGGCGGCGTCGACCAGGAAGAGCGCGAGGTAGCTCGCCTCGGCGAGCACGCCGGCCAGCAGCGAGGCCACCGCCATGCCGAGGTTGAACGCCCAGAACTGGAGGTTGAACGCCCGCGAGCGGCGTTCCTCGGGCACCACGTCGACGATGGCCGCAACGAAGGCCGGGCCGGGCATCGAGTGCGCCACCCCGACCAGCGCGGCGAGCACCCCGATCACCGCCAACTCCCGGCTGAACGCCAGGGCCAGCATCAGCCCGGCGGCGCCCAGGTGGCCGGCGAGCAGGGTGGCCCGGCGCCCCCACCGGTCGGCCAGCACTCCGCCGAGCAGCGTGCCGACCGCCCCGCCGGCCCCGTAAGCCCCGACCACGAGCCCGGCGAGGGACTCGGAGGCGCCTCGCGCGGCGGTCAGGTAGAGCGACAGGAAGAGCATCGCGAAGGCCCCGGCCCGGTTGATCAGCAGGCCGGACCAGAGGTACCAGAAGGTGGCGGGGAGCCCGCCGGCCGTGTCGTCCCACCAGCGCCGCAGGCCGCGCACGCGTCCTCCATGAAGGTTTGTTAACCGGTCCGCCTCAGACCGTAGGGAGCCGGTCCGGGCCGCGCCAGGGTGGCCCTGATCACCACCCGGACGGGCGTACCTCAGGAACCGGCCCGGACCGGCTCGGCGGGAGCGGTGGCCGCGGCCTCGGCCACCTCCGGGGCCGGCGACCGGACCACGGTGACCGGCCGGACCGGCGTGGCGGAGGTCCGGAGCTGGACCGCGCGCCGTTCCCGGGCGGGGCCGGAGACGAGGTGGGCCACCGCCGTCACGCCGCCGATCGCGGCGCAGCCGACCCAGAGCGCGGTGTTGCCGGCGTGCTCCCGGACCAGGCCGCCGAGGATCGGGGCGGTCGCCCCGGCCAACTGCCAGGAGAGCGAGAAGACGCCCTGGTAGCGGCCGCGCAGCGCGGCGGGGGAGAGCTCGGCGATGAGGGTGGCGTTGGACGGCGAGTTGAGCATCTCGCCGACGGTCCAGATCAGCACGGTGAGCCCGTAGAACCAGACGGCGTCGGCGAACGCGGTGAGGCCGAAGCCGACACCTGTCACCACCGAGGCGAGCGCCAGCACGTGCGAGCGGCTCCGACCCTTGATCAGTCGGGGTACGAAGAGTTGGCCGACCACGATCAGCACCCCGTTGAGCGCGATCACCGAGCCGTACGTGGCGGGGCTCAGGCCCGAGTCGCCCATGGCGATCGGCAGCATCGAGATGTGCTGGAGGAAGACCAGCGCGGCGAACAGGTTGAGCGCCACGAACCCGAGGAAGACCCGGTCGGTGAGGATGGTCCGCAGGGCACCGGCGGGGACCGCGGGTCCCTTGGCGACCGGGCCGGTCGGGGGCGTCCGGGTCTCCCCGACCCGGGTGAAGATGATCAGGGCGGTGACCACTGTGGTCGCCGCGTCGACCAGGAAGAGCAGCAGGTAGCCGGCCTGGGCGGCGACGCCGGCGAGCACCGCCGCGCAGGCGAAGCCGAGGTTGATCGCCCAGTAGTTCAGCGAGAAGGCGCGCAGCCGGTCCTTCTCCGGCACCACGTCGACCATCATGGCGCCGAACGCCGGGCGGGCCGCCTCGGCGAACAGGCCCAGCAGCAGCGCGCCCAGGGCCACCGCCCAGAGCGGCCGGGCCAGGCCGAGCCCGACCATCATGACGGCCGCGCCGAGGTGCGCGGTGAGCAGGGTGGGGCGGCGGCCCCACCGGTCGGTGAGGGTGCCGCCGATCGTGGTGCCGACCGCGCCGCCGACGCCCCACAGGCCGATCACGAGGCCGGCCTGGGAGGCCGAGAAGCCGCGCTCGCGGGTGAGGTAGATGGCCAGGAAGACCAGGACGAACGAGCCGAGCCGATTGATCAGCGTGCCGGTCCAGAGGTACCAGAAGGACCTCGGCAGCCCGCCCGTGGTGTCCCGGAACCAGCCCTGCACCGTCCGCATTCCGACGCCCCCGTTTTGGTAATGACTGACGAATCGTCAGCGCCTTACAACCTAGTCTCGGGCCGGAACGCCGGTCATCAGCTTTTCCACGTGGTGGTCGTCACGACCGGTCCCCGCGTGTCCGCCGACGAGGTACGGCAGGATGATCCGCATGACTGCGAGCGAGGGGCCCACCGTCGGGACGCTGGTCCTGCTGCGGCACGGCGAGAGCGACTGGAACGCCAAGAACCTCTTCACCGGCTGGGTCGACGTCGACCTGACGGCCAAGGGCGAGAGCGAGGCGCGGCGCGGCGGCGAGCTGCTCCGCGAGCACAGCCTGCTGCCGGACGTGGTGCACACGAGCGTGCTGCGCCGCGCCATCCGCACCGCCGAGCTGGCGCTGGACGCGGCCGACCGGCACTGGATCGCGGTGCGCCGGTCGTGGCGGCTCAACGAGCGGCACTACGGCGCCCTGCAGGGCAAGAACAAGAAGCAGACCCTGGACGAGTACGGCGAGGAGCAGTTCATGCTCTGGCGCCGGTCGTACGACACGCCGCCGCCGCCGATCGACGACAACGACCAGTGGTCCCAGGTCGGTGACTCCCGGTACGCGCTGCTGCCGACCGAGCTGATGCCGCGGACGGAGTGCCTGAAGGACGTCGTCGAGCGGATGCTGCCCTACTGGTACGACTCGATCGTGCCGGACATCCTGGCCGGCCGTACGGTGCTGGTCGCGGCGCACGGCAATTCGCTGCGCGCCCTGGTCAAGCACCTCGACCAGATCTCCGACGAGGCGATCGCCAAGCTGAACATCCCGACCGGCATCCCGCTGCGCTACGACCTCGACCCGCAGCTGCGCCCGCAGACGCTGGGCGGGACGTACCTGGACCCGGCGGCGGCCAAGGAGGCCGCCGCCGCGGTCGCCAACCAGGGCCGCTGACCGGACGACGAAGGGGCCCCGGGTGACCGGGGCCCCTTCGTCGCGTCCGGGCTCAGCTCGCCGAGGCGGCGGCCTCGCCGGTGATCAGGTAGATCACGTGCTCGCCGACGTTCACCGCATGGTCGGCGAAACGCTCGTAGAAGCGGCCCAGCAGGGTGGCGTCGATCGCGGTCTCCACCCCGTACGGCCAGTCGTCGCCGAGCAGCACGCCGAAGAGGCTCTTGTGCAGGTCGTCCATGGTGTCGTCGTCGCTGTCCAGCTCGGCCGCGAGCGCGGCGTCGGGCCGGGCCAGCAGCGTGGCGATCTTCTCGGCCATCCGGTCGGCGATGGCGGCCATGTCGGTGAAGACCGGACGCAGCTCTGCCGGCACCGCCGGGGAGGGGTGCCGGCGCAGCGCCGTCTTGGCCACGTGGTCGGCCAGGTCGCCCATCCGCTCCAGGTCGGCCGCCACGTGCAGGGCCGTGATCATCGCCCGCAGGTCGGAGGCGACCGGCGCCTGCCGGGCCAGCAGGTCGCAGACCCGCTCCTCCACGTGCCGGTAGAGGTCGTCGATCTCGGCGTCCCGCGCGACCACCGTCTCGGACGCCGCGCGGTCGGCGGTGAGCAGGCCCCTGGTGGCCTGGCGCAGCGCGGCGCGCACCCCCTCCGCCATGTCCACCAGCAGTTGGCTGACAATCTGCAGGTCGGCCCGGAACTCGTCGCGCATCGTCACTTCCTGAGGTCGGTGGCCGCGGGCGGCCGGGGCCGGCCGCGTACGGCGTGAGCAGGTGCGCGACCCACGGTAGGCCGGGGGTGACGGCGCCAAGGTGAACCCGGGTGAACGACGCGGGGCCCGTGAGTGAACTTTCCCGGAAGTGAGAGTGGTTCGTCCCATTCTGCCCGATCGCCAGGTGAACATTGACCCTACGATCGCCGGGTGGATTGGGCGGTGGCGGCCGTGGTGGCCGTGGCACTGGTGGCCGGACTGGTCGCCGGGCTGCTGCTGTCCGGACGCGTCCGGCAGTGGCGGCGCCGATCGGCGTCATCGGGGAGCGAGCGCTCCCGTTGGCAGGCAGGGAGGCCCGCGATTCCCGACGAGCAGCAGGGTGGGCTCTCCGGGCTCGGCCGGAAGACGATCGACTCGCTCCGCGCCGGCGTGGTGGTGCTCGACCCGGACGACCAGCCGGTGCTGGTGAACCCGGCCGCGCGGGCGATGGGCCTGCTCCGCACCGGCGGGACGCCCGGCACCATGGTGGCGCACCCGTTGATCCGTACCCTCGCCGGGCAGGTCCGCCGCACCGGCGTGCGCCGCGAGATCGAGCTGGACCTGCCGCGTGGTCGCGACAGCGCGGGCGACAACCCGCTCGGCGTGCACCTGCGCGCGATGGGGCTCGGCGCCGGCTACATCTCCGTCGAGGCGGCCGACGTCACCGAGTCGCACCGGCTGGCCCGGGTCCGGCGGGACTTCGTGGCCAACGTGAGCCACGAGCTGAAGACCCCGATCGGGGCCCTCCAACTCCTCGCCGAGGCACTGGTCGACGCCACCGAGCCGGCCGGTGAGGGCGCGGCGGACCTCTCCGAGGACATGATCGCCGCCCGGCGGTTCGCCGAGCGGATCCAGCACGAGTCGACCCGGCTGGGCCGGCTCGTCCAGGAACTGCTGGAGCTGACCCGGCTCCAGGGCGCCGAGCCGCAACCCGCGCCGGAGCCGGTCTCCGTGGACTGGGTGATCGCCGAGGTGATCGACCGGACCCGGACCGGTGCCACGGCCCGCCACGTGGAGATCGTCGTCGATGGGCAGCGCGGCCTGACCGTGTACGGTAGCGACAGCCAGCTCGCCACCGCGTTGGCGAACCTGGTGGAGAACGCGATCAACTACTCGGGCGAGGACACCACGGTCCGGGTGACCGCGCGGGCCACCGACGAGTACGTCGAGATCGCCGTGGCCGACCAGGGCATCGGCATCGCCCCGAACGAGGTCGACCGGATCTTCGAGCGGTTCTACCGGGCCGACCAGGCGCGCTCCCGGGCCACCGGTGGCACCGGCCTGGGCCTGGCCATCGTCAAACACATCGCCAGCAACCATGGCGGTCGGGTGGACGTGTCGAGCACTCTTGGTGGAGGGTCGACGTTCACCCTCCGGCTGCCCGCGCGCCCCCCGGACGACCTGGAGGCGACACTCTCGTCCGCTGGGATCGAGGCCGGCCCGGCCGAGCTCCGGTAGGCCTGAAGGAAAGGAAACACCCCGTTGAGCCGCGTACTGGTGGTCGAGGACGAGGAATCGTTCTCCGACGCCCTGTCCTACATGCTGCGCAAGGAGGGCTTCGAGGTCTCCGTCGCCGCGACGGGCACCTCCGCCCTAACCGAGTTCGACCGGACCGGCGCAGACATCGTGCTGCTCGACCTGATGTTGCCGGAGATGTCGGGCACCGAGGTCTGCCGGCAGCTCCGTCAGCGCTCGCACGTCCCGATCATCATGGTCACCGCCCGGGACAGTGAGATCGACAAGGTGGTCGGCCTGGAGATCGGGGCCGACGACTACGTGACCAAGCCGTACTCGCCGCGCGAGCTGGTGGCCCGGATCCGGGCGGTGCTGCGCCGGCAGAGCGCGGAGGCGACCGAGTCGGGTGCGCCGACCCTGGCCGCCGGCCCGGTCCGGATGGACATCGAGCGGCACGTGGTGACCGTCGACGGCGGCCCCGTGCAGCTGCCGCTCAAGGAGTTCGAGCTGCTGGAGCTGCTGCTGCGCAACGCGGGCCGGGTGCTCACCCGGGGGCAGCTGATCGACCGGGTCTGGGGCGCCGACTACGTGGGCGACACCAAGACGCTGGACGTGCACGTCAAGCGGCTGCGCTCGAAGATCGAGCCGGAGCCCTCGGCGCCGCGCTACATCGTCACCGTCCGGGGCCTGGGCTACAAGTTCGAGCCGTGATCGTCCGCCGTTGGTGACGGTCTCCGGGCATGCGGTGTCGTCTTTGGTTGCGGTTTCGGGTGTGGCCCGCCGTGCCCGGCTCCGGGCGGTCAGGCTTGATCCCTGCGCCGGTCACGGCGGGCCACACCCGCGTCGTGGTCCTGCGCCGTCCGGATTGTGCGACCTGCGTGGCTCGTGCCTCGGGTACGGGCTGGAGGCCTGTCCTGGCTGACCGGTCCTAGCTCCGCCACCTGTATGTCAGGGGGCGCAGTTTCGCCGAAAGTGGGGCCTTCCGGCGCTTCGAAGGGCCACTTTCCCCGAAGGTGTCCGAAGGGCCACTTTCCCGAAAGTGTCGGCCTCGGTTGTTGCGTAGGGGTCGTGATCGACTTCGGGTCGGGGATGTGGCGGTGTCGGCGGGTGTCCGATACCGCCGTTTCCGCGACGTGGAGCACGTCTACTCCTCCCGTCCCGGATTGCGGTGCGCGGTGTCCGGTTTTGCGGGCGGCCGGTGGGCATCCCCGGCCCGGAATGGTGGCCGGCTCGGGGGCGTTGAACACGGGTGCACGGCCGAGGAAGGTGCCCCGCGAGCCGGGGTCGCCCGGGTGGGCCCGGATCGGAATGTTGGTGG
>NZ_JBIDCT010000009.1:0-330991 GCF_043204735.1 Micromonospora sp. NPDC047740
AACCACCAACATCACACCGGACCGGCCCCCACCAGCCCGGCGATGCCCCCTGCACAAGACCCGCCCTGGTCAGGCTCATTTTCCGGTCAGACGCTGACGGATTCCAGCACCCGCCCCTCGGCGGTGCGCCGCACGTTGAGGAGGACCTTGAGCACCGCGGCGACCTGAGCGTGCAGGGCGGCCCGGGGCAGGCCACCGAGCAGCCCGAGCGCCTCCAACCGGGCCGGTACGTCCGTCGGGGAGCTGGCGTCCAGGTCCCGGCGCCGCCGTCGTGGCCGGTGTTCAACGCTCGTCCGGGGTCAGCGCCTCGAACCGCTCCAGTTCGTCGTCGCTGGCAAGCAGGTTGTCCTGCAGCTCGGTGATTCGGCCGTGCTCCTGCCCGATGTCGCGGTACTTCACGAGCACGTCTCACGGGTCGATCCGCCCGGACTCCATTTCCTCGATCAGGTCTTCCAGTTCCTCGCACAGCTCGTCACACCGGCCGATGACGCGCTCGTTGCGCTTGGTGTTCCGCGCCTTCAGCTTCTCGCGGTACTGCTCCCGGTGCTTGGCCTTCAGGTCGGCCTCGGCGTCCTGAATGGCCTGCGTGACCATCCGGCGCAGCTTGGGCGACAGTCCGTCAGTCTCGTCGTAGAACACGTCAGCGATCCCCTGTGGACGGCGAGAGCAGCTGTGGACAGGCCACGCCCGGGCGAGTCGATCTGCTATGGGCGCCGGGAGCAGGGCAATCCGGCCGCCGAAGGCGCGGCGGTCAGCGACGGTGTGAAAGGTGGTCCCGGTGGTCAGCCAGTTCGCCCGGCCGGCACCTGGCTGCACCGGCGGCCGAACGGGGTTCCGCCCGACTCCCGGGCCGACGGTCAACCAGGAAGCCGGCCACCGGACGAGGACGGCCGGTGACCTGCGGTGGAGCAGCGCTCCCAGAATGGGACGACCCCCGTCGGGGGGAGACGGGGGTCGTCGTGAGGTTCGGCTCCGGGGGGGTCGAGCCGAACCGGCTCAGCGGTCACGGGGGGTGCAACCGCCGAGGGCCTTCCAGCCGATGAGACGTGAACTCTCATCGCGAGCACAAGCATGCCGCAGCGGACCGGTATACGTCGAGTGGTGTCTGCTCCACACACCGCTAATCCGCATTCGCAGAGTGTGACGGTCGTCACTCAGGGCAGCGACCTGCGGGCCGGGCTCTCGCCGGCGACCCCGGGGCCACGCTGGCCGTCACCCCTCGGGCTAGACTTTCGCGCCGTGGGCCGAAGCGCCGCTTTCTTCGATCTCGACAAGACCGTCATCGCCAAGTCGAGCGCACTGGCGTTCGGTCGGCCGTTCTACCGGGACGGGCTGATCACCCGGCGTGACGTGGTCAAGTCGGCGTACGCGCAGCTGATGTTCCGGCTGGGCGGCACCGACGAGCAGACCATGGCCCGGACCCGGGATTATCTCGCCACGCTCTGCAAGGGCTGGCAGGTGGAACAGGTCCGCCAGATCGTCGCGGAGACGCTGCACGAGCTGATCAACCCCTACGTGTACGCCGAGGCCGCCGCCCTCATCGAGGAGCACCAGGCCGCCGGGCGGGACGTGGTGCTGGTCTCCGCCTCCGGCGAGGAGATGGTCCGGCCGATCGGCGAGCTGCTCGGGGTCACCGACGTGATCGCCACCCGGATGGCGGTCGAGGACGGCCGCTACAGCGGTGAGGTCGAGTTCTACGCGGCCGGCCCCAGCAAGGTCGACGCGGTCGGCGAGCTGGCCGTCGAGCGCGGCTACGACCTGGCCGACTCGTACGCCTACTCCGACTCGTACAGCGACCGGCCGCTGTTGGAGTGCGTGGGGCACCCGACCGCGGTGAACCCGGACCGGGCCCTGCGGAAGCTGGCGGTGGAGAACTCGTGGCCGGTGCTGGAGTTCCGGCACCCGGTCCCGCTGGGCCGGCGGCTGCGCGAACGTCCCGCCGTGCCGGTCGCCGCGGCGGCCCTCGGCGTCGGCGTCGGGGTGGCCATCGGCATCGCCTGGTACGGCCGGCACCGCCGCACCCGTGCCACCACCCCCACCACCTGACTCCGCCTCCCCACCTCGCGCCCACCGGTTAGACCGCGCACTTACGCGGAAAGTGCGGCCTCCCGGCGTCAGATAGCACCATTCTCGGCGAAAATGCGGGGATGCCGCACCGCGCGGATGCCGCACGGGCGGAGCGCACCGCGCGGGGGCGGGTCAGGAGGCGGCGAGGATTTCGTCGCCGATGACAGCGATCTGGTCCGCGCCGACCTCGACGGCGGTCATGTAGTGGCGGAGCCAGGAGCGCAGCCCGTCCGGGGTGCCGGTGGCGAAGGCGCCGGCCGCGCCGACGTACTCGGGTTCCCGCTCCCGGTGGCCAACGTCGACGGCGACCAGCCCACGCGGGTCGAAACCGTTGGAGATGAGCACCAGCCGGGCGGCGGCCCGGGCCACCACCCCGGACGGGCCGGCGAACGGGCGCAGGTTCAGCAGCTCGCCGTGGACCACGGCGGCCAGCACCAGCGGCGGTACCCGGGTGCCGCCGGCGACCAGCCCGGCCAGCCCGTCGAGGCGCGCCGCGACCACCGGGTCGGACACCGGCCGACCCAGCTCGGACTCGGCCACGACGTCCCGGGCGGCGAGGACGTGCAACCTCGCGAGGGCCTGCCGGGGAGCCTTCGGCCAGAGTTCGCTCAGCCCGGGCAGGGCCCCGGCCACCCGCAGCGCCCCCTGCAGCACCGGGTCGGTGACCGTGCCGGCGCGTACCTCCTCACGGTCGTGCACCCGGCCGTCCAGCGCGGCGCTGGCCACGGCGGAGCGGAGGCTGACCTCGGCGGCGACCTGACCACCGTGGCGGCGCAGCGCGCGGTGCCGGTGCGCCTGGTCGACCCGGTCGCGGGCCTGCTCGACGGCGGGCGCGATGTCGGCGAGCGCGAGCAGCGGGGCGAGCGGATCGGTGGTCACCCCGCCACGCTATCCACCCCGCCACCCTGGCTGGGCACCCGCCCGCCCGGACGGCGGTCCGGCCGCCGTGATCGACACCGGTTGCGGTGGCCCGCGCCCTTAGCTGCCCATGACCCGCCCACATGCCGCAATCCCGCGCCCGCCATGCCGAGCCCCGCCGGTCCAGGCCCGCCCCCGCCGCACCGGGCCCGCGCCGCACGAGACGGGCAGGACCGAGCGCGCCACCCGGCGCGCGCCGAGGGCCGCTGGGCGCGCGGGGTCGGACCAGGCTGTCGCGGGGCGGGCACCGCGCGACTAACCTCAGCGGCGTACGAGACGCAGGTCACGCGACGAAGGAGCACCGCATGAGCGAGGCACTGGCCAACTTGCTGAACGAGACGCGGCAGTTCCCGCCGCCGGCCGAACTCGCCGCGAACGCCAACGTCAAGGCCGACGCGTACGCCGAGGCCGAGGGCGACCGACTCGGGTTCTGGGAGCGCCAGGCCGGCCGGTTGACCTGGGCGAAGCAGTGGGACCAGGTGCTCGACTGGTCGAACGCGCCGTTCGCGAAGTGGTTCGTGGGCGGCCAGCTCAACGTGGCGTACAACTGCCTGGACCGGCACGTCGAGGCCGGCCGGGGCGACAAGGTGGCGATCCACTGGGAGGGCGAGCCGGGTGACACCCGCACCCTCACCTACGCCGACCTGCACCAGCTGACCTGCCAGGCGGCCAACGCGCTGACCGACCTGGGGGTCACCGCCGGCGACCGGGTGGCGATCTACCTGCCGATGATCCCGGAGGCGGCGGCCGCCATGCTGGCCTGCGCCCGGATCGGTGCCACGCACAGCGTGGTCTTCGGTGGCTTCTCCGCGGACGCGTTGACCAACCGGATCCAGGACGCCAGCGCCAAGGTCGTGATCACCGCCGACGGCGGCTACCGGCGGGGCAAGCCGTCGGCGCTGAAGCCGACCGTCGACGAGGCGGTGGCGAAGTGCCCCTCGGTGGAGCACGTGCTGGTGGTCCGCCGCACCGGCGAGGACGTCGCCTGGTCGGAGAAGGACCACTGGTGGCACGAGACGGTGGAGACCGCCTCGCCGGAGCACGTCGCGCAGCCGTTCGACGCCGAGCACCCGCTCTTCATCCTCTACACCAGCGGCACCACCGCCCGGCCGAAGGGCATCCTGCACACCACCGGCGGCTACCTGACCCAGACGTCGTACACCACCCACGCGGTGTTCGACGTCAAGCCGGAGACCGACGTCTACTGGTGCACCGCCGACATCGGCTGGGTGACCGGCCACTCCTACATCGTCTACGGCCCGCTCTCCAACGGCGCCACCCAGGTGATGTACGAGGGCACCCCGGACACCCCGCACAAGGGCCGGTTCTGGGAGATCGTCGACAAGTACAAGGTCACCATCCTGTACACCGCGCCGACCCTGATCCGCACCATGATGAAGTGGGGCGAGGACATCCCGGCCGGCTACGACCTGTCCTCGCTGCGGCTGCTCGGCAGCGTCGGCGAGCCGATCAACCCGGAGGCGTGGATCTGGTACCGCCAGCACATCGGCCGGGGTCAGCTGCCGGTCGTCGACACCTGGTGGCAGACCGAGACCGGCTCGATCATGATCTCGCCACTGCCGGGCGTCACCGAGGCCAAGCCGGGCTCGGCGATGACCGCGCTGCCCGGCATCGTCGCCGACGTGGTGGACGACCAGGGCCAGTCGGTGCCGAACGGCGGCGGTGGCTACCTGGTGCTCACCGAGCCGTGGCCGTCGATGCTGCGCACCATCTGGGGCGACGACAACCGGTTCATCGAGACCTACTGGTCGCGGTTCGGGGCCGGCGCCAACGCCGGCGACGAGTGGGTCTACTTCGCCGGTGACGGGGCGAAGAAGGACGACGACGGGCACATCTGGCTGCTCGGCCGGGTCGACGACGTGATGCTGGTGTCCGGACACAACATCTCCACCACCGAGGTGGAGTCTGCGCTGGTCAGCCACCCGTCGGTGGCCGAGGCGGCGGTGGTCGGCGCGACCGACCCGACCACCGGCCAGGCGATCGTCGCGTTCGCCATCCCGCGGGGCACCGCGGAGACCTCGGGCGAGGCCGGCGAGCAGCTCATCGCCGAGCTGCGCAACCACGTGGCGAAGACGCTCGGCCCGATCGCCAAGCCGCGGCAGATCATGCTGGTGCCCGAGCTGCCGAAGACCCGCTCCGGCAAGATCATGCGCCGGCTGCTGCGGGACGTCGCAGAGCGCCGCTCGCTCGGCGACGTGACGACGCTGCAGGACTCCTCGGTGATGGAGCTGATCGCCTCGGGCATGGGTGGCGGCAAGTCCGACGAGGACTGACGGCTGGCGTACCCCGAGATGGGTGACGGTCCGCACGGACCGTCACCCATCATCATTTTCGTGGCGTACGGATCAGCGGTTCGGTGGAGGCATGGCGGGCTGAACGGGTAGAGCGGCAACTCGACCTCTGTCGGTGGGGGTGCCTTCTCCTTTAGGTTCAGCCACATTGGACCGGTTCGACGGGCATCACTGCCGGGCACCGGCCGATTTCTTGTCCCATGCCCCACGAATGGAGCGGAATGAGTACCTCTCCGCAATCCGGGTCACGCCGGCGCATACTCGTCGCGCTGCCCGCCATCGCCCTCGCCGCAGCGTCACTGACCGTGACGGGCAGCGCGGCCGCCCAGACGGCCGGTCCGGCTCCGGCCACGATCGGGGCGGACGAGTTTTACATCAACTACGCCGAGCCCGAGGTGCAGCCGGACACCGGCGGCAAGGAGGTCAAGGGCAAGGACGGCATCTATACCTCGCCCGGGGACGACGCCAAGGCCTACGACCGGAAGTTCGCCGGGGGTAACCCGGTGACCGCGCGGGAGTTGGCCAAGCTGGAGGCCAAGGCGATCAAGACGGGCAAGAGCCCGCGCCAGATCAAGCAGGCCAAGAGCACCCAGACGGCCAAGCTGCTGACCCTGCTGGTGGAGTTCAACGACCAGGCCAACGACGACTTCACCAACGTCATGGTCCCCAGGACGGTCTTCGACGACCGGACCTGCGTCCCCGGCACCGTCCAGAACGGCCCGACGCACAACAAGATCGCCGACCCGGCCACCCTGCCCCACAAGGACAACAACTCGATGTGGGTGCCGGACTTCTCGCCGGCGCACTACGACAAGATGCTCTACACCAAGGAGGGCATCACCGAGCGGGTCCGTAAGGACCTGACCGGGCCGGACGGCAAGCCGGGCATCAGCCTGGCCGGCCGGACCATGCACAACATGTACCTGGAGATGTCCAAGGGCGCGTACACGGTCGACGGGCAGGCCAGCCCGTGGATCACAGTGCCGCACTCGGAGGCCTGGTACGCCGCCTCCCGCTGCAGCCGGGACGCGAACGGCAACTGGGTCGCCGGACGGCAGCAGTCGATGAACGGCCACCCGGACAACCCGCTGGGCGCCGGACGGCTCGCCACGGACGCGATCGACGCGCTGGCCAAGATGGACCCGAACTTCCCCTGGGCCGACTACGACATCGAGGACCAGGGCGACCGGGACGGGGACGGCAACTACAACGAGCCGGACGGCGTCATCGACCACCTGGTGCTGGTGCACGCCGGCAAGGGCAAGTCCAGCGGCGGCGGCGACCAGGGCGTCTACGCGGTCTGGGCGCACTCCTCGGCGGTGGCCGGTGGCTACACCGTCCCCGGCACCAACCTGAAGGTGTCGAACTACATCGTGCAGCCGGAGGACGCCGGCCTCGGCGTCTTCGCCCACGAGTTCGGGCACGACCTCGGCCTGCCGGACCTCTACGACACCTCGGGCAACAACAGCGACTCGGACGTCGACTTCTGGGACCTGATGTCCTCGGGATCGCACTCCGGGGAGATCTTCCAGGCGCTGCCCACCCACATGGGCATCTGGGACAAGTGGGTGCTCGGCTGGGCCGACCCGCTGAACGTCAACCCGGGTGACGACCCACGCGCGGTGCAGCTCGGGCAGACCTCGCGCACCCCGGTGGGTACCAAGGACGGCATCAAGATCAACCTGCCGGACAAGGTGATCACCCTGGCCGATCCGCACAGCGGCGCCAACATGTGGTACAGCGGTGCCGACCAGGACTGGGCCGACGTCAAGCTGAGCCGCACGGTGACCGTCCCGAACGCCGCCGACGCGAAGTTCTGGATGTGGAACAACTACGTCATCGAGGCCGACTGGGACATGGGCTTCGTCGAGGTCTCCACCGACGGCGGCGCCACCTGGACCGAGCAGAAGGTCTACGACGCCGCCGGCAAGCTGGTCACGACCAACGACGGCTACGGCGACCCCAACGGGCGGATGGCCGACTACGGCAACAAGAAGTACGGCCTGACCGGTGACACCCACGGCTGGCGGCACGACTACGTCGACCTGTCGGCGTACGCCGGAAAGACGGTGCAACTGCGGCTGCGCTACTGCACGGACGCGGCGTTCGTGGAGCGCGGCTGGTTCGCCGACGACTTCTCGGTCACCGGCGGCGGGGCCACCACCTGGAGCGACGACGCCGAGAACGGCGCCAACGGCTGGACCCTCACCGGTGGCACCTTCACCGACACCACTGGGGCGGGCTGGCACCTCGACGCCGGCTCCCAGGTCAAGTCGCAGTACTACCTGGCCGAGTGGCGCAACTTCGACGGCTTCGACGCCGGCCTGAAGTACGCCTACGACACGGTCTACTCGCGCGAGGCGTGGAAGGTCGACAAGGTCGCGTACAACGCGCCGGGGATGCTGGTCTGGTACCGGGACACCGTGCTCGGCAACGTCAACCACGTCACCGCACAGCTGACCTCCCTGCCGAGCTACGGCGCCAAGGGCGGCCTGCTGATCGTCGACTCGCACAACGAGCCGCTGCGCCGGCAGGGTGAGGCGGCCGTCAAGGACCCGTCGTTGCTGGACAACCTGCCCAGCCGCCCGCAGTCCTCGAACGCGGCCTTCTCCCTGAACCCGACGTACCCGTTCAAGGAGTGCCTGGAGGCGGCGGACGAGCCGTACAGCGAGTACTGCACCGACTTCGCTGCCCAGGCTCCGGTGTCGGCCTTCACCGACGCCAAGGGCTGGTACCCGGGCATCGAGGTCCGCGACGGGCGGCTCTACGCTCGGGACAGCGACGCCTCCGTCGTCATCCCGTCGCGCGGCGGCGCGCCGTACACCACCCGGGTGACCAACCCGGATGGCAGCCCGGCGACGGGGCTGTACGGCACCGACCTCGGATTCACCGTGCTCGGCACCGGCAACCCCGGTGACGCGGGCGTCGCGTACGGCGTCTCGATCACCATCAAGCGGGCCGCCCAGGACAACTCGTACGCCACGGTGTTCGTGACCCCGGCGAAGAACTGAACCGACCCGGCGAACACCACGAGGGCCCGTCGGGAGCTGTTGCTCCCGGCGGGCCCTCGCCCTGTCCCGGCGGCCCGGATGGGCCATCCAGCGGAACGGTGCGTCTCATATTGACATCCGCCGAACTCCGCTGTGACCATCTGAGTGCTGTCGTCACAGTGCTGTACCGGAGACGTACGGAGCGTCACGCCGACCGGGCACCGGCTGCGGCAGCGCGACGCCGCCACCGGCGGCCGCGGGGGACGGGGGACGAGGATGTTTGCTGGGCTGCTCTCCGATGATGCGCGACAGCTGTACGAGGCTCTGCTGGCGGACGCCTCGGCACCGTTCGTCCCCCCGGAGGCACCGGAGACACCCGCGCTCGCCGAACTGCTCCGGCACGCACTGGTGTTCCAGACCCCGGCCGGGAGCCTGCGCGCGGTGTCGCCGGCCGCGGCACTGCGTCGCCTGTTGTTGGCCCGGCAGCGGGAGCTGGCCGACGCGAACCGGGAGCTGGCCGACCGGTACGCCGAGCTGGAGCGGTTGGAACGAGAGCCGCCCCGGGCCGCCTGGGGCACCGGCACCCAGCTGGAACTGCTGAGCGGCAGCGACGAGATCGCCGCCCGGCTCCACGAACTGGTAACCACGGCCCGGCACCACTGCCACCACCTGCGCACCAACCGGCGGGGCGAAGATCCGTACGGCTGGCCCGCGCCGGCACCGGAGGCCGGCGTCCGGTTTCGGGCAATCCGCACTCCCGAGACAGTGGCGCAGTCGACCGGGCCGGCGGCCGGGCACGACCGGGCGGGCAGCATCCGCCTCCTGCCCGGGCTACCGGTGCAACTGACCATCGCGGATCGGGTGGCGCTCGTCGGCATCCCATCGACGGATGGTGGCGCGCTGCTGGTCCGGGTCCCGGCCCTCGTCGACGCGCTGCTGGACTGGTTCGAGCTGTTGTGGCGGCGGGCGGTGCCACTGGACCCTCCGGCGTCCGCGGCTGCCGGTGGCCCCAGCAGCGCGCAGCTCCAGGTGCTCCGGCTCGCCGCCGCCGGTTTCAAGGACGAGGCCATCGCGCGCAGCCTCGGCCGAAGCACCCGCTGGGTTCGACGTCAGATGGAATCGCTGGAGGAACGGCTGGGGGCCACCAACCGCCTCACCCTCGGCATCGCGGCAGCCCGGAGCGGACTGGTCTGACCACTGCCGCAGTTTGCACAGTGCAGCTTGCGGCCAGGCTGGCCGCTTTGCCCTCCCGGCCCGGCCGCCCGGCCGCCACAGTGGAGCCACTTCGGCCCGGGGCACCGCCTCGACGCCGGAGCAGGGAGCGACCGACATGGGAGGGCCGGGTTGAAGACGCTGTCCAGAATTCGGAAATTGGGGATCGCCGCGCTCGCTGCGCTCACGCTGACCGTCCCGGTGGCCGCCGCGCCGGCTCCGGCGGTCGCGGCGCCCACCAGCTTCGACCACATCCTCTTCTGGAACGACGTGCTGCTGAAGGCGTACCGGCAGACGGGGGGCCCGCCGACCGGGCTGTCCCGGGCTGGCGCGATGCTGCACATCGCGCTCTTCGACACCTATACCGCGCTCAGCCCGATCGGTACGCCGTATCTCGGCGGCAACGTGAACCGGGAGCCGGGGGCAAGCTATGACCTCAAGGCCAACCTGGACGTCGCCGCCTACAACCTGTTGCAGCTGGAGCTCTTCCCGAGCCTGGACTTCTCGGCGGACTACCAGCGGGCGCGGCTGGACGTGCCGCTCGGCGAGCCCGGTCCGGGCGGCTGGAGCACCAGCGTCGCCGAGTCGGTGGTCGACCAGATGCGGGCGAACCGGACGAACGACGGGTCGACCAGCAACACCCCCTACACCCCGGACCCGGTACCGGGCCAGTGGCGGCCGACCGACGGGGTCGACGCCGCCTCGCCGAACTGGGGTCTGGTGAAGCCGTTCGGGCTCACCTCCGGCTCGCAGTTCCGTCCGGGGCCGCCCGGCGGCTACAGCACCCCGGCCAGCCTGCTGGCCAGTCCGGAATACGCGGCGCAGGTGAACGAGGTGCAGTCCCTGGGCGCGGCGAACTCGACCGCTCGCACGGCAGAGCAGACCACCATCGCCTACTTCTGGGCCAACGACCTGGACGGCACGTACAAGCCGCCGGGCCAGTTGTTCAAGCTGACCCAGACCGTCGCCAAGCAGCGTGGCCTGAGCCAGGGCGCCAACGCGAAGCTCTTCGCCCTGGTCGGCATGGCGATGGCGGACGCCGCAATCACCGCCTGGGACGCGAAGTACCAGACCGCCATCGACCTGTGGCGGCCGGTCACCGCGATCCGCGAGGCCGGCACGGACGGCAACGCGGCGACGACTGCGGACCCGAACTGGCAACCGCTCTCCAACAACGCCGGGGTGCCCTTCTCGCCGAACTTCCCGGCGTACGTCTCCGGCCACGCCACCTTCGGCGGGGCGTGGGCCGGCATCATGAAGCGCTACTTCGGCACCGACAATGTCACCTACACCGCGACGACCGAGGACCCGCACGCCGTGGGCGTCACCCGCACCTTCAGCACCTTCACCGCCGCTGCAGTGGAGAACGCCCGCAGCCGGATCTACCTCGGCGTCCACTACCAGTGGGACGGGGACAACGGCGTGGCGGCCGGTGACGCGGTCGCCGGCCACGTGTACGCCAACTATCTACGCTAACCCGACACGGGCGGGGCCCGTCCGGAGCAGTTGCTCCGGACGGGCCCCGCCCTCGTTACACGGGGGCAGATTCTTCCAGCCGCCGCGTGACATTTCGGCGGATGCCAGCGCTCCTTCTCGGGGATCTCATAATCACGCTCACGCAGCCGTGATCGTGGCCAAAACGCAATGCGAATCACAGTCAGATCCTTGCACCTTTTGATCCGGATTTGCCCGAGAAAGATGGGCACCCGCACCGGTGATTGACCCGTGACAACGATCCGGACCTCTGCCAAGGTGGTGACGCACTACATGACAGTGATGGCTTTGGCTGCCCCTGTCATGTAACAGATCCACAAAGGAGGAGGACCTTTGAGGAGACGAGTCACAGCAGGCCTGGCCTCGGCCGCGGCCGCGCTGCTGGCAGCCGGTGTCGTCACGGCGCCGGCGTCCGCCGCCCCGGCGGCGGAGCCCACCCCCGGCGCCGAGAAGGTGAAGCAGGGCAAGGACAACCTCCCGGATCCGAAGGCGGATCAGCACCGGGAGGTCCGGAAGCAGGCCATCGCCGACCTGCTGACGGGCAAGGCCAAGCTTCAGACGCGCAACGGCTCGAAGGTCATCCAGGTAAAGGACGACCTGTTCGTCGAGTACCAGCAGGCGCCGAAGGTCGACCCCATCTTCACGATGCTGGTCAACTTCGGCGACAAGACCGACCCGCGTACCGGGGGCACCCCCGGCCCGGTGGTCAACCAGATCCCCGAGCCGGACCGCAAGTGGGACGGCAGCTCGACCGACAACAACAGCACCCTGTGGCGCCCGGACTTCCACCGGGAGCACTACACGGACATGTTCTACGGTTCGGGCGAGTCGATGCGGGACTTCTACCTGCAGCAGTCCGGCGGTCGGTACACGGTCGGCGGCGACGTCAGCGACTGGATCTCCGTGCCCTACAACGAGGCGCGGTACGGCAGCAACAAGATCTCCGACGCCGACGGCTCCTGGAACTTCGTCAAGGACAGCGCCACGTCCTGGTATGACGCCCAGGTCAAGGCCGGCAAGACGCCGCAGCAGATCAAGGACTACCTGGCCCAGTTCGACGTCTGGGACCGGTACGACTACGACGGCGACGGCAACTTCAACGAGCCCGACGGCTACATCGACCACTTCCAGGCGGTGCACGCCGGCGAGGGCGAGGAGGCCGGCGGCGGCGCCCAGGGCGAGGACGCCATCTGGTCGCACCGCTGGGCCGCGTTCCCCAACCTCGAGGGCAAGGCCGGCCCGGCCGGCAACCTGGCCGGTGGTGTCCAGATCGGTAACTCCGGCTTCTGGATCCGGGACTACACCACGGAGCCGGAGAACGGCGGCCTGGGCGTGTTCGCCCACGAGTACGGCCACGACCTCGGCCTGCCGGACCTTTACGACACCGCGGGCGGCGACAACGGCGTCGGCTTCTGGAGCCTGATGGCGTCGGGTTCGTGGCTGAGCCACGGCACCGACGACATCGGTTCGACCCCGGGCTACATGGACCCGTGGTCGAAGCTCTTCCTGGGCTGGCTGAACCACTCGGTGGTCGACCAGAAGAGCGGCACCACCCAGGTGACGCTCGGGCCGGCGGGCGACAGCGACGGGCCGAAGGCCCAGGCAGTCGTCGTCAACCTGCCCTCGCAGACCCAGACCACGAACTACAACACGCCGTTCGGCGGGTCGTACGAGTGGTGGGGCGGCAGCGCGGACGACCTGAACACCACGCTGACCCGCACCCTGGACCTGACTGGCTCGACCTCCGCGTCGATCACCGCGAAGGCCCAGTGGGACATCGAGGAGGACTACGACTTCCTCTACGCCGAGGTGTCCACCGACGGTGGCGCCACCTGGCACGCGCTGAGCAACTCGCTCATCGACCCGGGTGAGACCGGGGTCGACGGCTCCACCAGCGGCGCGTGGGTCGACCTGACCTACGACCTGTCGGCGTACGCCGGCAAGACCGTGACGTTCCGCTACCGCTACGCCACCGACGGCGGCGTGCACCTGGCGGGTCCGTTCCTGGACAACGTCGCGCTGACCAAGAACGGCACCGTCGCGTGGACCGACGACGCGGAGACGCTGGCCGCCGAATGGACCGCGAAGGGCTGGACCCGGATGGGCGGCTCGGTCACCGACACCTTCCCCCGCTTCTACATCGCCGAGAACCGGACCTACTTCGGTTACGACGACGCGCTGCGGACCGGTGGGTACAACTTCGGCTGGGGCAACACCCGGCCGGACTTCGTCGAGCGGTTCTCGAACCACCCCGGCATGCTGGTGTGGTACGTGAACTACGCGTACGGCGACAACAACACGTCGCAGCACCCGGGCTACGGCCTCAACCTCCCGGTCGACGTCCGTCCGCAGAAGATCAACATCGGCGGCCAGGGCACGATCACCAACCGGCGCGGTGGCTACGACGCGACGTTCAGCCTGTACGCCAAGCCGGCCCAGACCTTCCACAAGAACGGCGTGGCGGTCACGGTCCCGGCGCTCGACCCGAACCCGATCTTCGACGACAGCGGCATCGGGACGTACTGGAACTCGGGCAACGCGTGGAACTCGGTGAAGATGGCCGGCACCGGCACCAAGATCGAGATCCTGCAGCAGGGCACCGCCCCGACCAGCGACATGGTCGTCAAGGTCACCAACTGATCGGGTAGCACCAACGGAGGGGCCGGTGGCGGCGACGCCACCGGCCCCTTTCGCGTACCCGGACGGTCGCCCTGCTCGATCCATCCGATCGACCGATGCGGATGTGACGGTGAAGAGCCATCCCGTCAAGAAGTTGCCACAAATCGACGTGCTTGTCTTCCCACCCGTCACGGGAATGTCTATCTTCACCAATGGTCCCACTAGTGGGACGCCTCACCGGCCCGACCCCGTGGGCCGGTTCCCTCACACCGGAGGTACCACGTGCGCAAAGTCGCAGTGGGTCTGCTCGGGCTTTCGCTGACAGCGACGGGACTGGTGGCGGGCACGGCCGCCAGCGCCGCGCCGCAGCCGAAGTTGCCGGCCACCGCTCCGTCGGTGGCCGAGCCCGCGCAGGCTGAGCATGATCTGCCGGACAAGTTCGAAGAGAAGCGCCGCGCGCTTCGTCAGGAGGGTCTCAGCGAGGTCCTGTCCGGCAAGGCCACGCCGCAGAAGATCAACGGCAGCACCGTCGTCAAGGTCGGCGAGACCGCCGGCGGCGCGGCGACGGCGGCCGGCGCCCGGGCCGCAGCCCCGGGCAAGGGCGGCAAGAAGAACCAGTACGTCGAGTTGGCCCGGGAGCGGACCGACAAGATCTTCGTGATCCTGGCCGAGTTCGGCGACGAGCGGGACCCGGCCTACCCGGACAAGGACATGAACCCGGACATCCCGGGTCCGACCCGGTTCGACGGGCCGCGGCACAACGAGATCCCGGCACCGAACCGCGCGGTCGACAACTCCACCGTCTGGCAGGCCAACTACAGCCCGGAGCACTTCCGCCAGCTGTACTTCGGCACGAAGCCGGGCGACGAGTCGCTCAAGCAGTACTACGAGGCCCAGTCGTCCGGGCGGTACACCGTGGACGGCATGGTCACCGACTGGGTGAAGGTCAAGTACAACGCCGCGCGGTACGGCCGCTCGGACGACCCGATCGCGGACGACGACGTCGACAACCCGGCCAACGACCCGGCGGTCTGCGACAGCAACGTCTGCCAGAACACCTGGGACCTGATCCGGGACGCCGCCAACCAGTGGGTCGCCGACCAGAAGGCCAAGGGGCGCACCGACGCCCAGATCAAGACCGACATGCAGTCGTTCGACCAGTGGGACCGGTACGACTACGACGGCGACGGCAACTTCAACGAGCCGGACGGCTACATCGACCACTTTCAGATCGTCCACTCGGGCGGCGACCAGGCGGACGGCGACCCGCACCAGGGCGAGGACGCGATCTGGAGCCACCGCTGGGCGGCGTACAACACCTCGCAGACCGGTCCGGCGAACTTCCCGATCGGCGGCACCGAGATCGGCGACACCGGCGTCTGGATCCGTGACTACACCATTCAACCGGAGAACGGTGGCCGCAGCGTCTTCTACCACGAGTACGGCCACGACCTCGGCCTGCCGGACGACTACAACGTCCTGAGCGGCGGCGACAACAACAACGAGCACTGGACCCTGATGGCCCAGAGCCGGCTCGGCGACAAGAACGACCGCGGCATCGGCGAGCGCGGTGGCGACCTGGGCGCGTGGAACAAGCTCCAGCTCGGTTGGCTCGACTACGAGGTGGTCAAGGCCGGCCAGAAGCGCACCCTGGAACTCGGGCCGCAGGAGTACAACTCCAAGAAGCCCCAGGCCGCGGTCGTGGTGCTTCCGCCACGGACGTACACCTTCAACAACGGCAAGCCGTTCGAGGGCGCCAAGCAGTACTTCTCGGGTAACGACGACGACCTGGACAACACCATGACCAGGACGATCGACCTCACCGGGAAGTCGACGGCCGCCCTGTCGATGAAGGGCCGCTACTCCATCGAGTCCGGCTTCGACTACCTCTTCTTCGAGGCGTCGACCGACGGCGGCAAGACCTGGTCGGCGCTGCCCGGCACGGTCAACGGCAAGGCACTCCCGCCCGTCTCGGGCAGCGACCCCCGTCCTGCCCTCAGCGGCAGCAGCGGCGGCAAGTGGGTGGACGTCAACATCCCGCTGGACGCGGCGGCCGGCAAGGTGGCCCAGTTCCGGTTCCACTACGTCACGGACGGCGGGCTCTCCGCGGGCGGCTTCTTCGGTGACGCGATCACCGTGACCGCCGGCGGGCAGACCCTGCTCAGCGACGGTGCCGAGAACGGCGCCGGGGACTGGGCGCTCAAGGGCTGGAGCATCGCCGAGGAGACCTACACCCGGGACTTCGCCAACTACTACATCGCCGGCAACCGGTCGTACGTCTCGTACGACAAGTACCTGAAGACCGGCCCGTACTACTTCGGCTACCTGAACAGCCGGCCCGACTGGGTGGACCACTACGCGTACCAGCAGGGTCTGCTGATCTCCTACTGGAACCTCCGCTGGGCCGACAACGACACCTTCGCCCACCCGGGCGAGGGTCGGAACATGATCATCGACGCGCACCCGCGGCCGATCTACAACCTGACCGGCAACCCCTGGCGGGCCCGGGTCCAGGTCTACGACGCGCCGTTCAGCCTCAAGCAGGCGGACTCGTTCACGCTGCACATCAACAGCCAGCCGCAGTACATCCGTGGCCAGGACGCGCAGCCGCTGTTCGACGACACCAAGCAGTACTGGTTCCCGGAGCTGCCGAACCACGGCGTCAAGCTCCCGGCCACCGGCACCAAGATCAAGGTTCTGAAGCAGAACGGCACCTCGATGAAGGTCCAGTTCTCCTGAGCCGCTGATCACCGCACGACGCGATGCCCGGGCAGGCCACCTGCCCGGGCATCGCCGTTCCGGCCTGGCCCGTCGCCGCAGGGCGCCGGCAGCGACGCAGGTCGCCCCGGAACGGCGGCAGCCGTGCGGAGCGCCGGCCCGACGGCGCGCGGCGGCCGCACGCGCGCAGCGCCTACGCTGGGGCACATGACCGACCAGCGCGGCGGACCTGTCGACGAGTCCTGCGTCCTCCCCGACGGGCCGTGGGCGCACCGGTTCGTCGGCGCCAACGGCAGCCGCTTCCACGTCGTCGAGGCCGGCACCGGCCCGATGGTGCTCTTCCTGCACGGGTTCCCCGAGTACTGGTACGCCTGGAAGGACCTGCTGCCGGCGGTCGCGGACGCGGGGTTCCGGGCCGTCGCGGTCGACCTGCGCGGGTACGGCGCGAGCGACAAGCCACCGCGGGGGTACGACGGCTACACCCTCGCCGCCGACGTCGCCGGGCTGATCCGGGCGCTCGGCGAGCGCTCGGCGACCCTGGTCGGCTCCGGGGCCGGCGGCCTCATCGGGTGGACCGCCGCCTCGTTCCACCCCAGCCTGGTCCGGCGACTGGTGGTGCTCGGGGCGCCGCACCCGCTCCGGCTGCGGGCCGCCATCTTCGCGGACCCGCGCGGCCAGTTCGCCGCCTCCACGCCCACGCTGAAGTTCCAGCTACCCCGCTACGAGCACGTGCTGACCCGGGACGACGCCGCCGAGGTGGAGGCGATCCTGCGTCGCTGGGGCGGACCCCGCTGGGTCGAAGGCCCGGACTTCGCGGCGTACGCCCGGTGCTGCCGGGAGGCGATGCAGATCCCACAGGCCGCCTTCTGCGCCATGGAGGGCTACCGGTGGGCGTTCCGTTCGGTGCTGCGGCTGCACGGCTACCGGTTCGTCAAGCTGATGCAGAAACCGCTGGTCACGCCGACCCTGCAGCTGCACGGCGCGCTGGACCAGGCGTCCCTGCCGCGGACCGCCCAGGGTTCCGGCCGCTACGTCATCGCGCCGTACGAGTGGCGGCTGCTCGACGGGGTCGGCCACTTCCCGCACGTGGAGGCCCACGACGTGGTGCTCGGCGAGATCCTGCGCTGGGCGAAATCCTGACTCAGACCCGCTGCTCGCGCAGGTCGGAGACCTCGCGCGCCGGCGCCCAGCCCTGGTAGACGCCGAACTCGAACGCCTCCAGACCCATCGCGCGGGCCACCGGCCAGCGGCCGCCGGTGTACTCCACCCGCAGCCAGCCCTCGTGCTCGGCCAGCACGATGAACGGCTGCCCCTGCCAGGTGCAGGTGGTCCGCACGTACGCCAGGTCGTCGACCTCGGCGGCCGGCACCACCCGGACGTGGCGGCCGGGGCGTACCTCCTCGAAGCCCTCGCCCGGTTCGGGCTGGTAGAGGCGGACGTCGTCGCCGTCCGGGCTGGCCTGGTACTCCCGGCCCCGCCAGCGGGCCACGTAGCCGTCGCGGCTCACGACTCGTCACCGACCGGGAGCCAGCGCAGCGCGTCGGTGTCGAGCATCGCCACCATCCGTTCGCTGCCGTCCGCGCCGATCCGCCACAGCTGCGCGCCGTGCGGCAGCCGGGCACTGTCCACCTTGAACTCGGCCACCACGTCGCTGCTCTCGCCCGGCGCGAAGCCGTTGCCGCGGAACGGGGGCCGCTCGATCACCCAGCCCTCCATCGCCCGCATCGCGGCCTCGTTCTGCCCGCCGTACGGGATGCGGTAGAGGCTGGGCCGGTACGCCGGCCAACGCAGCACGTAGATCTCCTCGGCGTCGCGGGCGAACGGCGAGTCGGGATGACCGAGGCCGAGAGCGTCGTACAGCCTGGCCGGGGTGCTCAGGTGGGCCAGCTCGCCGGCCCGGTGCACGAAGCCGGACACCCGGTCGTAGCCACGCTCCAGGTAGTACGCGAGCTGGCTCGGGGCGACCGCCTTCTGCATGGTGACCGGCCGGCTCGGGTCCACCGGGGGCACCGCGGGTCGGGCCGGGGCCGCCGGCTCCGGCGCGGGCGGCTCCGGCTCGCCCTCCGGGTCGTCGCCGAGCCCCACCTCGGCGGCCCAGTTGGCCAACGCCAGGACCTGCTCGCCGGGGTACTTCGCGCCGACCGGGGTGCCCGGGTTCACCGCGAACGACCAGTTCTCGTCCGGCCAGCGCCGGATGAGCTGGACGAACTTGACGCGTACCGTCTCGACCGGCCCGTCGACCCGGTCCGCCAGCCGCTCCGGGGAGGTGTAGACCACCACGTACGTCTCGCCGTCGAGCTCCTCGGTCCGCCAGACGAACGCGGAGTCGCCGGGTCGGGCGCCCGGCGCGGAGTCGGCCGCGACCGGCAGCAGCACCCGGGCCAGCAGGAGGGTGGAGAGGAAACCGTCGGTGCTGCCGCTACCCACGGCGCCGAGGAGTTCCTCCTCCACCTCGTTGGCGGGCACGAAGTTGGCCGGCACGGGTGCCGGGGGCGGTGGACCGGCGGGGGTGGCGTCCGCGCCCGCGGTCTCCCGGCTGCGGCCGCTCGTCGGCACGGTCGGCGCGGCCACCTCGTCCGGTGCCGTCGCCACGCTCACCCGCGCCGTGGGCTCCTCCGCCATCCTGGGCGGCTCGGCCGGCGACGTGGGACGCTGCTCCGGCGGGCCGGCGGGCTGGAAGAGCGACCCGGTGCCTGGTTCCGGGGAGGCGCTCCGGCCGAACAGCGGCACGGTCTGCTCGGCGGACGACGCGACCGGCTCGAACAGCGACGCGGTCCGGTCGTCGATCCCGGCCTGATCGGTCCGCTCGTCGGTCGGGGCGGTGGCCCGGTCGGCCGGGAACGCCGGCGGGACGGCCTCCTCGGCGGCGGGCGACGGGGGCGGGTCGACCGTGATCGGCACGGTGGGATCAGCGGGACCGGCCCAGGGCGCGGGTGCGTCGTCGCTGTCGGCCCGGTACGCCGTCGGCACCGTCGCGGTCGCCATCGCGGAGGCGGCGGCAGGGACGGTCGGTACGGCGTACGGCTCCGGCACCATCGGCGGTGGACCGGCGGCCGGGGCCACCCCCGGCTCCGCCGGCTCGGTCAGGTCCCGGGCCTCGATGACGGTGCCCTCGATGACGATCGGCGAGAAGCCCCGGCGGGGCGCGGGCGGACCGGAAACCGGTTCGGCGATCGACGGAGGCAGCTCTTCCGCGTCCGCCGGCCCGGAGCGGGTCCGGTCAGCGGCGCCGCCCGGGTGGGCGCGAGCGGGAATCGGCTGGGTCGCTTCCTCCGCACCTGGCCCGGGGCGGGGATGCCGGCGGGGCAGTGCCTGGGTGGCCTCCTCGGCGGCGATCGGGGCGGCCGGCCGGGACGGTCGGGGCGGCTCCGCCGGACGGATCGCCTGGGTGGCCTCGGCGGCGTCCGACCGGAACGCATGGGTGGGGTCCGCCGGCACCGGTTCGCTCAGCGGGCGGCGACGCGGGAACGGCTGGCTGCCGCTGGCGAACCGGGACGGCGGCACGGCCCGTGGCGCCGCCTCCGGCGGCGGGCGGCGGGACGCCCGGCCCGAGGCGGGCTCGAAGAACGACCGGGCGGGCTGCGGTGGGGCGGCCTCGCCGGACCGGCCGGGGCGGGCGAGCGGACCCTGCTCGTCGGGACGCCGATGCCGGTCGGTGAGCCAACCGGACCGGCCGTCGGCGCCGGGCTCGGCGGCGGACCGATCGCCGACGCGGGCGGGGCCGACGGTCGACCCGCCGGGCCACCCGTCGCGAGCCGGCCGGTCGTCCTCGGCTGACCGGCCGAGCGGCGCCGGAGGGCCCGGGGCGCGGTGGCCGTTCGCCGGATCCGGCCGGCGGGCGGCCGGCGGGCCGGGCGGTTCGGTCGAGCCCGCGGGCCGGGCGCGGGTGGCCTCCACCCGCTCCAGGCGGGCGCGGGCGCCCATGGTCCGGCCCGGCAGCCGGACGTCGCCCCGGGCGAGCTGGGCGACGAACCAGGCCGGCAGGTAGCCCTCGATGGGCAGGCCAGGGTTGACCGCCAGCCACCACTCGTGGTTGGGCCAGGCAGCGGCCAGATCGGCGTACCGGACGCGGCGGGTGGCACCGGTGTTCTCACCCAGGCAGGCGCGCAACGCGGTGGCGGAGGTGAAGGCGAGGACGTGGGTCCGGCCGCCGGTGGTCCAGGTGCCCCAGCCCAGCTGGGCCTGTCCCGCCAGCCCCTCCGCGGCGACCGGCAGCAGCAGATCGACCCGGGTCAGGATGCGGAAGTAGAGCTGCTGGTCCTGGGCCCGCAACGCGTCCCGCAGCGCCACCTCGGCCTCGGTGGCCGGCTCCCATCCGGTCACGGCCACCTCTCCTCCCGCGAACAGGCCATAGGCATCGCCTACAACCTACAAGGTGGTAACAAGATCACAATGGCTGGCCGTCGGCGGTCTGCCGAACCACGAGCGAGGCGCTAACATCCCGTTCCGGAGCCGACACGATACGGAGGCGGTCGATGTCCCGGCCCGTCACGCGCCCGCCCCTGGCCGCCCTGGCGGCCCTTCTCGCCGCCGTGCCACCGGCCGTCTTCGGCGCCGCGCCACCATCCGCCGCCGCGGCTGCGCCACCGGCCGGTTCCGCCACCGCACCGCTACCCACCGTCGCTGCCGCGCCAGCCGTTCCCGGCACCGCGCGGCGGCCCGCGTTCGCCGCCGGACCCGTGGCGCGCGCGCCGCAGGGCTGCGCCACGCCGCCCGCGCCGGCCCGGCCGGTGGCCGACCAGCCGTGGCCGCAACAGCGGTACGCGCCGGACCGCCTCGACCCGCTCGCGACCGGCGCCGGGGTGGTCGTCGCGGTGGTCGACTCCGGAGTGGATCGGACCCACCTGCAACTCGCCGGACGGGTGCTCGCGGGAACCGACTTCCTGGACCCGGGCGGTGACGGCAGGCGGGACTGCGCCGGGCACGGCACCGGTGTGGCGAGCATCATCGCCGCGACCCCCCGCCCGGGCGTGGCGTTCCGGGGACTCGCGCCGGGCACGCGCATCCTGCCGGTACGGGTCAGCGAACAGCAGGTCGTCGAGGGCCGGGAGTCGGGGCGTATGGTCGGCGCGGCCGAGTTCGCCCGGGCCATCCGCTGGGCGGTCGACCACGACGCCGACGTGCTGAACCTTTCCGTCGTGCTGTACGCGGACCATCCCGCCGTCCGCTCCGCGATCGCCTACGCGGTGCGCCGCGACGTCGTCGTGGTGGCCGCCGCCGGCAACCTGCACGAGAGCGGCGACCCGCAGCCGTACCCGGCCGCGTACGACGGAGTGCTCGGGGTGGGCGCGATCGGGGCGGACGGCAGCCGGGCGCCCTTCTCCCAGACCGGCCCGTACGTGGACCTCGTCGCACCCGGCGGTGACGTGCTGATGGCGGCACCCGGTCAGGGGCACCACCGGGCGGAGGGAACCAGCTACGCCACGCCGTTCGTGGCCGCGACGGCGGCGCTGCTGCGGCAGTACCGCCCGGAACTGAGCGCGGTGGACGTCGCCCGGCGGCTGGTGGCGACCGCCGACCCGGCCCCGGGGCGCGGGGACGGCTACGGTGCCGGGGTGCTCAACCCGTACCGGGCGGTCACCGAGTCACCCGGGCCGGTGACGGCCCGCCCGGCTCGGGGCGCGGCGCTGGCGGTGGACCGGCCGGACCCGGCCGCGGTGGCACAGCGGGCCCGACGGGCGACGGCCCGACAGCGGGCGCTGCTGGTGGCCGGCGCGATCGGAGCGGCGGCGACGGCAGTGGTGTTGCTCGCCGTGGTGGTGCCCCGAGGAGCCCGGCGCCGCTGGCGCCCCGCCGACCCGAGCTGACCCACCCGGCCGCCGCCACGCCAGCCGCCAAGATCCGCACAACTTCGGGGAAGCTGCGACCGGCTGAGCACGGGCCCACCTTCCGGGAGGTTATGCGGATCTTGGCGGCACGGGCGGCGACGACTACTGGAACAGGTTGACGTTCCGCTTCTCGGTGTCGAGGTAGTCGGCCGCGGATTCCTCCACTGCCAGCTTGATGTCGCGCAGCATGGCCTGGAGATCCTGCGAGGCGGCCCGCCACCGCGCCTGCCGCTGCTCGTACGCCTGGCGGGCCTCGCCGGTCCAGCTCGCCACCAGCGGCGCGGCGTCCCGTTCGAGCTGGCCGAGCTGGCTGTCGAGGGTGTTCAGCGCCTTCTGGATGTCCGCGCTCGCCTGCTGCAACGCGGCGAAGTTGACGACCAGCACACCGTGATCCATGAGATCGGTCCTTCCTCGTCAGAGCGGCAGCTGGATGCCGCGGTGGGTGCCGGCCACCCGGCCGGCGGCCTCGGTGTCGGAGACGTCGTACTGCTGGCCGGCGGTGCGGATCGCGGTCGCGGTCTCCCGCAGGGCCCGCTGCAGCGCCGCCTGGTCCTGCGCCCACTGCTGCTTGACCTGCTCGAAGGAACGCCCACCGGCGCCCCGCCAGGCCTGCTGCAACACCTCCAGCTCGGCCATCAGGCCGCTCAGCATGGTCTGCAACGACTGGTCCACCTGCTCGAACTTCGCGGCGGTCTGCTGCATCACCGCGGCTTCTGCCTGGGTCTGTGACACCCCGGACGTCACCTCGTCTCCTCGGTCGTGGTTGGTCGCTGGAACGACCACGTGGACTCGCCGGAGCGCGAGAGCCGGAGTGGTGGGGCGGGGGACGGCGCGCGCTCGGCGGAACTCGTCGCTGACGGTAGCCGCCCGACTGCGGTTCTGCTACCCCTCGGGCTCCCCTGTGGACAACGCTGCCCTTACGATGAGCCACGCCACCGTCACCCGGCGACTACGCGGAGGGAACCGTGAGCGCGAGGAGTGAGCCGAATCTGCGAGCCCCGCAGCCGCGAACCAGGAAGGTCACCGTGAGCGCGAGGAGTGAGCCGGGTCGGCGAGCCCCGCGCACCAGGAGGGTCCGATGACGGCGGTCGCGACCGGACGGCCTGCGCCGGCGACCGCCAGGGCGGCACAGTGGACGGTGTCCGCCGTACGGGCCGGGCAGGTGGTGGCGGCACAGATCGCGGTGGCGGCGCTGGTCGCGGCCGTCGGCCGGGGGGGTGGCGGTGACCGCTGCCGCCCTGCTGCTGGCCGCGCTGCTGCTCCCTGCCGCATGGGTGCGGTTCCGTGGCCGGTGGCTCTACGAGTGGCTGCTGGTGGGTCTGGGGCACCTGACCCGGCGGCGCGCCCTGCCCGCGGCGGCCGGGCCGGCGGCGCTGGTGGAGCTCGTCGCGCCCGGCACGACGGTACGCGCGGCCGAACTGGCCGGCGGTCCGGCCGCCGTGCTGGACGACGCCGCCGGGATGACCGCGCTGCTGGAGATCGGCGACCCCGGTGACCTGCTCGGGGACGGCCCGCAGGCCCTCCCCGCACCGCTGTCCCTGCTGCCCCCATCAGGCCCGGAGGGCCCGCCGGTCCGGATCCAGCTCCTGCTCGCCGCGTCCCCGGCCCCGGCCGGCGGGGCCGGCACCGCCGGGACGTCGTACCGGCAGCTCACCGACGGGCGGCTGGCGGGCCGGACCCGGGCGGTGCTCGCCGTCCGGGTGCTGCGCGTCGACGGCTGGTCGGACGAGGAACTACGGCGCACCCTGTCCGGCACGGTCCGGCGGATCGTCCGCCGCCTCGGCCCGCTGACCGGCCGCCCGCTGGGCGGGCCGGCGGCGCTCCGGGTGGTCGCCGAACTGGCCCACCACGACGTCGGAGCGCCGGTCCGGGAGAGCTGGCCAACGCTGACGGCGGGCGGGCTGGCCCAGGCCACCTGGCGGCTGCGGCGCTGGCCGGACCCGCGGACCGGCGCCGCCCGCGGGCTGGTGTCGCGGCTACTGGCGCTGCCGGCCACGGCCACCACCGTGTCGCTCTGCGTCGGGCCGCGCACCGACTCCGCACCGGTGCCGGCCGGGCTGACCGTACGGCTGGCCGCCTGGACCGCCGCGGAGCTGTCGGTCGCCGAGCGGGAGCTGCGCCGGCTGGCCGGGGATCTCGGCGCGGACGTCCGGCGGCTCGACGGCGAGCACCTGGCCGGCCTGGCCGCCACCCTGCCGTTCGGGGCGGCCCCGGCCGGCGTCGCCCCGGCCCCGGCCGACCTGGAACTCTCCCTCGGCGAGTCGGGGCTGATGGTGGGCACCAACCGCCGCGGCGGGGCGGTGACGGTGCGCCTGTTCCGGCCCGGGGCGACCCGGCTGCTGCTGGTCGGCGGGGTACGCGCCGCGCAGCTCATCGCACTACGCGCGCTGGCGCTGGGCGCCCGGGTGGTGGTGCAGACCGCCCGGCCCCGGGTGTGGGAGCCGTTCGTGCGGGGCGTGGGCGGGGCGGTGCCGCTGATCCCGCCCGGGCGGCCGGTGGGCGGCGCATCGGGTTCGCCGTTGCCACCGTTGCTGCTGGTGGTCGACGCCGGGCCGGTGTCGCCCGAGGCCGGGCCGGAGGCGCCCTGGCGGTCCGTCCTGGTGGTCCGGGGCGAACTCACCTCGGCGGACTCGGCGGCGCTGGCCCGCGCCGACCTGGCGATCCTGCAACCGCTCGACCCGGCGGAGGCGGCGCTGGCCGGCACGGCCCTCGGCCTCGGCGGCTCGGCGGAGTGGCTGACCCGGATCCGCGACGACATGGTCGCCGTGGTGAACCGGCGGGCGTTGCGCTGGGCGCTGCTCTCGCCCACGCCGATCGAGTCGCAACTGGTCGGTCGCCCGGTACGCCGCTGATCCGGCCGCGATTCGTCGATCTTCCCGGGTTCCCCAGGTGGACGGACCGTGGCACGATCCCGGCCATGGATTTTCTGAAGGGTCTTCTGATCCGGCTGGCCACCACGGCGGTCGCCTTCTGGCTGGCCGCGCTGCTCATCCCGGGCATCACGCTGAACACCGAGTCGGTCACCGACAAGGTGATCACGCTGGTGCTGGTCGCGGCGATCTTCGGGGTGGTCAATGCCGTGCTCCAGCCGATCATCAAGACCGTCGGTTGCGGCTTCTACCTGCTGACCCTCGGCCTGATCGCGCTGGTGGTGAACGGCCTGCTCTTCCTGCTCACGAGCTGGATCGCCGGTCAGGCCGGGCTGCCCTTCCACGTGGACGGCTTCTGGCCGGCCGCGGTGCTGGGCGCGCTCTTCGTCGGCATCGTGACCTGGATCCTCGGCGCCATCCTCGACCGCGACTGATCCCCAGCACCCGTCGGTTCCCGCCCACCGGCCAGGCCAGTGGGCGGGAATTGGCTGGTGAGGGGCGGGTGGACAGGGCTTAGCGTGGCAGGCGTGTTCGCCCTGACCCGCCCTGACGGCTACCACCTCAGCACCGATCCGACCCGGCTCGACCTCGACCGGGTGCACCACTGGCTCTCCACCGACGCCTACTGGGCGCTCGGGCGTGAGCGGGACACGGTCGAGCGGGCCTTCGCCGGCTCGCTCGGTTTCGGTGTCTACCGGCCCGGTGACGGGCAGCAGGTGGCCGTGGCCCGGGTGGTCACCGACCGGGCCACGTTCGCCTGGCTCTGCGACGTCTACGTGGACCCGGCCGAGCGCGGCCGGGGGCTGGGCACCTGGCTGGCCGGTGCGGTCCGCGACCACCTGACCGAGCTGGGCGTACGCCGGATCGTGCTGGCCACCGCCGACGCGCACGGGGTGTACGCCAAGGTCGGCTTCACCCCGGTCGAACCCGACATGTGGATGACGTGGGCAGCGCCGGTGAGCCAGGTCACCGGAAAGGATCAGAGTGCCGATTCACCACTTACGGTGGAGGCGTGAACCAGACCCGCCTCGGCTACCTGTTCGGCTTCGGCGCGTACTTCATCTGGGGTTTCTTCCCGATCTACCTGAAGCTGCTCCGGCCGGCCGGCCCGATGGAGATCCTCGCGCACCGGATCGTCTGGTCGGTGGTCTTCGTGGCCCTGCTGCTGGCCGCGCTGCGCAACATCGGCTTTCTGCGGGCGCTGGCCCGCCGGCCCCGGGCGCTCGCCGGCATCGGCGCCGCCGCCGCGCTGATCGCGGTCAACTGGGGCACCTTCATCTACGGGGTGAATTCCGACCGGGTGGTGGAGACCGCCCTCGGCTACTTCATCAACCCGCTGGTCATCGTGCTGATCGGGGTCTTCCTGCTGCGCGAGCGGCTGCGCCCGGCGCAGTGGGTCGCGCTCGGGGTGGGCGGCCTCGCGGTGGCGGTGCTCACCGTCGACTACGGCCGGCTGCCCTACCTGGCGCTCGTCCTGGCCTTCAGCTTCTCGGGGTACGGCCTGGTCAAAAAGCGGCTGGCGCTGCCCGCTGCGGAGGGACTCTTCGTCGAGTCGGCGGTACTGGCGCTGCCCGCGCTGGCGTATCTGGGCTGGCTGGCGCACCGTGGCGCGGCGACGTTCGGGCAGGTGTCGGCCGCGCACACCCTGCTGCTGGTGCTGGCCGGCGCGGCCACCGCGATCCCGCTGCTGCTCTTCGCCGGGGCGGCGAACCGGCTGCCGCTGTCCACCCTCGGCATGCTGCAGTACGTCGGCCCGATCCTCCAGCTCGGCGCCGGGGTGCTGATCTACCACGAGCCGATGCCGCCGGCCCGGCTGGCCGGCTTCGCCCTGGTCTGGCTCGCCCTGGTCATCTTCACCGCGGACGCCTACCGCAACGCCCGCCGGACCCGCGCCGAGGCGCGCGCCGCCACCACCACCCCGGTCCCCGCCGCGACCCGCTGACCGGTCCTCAGCGGAAGTCGTAGGCGAGGACGGGAGTGCCGTCGGCGCGCAGCAGTTCGAGGCGGACCAGTTCGCCATGGGTGAAGTGGGTGGCGCCGACCATGCGGAGGTCGTCCCCGGGCGCGGCCAGCCAGGTGGCGACCTGCTCCGTCGCGCCGTCCGGGCCGTGCGCCACCAGCCGGAAGGTGTACGCCTCCCGGTGACCCGTCCGCTGGTCGTACCCGCAGCGCAGGGTGACCTCGGTGCCCCACTTCTTGTCGGTCAGCCCGACCTCGGCATGCAGTGGGACCGGGCCGGCGACCGGCCGCATCGCGGCCAGGGCCACCCGCGGCGCCGACGGGGTGGCCGGGCGGACCAGGCTCACCCCGACGCCCGCCAGCACGGCCAACACGGCTGCGGCGAGCCCGCTCAGCGCGTACCGCCGGCGTGCCCGGGACCGTTCGCGGCGCCGCTGCTCCCGGGCGGCGTCGAGCAGCGCGGGCAGCCGAGAGGCCTCCGACGCCGACGGCAGGAACTGCTCCAGCCCGGCCGGGTCGAGCCGCCCCAGCAGGCCGGGCAGCACCGCGATCTCGGCCACCGCCTCCCGGCAGGCCGCGCAGCCGGCCAGGTGCCGCTCGTAGGCGGCCCGCTCCGCGGGGGCGAGGGCCCCCAGCACGTACGCGCCGTCGTCGTACGCGAACTCGCAGCGGCTCATCGGGTCACCCCCATCTCGGCCAGGACCAACCGGAGTGAGCGCAGCGCGTAGTGCGTACGCGACTTGACCGTGCCCGGCGGCACGCCGAGCCGGGCGGCCGCCTCCGCCACCGACCGCCCCTGGTAGAAGCACTCCACCAGAACTTCACGATGAGTGGGGCTCAGCCGGTTCAGCGCTTCCGCCACGGTCCACGCCTCCACCGCGCGCTCGGTTTCGTCCGCCGTGTCAACCGGCTCGGGCAACTCGTCGGTGTAGACCTCACCGACCCGCGTGGAGCGGCGCCGCCAGGCGTCGATGGCCAGGTTCCGGGCGGTGGTGAACAGCCAGGCGCGCACCGACCCCCGGGCCGGGTCCAGCGACTCGGGGTGCCGCCAGGCCCGCAGCAGCGTCTCCTGCACCAGGTCCTCGGCGCGCGGCCGGTCGCCGTTCACCAGCCGGAGGGCGTGCGCGAAAAGCGCGTCGGCATGCTCGTCGTGCAGGGCGCGCAGCAGTTGGGCGTCGTGGTCGCTGATGGCGGTCTCCTCGCTCCCGTACGACGAGTCCGGTGGTGCGTTCATTCCTGGATACGTGTAGTGACGCCGTTCGGTTCAGCCCAGCTCACACCGCAGGTGTTCACGAGTGGTTCACATTACGGCCGACACCCGCTCACCGCGCCCTGGCAGCGTCCGGCCGGTACGCGCGCGGACGATCCCGGGCGCGCCATCCACGTCTTCCCAGGAGGCACCTTCCGATGAGCGACCGTCCCCGGCTGCTCCCCCTGCTGGGCGCCACCCGGCACGGCTCCCGTGATGCGATGACCTGTCTGTACCGCTGCGGCAACGCCTGCGACCACCCGGTGCCGAACGCTTCCGACAACCCGTACTTCGGGGACCTGGTCGACGCCGAGGTGTCCCGGCGCGGCGTGGTCCGGGCCGGCGCCGTCGGCGCCCTGGTGCTCGGGTTCGGTGGCAGCGTCGCCGGTGCGCTGGCCGGCGCCGCCCCGGCCGCCGCCGCGCCGGCCGCGCCGGCCGTTCCCGCCGCGGGCGACGCCGCCGCGCCGCAGGGCGGGGTGGGCAGCGGCGCGCTGACCTTCAAGCCGATCCCGCCGAACAGGCTCGACGCCCTGGTCGTCCCGAACGGGTACGACCACGCCGTCGTGATCAAGTGGGGCGACCCGGTCGTCCAGGGCGCGCCCGAGTTCGACCTGCACGGCCAGACCGCCGCTGCGCAGGCGCAGCAGTTCGGCTACAACAACGACTTCGTGGGCGTGCTGCCCATCGACCGCAAGCGGGCGCTGCTCGTGGTCAACCACGAATACACCAACGAGGACCTGATGTTCCCCGGCTTCACCAGCCAGGACGCGCTCTCGGTGGAGCAGTTGCGGGTGGCGATGGCCGCGCACGGCATGTCCGTGGTGGAGCTGGAGCGGGTGGAGAGCACCGGACAGTGGCGGCCGGTGAAGCACGGCCGGCGGTACAACCGGCGGGTCACCGCGCTGGCCACGAAGTTCGAGCTGACCGGTCCGGCGGCCGGCTCGGCCTGGCTGCGCACCGCTGCGGACCCGAAGGGCCGTACGGTGATCGGCACGCTGAACAACTGTGCCGGCGGGGTCACCCCGTGGGGCACCGTGCTCTCCGGTGAGGAGAACTTCAACCAGTACTTCGTCGGCGGCGACGGCGCGCCGGCGGAGCTGAAGCCGAAGCTGGCCCGGTACGGCATCCCGACCGACTCGCGCTACCCGAGTGGCAGCCGCAAGTGGGAGCGCGCCGACGAGCGCTTCGACCTGGCGAAGCACCCGAACGAGGCGCACCGGTTCGGCTGGATCGTCGAGATCGACCCGTTCGACCCGGACAGCAAGCCGCGCAAGCACACCGCGCTGGGCCGGTTCAAGCACGAGGGCGCCAACGTCATCGTGGCGAAGGACGGCCGCGTGGTCGCGTACATGGGCGACGACGAGCGGTTCGACTACCTCTACAAGTTCGTCTCGGACAAGAAGTTCATGCCGGGCAGCTCCTCGGTGGCCCGCCGGCACAACCTGACCCTGCTGGAGTCCGGCACGCTCTACGTGGCCGCCCTGACGGGCAACAGCGCCGCCGAGATCGACGGCACCGGCAAGCTCCCCGCCGACGGGGCCTTCGACGGCCGGGGCCGGTGGATCAAGCTGGTCAGCGGCAACCGCTCGTACGTCGACGGGATGACCGCGGCCGACGTGCTCACCTTCACCCGGCTCGCCGCCGACAAGGTCGGCGCGACCAAGATGGACCGGCCGGAGGACGTCGAGCCGTCCCTGCTCACCGGCAAGGTGTACGTGGCGCTGACCAACAACACCGACCGGGGCAAGGCCGGCAAGGCCGGCGCCGACGAGGCGAACCCGCGTAACCTCAACAAGCACGGGCAGATCCTGGAGCTGGTCGAGGACCGCGACGACAACACCGCCGAGTCCTTCGCCTGGTCGCTGCCGATCGTCTGCGGCGACCCGGCCGACGCGTCCACCCACTTCGCCGGGTACGACAAGACCAAGGTCTCGCCGATCTCCTGCCCGGACAACGTGGCGTTCGACGCCACCGGCAACCTCTGGATCGCCACCGACGGCAACGCGCTGGGCAGCAACGACGGCCTGTTCGCCACCGCGCTGGAGGGCCCGGAGCGGGGCCACCTGAAGCAGTTCCTCACCGTGCCGTACGGCGCGGAGACCTGCGGCCCGTTCATCACGAACGACAACCGCTCGGTCTTCGTCGCGGTGCAGCACCCGGGCGAGATCACCGGCGCGTCGGTGGAGAACCCCGCCTCCACCTGGCCGGACGGCGACTTCGCCAAGCCCGGCGTGGTGGTGACCTGGCGCCTCGACGGCGGCCCGATCGGCAGCTGACCCCACCCCGAGCGGTCCGGCGCTGGACCGCTCCCGAAGGGCCTCTCCCCCGCCGGGAGGGGCCCTTCGGCGTACTCAGGTGTCGGCGGCGATGCCGTCGGCCACCGCGCGGGCCACGGCGAGCAGCTTGGCCCGGACCACCCGGGCGGAGGTCATCATCTCGCTGGCCGGCAGCGCGCACGCCAGCACCACCCGGCGTTCGATGTCCTTGTCCGGGGTGACCAGCACCGCCGCGCAGGCCACCCCCTGCCGGAACTGCCCCAGCTCCAACTGCATGCCGCGCCGGTCACCGGCCGCCAGGTCCGCCTCGAACGCCTCCGGGCTGGTGAGGGTGGCGCTGGTGAACGGGCGCATGCCGTACTCGCGCAGGTAGCGGAAGCGCTGCTCGGGGGTGAGCGTGGCGAGCAGGCTCTTGCCGAGGGCGGTGGCGTGCGCGCCCTCGTCGAAGCCCGGCACCAGGTCCTCCAGATAGGGCGAGCGCGGCCCCTCGGCGACCGCCGTGACCGCCACCTGGCCGCCCACGAAGCGCCCCAGGTAGTGGCTCCAGCCGGTGTCCGCGGCCGCTCGCCGCAGCGACTCGCCGACCGCCGGCGGCCCCCGGAAGGCGGTCACCAGCTCCCGGTACCGGTCGGCCACCTCCAGGCCGACGATGTACGTCCCGTCCTCCCGCCGGATCACGTATCCCTCGTACGCCAGGGTGCGCACCAGGTGGTACGTGGTGGCGACGGTCAGTTCGCAGCGGCGGGCGATCTGCTTGACG
Source organism: Micromonospora sp. NPDC047740 (assembly GCF_043204735.1). NCBI lineage: Bacteria > Bacillati > Actinomycetota > Actinomycetes > Micromonosporales > Micromonosporaceae > Micromonospora > Micromonospora sp. NPDC047740. Next base: position 31,273 of record NZ_JBIDCT010000009.1, read on the forward strand.
GTGAGTCCCCTCGGCGCACGGCCGACCGACTCGAGCACTCGAAGCGCGCGGGAGACACTTCGGATCAGGTCCGAAGGTTCCGCCAAGGGGTCGCGCACAACCACCTCCGCCGCCGGGGACTTACACCATATGAAAAACAGGCCGCGCGCGAAATGCCTGTTCGGATCGAGGATGCCAGATCACCGGGCACAGACCGTGCACCGACAGACACGATCAGCTGCCAAAACGTGACGGCGGTCGCCGAAACGTGACCGGCGTAGGTTTGCCTGGCCATGACTGAGACCGTGCTGCACCCCTCGCCGCCCACGTCCCGCCGTACCGTCCGCGCCAGCGCGGGCGCCATCGCCACCACCATCGCCTGCGTCCTGCCCGTCTTCCTGGTCGGCGGCCTCGCCGTGCAGATGGGCGACGAGCTGCACTTCTCCCCCGCCGGGCTGGGGCTGGCCGTCGCGGTCTACTTCGGGATCAGCGCGCTCGCCTCGGTCCCCTCCGGCGCGCTGGTCGAGCGGTACGGTTCCGCCGTGGTGGCCCGCGCCGCCATCGTGCTCTCCGCCGGCTCGCTGCTGGCCGTGGCGGCACTGGCCCGGTCGTACCCGGTGCTGGTCGCACTGCTCGGCCTCAGCGCCGCCGCGAACGCCCTGGGACAGCTCGCCAGCAACGCGGCGCTGGCCCGGCACGTCCCCGCCCACCGGCAGGGGCTCTCCTTCGGGGTGAAGCAGGCCGCCATCCCGGTCTCCACCCTGCTGGCCGGTGCGGCGGTGCCCACCATCGCGCTGACCGCCGGCTGGCGGTGGGCGTTCGTGGCCGCCGCCGGGGCGGCGCTGGCCGCGCTGCCGGCCGTGCCCGAGCAGGAGCGCGACCCGGCACGACCGGCCACCGGCGGGCGGGCGGGCCGGGCCACGGTGGCGCTGGTGGTGATCGGCCTGGCCGCCACCCTGGCCTCCGGCGCGGCGAACGCGCTGGGCACCTTCCTGGTGGACTCGTCCGCCGGCCGGGGGCTGTCACCGGCCCTGGCCGGCCTGACGCTCACCCTGGGCAGCGCGGTCTGCGTGGTGGCCCGGATCGGCACCGGCTGGCTCGCCGACCGCCGGGAGACCGGACACGTCGCGCTGATCGCCGGCATGCTGGTGGTCGGTGCGGTCGGGCTGGCCCTGCTCGCGGTGGCCGGGCCGGTGCCGCTGGTCGTCGGCGTGCTGCTCGGCTTCGGCCTCGGCTGGGCCTGGCCCGGGCTGATGAACTTCGCGGTGGTCCGGCTCCACCCGCAGGCTCCGGCCGCCGCCACCTCGATCACCCAGACCGGCGTGTACGCGGGCGGCTGCCTCGGCCCGCTGTGCCTGGGCACCCTGGCCGGCGCGCTCGGCTACCCCACCATGTGGACCGCGGCCGCCGCCTCGATGCTGCTGGCCGCCCTCCTCATGCTCACCGGCAGCCGCCTCCTCACCCACCCCACCCCCTGACCACTTCCGTTGATCATGAGGTTGGCGGCACTCATCGCGATCAACATCGCCGCCAACCTCATGATCAACGCGGGGGGCGTCAGCTGGTGCGGTCGGCGATGTAGTCGCAGAGGGACTCGAGGGCGCGGCGGGCGGGGCCGTCGGGGAGGGGGGCGAGCTGCGCCCTCGCGTCCTCGGCGTAGCTGCGGACGGTCTCCCGGGCCCGCTTGAGCGCCGGGGACTCGCGGAGCAGGCCGAGCGCCTCGGCGTGCAGCGCATCGTCGACCAGCGGACCGGTGGCCAGGATCTCTCGCAGCCGGACACTCGCGGCGTCGGAATCGTCCCCGGCGAGCGCATAGAGCACCGGCAGGGTCGGTACGCCCTCCCGCAGGTCGGTGCCGGGCGTCTTGCCGGACTGCATCGACTCGGAGGCGATGTCGAGCAGGTCGTCGGAGAGCTGGAAGGCCACGCCGATGATCTCGCCGTACCCGGCGAGGGCCTCGATGTGCTCGGCGGACGCACCGCCGAACATGCCGCCGAAGCGGGCCGAGGTGGCGATCAGTGAGCCGGTCTTCTCGGCGATGACGTGCAGGTAGTGCGCGACCGGGTCGCTGTCCCGCGGGCCGACCGTCTCGGCGATCTGCCCGTGCACCAGCCGGGCGAAGGTGCGCGCCTGCAGCCGTACGGCCTCCGGGCCCAGGTCGGCCGCGATGTCCGCGGCCCGGGCGAAGAGGTAGTCGCCGACCAGGATCGCGACCGAGTTGGTCCAGCGCGAGTTGGCGCTCGGCGCGCCCCGGCGCACCGCCGCCTCGTCCATGACGTCGTCGTGGTAGAGGGTCGCCAGGTGGGTGAGCTCCATCACCACGGCGGCCGGTACGACCTGGGCACCGCTCGGATCGCCGAACTGGGCGCCCAGCGCCACCAGCAGCGGGCGGAACCGCTTGCCGCCGGCCTCGACCAGGTGCCGGGCCGCCTCGGTGACGAGCGGGTCGGCACTGGCCACACTGGCCCGCAGCTCGCTCTCGACCCGCTCGAGCAGACCCAGCACGGACGCCTCGACGTGCGGGTCGGCGAGGTGCAGGCCGAGCGCGCCGAACTGACCCGTGCTCTCCGGACCCCGGCGACCGCCGGAGCCGGTGGCACCTGAACGCTCGCCAGCCGGAATCACCACGCCTTCAACCATGCCACACCCGTTCGACCTGCCCGAAGAGGGGATACGACGGGGGCCGGTACGCCAGGCGTACCGGCCCCCGGAGGGAGAACCTCGGTCATCGCACGAATTCGGCGGCACCGGTGGCCAGATCGAGCAGGGGTGCCGGGGCGACCCCCAGGACCAGGGTGGCCAGCACCCCGATGACCAGCGCCGCCGAGGTGAGGGCACCCGGCACGGTGACCGTCGGGGTGGCGTCGCCCGGCTCGGAGAGCCACATCATCACCACGACCCGCAGGTACGGGAAGGCCAGCACCATGCTGGTCAGCACACCGGCGATCACCAGCCAGGCCTGGTTCGCGTCCAACGCCGGGGCGAAGATCGCGAACTTGCTGGTGAACCCGCTGGTCAGCGGGATACCGGCGAAGGCCAGCAGGATGAAGGTGAAGATCGCGGCGAAGAACGGCGACCGGCGGCCCAGCCCGGCCCAGCGGGACAGGTGGGTGGCCTCCCCGTCGGCGTCCCGGACCAGGGTCACCACGGCGAACGCGGCGAGCACCGAGAAACCGTACGCGACCAGGTAGAACATCGTGCCTGACAGTCCGTCCCTGCCCGGCGCGAGCACCCCCACCAGCAGGTAGCCCGCGTTCGCGATCGACGAGTAGGCGAGCAGCCGCTTGATGTCGGTCTGGGTGACCGCCAGCACCGCGCCGACCAGCATGGTCAGCACCGCAACCGCCCCGAGCACCGGGGTGAAGTCCCAGGCGGCCCCGGAGAAGGCGACGTGGAAGACCCGCAGCAGGGCGCCGAAGGCGGCGACCTTCGTGCAGGCGGCCATGAAGCCGGTCACCGGGGTCGGGGCGCCCTGGTAGACGTCGGGCGTCCAGACGTGGAACGGCGCGGCGGCGGCCTTGAAGAGCAGGCCGATGGCGAGCAGCGCCATGCCGGCGAAGAGCAGCACCTGGCTGGACGAGGACTCGCCGACCGCCGCGTGCACGGTGGCGAAGTCGACGCCGGCCGCGCGGTCCGGCACACCGGCCGTGAAGCCGTACACCAGCGCCACTCCGAAGAGGAAGAACGCCGAGGCGTACGCGCCGAGCATGAAGTACTTCAGCGCGGCCTCCTGGCTCAGCAGCCGCCGGCGGCGGGCCAGCGCGCAGAGCAGGTAGAGCGGCAGCGAGAAGACCTCGAGCGCGATGAACATGGTCAGCAGGTCGTTCGCCGCCACGAAGATCAGCATGCCGCCGATCGCGAACGTGGTCAGCGGGTACACCTCGGTGGTGCCGCCCGCTCCCGCGGCCTGCCGCCGGTCGTCGACCGACTCGGCGGTCACCGCGGCGTGGGCCACGAACGCCCCGCCCCGCTCCACGGCGCGCTCACCGATGAGCAGCAGCGCCATGGCCGCCAGGATCAGGATCGCGCCCTGGAGGAAGAGCGTCGGCCCGTCCACCGCGATGGCGTGCCCGGCGGTGATCAGCCGGTCGTCGGCGTTGAGGATCACCATGGTCAGCGCCGCGAGCACCGCCGCGAGGGCGAGCAGCAGCTGCACCGGGTTGCGCAGCCGACGCGGCACGAACGCCTCGACCAGGACGCCGAACAGGGCCGCGCCCAACATGATCAGGATCGGGGCGAGCGCCGCGTAGTCGATCGACGGCAACTTCAGCTCGGTCATTTCGCGGCCTCCTGGACGCTGCCGACCGTCGGGGCGGGGTCGGTCCGACCGACGTCCTGCATGGTCGCCCGGACGGCGGGGTTGATGACATCGGTGACCGGCTTGGGATAGAAGCCGAGCAGCACGATCAGCGCGATCAGCGGGGCGACCACGACCTTCTCGCGCAGGCTCAGGTCACGGCGCATGCCGTCGACCTCGGTCAGGGCCGGGTTGAGCGTGCCCTGGGTGGTGCGTTGCACCATCCACAGCACGTACGCCGCCGCCAGGATGATGCCCAGCGTGGCGATCACCGCGACCGGCTTGTTGGTGGTGAACGTGCCGATCAGCACCAGGAACTCGGAGACGAACGGCGCGGTGCCGGGCAGCGCCAGCGAGGCCAGACCGGCGAAGAAGAGCACCCCGGCCAGCACCGGGACCAGCTTGCCCGCGCCGCCGAAGTCGCTGATCAACGCCGAGCCGCGGCGGGCGATGAGCATGCCCACCACCAGGAAGAGCAGGCCGGTGGCCAGGCCGTGGTTGAGCATGTAGAGCACCGCGCCGGTGCCGGCCTGGGTGGTGAAGGCGAAGATGCCGACCCCGATGAAGCCGAAGTGCGCGATCGAGGTGTACGACACCAGCCGCTTGAGGTCGTTCTGCCCGACCGCCAGCAGCGCGGCGTAGATGATGCCGATCAGGCCCAGCGCCAGCGCCCACGGGGCGAACCACTTCGACGCCTCGGGGAAGAGCGGCAGGCAGTATCGCAGGATCCCGAAGGTGCCGACCTTGTCCAGCACGCCGACCAGCAGTGCCGCCGCGCCGGCCGGGGCCGCGCCACCGGCGTCCGGCAGCCAGGTGTGGAACGGGAAGAACGGCGCCTTGATCGCGAACGCGAGGAAGAAGCCGAGGAAGAGCCAGCGGGCCGTGTCGGTGGGGAGGTCGGCCTGGCTCAGTGCCTGCCAGTCGAAGGTCTTCCCGCCGACCACCCAGAGGCCGATCACCGCGGCCAGCATGAACAGACCGCCGACCAGGGAGTAGAGGAAGAACTTGACCGCCGCGTACTGCCGCTGGTGGCCGCCGTAGCTGCCGATCAGGAAGTACATCGGCACCAGCATGACCTCGAAGAACACGTAGAACAGGAAGACGTCGGCGGCGGCGAAGACGCCGATCATCGTGCACTCGAGGACGAGCAGCAGCGCGAAGTAGACCGGCACCGAGCGCTTGGACGACTCGGCGTCGTGCCAGGAGGCCAGGATCACCAGCGGCACCAGGATCGCGATCAGCATCAGCATGACCAGCGCGATGCCGTCCGCCGCGAAGGTGAAGTTGACCCCCCAGTTGGGGATCCACGCGTACGACTCGCGGAACTGGAAGCGGTCGCCGTCCACCTGGAAGGCGATCCACATGGCCACCGAGAGCACCAGCACCAGCAGCGACCAGGCGAACGCCACGAGCTTGGCGAGGTCCGGACTGCGGCGCGGCAGCAGGGCCACCACCAGGGCGCCCACCAGCGGCGCCACGGTCAGCACCGAGAGGAACGGGAAGTTGGACATTATTCGGCCTTACCTCCGTCGTGACTGCATGGCCCGCCGGCGGGGGCGGCCGCGTTGAGGTCGATCACGCCAGCCACCCCGCCTGCACCGCCAGGAACGCCGCCACCACGAGCAGCGCGCCGGTCAGGATCGAGGTCGCGTACGACCGCACGAAACCGGTCTGCAGCCGCCGGAGCCGGCCCGAGCCCCCGCCCACGGCGGCGGCCAGGCCGTTGACCAGCCCGTCCACGCCCCGGTTGTCGAGGAAGACCAGCGCCCGGGTGAGGAAGATGCCCGGCTTCTCGAAGACCGCCTCGTTGAAGGCGTCCGTGTAGAGGTTCCGGCGCGCGGCGGTGACCAGCACGCCGGCCGGCTGCGGCGCGGTGGCCGTGCCGCTGCGGAACAGGAACCAGGCCAGTCCGGCGCCGAGCACGGTGACCAGCAGCGAGAGCGCGGTGATCAGCCCGTGGGAGAGAACGGCCTCGTGCTCCGCGTGCTCGCCGCCGAGGCCGGCGGTGGCGGTCAGCCAGTCCGGCACGGACGTGGAGAGCAGGAAGCCGGCACCGACCGAGCCGATCGCCAGCAGGATCAGCGGGATAGTCATCAGCTTCGGCGACTCGTGCGGGTGCTCGATGTCCTCGGTCCAGCGGGCCGGGCCGTGGAAGGTGAGCACGAAGAGCCGGGTCATGTAGAAGGCGGTGAGCCCCGCGCCGAGCAGCGCCGCGCCGCCGAACAGCCAGGCGGTCCAGCCCTCCCGCGCGAACGCCGCCACGATGATCGGCTCCTTCGAGAAGAAGCCGGAGAACGGGAACATGCCGATGATGGCCAGCCAGCCCATCATGAAGGTCAGCCAGGTGACCTTCATGTACTTGGCCAGGTTGCCGAAGCGGCGGATGTCCACCTGGTCGTTCATGCCGTGCATGACCGAGCCGGCACCGAGGAACATGTTGGCCTTGAAGAAGCCGTGCGCCAGCAGGTGCACGATGGCCAGCGCGTACGCCGCGCCGCCCAGGCCGACACCGAGGAACATGTAGCCGATCTGGCTCACCGTGGACCAGGCCAGCACCCGCTTGATGTCGTCCTTCGCCGCGCCGATGAGGCAGCCCATCAGCAGGGTGACCGCGCCGACGCTGACCACCACCAGCTGGAGCGTGGCGTTGGCCGAGAAGATCGGGTTGGAGCGGGCGATCAGGTAGACGCCCGCGGTGACCATGGTGGCCGCGTGGATGAGCGCGGAGACCGGGGTCGGGCCCTCCATCGCGTCCGGCAGCCACGCCTGCAGCGGGAACTGGCCGGACTTGCCGGCCGCGCCGAGCAGCAGCAGCAGGCCGAGCACCAGCACCGTGGTCTGGCTCAACGCACCGACGCCGCTGAACACCTCGTCGTACTGGGTGGTGCCGAGCTGGGCGAACAGCACGAAGATGCCGATGGCCAGGCCGGCGTCGCCGACCCGGTTCATCAGGAACGCCTTCTTGCCGGCGGTGGCCGCGCTCGGCCGGCCGTACCAGAAGGAGATCAGCAGGTACGACGCCAGACCGACGCCCTCCCAGCCGAAGTAGAGCATCACGTAGTTGTTGCCGAGCACCAGCAGCAGCATGGCGGCGACAAAGAGGTTGAAGTACCCGAAGAACCGTCGCCGGCCCTCGTCGTGCGCCATGTACTCGACCGCGTACAGGTGGATCAGGAAGCCCACCCCGGTGATCAGCAGGACGAACACCGCGGCCAGCGGGTCGAAGAGCAGACCGAAGTCCACCTTCAGGTCGCCGACCGTGATGAACTGCCAGAGGCTCAGCTGGACCTGCTTGTTCTCCAGACCACGGAGCTGGAGGAAGTAGGTCAGGCCGAGCACGAAGGCGGCGCCGATCGCGCCCACCCCCAGCCAGTGGCCCCAGCGGTCCGCCCGCCGGCCGAGCAGCAGCAGGATCGCCGCGCTGACCAGCGGGATCGCCACCAGCAGCCAGACGCTGCCGAGCAGCCCATCCGCCGTCGCGAAAGCAACGGCCCCGGTCGGTTCAGCCGACGCGAAGGTCAGAGTCTGTTCCACCGCAGGCCCCTCAGTACTTCAGCAGGTTGGCGTCGTCGACGCTCGCCGAGCGTCGAGTCCGGAAGATCGACATGATGATCGCGAGCCCGACCACGACCTCGGCCGCCGCCACCACCATCACGAAGAACGCCATGATCTGGCCGTTCAGGTCGCCGTTGATCCGGCTGAAGGTGACCAGCGTCAGGTTGGCGGCGTTGAGCATCAGCTCCACGCACATGAACAGCACGATCGCGTTACGCCGGATCAGCACGCCGACGGCACCGATGGTGAACAGCACCGCGGCGAGGATCAGGTAGTAGTCCGGGGTCACTTCTCCGTCCCCTTCAACGAGGTCTCCTCAGCGGTCAGCTCCCGCACCGGCAGGATCTCCGGGATGCTGCGGTCGGACAGCCGGCCGTCGGGCAGGCGGGCCGGGGTGGCCACCGACGAGGAGGTGGCGAAGACACCCGGTCCGGGCTTCGGCCCGGGGTAGTTGCCGGGGCGGAACCGCGCCTTCATGGTGGCGATCTGGTCCATCCGGTCCTCCTTGCGCCGCTCCACGTGCGCCAGCACCATCGCGCCCACGGCCGCCGTGATCAGCAGCGCGGAGGTCAGCTCGAAGGCGAAGACGTACTTGGTGAAGAGCAGCCGGGCGATGCCCTGCACGTTGCCCTCGGCGTTCGGCTTGTCCAGGCCGACCGCCTGGACGCCCTCCAGGGCCCGGTAGAGGCCGCTGCCCACCAGGCCGGCGAAGCCGACACCGAGCACCACCGCGGCGACCCGCTGGCCGCGCAGCGTCTCGATCAGTGAGTCGGAGGCGTCCCGGCCGACCAGCATCAGCACGAACAGGAAGAGCATCATGATCGCGCCGGTGTAGACGATGATCTGCACCATGCCGATGAACGGCCCGGCCTGCAGGACGTAGAACACGCCCAGGCAGAGCATGGTCAGCACCAGCCAGAGCGCCGAGTGCACCGCGTTCCGCGCCCAGACCATGCCGATGGCGCCGATCAGCGCCAGCGGGGCGAGGATCCAGAAGGTGACCTCCTCACCCCCGGACACCTGGCCCGCCGCGGCGAGCACTGTCTGAGTGGTCATGCCCCTGCTCCCTTGCCCGCCTCGGCCCGCTGCGCGGCCTGCTCGGCGCCGGGGAAGGTCACCCCGGGGTGCTCGTCCACCCGGTACGGCCCCGCGCCGTTCGGCGAGTGCTCCGCGCCGGCGGACGTGCCCGGGTTGGTCAGCCCGCCGACGTAGTAGTCCTTCTCGCTGTCGCCCAGCCGCATCGGGTGCGGCGGCTGCTCCATGCCGGGCAGCAGCGGCGCGAGCAGCTGCTCCTTCGTGAAGATCAGGTCCTGCCGGTTGTCCCGGGCCAGCTCGTACTCGTTGCTCATGGTGAGCGAACGGGTCGGGCACGCCTCGATGCACAGCCCGCAGAAGATGCACCGGGCGTAGTTGATCTGGTAGACGCTGGCGTACCGCTCACCCGGGGAGAAGCGCTGCTCCTCGGTGTTGTCGCCACCCTCCACGTAGATCGCGTCCGCCGGGCAGGCCCAGGCGCACAGCTCGCAGCCGATGCACTTCTCCAGGCCGTCCGGGTGCCGGTTGAGGATGTGCCGCCCGTGGTAGCGCGGCGCCGAGACCGGCGGCTTGAACGGGTAGTCGGTGGTGACGACCTTCCTGAACATGTGCGAGAAGGTGACCCCGAAGCCCTTGAACGTTCCGGTGATCGCGCCCACGTCACACCTCCCTGGAGTCCGAGCCGACGTTGGCCGGCTCCCGCTCGGCGACCACGCGCCTGGTGCGCGGGCTCGGTGGTACCTGAAGATCCATCGGCGGCAGCGGGAAACTGCCGTGCGGCCGGCTGTTGACCTGCTCCTGGAGCGACGGCATCGGCTCCTTCTTCCGGCTCGGCCAGAAGAGCGTGGCCAGCAGCAGGACGCCGGCGCCGATGCTGGTGGCGACGATCCGGTCCTCGGTCTGCCAGTCCTCGATCGAGCGGAGCCCGGCCAGGACCAGGATCCAGATCAGGTTGATCGGGAGCAGGACCTTCCAGCCGAAGCGCATGAACTGGTCGTACCGCAGCCGGGGCAGGGTGCCCCGCAGCCAGACGAAGACGAAGACCAGGATCAGCACCTTGCCGAAGAACCAGAGCATCGGCCACCAGCCCGAGTTGGCGCCGGCCCAGAAGGTGGTGATCGGGGCCGGGGCCCGCCACCCGCCGAGGAAGAGCGTGGTGGTGACGGCGGACATGGTGACCATCGAGACGTACTCGGAGAGCATGAAGAGCGCGAACTTCAGCGAGCTGTACTCGGTCATGAAGCCCGCGACCAGCTCCGACTCCGCCTCGGGCAGGTCGAACGGCGCCCGGTTGGTCTCCCCGACGGTGGCGATGAAGAAGATGATGAAGCTCGGCAGCAGCAGGATCGCGTACCAGCCCGGGGCCGGGACGTCGACGCCGAGGATGTTCAGCTGCGTGCCGTGCGCCTGGGCGGCGACGATCCCGCTGGTGGACATCGTGCCGGCGGTCATGAACACCGCCACGATGCTCAGCCCCATCGCGACCTCGTACGAGATCATCTGGGCGCTGGACCGGAGACCACCGAGCAGCGGGTACGTCGACCCGGAGGCCCAACCGCCGAGCACGATGCCGTAGATGCCCATCGATGAGCAGGCCAGCAGCACCAGCACCGCCACCGACACGTCGGTCACCTGCAGCGGCGTCCAGTGGCCGAAGATGCTGACCTTCGGGCCGAACGGCACCACCGACAGCGCGGTGACCGCGCAGATCACCGAGATGGTCGGGGCGAAGAAGTAGACGACCTTGTCGGCGGTCCGCGGGAGGATGTCCTCCTTGAAGGCCATCTTCAGACCGTCGGCGAGGGTCTGCAGCAGGCCGAACGGGCCGACCTGGTTGGGTCCGGGCCGCACCTGCATGTAGCCGACGACCCGACGCTCGAACCAGACGCCGAGCAGCGTGGCCAGCAGGCCGAAGACGAACGCGAAGACGATCTTGATAAGGACCAGCCACCACGGGTCCTTGCCGAAGTCGGCCAGCGTCGGATCCTGCGCCGCGAGGTAGAGGTTCACTGGACACTCCCGGTGTTGAGGAGCGGACCCGGGCGGCCATCGGCGTCCGCGGCGACGCGCCCGGCCGGAACGGCCGGAGCGCCGACCGACGCGGCGGAGACCTGCACGACGTCGCCGGACGTAGCGCCGAGGCTGCGCCGGACGGTCGAGCCGGGTGAGTTGGTCGGCAGCCAGACGACGCCGTCCGGCATCTCGGTGATCGCCGCCGGCAGGGTGACCGCGCCGCGGTCGGTGCCCACGGTCACCGGGTCGCCGTCGGCGACGCCGAGCGCCTCGGCGGTGCCCTTGCCCAGCCGGACCACCGGCGGGCGGGCGGTGCCGGCGAGGTGCTCGTCACCGTCGGTGAGGCTGCCCAGGTCGATCAGCTGGTGCCAGGTGGCCAGCACGGCCTCGCCCGGCCCAGGCTGTTGGACGGTGCCCGGCTCGACGCTGGGGGCGGCCGGGGCATCCACCCGGGTCGGCGGCAGCGCGGCCAGCTCGCGGCGGACGCTCGTCACGTCGCCGGTGCCGAGCCGGACGTCGAGCTGCGCGGCCAGCGCGTCGAGCACCCGCCCGTCGCTCATCGCCGCGGTGTCCAGCACCTTCTCGAAGGTGCGCAGCCGGCCCTCCCAGTCCAGGAAGCTGCCGGCCTTCTCGACCACCGGGGCGACCGGGAAGACCACGTCCGCCCGGCGGGCCACCGCGCTCATCCGCAGTTCCAGGCTGACCAGGAACGGCACCGCGTCCAGGGCCTGCTCGGCCAGGCGCGGGTCGGCCACGTCGGCCGGGTCCACCCCGGCCACCACGAGGGCGCCGAGCTGGCCGTTGGCCGCGGCGACGAGGATGCCGTCGGTGTCCCGGCCGGCCTGGCTGGGGATCACCCCGGCCGCGATGTCCCACGCCTCGCCGAGCTCGGCGCGGGCGGCCGGCTCGGTGACCAGGCGGCCACCGGGGAGCAGGTTGGGCAGGCAGCCCGCGTCGACCGCGCCGCGGTCACCCGCGCGCCGCGGCACCCAGGCCAGCTTGGCCCCGGTACGCCGGGCGACGTCCGCCGCGGCGGAGAGCCCGCCGGGCACCGCGCCCAGCCGCTCGCCGACGATCAGGATCGCGCCCGGCTGGCTCAGCGCCTCGGCCACCGTGGCGTGCTCGGCCAGCACGCTGGCCTCCTCGCCCGGCACCACCCGGGCCAGCTTGGCGCCGAGCTTCTCCAGGCCGCGCGTCGCGAACGGCGCGATCGCGTACACCGTGAGCTTCTTCTGCTGGTACGCCTTGCGCAGCCGCAGGAAGAGGATCGGGCACTCCTCCTCCGGCTCCAGGCCGACCAGCACCACCGCGGGCGCGTTCTCCACGTCCTGGTAGGTCACGTCGGTGACCCCGGCGACGCTGCTGGCCAGGAAGTCGGCCTCCTCGCGGGAGACCGGGCGGGCCCGGAAGTCGATGTCGTTGGTGTGCAGCGCGACCCGGGCGAACTTGGCGTACGCGTAGGCGTCCTCGACGGTCAGCCGGCCGCCGGTCAGCACGGCCGTGCCCGGCCCGCCGTCCCGGGCGGCCCGCAGGCCCTCGGCGGCCCGGGTCAGCGCCTCGCTCCAGGACGCCTCGCGCAGCTCACCGGTCCGCTCGTCGCGGACCAGCGGGGTGGTGAGCCGGTCGAACGCCCGGGCGTACTGGAAGCCCCAGCGGCCCTTGTCGCAGTTCCACTCCTCGTTCACCGCCGGGTCGTCGCCGGCCAGCCGGCGCAGCACCTTGCCGCGCCGCCAGTCCGTGCGCTGGGCGCAGCCGGCCGAGCAGTGCTCGCAGACGCTCGGGGTGGAGACCAGGTCGAACGGGCGGGCCCGGAACCGGTACTGCGCGCCGGTCAGCGCGCCCACCGGGCAGATCTGCACCGTGTTCCCGGAGAAGTACGAGTTGAACGGGACGTCACCCGCCTCGTCCCCGGACTCCGCGCCGTACGCGTCGTCCCGGTAGATGTTGATCTCCTCGGCGGACGACCGGTTCATGAGGTCGATGAACTTGTCACCGGCGATCTCCTCGGAGAACCGGGTGCAGCGCTGGCAGAGCACGCACCGCTCGCGGTCGAGCAGCACCTGGGTGCTGATCTCCAGCGGCTTCTCGTACTCCCGCTTGTGCTCGTGGAACCGGGAGTCCGTCCGGCCGGTGGACATCGCCTGGTTCTGCAGCGGGCACTCGCCGCCCTTGTCACACATCGGGCAGTCCAGGGGGTGGTTGAGGAGCAGCAGCTCCATCACCCCCTCCTGCGCCTTCTTGGCGACCGGCGAGGTGAGCTGGGTCCGCACCACCATGCCGTCGGCGACGGTCTGGGTGCAGGAGGCGACCGGCTTGCGCTGGCCCTCCACCTCCACCAGGCACTGCCGGCAGGCGCCGGCCGGGGCCAGCAGCGGGTGGTCGCAGAAGCGCGGGATCTCGGTGCCCATCTGCTCGGCGACCCGGATCAGCAGCGCCCCCTTGGGCGCGGTGACCTGGACGCCGTCGATGGTCAGGGTGACGGTCTCGGTCTGCTTGGCTACGTCGGTCATCAGTGGGCTCCCACCAACTGCTTGTCGGAGAGCTTCGGCGCGGTACGTCCCTCGATGTAGTCGAGGTAGTCCTGCTTGAAGTACTGCAGCGACGAGGTCACCGAGCTGGTCGCACCGTCACCCAGACCGCAGAACGAGCGGCCGAGGATGTTGTCGCAGGTGTCGAGCAGGGTGTCCAGGTCCTCGTGGGTGCCCTGGCCGGCGAGGATCCGCCGGTAGACCCGGACCATCCAGTAGTTGCCCTCGCGGCACGGGGTGCACTTGCCGCACGACTCGTGGTGGTAGAACTCCAGCCACCGGTACGTCGCGTACACCGGGCAGTCCTGGTCGGAGAAGATCTGCGTGGCCGTGGTGCCCAGGATCGAGCCGGCCGCCGCCACCCCCTCGAAGTCCAGCGGCACGTCCAGGTGCTCGGCGGTGAGCAGCGGCGTCGACGAGCCGCCCGGGGTCCAGAACTTCAGGTTGTGCCCGGGCTGCATCCCGCCGGCCAGCTCGATCAGCTCGCGCAGGGTGATCCCCATCGAGCACTCGTACTGGCCCGGGTTGGCGATCCGGCCGGAGAGCGAGTAGATCATCGGGCCGGACGACTTCTCCGTACCCATGGTCCGCCACCAGTCCGCGCCACCGAGCACGATGTAGGGAACGCTGGCGACGGTGCCGACGTTGTTGACCACGGTCGGGCTGGCGTAGAGGCCGTGGGTCGCCGGGAACGGCGGCCGCAGCCGTGGCTGGCCCCGGAAGCCCTCCAGCGAGTCCAGCAGCGCGGTCTCCTCGCCGCAGATGTACGCCCCGGCGCCGGAGTGCACCACCAGCTCCAGGTCGAAGCCGCTGCCGAGGATGTTCCGGCCCAGGTAGCCCTTGGCGTACGCCTCCTGCACGGCGTTGCGCAGCCGGCGGGCGGCGTGCACCGCCTCACCTCGGATGTAGATGTAGGCGCGGTTGGCCCGGATCGCGTACGAGGCGATGATCACGCCCTCGACCAGCGAGTGCGGGTCGTGGGTCATCAGCGGCAGGTCCTTGCAGGTGCCCGGCTCGCCCTCGTCGGCGTTCACCACCAGATAGTGCGGCTTGCCGTCGCCCTGCGGGATGAACCCCCACTTGAGGCCGGTCGGGAAGCCCGCGCCACCCCGGCCGCGCAGCCCGGAGTCCTTGATCAGCTGGATCAGGTCGTCCGGGTGTGCCTTGACCGCCTTGCGCAGGGCGGCGTAGCCGTCCAGCTTCTCGTAGGTGCCGATCCGCCAGGCGTCCGGCGACAGCCAGCGCTTGGTGAGCACCGGCGTCAGCTTGGCCAGCGTCTCCGGCCGAGGCGTCGTCACTTCTTGGCCTCCGCTTCCTTGAGGTTGCGCTGCTGCGCCCCGGCCCCGTCGCCGGCCGGCTTGCGGTCGGTGGCCGGCGGGTTGGCCGCCGTGCCCGCGGCCTGGGCGGCCTTGGCCTGCTCGGCAACCTTGTCGGCCTCGGCCTTGCTGCGGATCGGGGTGTTCGGGTCGAAGCCCGGCACCGAGATGCCGTGCTGCTCGGCCAGGCGCAGGCCGCGCAGGGTCGGCTCGCCCGGGCCGCCGTCGGCGACCGCGCCCTCCCGCTCGTCGGCGAAGCCGGCGAGCTGGACCGACATCTCCTTGAGGCTGCAGAGGCGGGCGCCCCGGGTCGGCATCGGCCGGCCGCCGGCGCGCAGCTCCTCGACCACACCGAGCGCGGTCCGCGGGTCGACCCCGTCGAAGAAGTCGTAGTTGACCGTCATCACCGGGCCGTAGTCGCACGCCGCCAGGCACTCGGCGTGCTCCAGGGTGATCCGGCCGTCCTCGGTGGTCTCGTCGTGCCCGACGCCCAGGTGCTCGGCGAGGGTGTCGTAGACCTCCTGGCCACCCAGCACGTTGCACATGGTGTTGGTGCACACGCTGACCAGGTAGTCGCCGGTCGGCTTGCGTTTGTACATGGTGTAGAAGGTGGCCACCGCGCCGACCTGGGCCTTGTTCAGGCCGAGCACCTCGGCGCAGAACTCGACGCCGGCGGGGGAGACGTAGCCCTCCACCGACTGCACCAGGTGCAGCAGCGGCAGCAGGGCCGAGCGGGACCGGTCCGCCGGGTACCGGGCGATGATCTCCCGCGCCCGGGCCCGGGTCTCTTCAGTAAAATTCGTCGTCATCAGAGCCGCCCTTCGTTCGCGACTGCGGTGCTCCGCTTCGCTGCGCTCCTCGCGCTCACCGGTCACACCCCCCCATGACGGGGTCCAGCGAGGCGCCACCGGCGATCACGTCGGCGATCAGGCCGCCCTCGGCCATCGCCGGGAGGGCCTGCAGGTTGACGAAGCTGGGCTCCCGGTAGTGCACCCGGTACGGCCGGGTGCCACCGTCGGAGACCGCGTGCACGCCCAGCTCGCCGCGGGGCGACTCGATGCCGACGTACACCTGGCCTGGCGGGACCCGGAAACCCTCGGTGACGAGCTTGAAGTGGTGGATCAGCGACTCCATCGACTGACCCATGATCTTGGCGACGTGCTCCAGCGAGTTGCCCATGCCGTCGACGCCGATGGCCAGCTGCGCCGGCCAGGCGATCTTCTTGTCGGCCACCATCACCGGGCCGGGCTTGCTCAGCCGATCCACCGCCTGCTCGACCAGCTTGAGCGACTCCCGGATCTCGGCGAGCCGGACCTGGTAGCGGCCCCAGACGTCGCCGTCGGTGTGGGTCGGGACGTCGAACTCGTACGTCTCGTAGCCGCAGTACGGCATGGTCTTGCGCAGATCCCAGGCGAGACCGGCGGAGCGGAGCACCGGACCGGTGACGCCGAGCGCCAGGCAGCCGGTCACGTCGAGCACCGCGACGTGCTTGGTGCGCTCGACCCAGATCGGCTGGCCGGAGAGGAGGTCCTCGTACTCCTTGAGCTTCTTCGGCATCATCTTCAGGAAGTTGCGGATCTTGACGATCGCGTCGTCCGGCACGTCCTGCGCCACCCCGCCCGGCCGCACGTACGCGTGGTTCATGCGCAGGCCGGTGATGGTCTCGAAGATGTCGAGGATGTACTCCCGCTCGCGGAAGCCGTACAGCATGATCGAGATCGCGCCCAGCTCCATGCCGGTGGTGGCCAGCCAGACCAGGTGCGAGGAGATCCGGTTGAGCTCCATCATGAGCACCCGGATGGTGTTGGCCCGCTCGGTGATGTCGTCGGTGATCCCGAGCAGCTTCTCCACCGCCAGCGCGTACGCCGTCTCGTTGAACAGCGGGGAGAGGTAGTCCATCCGGGTCACGAAGGTCGAGCCCTGGACCCAGTTCCGGTATTCGAGGTTCTTCTCGATGCCGGTGTGCAGGTAGCCGATGACCGAGCGGGCCTCGCGGACCGTCTCGCCCTCCAGCTCCAGGATCAGCCGGAGCACGCCGTGCGTGGACGGGTGCTGCGGACCCATGTTGACGACGATCCGCTCGTCGTTGATCGGGTCGGTGCCGGAGACGACCGTGTCCCAGTCCCCACCGGTGACGGTGAAGACCTTGCCCTCGGTGGTCTCGCGCTCGGTCGCGTAGTTCGACGTCGTCACTGGTACGACCTCCGCTTGTCCGGCGGCGGGATCTCCGCGCCCTTGTACTCGACGGGCACGCCGCCGAGGGGGTAGTCCTTGCGCTGCGGGTGCCCCTCCCAGTCGTCCGGCATGAGGATCCGGGTCAGGTTGGGGTGGCCGTCGAAGACGATGCCGAACATGTCGTACGTCTCCCGCTCCTGCCAGTCGGCGGTCGGGTAGACGCTGGTGACGCTCGGCAGGTGCGGCTCCTCGGCGGAGACCGCGGCCTCCAGCCGGACCCGGCGCCGGTAGGTCATCGAGGTGAGCTGGTAGACGACGTGCAGCCGGCGCTCCTCCGCGCCCAGGTAGTCCACGCCGGACACCGAGGAGCAGAGCTCGAAGCGGAGCGCCAGGTCGTCGCGCATCACCTGGCAGACCTCGGCGATCCGCTCCGGGCGGACGTGCAGGGTCAGCTCGCCCCGGTCGACCACGACCTTCTCGATGGCGTCGCCGAAGTCGGGGTACGCCTCCTCCAGCGCGTCCCGGACCTCGTCGAAGTAGCCGCCGTACGGCCGGGGGCTGTCCTCGATCGCCGTGCGCTGCCGGACCAGGCCGCCGAAGCCGGAGACGTCGCCGGTGCCGTGGATGCCGAACATGCCACGGCCGGCGGGGCTGGCCGGCGGGAGCTCGGCCGGTGCGCCGCTGGTGGCACCGGCCGGCGGCACCGGTACCGGCACGCCGCCGTTGTTGTTGCTGTCGTTTGGTGCGGTCACTTCGGGCCCCCGTGTGCGTGGAGGTGGTTCTGCGCCTTCATCCAGTTCTCGATCCGCAACTGCTCCTCGCGCCCCTCGCGGACCGCCCTGGTCCACTCGGCGCGCCGGGCCTTGTCGTTGCGGTACGACGACGGCATCGAGCCGTACGGCACGACCGGCACGTCACCGCGCTCCTTGCGGGCCTCCAGCATCTTGCGGCCGTTCGGACCCAGCGGCTCGTACATGATCTTCTCGCGGAGCTTGAGGATCGCGTCGATGAGCATCTCGGGCCGGGGCGGGCAGCCCGGGAGGTACATGTCGACCGGGACGATGTGGTCGACGCCCTGCACGATGGCGTAGTTGTTGAACATGCCGCCGCTGCTGGCGCAGACGCCCATCGAGAGCACCCAGCGGGGCTCGGCCATCTGGTCGTAGATCTGGCGCAGGACCGGGGCCATCTTCTGGCTCACCCGGCCGGCCACGATCATCAGGTCCGCCTGCCGGGGCGAGGCCCGGAAGACCTCCATGCCCCAGCGACCCATGTCGTAGTGCGGGCCACCGGCCGCCATCATCTCGATGGCGCAGCAGGCCAGGCCGAACGTGGCGCCCCAGACGGACGACTTCCGCGACCAGTTGACCAGCTTCTCGACGGTGGTGAGCAGGACGCCGGAGGGAAGCTTCTCCTCGATGCCCATCTGCCGTACCTCCCTCAGTCCCAGTCCAGGCCGCCGCGCCGCCAGACATAGGCGTAGGCGACGAAGACCGCGACGATGAACAGGACCATCTCCACGAAGCCGAAGATCGGCAGGGCGTCGAAGGAGACCGCCCAGGGGTAGAGGAAGATGATCTCGATGTCGAAGACGATGAAGAGCATCGCCGTCAGGTAGAACTTGATCGGGAACCGGCCGCCGCCGACGGGCTGCGGGCTCGGCTCGATACCGCACTCGTACGCCTCGAGCTTGGCCTTGTTCAGACGCCGGGGGCCGGCGAATCGGGCGGCGGCCACGGAGAACAGCGCGAACCCCGCGGCGAGGGCGAACAGCCCGATGATGGGTGCGTAAGGAGAGAGCGTCATCGTTGTCTCCTGCTCGTCCTTCCCTGACCTCGGTGGTTGGCAAAAATCACACTATTCACGTCCCTCGTGACCTCGGCCGGCGGGGGTCGATCTTTGTCGGCGCCCGCGGCCTCATCGGCCGCCGGCGCCGTTGTCAGACTGCCGGCGCCACCCGCGTCATCGCGTTGATGACCCGGTCCATCGCGTCCCCGCCGCGCGGGTCGGTCAGGTTGGCCAGCAGCTTGAGCACGAAGCGCATCAGCATCGGGTGCGGCATGCCGTGCTTGGTGGCCAGCCGCATGATCTCCGGCCGGCCGATGAGCTTCACGAAGATCCCGCCGAGCCGGTAGTAGCCGCCGAAGCGGGTCTTCAGCTCCTGCGGGTACGCCATCAGCGCCCGTTCCCGCTCGGCACCGGCCGGCCGGGCGAGCGCCTGCACCGCCACCTCGGCGGCCAGCTCGCCGGACTCCATCGCGTACGCGATGCCCTCGCCGTTGAACGGGTTGACCATGCCGCCGGAGTCGCCGACCAGCATCGCCCCGCGGGTGTAGTGCGGCACCCGGTTGAAGCCCATCGGCAGCGCGGCGCCGAGAATCGGCCCCTCGGCGTTCGCCTCGTCGGTCATCCCCCAGTCCTCCGGGGTGTTGGCCAGCCAGTCGGTGAGCAGCCGCCGGTAGTTGGTCTTGCCGAACGCGGCGGAGGAGTTGAGCACGCCCAGGCCGACGTTGACCCGACCGTCACCGAGGCCGAAGATCCAGCCGTAGCCGGGCAGCAGCGCGTCGTTGCCCTTGGCCCGCAGCTCCAGCCACGACTCGAGGTAGTCGTCGTCGTGCTTGGCGGGCGAGCGGTAGTAGCGGCGGACCGCCACGCCGATCGGCCGGTCCTCCCGCTTGGCCAGCCCGAGGGCGAGCGGGAAGCGGCCGGAGACGCCGTCCGCGGCGACCACCAGCGGGGCGTGGAAGGTGGCCGGCTCCTTGTCCGGGCCCACCTCGGCCTGCACGCCGATCACCCGGTCGTCGGCGTCGAGCACCGGGCCGGCCACGTTCACGCTGGTCCGTAGCTTCGCCCCGGCGGCGACGGCCCGCTGGGCGAGCAGGTCGTCGAAGTCGAGCCGGGTCCGGACCAGGCCGTAGTTGGGGAAGCTGGCCAGGTCCGGCCAGTCCAGTTCCAGGCGTACCCCGCCGCCGATCACCCGCAGGCCCTTGTTGTGCAGCCAGCCGGCCTCGGGCGAGGTGTCCACGCCCATCCGGATCAGCTGCCGCACGGCCCGGGGGGTGAGCCCGTCGCCGCAGACCTTCTCCCGGGGAAACTCGGTCTTCTCCAGCAGCAGCACGCGTACGCCGTGCCGCGCCAGGTGGTACGCCGTCGCCGATCCTCCGGGACCGGCGCCCACGACGATCACGTCGGCGTCGTTCTCCACCGCGGTCATCTGCGCCTCCTCCCGCATGCTCGTGAAATGGTTCACAAGCCGATCGGGTTGGAGTCTATGACCGGGGTTACACCTGGAGGTGGTGAGGGGTACCTAACTTCGCGGAAACGGGCCGGTAGGAGTCCATTTCGACGTTACGGGCGGGCGGAAGTGGCCGGCCCGAGGCCGGCGTCGAGGCGGATCGCCTCCGGCAGGTGCTCGCGCAGCGCGCCGCCGGCCGCCCGGTCGAGAGCGGCCAGCACCTCCGCGACCACCTGACGGACGTCGGCGGGATCCGCACCGGCCAGCTCCTTGAGCTGGGCGATGAGTTCCGCGGCGTCATCGTCCGTGGCCACCTGCTCGGGTCCCGTCATGGGCCGAGCCTACGAAACTAAGTAGACCAAAAACGGATATTCACGAAATAGGGTGGTTTGCCCTGCCGCTGGCGACGGGCCGGCCCGTTGTCAGTCCCGGACCGCACGGTGCAGGGCGACGACGCCGCCGGTGAGGTTGCGCCAGGCCACCCGGCTCCACCCCGCCGCGCCGATCCGCGCGGCCAGCGCCGCCTGATCCGGCCAGGCCCGGATGGACTCGGCGAGGTAGACGTACGCGTCGGGGTTGCTGGAGACCGCCCGCGCCACCGCGGGCAGCGACCGCATCAGGTACGACAGGTAGACCGTGCGGAACGCCGGATTGACCGGCCTGCTGAACTCGCAGACCACCAGCCGGCCGCCCGGCCTGGTGACCCGGGCCAGCTCGCGCAACGCCGCGTCGGTGTCGTTGACGTTGCGCAACGCGAAGGAGATGGTGACCGCGTCGAAGCTGGCGTCGGCGAAGGGCAGCCGCAGGGCGTCCCCGGCCAGCAGCGGCACCGCCGGTCGGGTGCGCTTGCCGGCGTGCAGCATGCCCAGCGACAGGTCGGCGCCCACCGCGTACGCGCCGGAGTGGGACAGCTCCTCGGTCGAGACGCCGGTTCCCGCGCCCACGTCGAGCACCCGCTCGCCCGCGCTCAGCCCGAGCGCCTCGCGGGTGGCCCGCCGCCAGAACCGGTCCTGCCCGAAGGAGAGGACGGTGTTGGTCAGGTCGTAGCGGGCCGCCACGCCGTCGAACATCGCGGCGACCTCGTGCGGCTGCTTGTCCAGGTTGGCGCGCTGGCCCTGCGGGGTACGGCTCACCCCTCCACTCTGCCAGCTGGGCCGCGGGCCGCCCCCGACGGGTGCCACCCCGGACCCGTTGAGGGCGGGATGGTGCGAAGACAGTGGGGCGGGATGGTGAACCATCCCGCCCCACTGCCGTGCGTTATGTGAACGACCCTCGCGGGCCGATGGAGGACGACCGTCAGGCGGTCGGCTTCTCGTCGCCCGGGGTCACCAGAACCACCCGGCGCCGACGGGCAACCAGGAACATCGCGCCACCCGCGAGCAGCACAGCCGCGCCGATACCGCCGATCAGGCCGGCCTTCGCACCGGTCACCGGCAGGCCACCCTCGTCGCCGCCGCCCACGCCACCGCCGGCGCCGCCCTTGGCGGCGACGATGACAGCGTAGCCGTCGCTGTTGTCGCTGGCGTCGACATCCTTGGCCTGCATGCCCTCGACGTTCTTCGGCAGCTGCTTGACGGGCTTCGCGCGGGTGATGGACGGCACGGCGGCGCCGACCGGCTCGACCGACACGAGGCCGCCGGTCAGGGCACCCGGCTTCACGTCGGACCCGACGTTGAACAGGTGGTAGAAGCCGTAAGCCGAGTACAGGTTGTCGTCCTCGCCGGTGTCCTGGTCCTGCGGGATCAGGCCGAAGTCCGCGTAGGTGCAGGTGAAGGTGGACTTGTCGGCGGAGTACTCGCAGTCCTGCTCGGTCTCGGCCGGGGTCACGCCCTTGGGCAGCTTCACGGTGATCTTGAGACCCGCGGTCGCCTGGTCACCCTGGTTGGCGACGAAGTACGTCAGCGCGGACTGACCGCCCGGGTGCAGGCCACCCGAGTAGACCGGGTTGCCGTCGACGATCTTGGCGGCCTGCTTGACGTCGTCGGCGATGACCGCGAGGTCCGGGCCACTCTCGTCGGAGAGCTCGAGCGTGGCGGACGCGCTGTTGTTCTCCGCGTTGGTGTCGTCCTTCGAGATCAGCTTGAACGACAGCGGCGCCTGGTAGGTGCCCTCGACCTCGAACTTGAAGATCACGAGGGGCAGATCGGTCGTCTCGCCCGGGCCGGGCAGGCCCGCCCCGGTCGCGTGGCAGGTGAACGCCGTCGGCTTCTCGTCGGTGCCTTCGACGTCGCAGCCGTCCTCGACGAGCGGCACGGCGATGACCTTGCTGAAGTCCACCTTGGAGACGTCGACCCGGACGGCCAACTCGCTCGGGGTGTTCGTGCCGAGGTTGGTGACCTTGGCGAAGGCGATCTTGCCCTCGGCGTTGGCCGCGACACGCGTGCCCGCGACCTTCAGCTCAAGGTCGGTCTCGGTGCCGGCGGCGTGGGCGGGC
Organism: Micromonospora sp. NPDC047740; assembly: GCF_043204735.1. NCBI lineage: Bacteria > Bacillati > Actinomycetota > Actinomycetes > Micromonosporales > Micromonosporaceae > Micromonospora > Micromonospora sp. NPDC047740. Next base: position 53,840 of record NZ_JBIDCT010000009.1, read on the forward strand.
GCGCCGAAGGCGGTGATCGCCCCGGAGGCGAGCAACGTGGCAGCGCCGAGCCGCACCAGCGGCCGGTTACGGAAGATCATGAAATCAATCCCCCCGCGGGATCGGTGAATGAACGGGGACGAGCGGGCACGTTAGCGGCCCGCGATCACCCCCGCCACCCCCCACGCCGAACCTTCACCACCTGCAGGGCTAAGAGTCGCTTAAGGATTGCCCGAATTGATGGCACTTGACACCGACGGTCCCGGACGAGCCTCCGTAGAACGGCTGACAGGAAAGGCCCATCGACAGCCAACCATTGGCCGTTCGGCCGACGCCGGCCAGGCCGGAGGCGGTCACCGACGGTGCCCAGGCGGGCGCGACCGGTGGACGGGACGGGCTCAGTTGACCTCGACGAGTGGCAACGACTTCCCGGCCCCGCCACCCGGCAGGGCGATCGAGGAGAAGTGCGAGACCACCCGGTCGTCGCTCGGGTCGTCGGCCGGCGTCCAGTGCACCGCGAGCCGCTGGTAGAGGGTGTCCCGCTGCGCGGGGATCCGGTCGGCGCTGCGGATCATGCCGATCAGCTCGTGCAGGTTGGACCGGTGCCGGGCACCGGCCGAGGAGATGACGTTCTCCTCCAGCATGATCGAGCCGAGGTCGTCCACCCCCATGTGCAGGGCGAGCTGCCCGACGTCCTTGCCGGTGGTCAGCCAGGACGCCTGCAGGTGCGGCACCGTCTCGAAGAAGAGCCGGGCCACCGCGATCAGCCGCAGGTATTCCATCGTGGTCGCCTGGGTGCGGCCCTTGAGGTGGTTGTTCTCCGGCTGGTAGGTCCACGGGATGAACGCCCGGAAACCGCCGGTGCGGTCCTGCACGTCGCGGATCATCCGCAGGTGCTCGATCCGCTCGGCGTTGGTCTCGCCGGTGCCCATCATCATGGTCGCGGTCGACTCGAGGCCCTGCCGGTGCGCCAGCTCCATTACCTCCAGCCAGCGCGCGCCCGACTCCTTGAGCGGGGCGATTGCCTTGCGCGGGCGGTCCGGCAGCATCTCGGCGCCGGCGCCCGCGATGGAGTCCAGCCCGGCCGTCTTGATCCGGGCGATGGCCTCGTCCAGGCTCACCCCGGAGACCTTGGCCATGTGCAGGATCTCGCTCGGGCCGATCGAGTGGATGGCGAGCTGCGGGTACACCCGCTTGACCGCGGAGAAGAGCTCCTCGTAGTACTCCACGCCGTAGTCCGGGTGGTGGCCGCCCTGGAGCATGACCTGGGTGGCGCCCAACTCGACCGCCTCGCCGCAGCGGCGCAGGATCTCCTCGGTGGGGTGGGTCCACCCCTCCTTGTGCTTCGGTGCCCGGTAGAACGCGCAGAACTTGCACGCCGTCACGCAGACGTTCGTGTAGTTGATGTTGCGGTCGATCAGGTACGTGACGATGTTGTCCGGGTAGCGCCGCCGGCGCACCGCGTCCGCCGCCTCGCCGAGCGGGTGGAAGGGCGCCTCGGTGTAGAGCAGCAGGGCCTCCTCGGGCGTGATCCGCCCGCCGTCCGCGCCGCGCTGCAGGATGTCGTCGATCTCCCGGCTCACCGTCACGCCTCTGAGCCTACGCCCGCTTGACGCCACGCCTTGTCGGGGTGTTCCGCCATGTGACGTGCCCGGCGGGACAACGAAGCAGTTGGTCGTCGCCTATCGTGCGGTGGTTCTCAGGCCTCTCTCAAGGAAGAGTCGTGACCGCACCATTCCCGCACCAACCTCAGGTTCCGCCCGCCCCGCAGCCGGCGGCCGCGCCCAGCGTCGCTCCCCTCACCTGTCGCTTCTGTGGATCGATTCCGGCGATCAAGGCGACGCTGCACGGGCATCAGGGCTTCCTCATCTTCATGCGTGTCCTCACCCAGCACGGCCCGTTCTGCCGGGCGTGCGGCATCGCCACCTGTCGCGACATGAGCGCGAAGACCCTCTGGCAAGGCTGGTGGGGCTTCCTCTCCATGATCATCACCCCACTCGTCCTGATCGGGAACCTCATCACCCGGGTCCGGCTCGGCCGCCTGGGCGAGCCGGTGCCCGGCGCGCCGGGCGTACCGGCGGTGCCGGGCAAGCCCGTGTTGCAGCGGGCCGCGGCGTTCGGCCTCGTCGTACCCGTGGTCATCGCATTCGCTCTCGGCTGGGCCATCTCCAGTGACCCGGCCTACGCCGAAGTCGGCGCCTGCGTCAGCGCCGAGGGCACGAGCACGAACCCGGATGTCACCGTCGTCGACTGCGGCGACCCGGCCGCCGCGTACGTCATCCTCGGCAAGGTCGAGGACACCACCGACGAGGCGAAGTGCGAGCAGTTCGCCAGCACGGTCGCGAGCTACACCGAAGAACAGAACTCGCGCAAGCTCCTGCTGTGCCTCGGCCAGAACGGGTGACAGTTCCTTTCGCTGGCCTCTGCCCGCTGCGTGCCGGTCCCGGATCACGGACGGACCGGCACGCGGCGTGGCGTGGCGTCAGGCGTCGTAGTCGACGGTGAGCTTGTCGGTCACCGGGCTGGACTGGCAGGTGAGGACGTAGCCGGCCGCCACCTCGTCGGGCTCCAACGCGTAGTTGCGGGCCATGGTCACCTCGCCCTCGACCACCTTGGCCTTGCAGGTCGAGCAGACCCCGCCCTTACAGGCGTACGGCAGCTCGCCGCGGACCTTCAGCGCCGCGTCCAGCACCCGCTCGTCCCGGCCCATGGTGAACCGCGACGAGCGCCCGTCCAGCACGATCGTCACCTCGGCGCCGGCGCCGGGCTCGTCGGTCAGGCGGCGGACCGGCTCCGGCGGAGCGTCGACGTGGAACAGCTCGGTGTGCACCGCCGAATCCGGCAGGCCGCGGGCAGCCAGCACCGCCTTGGCGTCCACCACCATTCCGTACGGGCCGCAGAGGAACCACTCGTCGATGGCGTCGCCGGGGACGATCGTGTCGAGCAGCCGAGTGAGCCGGTCGGCGTCGATCCGCCCGGACAGCAGCGGCGACTCGCCCAGCTCCCGGGAGAGCACGTGCACCAAGTGCAGCCGGGTGGGCCACCGGTCCTTCAGGTCGGCCAACTCCTCGGCGAACATCACCGAGTTCGCCGTGCGGTTGCCGTACACCAGGGTGAAGGTGCTGGCCGGCTCGACGGCCAGCGCGGTCGCGACCAGCGAGAGCACCGGGGTGATGCCGGAGCCGGCCACCACCGCGCCGTACCGGCGGACCCGGTCCGGCGCGAACGCCGTGGTGAAGTGCCCGAATGGGGGCAGCACCTCGACGGTGTCGCCGCCGCGCAGGGCGCCGCAGGCGTACGCGGAGAAGGCGCCGCCGGGAATCTCCCGCACCCCGATCCGCAGCCGGCCGTGCCGCGCCAACTCCGCCGGCGTCGAGCAGATCGAGTATGACCGCCGCACCTCCTCCCCGCCCTCCCCGGCCGAGCCGGTGAGCCCGCCACCGGCGGGAAGCCGGACGGTGAGGTGCTGACCGGCGGAGAACGCGAACGTCTCCCGCAGCTCCTCGGGTACGGCGAAGGTGATCGCCACGGCGTCGGCGGTGAGCCGGTCGACGGCGGCGACGGGGAGCGGGTGGAAGACCGGCCGGCGACGGACCGGTCGGGTGATCGTGACAGTCACAGCGCCTTCAGGTGGTCGAAGGGTTCGGAGCAGGAGCGGCAGCGCCAGAGGGCCTTGCACGCGGTGGAACCGAAGCGGCTGACCTGCTCGGTCTCCGGGGAGCCGCAGCGCGGGCAGCGTACGGCGAGGGTCAGCGGCACGACGGTGCCGGCGCGGGCGGGCGCGGGCGGGGCGATGCCGGCGGCGGCCAGCTTGGCGCGGCCGCTCGCCGAGATCCAGTCGGTGCTCCACGCCGGGGAGTACACGGTGCGGATCTCGGCGTCGGGGTGGCCGGTGGCGGCGAGCGCCCGGCGGATGTCCGCCCGGATCACGTCCATCGCCGGGCAGCCGGTGTAGGTGGGGGTGATGGTGACGACGAGCCGGCCGGTGGCCTTGTCCTCGTCGACCGACCGCAGGATGCCCAGCTCGTCGATGGTGACGACCCGGATCTCCGGGTCCACCACCGCCGCCACGGCCGCCCTGGGGTCACTCACCGGTGCCACCTTTCGTTCGCGACTGCGGGGCTCCGCTCCGCTGCACTCCTCGCGCTCACCACTTCGCCCCGGGATGGGCGCGGTGCAGCACCTGCATCTCGGCCAGCAGGTACGAGAGGTGTTCGGTGTGGACGCCGTCCCGGCCACCGCCCGGGGCCCAGCCGTCCGCCGGGCGGGTCAGCGTCGCCTCGGCCAGCACGGCGCAGACGTGGGCGTCGAAGTCGGCCCGCAGGGTGGCCGGGTCGACCGGCGCCCCGGGGTCCGCCGTGAAGAGCTCGTGGACGTACGGCCACACCTGGTCGACCGCGGCCTGCATCCGGCGGTGCGACTCCTCGGTGCCGTCGCCGAGCCGCCGCACCCAGAGCGAGGCGTGGTCCAGGTGGTACGCGGACTCCTTGCGGGCCTTCGCGCCGATCGCGGCCAGCCGCTCGTCGCCGCACCCGGCCAGCGCGGTGTAGAGCGGGAGCTGGTACGCGGCCAGGAAGAACAGCTTCGCCATGGTGACCGCGAAGTCGCCGTTGGGCAGCTCGACCAGGAGGCAGTTGCGAAACTCCCGGTCGCCGCGAAGGTAGGCCAGGGCGTCCTCGTCCCGCCCCGCGCCCTCGAGCTCGCCCGCGTACGTGAGCAGGAGGCGGGCCGCACCGAGCTGGTCGAGGGCGATGTTCGCCAGCGCGACGTCCTCCTCCATCTCCGGCGCGCGGGAGGTCCACTCGCCGAGCCGCTGCGCCGCGATCAGCGCGTCGTCGCCGAGGGCGAGGGCGAAGTCGAATGGGGCGCTCACGCCGCCACCTCGCTTCGCTCGGCGGCGGCGCTTCGCACCACGCTGCTGAGCCGAATGGTTCGCTCGCTCACAGGTGGGCCACCCCGTCCGGCACCTGGTAGAAGGTCGGATGGCGGTAGACCTTGTCGGCGGCCGGGTCGAAGAAGGCATCCTTCTCGTCCGGGCTGGACGCGGTGATCGCGCTCGCCGGCACCACCCAGATGGAGACGCCCTCCTGCCGGCGGGTGTAGAGGTCCCGCGCGTTGCGCAGGGCCAGCTCCGCATCGGGGGCGTGCAGGCTGCCCACGTGGGTGTGCGACAGCCCGCGCCGGGCCCGCACGAACACCTCCCAGAGCGGGGTCTGTTCCTTGCTCATGCCGCCACCTCGCTCCGCTCGGCGCCGGCATGAGGCACTTCCGCGCTGTGCTGATGACTCGCTCGCTGACGCTCGCTCATGCCGCCACCTTCTCCTTCTGCGTCTCCGCCCGCTTGGCGGCGTACGCCGCGGCGGCCTCGCGTACCCAGGCGCCCTCCTCGTGGGCGCCGCGCCGGTGCGCCATCCGCTGCCGGTTGCACGGACCGTCGCCCTTGATCACCCGCATCAGCTCGTCGTAGTCGGGCTGGCTGAAGTCGTACGCCTGCCGCTCCTCGTTCCACCGCAGGTCGGGGTCGGGGATGGTGAGCCCGAGGATCTCCGCCTGCTGCACGCACATGTCGACGAAGCGCTGGCGCAGCTCGTCGTTGGAGAAGCGCTTGATCTTCCAGGCCATCGACTGCGCGCTGTGCGTCGAGTCACCGTCGGGCGGGCCGAACATCGCCAGGGACGGATACCACCAGCGGTCCACCGCGTCCTGGGCCATCGCCTTCTGCTCCGGCGTGCCGTGGGCCAGGGTGTGCAGGATCTCGTACCCCTGGCGCTGGTGAAACGACTCCTCCTTGCAGACCCGGATCATCGCTCGCGCGTACGGACCGTAGGAGCAGCGGCACAGCGGCACCTGGTTGACGATCGCCGCGCCGTCCACCAGCCAGCCGATCGCACCCACGTCGGCCCAGGTCAGGGTCGGGTAGTTGAAGATCGAGCTGTACTTCTGCCGGCCCTCGATCAGCAGCTCCACCAGCTCGTCCCGGCTCACGCCCAGCGTCTCGGCCGCCGCGTAGAGGTAGAGGCCGTGGCCGGCCTCGTCCTGCACCTTGGCCAGCAGGATCGCCTTGCGCTTGAGCGAGGGGGCGCGACTGATCCAGTTGCCCTCCGGCTGCATGCCGATGATCTCGGAGTGCGCGTGCTGGGCGATCTGCCGGATCAGCGTCTTCCGGTACGCCTCCGGCATCCAGTCCCGCGGCTCGATCTTCTGATCGGCGTCGATCACGTCCGCGAAGTACGCCTCGAGGTCCTCGTCGGGCGCCGGACCGCCGCGTCGGGCCCGCGCCGCGGCCTCCCGCAGCGCTGCTTCCGCCGCCTCCACCTCGCCGAGCAGGCCGCCGCCCGGACCCTCCTCGGGCGGGGCGAAGTCGTTGCCATACATGAGGCCAGTGTTACAGCTCGCGACCGATGACACCAGAGGGTGTAACAGGTTTCCGGACACACCTTCCGTCACCCGATGACCGCTTACGGTCAGTGGCGCCGATCTGCCACCGCGCTGTGATGTCGGCCACGTCCAGAAGGTGAATCCTCGCAAGCACGGCACAACGGCGAATTACCCCGCCTTCACGGCGAGTTGCCACCACGCGAGTTCTGGCATCGGGCCTGTCCGGAAGTAGACTTCCCCCGGCACACCGATCGGCTGCTGACGATCGCCACCGGCTCCAGGCCACTCCCCCGGCCCCGGCGATCAGGCCGAACACATTCGGAAAAGCCGGTCCCCCCGGCCAGACATCTGGAGTTCACCCACTCATGCGACATCGCGTGATCATGGTGCTCGCCATCGTGACGGTCCTCCTCGGTGGCGTCATGCTGGTGCCCGCCGCGTACGCCCGCCTCAGTGGCGGCGACGCCATCGCCAGCCTCGGCGGCATCGGTGGCGGCGAGAAGGTCCCCGCGCCCGAGCCCACCGCGCCAGCCCTGCCGACCCTGGCCGCCGCACCGGTCTCGGTGAACTTCACGGGCGAGTTCTTCTCCTGGGCGCTGATGGATCGCAAGACCGGGGAGATCAGCGGCGCGAAGAACATGACCGAGACGAACTCGACCGAGTCGATGATCAAGGCGTGGATCGTCTCGGACTATCTGCGCCAGCTCGGCAACAAGCCGCTGACCACGCAGCGGAAGCAACAGGTTGTCACCGCCATCCGGGACAGCAACGACGTGGCCGCCGAAGCGCTGTACAACGCCGGAGGGCGGCGGCCGGTGCTGGAGCGGCTGATCAAGATGTGCAAGCTGACCGACACGACGATCGAGCCCACCCGGGCGAAGTGGGCGTACACCCAGATGTCGCCGCGCGACGCGGTGCGGATGGGCGACTGCATCGGTGACGGCACCGCCGCCGGAAAGAAGTGGACCAAGTTCGTCCTCGGCGAGATGACGAAGGTCCGCGGTGGCGTCGAGGACCAGAAGAGCACGACCGTTCAGGGTGGTCGCTGGGGCATCATCGACGGCCTGCCCGACTCGATCACGTCCCAGCATCCGGTCAGCATCAAGAACGGCTTCACCATGCTCTGGGCCGACGTCCAGTGGCACGTCAACTGCCTTGCGATCACCGACGACTGGACCCTGACCGTGATGATGCGCTACCCGCAGAAGGCCGGCCTGGAGTACGGCGCGAAGGTCTGCGCCAGTGTCGCCACCCAGCTGGTGACCCCGCAGCCCGGCGCCGCCCTGAAGGTGCCGCAGCAGCCGCTCGGGAAGCTCTGATGGCCGGCACCCGCCGCCGCCCGGGCAGCAATCACCGCCCGCTGGCCCTCGCCGCTGTCGCCGTCATCCTGGTCGGCCTGTCGCTCGTGGCGCTCCGGCTGGTGCCCGGCTCGCCGCTGCGCCCCGCCGTCGCCTCGCAGCCGGCCGCGGCGGGCGGCCGGTCCGCGGGTACGCCGACCGATCGCAACACCCGTCCCGCCCCGTCTGCCTCGCCCTCACCCTCCCCGTCCCTCGAGCCGCTGCCGTTCGCCGCGCAGGACCTCGACGACCTCGGGATCAAGGGCTGGTACGCGTGGAGTGTCCTGGACAAGCGGACCGGGAAGATCATCGGTTCGGAGAACATGGCCGAGACCAGCACCACCGCCTCGATGATCAAGTCGTGGATCGTGGCCGACTACCTGCGGCGGGCGGCCGAGAACGGGCAGACCCCGAGCGACGCGAAGCTGGCCGACGCCACGAAGATCATCCGGGACAGCGACAACACCCGCGCCGAGCAGTTCTACAACAGCGTCGGCCGGTCCGCCTCGATCAAACGCCTGATCTCGATGTGCGGGCTGACCGACAGCAAGGTCGCCAGTGACGGCGGCTGGAGCCGGACCAAACTGTCCCCACGGGACACCGCCCGGCTCGGTCTGTGCATCGACGACGGCCGGGCGGCCGGACCGAAGTGGACCAAGTGGCTGCTCAACGAGATGCGGCTGGTCCGTGGTGCCGGCGACTTCGGCATCCGCAAGGCGTTCCCGGCCAAGGTGCAGAAGACCATCGCCATCAAGAACGGCTGGATCGACCGGACCAAGGAGCAGGAGATGCACATCAACTGCCTGGCCATCGGCGACACCTGGACGATGGGCGTGATGGTCCGCTACCCGATCGGCATGGGCTACGACTACGGCATGAAGAACTGCGAGAAGATCACCGAGGCGTTGCTCCGCCCGGCCACGTAACCGCCCGTTCCTCAGCTCGCCGACGTGGCGGTGTCCCGGCTCCGGGGAGACCGCCACATCGCCGTTTCGGCGTCAGCCAAGGAAGAACTCCGGCCCGCCGGCCGGGAGGGCGGGGGCCTCACCCATCGCGGCCGCCCGGCGGGCGAACTCACGCAGCCCGGTCACCTGCCGCTCGCCCAGTGAGAAATCGAGGGTACGGAAGTAGGTGGCCAGGGTCGCCGCGTCGAACGGCTCCCAGCGGGCCGCCGCCTCGGCCACCTGGTCCAGCTCGGCCAGGCAGAGGTCGCGCGAGCGCAGAAACGCCTCGTGCACCTCCTTCACCACGCCGGGGTGGGCGGCGGCGAAGTCGCGGCGGACCGCCCAGACGGCGAACACCATCGGCAGCCCGGTCCACTCCCGCCAGGCCTGCCCGAGGTCGGTCACCTGGAGGCCCTTGCGGGGCGCCTCGTAGAGCGCGCGCAGCGCCACGTCGCCGATCAGCACACCGGCGTCGGCCTCCAGGAGCATCTGGGTCAGCTCCGGCGGGCAGCGGAAGTACTCCGGACGTACGCCGTACCGCTCGGCGAGCAGCAGCTGGGCCAGGAGCACCCCGGTACGGGAGGTCGAGCCGAGTGCGACGCGGGCACCGTCCAGCTCGGCGAGGGGCTTGGTGGAGACCACGTTGACCGAGAGCACCGGGCCGTCGCTGCCGACCGCCAGATCCGGCAGGAGCAGCAGCTCGTCGGCGTGCCGCAGGTACTCCACGTGCGAGATCGGCCCGATGTCGAGGTCACCGGCGACCAGTGCGGCGTTCAGCCGGTCCGGCGAGTCCTTGTGCAGGTCGACGTCGATCAGCGCGCCGGACCGCATCAGCCCCCAGTAGATCGGCAGGCAGTTGAGGAACTGGATGTGTCCCACCCGGGGGCGGGCGATGCGGTCGGCCATGACCCGACGTTATCGCCGCGCCGCCTCGCCGGCTCACGGGGAGGGCAGTTGAGTGGCCAACTCCGCACCGGCGGCCACCTGCCGCGCCCCGGACGCCGCCGGATCGACCGGTCCGCCTTCGGCCACGCCGCCGGGCCGGAGCGCCGATGCTTCGGCGGACCCGGCCGGGGGTACGCCGACCGGCGCCCGCGCGGCCCGGACGGCCCGGGTGACCGAGGGTAGAACCAGCGCGATCACCAGCAGCCCGGCGACACCGCAGCCGGCGACCAGGGACCGGGGCGTGGCCGCCTCGAGCAGGAGACCGCCGAGCAGGAAGCCGACCATGGAGGCACCCTGGACGGACCCGCCGAGCGCGGCGTACGCCCGGCCGCGGCTCGCCTCGGGCACCCGCCGGGCCAGCAGCACGTTGTCGAAGACGTTCGCCCCGCCGTTGCCCACACCGCCGAGCAGCCAGACCGGCACCAGCAGCAGTGCGGAGGGCACCGCGGCGGAGAGCAGGATCATCAGGCAGCATCCGGCGAGCAGGACGAGGTAGCCGACGAGCAGCCGGCGGTCGTCGACCAACCGCCGGGCCAGCCGGGCGAAGAGCCATGCCCCGACCAGGATGCCGAGCGTCCACGAGCCGGTGACCAGGCCGTACATGGTGGTGGAGCTGTGCAGGGTCTCGCGGATGAAGAAGACCTCGACCACGTTGATCGCCCCGACGGCGGCGATCACGCCGGCGATGGTGACGATCATCGCGACCAGCATCGGGTCGCCGCGCAGCCGCCAGGCGACCGCGGGCGCGGTGGATGCGCCGGGTGCCGTCGCCGGGTCCGATCGCCGGCTGCCACCCCGGCGGGTCCGGATGAGCAGCGCGGCCGCCACGAGCGCGAGGTAGCTGGCGGCGTCGAGGAGCAGCGGCAGCCGGGTGCCGAAGCCGCCCACCAGCACTCCGGCCAGGGCCGGGCCGGCCAGCGCGCCGAGCGTCCCGGCGGTCTGGTTCAGCGCGGCGGCCCGGGGCAGGTCCTCGGCCCGGACCATGGCCGGCACCAGCGCGGAGAGCACCGGCTGGGTGACCGCGAGGCCGGACGCGAGCAGCGCCACCAGCGCGATGACCAGGGCCGGGTGACTGGCGTAGGCGAGGGCGAGACAGGCGGTGGCCTGGCCGAGCCCGGCGACCACCAGCAGCAGCCTGCTGTCCACCCGGTCCGCGAGCCGGCCGGTCAGCGGAGCGAGCGCCACCAGCGGCGCGGTGGCGGCGAGCATCAGCCCGGACACCGCGAGCCCGCCCGCTCCGGCGGACTGGAGCGCCAGGGTCAGGGCGGTGGCGGCGAGGAAGTCGCCGCAGGTGGAGACGGCGCGGGAGCCGGTGACCAGCCAGACGTCGGACCAGCGCGAACGGCCAGATGCGAAGGACATATTTCGAAAATAATCCTTCACAACTGGTCGACGCAACCCCCGTCAGTCGAGGGGCAACGCCCGGTACTGCACGGCGACGCTTCGGGATCCGGCGGGCGGGTTGGCCCGCAGCCGCCGCCGGTACGGCTCGATCAACCGCTGGATCGCGTTGTTGAGTTCGGTCAGTTCCTCGGCGGTGAGCTGCAGCAGGCTGTCGCTGAACCAGGCCGCCTCGTACCACTCGCGCGGCTCGTCAGGGGCGCGCTGGATCCAGTCCCGGACGCGCTGGCTGTCCCGAGCCATATGGGCCTCCACCAGGGCCGCCTCGGCGGCGCGGGCCTCCGAGTCGGCGTCCGGGCCCGATTCGATGTAGTACGAAGGGCTGAACGCCTGCCAGACCCGCTCCCGGGCGTCGCCACGGCTGGGGGCTTCCTCGATCAGCCCGTACTTCGCCAGCTCCCGCAGGTGGTAACTGGTCGCGCTCGGGGAGAGGCCGGCGATCTGGGCGCACTCGGTGGCGGTCGCACCGCCCTCCACCGTGCTGAGATGTTCCATGATCGCCATACGGGCGGGGTGGGCGAGGGCCCGCATCACCTGCGGGTCGCTGATCGTCACCCGGCGCTGTTCGGGGCGCTCCTCGGTCATGCCCCCATGATCCCGCGCCGGGCACGACCCGACGAAATTCAGTTGCCCGCCACCCCGGTCGGAGTAAGCTGCTCTGTCCCGCCCGACGGCCGAGGTGAGTAGCACCGCAGCGGACGTCCCCGCGCCGACCCGTGGTCGGAAACGCGAGCGGCAGCGTTTTTCCCCGTGACGAGGAGTACGTGGATGACCCTGCACGCCCCCGAACAGACCCTGGACCTCGAACTCGCCGCCGAACGCGCCCACCTGGAGACCTCCAGGGCGGCACTACGCCGGATGCGGGAGCGGGCAGAGGCACTCTTCGCCACCGGCGACAAGGTCGCCGGTGACGCCTACACCGCCGAGCAGTTGGGCCGCCACATGGCCCGGCGGGTCAAGGAACTGGCCGACGACCCCACCACGCCCCTCTTCTTCGGCCGGCTCGACTTCGGCGGGACGGCCGACAGCCGGCACAGCGGCGGAACCGCCGACAGCCGGCACAGCGGCGACGCCGAGCCCGACGACATCGTCGGGGTGTACCACGTCGGGCGCCGGCACGTGACCGACGACCTCGGCGAGCCGCTGGTGCTGGACTGGCGAGCCCCGGTCTCCCGGTCGTTCTACCGGGCCAGTGCCCGTGACCCACAGGGGGTCGCCGTCCGACGCCGCTTCGGGTTCAGCTCCGGCCTGCTGACCAGCTTCGAGGACGAGCACCTGGACCGGGGGGAGGAACTGGGCACGGCCAGCCGGATCCTCACCGCCGAGATCGAGCGTCCCCGCGTCGGCCCGATGCGGGACATCGTCGCCACCATCCAGCCCGAGCAGGACGAACTGGTCCGGGCCGACCTGGCCGACTCGATCTGCGTGCAGGGCGCGCCCGGCACCGGAAAGACGGCGGTCGGGCTGCACCGCGCCGCGTACCTGCTCTACCTGCACCGGGAACGGCTACGCCGGTCCGGAGTGCTAATCGTCGGGCCCAACCGGGCGTTCCTGTCGTACATCGCCGCGGTGCTGCCGGCGCTCGGCGAGGTCGAGGTCGAGCAGGCCACGGTGGAGGACCTGGTCGCCCGGGTGCCGGTACGCGCGGTCGACGATCCCGCCGTCGCCACCGTCAAGCACGACGCCCGGATGGCCGAGGTGCTCCGCCGCGCGGTCGACGCCCACATCGGTACGCCCACCGAGCCGATCATGGTGTCGGACGGCTCGTTCCGCTGGCGGATCGGCCTCGACCCGCTGCACCGGGTGGTCGAGGAGACCCGCCGGGAGGGGCTGCCGTACGCGACCGGCCGGGAGCGCGTCCGGGCCCGGGTGGTGGGGCTGCTGCAACGCCAGGCCGAGGCCCGCCGGGCGGAGTCACCCAGCGACGCCTGGCTGCGCCGGATGGGCAAGGCCCAGCCGGTCACCGCCTTCCTCGACGCGGTCTGGCCGGCGCTCACCCCGGACGGGCTGCTGCACCGGCTCTGGTCCGACGCCGAATTCCTCGCCACGGCGGCCGACGGCCTACTCGACGCCGACGAGCAGGCCCTGCTGCTCGGGCACGCAGGCCCCGGCGGGCGACCGGACCCGGCAGACGCCGAAACAGGAGATGCCGGCGCGGGCGGGCCGCAGCGCGCAGGCACCGACCGGCGGCGCGGCTCGGCGGCCACCGGGACAAAGCTGGGCCGTACCCCGAAGGCGACGAAGTGGACGGCCGCCGACGCGGTCCTGATCGACGAGGCGGCCGGGCTGATCGAACGGCCGGCCGGCTTCGGGCACGTGGTGGTCGACGAGGCGCAGGACCTGTCCCCGATGCAGTGCCGGGCCATCGCCCGGCGCAGCGAGCACGGCTCGATCACCCTGCTCGGCGACCTGGCCCAGGGCACCGCGCCCTGGGCCGCCACGGACTGGCGGGAGTCCCTGACCCACCTGGGCAAGCCGGACGCCACCGTGGTGCCGCTCAGCGTCGGCTTCCGGGTGCCGGCGGCGGTCGTCGCGTTCGCCAACCGGCTGCTGCCGGCGCTCGCGGTCGACGTACCCGCGGCCGAGTCGCTGCGCCGCGACGGGACGCTGGACGTGCGTACGGTCGAGGACCTGACAGCGGCGACGGTGGCCGAGGTGCACGCGGCGCTCGGGCACGACGGTTCGGTCGGCGTGATCGCCGCCGACGACGCGGTGGACCGGCTCCGCGCGGCGCTCTCCGGCGCGGGCGTCGAGACCGCGACCGCCGACGACGTGGAGACCGCGGCGCGCGTCACCGTGGTCCCGGCGACCCTGGTCAAGGGCCTGGAGTACGACCACGTCGTGGTGGTCGAGCCGGCCGCGATCGTGGCGGCCGAGCCGCGGGGCCTGCACCGCCTCTACGTGGTGCTGACCCGGGCGGTGTCCCGGCTGGCGGTGCTGCACCACGACCCACTGCCCGCTCCCCTGGCCGGCTGACGGCGGCTGGGCCCGTCGCCCGACCGCAAGCAAGAGCACCTGTATCCGGGATGTAGTGGCCTCCCGGACTCCAGTAGGCCACTACATCCCGGTTCGAGCGCGATCTTGGGGACGGCGACGGCGGCTCAGCCCGAGAGGGCGGCGGCGAGGGCGCGGAGCGGGCGGCCGGATTCGGCGATCGGCACGGTGAAGGCGAGCCACGAGCCGTCCGTGAAGTCGATGCGTAGCCGCTTCGGGTTGAGCCGGTGCCAGCCCACCCGGGCCGACGCCACCTCGGCGCGCGACGCCGACCAGGCGACCCGGGTCTCGGCCAGGGCGCGCTCGTCGTCCCCCCGGCTGGCGAGCAGCTTCAGCGGACCGGTGACGCAGACCAGCATCCGCCGGTCGGTGACGGCGAGCAGGGTGTGCCGCACCGCCCCGTCCGGCCGGGCCGGGTGCACCGCGTGGTGCAGCCGGGAGGCGGCGGAGCCGGGGGCGCCGCGGCCGGCGATCCCCCAGGCGATCACGTCCACCAGTCGGTCGCCGCGGTCCCAGGTGGCCAGCGGGGCGAGCACGTTGAGCAGCACCGAGCCGACGGTCGCCCGGCCGGAGACCTCGGGTGCGCCCGGGTCGCGCGGCGGGGCCGGCGTGGCCCCGTTGGCGACCTCGGCCTTCGCGGATGTCAGCACCCGCTCGCCCGGATCGGCGAGCTGACCGATCCGGTCGCGGTACCTGGTCTCCTCCATCGGCTCAGTACCGGTCGTAGCCGTAGTCGTCGGCGGCCGGGCGCGGCGCGGCCGGCGCGTTGCCCATCACCTCGCCGACGATCTCGCGGACCCGGGCGGCGGCGGCCTCCTGGGCACGGTTCGCGGCGGCGGTGAACTCCTCCGCGAGGGTGTAGGAGTCGAAGCGCATGGCCCGGGCGTTGATCTCGGTCGAGAGGATCTTGCCGTCGGCGGCCGCGGTGACCGTGACCAGGCCGGAGTCGCTCACCCCCTCGGCGCTGCTCTGCTCCAGCTCGGCCATCCGCGCGCCGAGTTCGCGCTGCCACCCGTCGAGGTTGCGGGCCAGCGCCTCGATCCGGTCCAGGGCGGGGAAGGTCATGGCTGCCTCTCAGTTGACGATCGAGTCGAAGACATTCTGGACGCCCTTGGTATACGGGCCCAGGTCCTCCTTGTAGGTGCCGTCCACCAGGTAGTTGCGGTCCTTGTGCCCGTCCGAGATGTCGTGCAGGCCGACGCCGGTGTCCAGCAGGGTGCCGCCGATGCCGGGGATGTTCACCGGGGATGCCTGGTTGATGGCGAACTTGCCGGGGAACAGGATGGCGGCGCGTTTCATCTTGAACGCGAACGCCTCCTTGGTGTAGCCGGACTTGTTCCACGCCTTGTACGCCTTCTTGGCCTTGCGCAGCTCCATCACCAGCTTGCGGTAGCGGGTGAGCAGCTCGGCGACCTTCTCCAGCTTGGTCACCAGCTTGGTGAGGATCTCGGCGAACCGCGCGACGATCTTGACCATGCGGCCGACCGTGGTGGCCAGCCGGGCCAGCACCCGGACCACCGTGGCGGCCAGCGTCACGCCCGCGCTGAGCACGGCGGCCACCGCGGCGATGATGACCTCGGTCAGGAACCAGAGCAGGAACTCCAGGATCAGCTCGACCAGGAGGTTGAACGCCTCGACCGCCGCGTTCGCCGCATCGACCAGCACCTCCTTCGTGCCGTCCAGCCCCTTGGCCAGCTCCTCGATCGCCTGCTCGACGGACTCCATCGAGGCATGGAACTTCTCCGCCGCGTCGCCGTCCCAGGCGCCGCGCAGCCGGGCCCGGTCGGCGATCTGGTCGCCGGCGATCTGCCGCACCGCCTCGCCCGTGGTCAGGGCGAGCTGGGCCGCCTGCATCAGGTCGTCCGGCTCACCGGCGACCAGTTCCAGCAGCTGCTCGAACGGCCACAGGACGGCCTGGGAGAGCGGCTTGAACGGGTCGGGGGTGCCCGACACGACCTGCTCGAAGTAGGTCTTGTTGCGCTGCAGCGCCTCGGTGCTCATGCGCCCACCTCGCTCCGCTCGGCGGCCGCATGAGGCACCACGGCACTGCGCCTGATGATTCGCTCGCTCCGCTCGCTCATGCCATCCCCCTCAGGCGCCCGGCACGAACATGTCGTTGGTCGCCACATCGGTCCCGGTGTACGCGTCGGCCGTGTCGCTCATCCCCTCGGCGATGTCGGCCATCGTCTCCGCGCCCTCCTCCAGCCCCTGCAGGCACGCCTCGAACTGCTCGGCGTACGCGGCCGCGAGACTGAAGGACGCCGGCATGATCCCGAAGGCGTGCCGGGGCACGTGCCCGTCGCGGAAGACCCGGGCCAACTCGTTGAACCGGGTCGCCCGGCCCCGGCTGGCTGCGGCGAAGGCCTTCAGCGCCTCCGGTTGGACGTCCAGGTTCTTGCTCGGACTCGTCACTGACCCTCCCCAGTGTCCAGTCGGCACGCGTCCGTCGTCGCCATGGCGAAGCGGCCGACGGGATTACCACAGTAGGTGATGCGCCGGATCCGTCGTCGCCCCGTCCCAGGGGGCGGCGGGGACTGGCGCCGGCGCGCTACACATGGGGCGGCACAGCTGTCGCCCGCACCCCCGAGGAGTTCTCGATGATCCTGGCCCGCGCCGACCAGGTCAGCCGCCGCTACGGCGAGGTGCTGGCCCTGGACCAGGTCGACCTGACCGTCCACGCCGGTGAGCTGGTCGGCCTGCTCGGCCCGAACGGCGCCGGCAAGAGCACCCTGATCAACCTGCTGGTCGGGCTGCGCCGGCCCACGTCCGGCCGGGTGGAGCTGTTCGGCGGCGACCCGCGCGACCCGGCGAGCCGGCGGCAGCTCGGGGTGACCCCGCAGGAGACCGGCCTGCCCGGCACGTTGCGGGTCGGCGAGGTGGTCGACTTCGTCTCCGCGCACTTCCCCGACCCGATCCCCCGGGGCGAACTGCTCGACCGGTTCGGCCTCGCCGACCAGGTGAAACGGCAGACCGGCGGACTCTCCGGCGGGCAGCGCCGCCGGCTCGCCGTGGCCCTCGCGTTCGTCGGCCGCCCCCGGCTGGTCGTCCTAGACGAGCCGACCACCGGGCTGGACGTCGAGGCGCGGCACACGCTCTGGGAGGCGATCCGCAGCTTCCACGCCGACGGCGGCACCGTGCTGCTCAGCAGCCACTACCTGGAGGAGGTGGAGGCCCTCGCCCAGCGGGTGGTGGTGATCGGCCAGGGCCGGGTGCTCGCGGACGACACGGTCGAGGCGATCCGGGGCATCGTCGGCGTACGCCGGGTCAGCCTGGTCGCCGACGACCTGCCGCCGCTGCCCGGGGTGGTCGCCACCGAGCACACCGACGGGCGTACCCACCTGCTCACCACGGACGCCGACCAACTCGTCCGCGACCTGGTCGCCGCCGGCGTGGCGTTCCGCGACCTGGAGGTGCGGCCCACCTCCTTGGAGGAGGCGTTCCTCGCCATCACCACCGGCGACCGGCCCGCGCCCGCCACCGTCTGAGGAGAAGATCTCGTGCCGCTCGCCCTGGTCCACGCCCGTTACCAGCTTCTCGAGACCGTCCGGATCCCGGTCGCCATCTTCGGCAGCGCGTTCTTCCCAGCCGCCGCGATGCTCTTCTTCGTGGTGCCGTTCGCCGGTGACGACCCGGCCGGGGCCACCTACGCCACCTGCGCCATGGTCACCTTCGCGGTGATGAGCGCCAACATCTTCCAGTACGGGATCGGCGTCGCCGAGGACCGCGACCAGCCGTGGAACCCGTACACCCGGACGCTGCCGGCCGGTCCGGGGCCGCGCCTCGCCGGCCGGATCCTGGCCGGCCTGGCGCTCACCTACCTGTCCATGCTCCCGGTGGTGGTGATCGCGGCGGTGGCCACGGCGGCCCGGGTCACCCCGGCGGAGTTCCTGCTCGGTGCCGCCGGGGTCGCGGTGATCTCGGTGCCGTTCACCCTGCTCGGGCTGGCCATCGGCTACTCGCTGCCGAGCAAGGCGGCGATCGTGGTCGCCCAGCTCATCTTCTTCCCCCTCGCCTTCGGCGGCGGCCTGCTCTCCGGCCCGGACGACGCGCCCAGCTTCATCAAGGCGATCGCCCCCTACCTGCCCACCCGGGGCGCGGTGGAGCTGATGTGGGCGGCGGTCACCGACTGGCGGCCGAACCTGGTCTCCGTGGCCATGCTCGGCGTCTGGATCGTGGTGCTGGCCGGGGTCGCCGGATGGGCGTACCGGCGGGACGAGGGACGGCGCTTCACCTGACCTCTTGTCCGATTCCGGCCCGGGGGGCGGCGGGACGGTGCCACGATGCCGGCAGGGTGTGCCAGCGGGGCCGCCCCCGGCGAGAGGGGTCAGCGTGAGCGGCGTCGAGCCCGGCACGCCCTGCTGGACCGACCTGGCCACGCCTGGGCTGGAGGACGCGAAGCGGTTCTACCCGGAGCTGTTCGGCTGGACCGGCCGCGTCTCCCCGGAGCCGACGGCCGGCGGCTACACGATCTTCCTCAAGGATGGGCGGGCGGTCGCCGCGGCGGGCCCGCCGGCCGCCCCGGACCAGGTGCCGATCTGGTCGACGTACGTGGCGACCGACGACGCCGATCTGGTGGCCACCCGGGTGGAGGCGGCCGGCGGACAGGTGGTGGTCGCCCCGTTCGACGTCCTCGACCAGGGCCGGATGGCGGTCCTCTCCGACCCGGCGGGCGCGGTGTTCAGCGTCTGGCAGCCGATGGCGATGCGCGGCGCGGAGCTGTTCAACGCTCCCGGGGCGATGTGCTGGAACGAGTTGGTCACTCCCGACCCGGAGGGCGCGCGGGACTTCTACGCGCTGGTCTTCGGCTGGCACGCGGAGGAGCAGCCGACGCAGCCCGCCCCCTACACGGGCTGGCGGTGTGGTGCCCGGATCGTCGCGGGCATGACGCCACCGCTGGAGGAGCTGCCGGCCGACCTGCCCGCGTACTGGTCGGTGTGGTTCGCGGTGGCGGACGCCGAGGCCACCGCCGCCCGTGCCGCCGAGCTGGGCGGCACGGTCCTGGTCCCGCCCCGGGACACCCCGCGGGGCCGCCTCGCCGCCCTCCGCGACCCCGAGGGCGCCCTCTTCTCCGTCCTCACCCTACGTCCCCACCACACTGGTTGATCATGTCGTGCGCGACCCCGACGGGCTGCGGCAACAACCTCTGATCAACCTGCCAGGGGCCGGGGGCGGACCGGGACGACGAGCGGGCCGTGGTCGCCCTGGATGACGCGGACGTGGGCGCGGTAGTGGGTGGCGAGCAGGTCCTCGGTGAGCACCTCCCGAGGTGGGCCGGCCGCGGCCACCCGGCCGTCGGCGAGCAGGACCAGCCGGTCGGCGTACTCGCCGGCCACGGAGAGGTCGTGCATGGTGGCGAGCACGGTCAGGCCGTGCTCGCGGCGGAGCCGGTCGACCAGCTCCAGCACCTCCTGCTGGTGGCCGATGTCCAGCGCGCTGGTCGGCTCGTCCAGCAGCAGTAGGGTGGCGCCCTGCGCCAGGGCACGGGCCAGGAAGACCCGCTGCCGCTCCCCACCGGAGAGGGTGGCCAGCTCCCGGTGCCCGAACGCGCCGAGGTCGAGCCCGTCCAGCACCTCGTGCACGGCGGCCAGGTCGGCGGTCGACTCCCGGCCCAGCGGCGGGATGTACGGGGTTCGCCCGAGCAGCACGTAGTCGAACACCGACATGCCGGCCGGCACCACCGGGGACTGCGCCACCGTGGCGACGACCCGGGCCCGGTCGCGGCGGCGGAGGGACTGGATCGGCGTACCGAACAGGGCGACCGCGCCCGGCGCGGGCAGCAGGCCGCCGACGGCGCGCAGCAGGGTCGACTTGCCGGCGCCGTTCGGGCCGATGACGGTGACCCACTCGCCCGCCGCGACGGTCAGGTCCACGCCCGCCAGGATCGACGTCCCGCCCAGGTCGACGTGCAGGTCGCGCACCTCGACGGCGCTCGTCGTCGTGGCGCTCCGCGCGCTCAGCTGACGATGCGCTCGCGGACGCGCGCTCATGTGAACACCCGGCGGGAGGTGCGCAGGACCAGGACGAAGAACGGGCCGCCGAGCAGCGCGGTGACCACGCCGATCGGCAGCTCGGCGGGGGCGGCGACGGTCCGGGCGGCCACGTCGGTCAGCGCCAGGAAGGCCCCGCCGAAGAGCATCGACAGCGGCAGGATCACCCGGTAGCTGGAGCCGGCCAGCAGGCGTACGGTGTGCGGCACGATGATGCCGACGAAGCCGATCAGCCCGGAGGCGGAGACCGCGGCGGCGGTGCCCAGCGACGCGGCGGCGATCAGCAGGTAGCGCGAGCGCCGCGGGTGCAGCCCCAGGCTGGTGGCCTCGTCGTCGCCGACGGAGAGCACGTCCAGCTCCCGCCGGTGCAGCAGCACCACCACCGCGGTGAGCACGAAGTACGGCAGCACCAGCCGGACGTCCTGCCAGCCGGCGGTGGCCAGCCGTCCGAGCAGCCACGAGTAGACCTGCTGGATGCTCTCGGCGTGGCGTTGCAGCAGGTAGGTCTGCCCGGCGGCGAGGAACGCGGACACCGCCACCCCGGCCAGGATCAGCGTGGCGGGCGACCGGTCGCGCCCGCCGGCCGCGCCGAGGAGGTAGGTCATGGCCACCGCGCCGAGCGAGCCGACGAACGCGGCGAGCGGGATGGTCAGCGGCATGCCGCTCAGCGCCCCGCCCGCCCCGACGCCGAGCGCGATCACCGTGGTCACCGCGAGCCCGGCGCCGGCCGCCACGCCCAGCAAATACGGGTCGGCCAGCGGGTTGCGGAAGACGCCCTGGTAGCAGCCGCCGGCCAGGGCCAGCAGCGCGCCGACCAGCAGGCCGAGCACGGCCCGCGGCAGCCGCAGCTCGGTGACGATGGCGATCTCCCGCTCGGTGAGCCCGCTGTCCAGGTGCACCCCGGGCAGCAGGTTGAGCAGTTCGGCGGCGACGCTGCCGGGCGGCAGGCTGACCGGGCCCAGCGACACCCCGGCCACCAGCGCGACCAGCACCGCCCCGAGGCCGGCGAACAGCCATCGTTTCCGTAGCCCGGCCGGCCGGACCGGGGCACCGGGCCCGGCCGCGGCGCGCCGATGACCGGGCAGCGCCCCGCCGGCCCGCCCGGGGCCGGTGCGGGTGGCCGGCGCGGTCGCTGAGTCGGTCGGGGACCCGCCGGACGGCCGGGACGCGTTGGGCGTCCCGGCCGCCGGGCCGGCGGAATCCGCTGGTCGCACGGTCACCGGTGGGTCACGCCGGAACCTTGGCGGTGGCGTCGACGATCGCCCGGACCAGGTCGACCACGCGCGGGCCCCAGCGCGAGGCGATGTCGTCGTCGAGGGCGACGATCTGGTTGTTCTTCACCGCGGTCACCCCGGCCCAGCCGCTGCGGGCCTTGACGGTCTCCGGGGACTGCTGGCAGCACTTGGTGTCGGACAGGAAGACGAAGTCGGGGTTCGCCTTGACGATGACCTCCTGGGACAACTGCGGGTAGCCGCCCTTGGCGCCGTCGGCGTCCGACGGGTCGGCGATGTTCTCCAGACCAGCGAGGGCGTAGATCGAGCCGATGAAGGTCTTGCTGGTCGCGGTGTACAGCTCCGGGCCCAGCTCGTGGTAGTAGGTGAGCTTCTTCGCCCGCTGCGGCAGGTCCTTGGTGAGCGCGGCGATGTCGTCCTTCATCTTCTTGGTGACGTCCGCCGCCTCGGAGGCGTGGCCGGTCAGCGTACCCAGGTCGGTGATCTGCTGGTACGTGTCGTCGAGCGTGGCGGCGGCCGGGGTGAGCAGCACCGGGATCTTCAGCGTGGTGAGCTGGTCGACGATCTTGTTGATGTCGTTGGAGAGCACCACCAGGTCGGGGTTCTTGCCGGCGATCGCCTCGGCGTTCGGCTGGAAGCCGGACAGGTCGCTCTTCGGCGCCTCCGGCGGGTAGTTCGACTGGTCGTCGACGGCGACGACCTGCTTGCCGGCCCCGATGGCGAAGAGCATCTCGGTTGCGCTCGGCGAGAGCGAGACGATCTTCTCCGGGCGCTTCTCCAGGGTCAGCTTGCCGACGGTGGCCGGGAACGCGGCAGCCGCGGAGCGGCCGCCGGCGGCCGGGGTGTCGGTCGAGGTCTTCTCGGCGCAGCCGCCGAGGAGGAGCGCGCCGACCGCGAGGGCGGTGGCGAAGAGCCGGGGGGTACGTCTGGACATTGGTCCTCCTGTCGGTCGAGGAGCTGGTGCTTCGCCGACAGGACCGCCTGGGCTCGCCCGTCCGCGAGGCGCCCTTCCTCGAGAGCGCGTGTCGCGACCGTGCCGCAGGCGACCTGGCTCGTCCCCGCAGTTGTCAGCGCCGGCCGGTGGGCCGACGCCGCGTGCGGGGCATCACAGTTGCGGGACAGCGCCGGTTTCGCACCGGCTTCGCTGCGGGTTGGTCGGTGCCACGGTAGCGCATGACCAGCGGAGATCGTCCGGACGGGAGGGGTGGGTGGGGGCTCCGCCGGGGGTGCCTCGGAGCCCCCACCCGCGAGTCGCGTCAGCAGTACTGGGTCTGCTTGCCGATCGCCCGGTACGGGCAGTCGGCGTACTCGGACAGCAGCAGCACGGCCTCCTTGTTCCGGGAGGTCTGCGCGGGGATCACCTCGTCGGGCGGGTAGAAGCCGCCGCCGGAGGCCGATCCCGGGTACATCTCGAAGGTGTACGCCCAGATCCGGTGCGCACCCCACATCCAGTCGATGCTGGTGCCGTCGGCGATGTACAGATCGCTGGACTGCTCCGGCGTGTAGCCGTTGCTGGAGGCCATCTGCCGGCCGATGGTGGCGAAGGTGTTGTACTGGTCGGCGGTCATCCCGCTGGGGGTGTTCGCGGTGGTGTAGCCGAAGGGCCAGAGCACCAACTGCGAGTAGGTGTGGAAGTCGATGTTGGCTTTGAGCTGCTGCACCCCGCCGACCACCCGGCTGTTGACGAAGTTGCGCAGCGCCTGCGTCTCCGGTGCGGAGAAGGCGGACGGGCCGCGGTAGGTCTCCGACGAGGTGGAGCCGGAGGAGCCACCGCAGCAGCCCCACTGGTACGACCAGTTCCGGTTCAGGTCGGTGCCGACGTACGACGAGCCACTGTTGGGCTGCCGGTTCTTCCGCCAGGACCGGTACGAGCCGGTGGCGATGTCGTACTCACTGCCGTCGGGGTTCAGCGTCGGGACGATCCAGATCTCCCGGGAGTTGACGATGTTGGTGATCCGGGAATCGGTGCCGTAGTTGTCGGTGAAGAGGTCGAGCAGGTAGATCGCCATCTCGACGGTCAGGTGCTCGCGGGCGTGCTGCTGGGCGTTGAAGAGGATCTCCGGCTCGTTCTCGTCCGTGCCGACGTTGTCGGAGATCTTCACCGCCATCAGGTCCCGGCCCTGATACGAGGTGCCGATGCTGAGCTTGCGGGCGATGGCCGGATGGTCGGCGACCACCTTGTTCACCACGGCGGTCAACTCGGCGTAGTCGTGGTAGTTGGAATCGGCGGGCGGGAAGGCGTAGGCGGTCGCCCCGGCGGCGGGGGCCGGAGCGACGTCCTTGTCGAGCCGGAAGCCGAGCCGGGTGATCGCGGCGGCTTCCGCGCTGGTCGCGGTGACGTGCAGGACGCCGTGTTCGGAGTAGTCGATCGCCGCGCCGGTGCGCGCGACGGCGTTCCGGTCGGCGAGCGTACGCGGACCGAGCACGCGGTAGCCGACGGCGGCCGGCTCGCTGGACCGGTCCGGGGTGGGCCGGGCGGCGGCCGGACCGGTGGTGACGGTGACGGTGACGAGGGCCAGGCCGACGGCGGCGGCGAGGGCCAGCCGGCGGCGGAACAGGGGCGTGCGGAACGCCATGGACAACCTCCTCGGGGTACGGAGATCCCGCGTCCGCACACTTCAGCAGGAGTCACATGGTCATATCAATATCCGTCGTTGCATTAACCCCATCCCGACCGGATCCTCATTCCGGCAATGATTTTCCATCCTTTGACCTCTGGCGAAAGTTCCCTCCAGGCGCGACAGTGAACGGCAACGATGCCCGTTTCCCTGGGGAGCTGCCATGGCCATGAGACCCCTGCGCGCGGCCGCCGTCGCCGGTGTCACCGCGCTCGCCATCCTCGGCACCACCAGTCCCGCCGGGGCCGCGAAGCCGGCCACCGGGACCACCACGGCCACCCACGACGAACAGATCACCTGGCAGGGCTGGTCCGGCGCGGCCTGGTCGGCCGGCGCCACCGCCGGCACCACGGTCACCGCCGCCGGCCTCGCGCTGGGCACCCCGGTCGGCACCGTCCAGTACAAGGACCCGCACCGCAGCGTCCGGCGCAGCTGGGCGTACGGGACCTGGACGTCGCCGCTGACCGAGGTCGGCTTCGGGGCCACCGAGCTGGTCGCCTCCTGGAACGCGGACACCCCCGCCGGCACCTGGCTCCAGGTCGAACTCCAGGGCACCTACACCACCGGCGTCCGCACCCCCTGGTACGTCATGGGTCGCTGGGCCTCGGGCGACGCCGACATGACGCGGACCAGCGTCGACCGGCAGGGCGACCGGACCTCCAGCATCTGGACGGACACCTTCGCCATCAACAACCCGGGCGCCGGGGTGCTGCTGCGGGCGTACCAGCTCCGGCTGACGCTCTACCGGGACCCGGCCGGGACCGCCTCACCCGTGGTCCGGTCGGTGGGCGCGATGAGCTCGACCGTGCCGGACCGGTTCACGGTCACCCCGAGCCCCGGCCACATCGCGTGGGGCACCGAGCTGGCCGTGCCGCGCTACTCGCAGAACATCCACGCCGGCCAGTACCCGCAGTACGGCGGCGGCGGTGAAGCCTGGTGCTCGCCCACCTCCACGGAGATGGTGGTCGAGTACTGGGGCCGCCGGCCGTCCCCGGCCGACACGTCCTGGGTGGACCCGAGCTACGCCGACCCCACCGTCGACCACGCCGCCCGGATGACCTACGACGCCCAGTACGGCGGCACCGGCAACTGGCCGTTCAACACCGCGTACGCGGCCACCTTCCCCGGGCTGGAGGCGAAGGTGACCCGGCTGCACTCGCTCGACGAGATCGAGCACTTCATCGCCGCCGGCATCCCCGTGGTGACCAGCCAGTCCTTCCTCGCCAGCGAGCTGGACGGGGCGGGCTACGGCACTGCCGGCCACCTCATGGTGGTGATCGGCTTCACCGCCACCGGCGACGTCATCGCCAACGACCCGGCCTCGCCCAGCGACGACGCCGTCCGCCACGTCTACCGGCGGGACCAGTTCGAGCAGATCTGGCTCCGGACCAAGCGGACCACCGCCAACGGCGGCACCGCCACCGGCTCCGGCGGCGTCGTCTACCTGATCAAGCCGACCACCGTGGCCTGGCCCTCGGTGGCCGGTTCCACCAACTGGTGATTTCCCCTACCCACCCATGGAGATGACATGATCAGACCCGCTCTACGCGCGGCGGTCGCCCTCGCCGGCGTCGCCGCGCTCAGCCTCCTCGGCACCGCCGTGCCCGCCCACGCGGACAACAACCTTCCCGTGGTCGCCCACGACGAGCAGATCACCTTCCAGGACTGGTCGAAGTACCCGGACTGGCGCACCGGCACCCACCAGGGCACGCACGCCATCCCCGGCCACCGCACCGGGATCACCATGGGCGAGCCGGTCGGCACCGTCCCGTACACCGACAAGCACACCGGTGCCACCAGCACCTGGGAGTACGCCACCTGGACCTCGCCGGAGCGGCAGATCGGCTTCGACGCCACCGAGCTGGTCGCCTCGTGGAACGCGGAGACCCCGGCCGGCACCTGGATCCAGGTCGAGCTGCACGGCACGTACAACACCGGCCAGCAGACCCCCTGGTACGTGATGGGCCGCTGGGCCTCCGGGGACCAGGACATCAAGCGGACCACGCTGGACGGCCAGGGCGACCCCTGGTCGACCATCTGGACCGACACCTTCTCCATCGACGACGCCAAGAAGGATGTGTTGCTCCGGTCGTACCAGCTCCGGCTGACCCTTTACCGGGCGCCGGGGCAGGCCGCCTCGCCGCGGGTCTGGATGCTGGGCGCGATGAGCTCCAACGTGCCGGACCGGTTCACCGTCACGCCGAGCAAGGGCGGGATCGCCTGGGGCACCGAGCTGCCGGTGCCCGCCCGTTCCCAGATGATCCACCGGGGCAACTACCCGGAGTGGGGCGGCGGCGGCCAGGTCTGGTGCAGCCCGACGTCGACCACGATGGTGCTGGAGTACTACGGCAAGAGGCCCTCGACTGAGGACATGTCCTGGATCACCGCCGGCTACACCGACCCGCAGGTCGCCTACGCCGCCCGCATGACCTGGGACTTCGAGTACGAGGGCGCGGGCAACTGGCCGTTCAACACCGCGTACGCAGCCAGCTTCCCGGGCATCGACGCCAAGGTCACCCGACTGCACTCGCTGGACGAGGTGGAGCGCTTCATCAAGGCCGGCATCCCGGTCATCACCTCGCAGTCCTTCCTCGGCACCGAGCTGGACGGATCGAACTACGGCACCTCCGGGCACCTGTTCGTGATCGTCGGCTTCACCGCCGACGGTGACGTGATCGTCAACGACCCCGCGTCGTCCTCGAACGACGCGGTGCGCAACGTCTACAAGCGGGCGCAGTTCGAGCAGATCTGGCTGCGTACCAAGCGGTACCGGGCGAACGGCACGGTGGCCGGCGGCTCGGGCGGCATCGCCTACCTGATCAAGCCGGCGAACCGGGCCTGGCCGGTCGTGCCGGGCTCGACCAACTGGTGACGGGACGGGCCCGGCATCGTCCCGCTCGGGACGGTGCCGGGCCCGTCGGTACGGTCCTGGGGCCGCCCGGTGCTACGCGGACGGCGCGAACGAGGCGGGCGGGGTCGACGGCCGGGCCGCCTGGCGGCGGCGACGGATCGCCCGCACGATGATCACCACCCACACCACCAGGGCGATCACGCCGCCCAGGGTGAGGCCGGTGACCAGCAGGTACGTCGACCCGCCGGTGGTGGAGAAGACGCCCGCGCGGGCGCCCGTGTCGCGGGCCGGGGCGGTGGCGCCGACGGTCAGCCCGTCCGGCGCGTCGTAGAGGATCACATCGGTGCGCTGGGCGCCGCCCTCCGTGGCGACGAAGTCTCCGCGCCACTCGCAGTTGCGCCGGCCGCACTCCTCGTTCACCGCGGTGAACGTGCCCGGCGTTCCGCCACCGTTCTTCGCCTGCCAGGTCGGGGCGAGGTCGGTGGCGCCCATCATCAGTCCGATGGCGGCGATGACCGGCAGACCGATCCAGACGAAGACCTTGGTCCGCCACCCGTTGATCGTGTTCAGCAAACTCACAGCGGCCGACCTTAGCGGCGCCGCCGCCATCCTGCTGCCCCGTTTCCCGGGCCGCACGGCCCGGCCGGTGACCGAGGCCGCGGTCGCGGCCCGGCCGACGCGGAGGGCGGACGACCGCCCGGCCTACTCCTCGCGGCGCGGCTCGGCCGGCGCGGGCTGGTCCTCGCCGGCGAGCGCCGAGCGCAGCCGCTCCTTCTCGGCCCGGCGCCGGTCCGACGCCTCGGCCATCTCCCCGGCCATCTCGTCCCGCCAGCCACGGAGCAGGAAGAACGACAGCGCGGCCGAGAAGACCAGCGCCAGCATCAGCCGCAGGAACGGGTTCATGTCGACGAGCCAGAGGGCCGCCAGCACGCCGACGAACAGCCCGATCCGGCCCAGCGTGTACTTGACCGCCGCGCTCACGTTCGCACTCCGTTCTCCATCACCGGTGGGGCGGCCTCAACTCGTACGCCGGGCCAACCAGTGCACGCCCTGAAACCAGATCACCGCGTAGACCACGGTGAACACCGCCGCGGCCAGCGCGCCGGAGAGCAGTGGCGGCAGCCCGGCGGCCAGGCCGGCCGCGAGCAGCCCGGCGACCACCCCGACGGCGAGGCCGCCCAGCGCCGCCACCACCCGGGCCGCGCCGAACTCCCAGGCCCGGAAGTCGTCCCAGAAGAGCCAGACCGGCAGGATCACCGCCAGCCAGCCGTTGGTCCGGCCGAACCCGCCCGCGCCCATGGTGGCGAACGCCCACTCGAAGAGCACCAGCGCGAGCACCCCGATCACCAGGCCGGCCAGGCTCACCCCGAGCAGGTCGCCCAGGGTGAGAATGCGCCCCTCCGCGTCCCGCCGGGGGAAACCGCTCCGCTGCTCGCTCATGACCCTACGAGGGTACGCGAACCCGCTGAGCGGCACGACTGGCCGGCCGGGAGGGGTCAGCCACCCGTCCGGCTCAACCAGGCCTCGGCGGTGGCCCGCCGCCGGGCCGACCAGCGCAGCGCCACGCCGCCGGCGACCAGCGCACCGCCGACGAGGAGCAGCCCGCCCAGCGCCACGCCGGTACGCGGCAGGGACCCGCCGCCCGCCGGCGGGCTGATCGGCGTGGTCGTCGTCACCCCGGACGGGGACGGCTCGATGGTGGGCGACGGCTGGCCGGTCGGGGACGGGCTGCCGCCGGGCTTCGGGCCGATCGACACGCCCACCCGGATCGACACCTGACCACCGGGCGTCGGCTCGGCGTCCGGGACCGCCCCGGCCGGGCGCCCCGGCCAGAGTGCCACCGCGAACGCCACGGCGAGCAGGGCGGTCACCACCACGCCGGCCGGCCGCACGCCGACCCGACCGCCGCGGGCCACGTTCCGGGGACCGCTCACCGCGCGGCCCGCTCGGGTTCCCGAGCCGGTGCGACCGGCGCCGCCAGGAGCCGGCGGGCCCGGCGCAGCCAGAGCCGGTACGCGACCACGGCCAGGATCAGCACCAGCAGGCCGAGCAGCGCCCACGGCACCGCGAGGACGGAGCTGGAGCCCTCCTGCGAGGGCAGCGACTCCTTGTTCGTGTCGGCGTTCAGCACCACCGTGGCGGTGAGTGCGCCGGCCGGTACGACGTGCGCGAACTCCTGGGTCAGCCGGATCTCCGAGTCGGGCAGCACCTCGGGCAGGTCGATCAGGTCGCCCGTCGCCAGCCGGACCCCGAGCGGGCCGCGGACCTGCACCCGGGCCTTGCCGGAGATCCGCACGTTGCCGGTGTTGGCGATCCGGTAGGTGACCTTCATCCGCCCACCAGGGATCGGCACCACCGGGTTGGCGTATTCGACCTGGACGGCCCGCACCGCGGCGGCGGGCCCGAGCGGGCCGGCGACCCGCAGGTAGACCCGGGCGCCGATGCGACGCTCGACGTACACCCGCTGGCCGTCCTTGCCGACCTGCTCCTCGGTCACCGCGGCGAGGATGCCGCCGACGTGGTCACCGGGGGCGGTGCCGGCCGGCACGGACAGCCGGAACGGCATGTCCGCCCGCTTGCCCGGGGGCAGCGTGACGGCCGCCCGGGGCAGCTTGATCCACGAACCCACGTCGCTGGGTGCCTGGCTGCGAGGCAGCAGGGCGAAGCCGCCGTCCAGGGCGGTGAAGGCGTCGGTGGGATACAGATCCACCTTGATCGGCTTGTCGCCCAGGTTGCTCACCGAGAACCAGTCGGTGATCTGCTCGGTCGGCGACAGCTCGTAGTCGAACTGCTTGCGGCCCTTGGGCCCGCTGGGGCTGGACGGCACCACCGTCCAGGTCGGCTCGTCCGACGCGGCCGCCCGCGCGGGCGACGGCGCGATCAGGCTGCCGAGCAGCGCGAGTGCGGTGACGAACAGCGCCCCAACGCGTCGCGCGGGGGCCGGTGAGCGCGAGGAGTGCAGCGGAGCGGAGCCCCGCAGTCGCGAACAGAAGGTGGGTACGGTCCGGGGTGCGGGGAGGTCGGTCATGCGGGGCTCCGGGGTTCGGGGCTGGCACCGGACACGGCGGAGACGTCACGGGCGGGTGCCCGCGACGCCTCCGCCGCTGCTCCACCCCGGGCGGGTGCGCCCGGGTGGGACCGGTCAGGCCAGGGTGAGGGTGAGGGTCGCGGAGTACTCGCCCGGCGGCACGTTGTCGGGGATGGTCAGGTTGAGGTCCGCACCGCAGGTGAAGACGCCGGCGCTCGCGCCGGAGTTCGCCGAGCAGAGGGTGCGGGTGTCACCGAGGTCGGCGGCGGCACCGGCCGTCACCGCACCCGAGCCGCTGGTCTTGGCGGCACTCGGGGTCCAGGCGAGGTTGCTGTTGGCGATGGTGTTCGCGCCCAGCGTGAAGTCCTCCAGCTGGCCGGTGAGGTCCCAGCCCACGTTGGTGCCGCGCAGGTCGGTCACCTTCGCGGCGGGCAGCTTGCCGGCGGCGGTGCCACCGACGGTGCCGCCGGTCAGCGACGCGGTCGGGTTCGCCACGTCGAGACTGAACGCGCCGGGGGCGACGTCGGCGATGATCTCCACCGGCGCGGTGATGGCACCCGCGGCGGCCGTCACCTGGAAGGAGGTGGCGCTCGAGGCGGACGGCTTGTAGGCGGTCGCGTCGGCCGGGGTGAAGGCCGCGGACAGCGAGAAGGTGCCGACCGGCAGGGCGGTGGTGGACAGGACGGCCTTGCCGCCGCTGACCGTGGCGGTGCCGAGCGACGAGGCGCCGCGCCGGAAGTCGACCGTGCCCGTGGCGGTGGCCGGGGAGACGGTCGCGGTCAGGGTGACCTCGGTGCCCTGGGAGACCGGGCTGGCCGGGCTGACGGCGAGCGAGGTGGTGGTGTCCTCGGCCACCGGGACCCGCCAGGTGTTGCCGGTCACCTGGATGGAGGTGCGGAACTCGTCGACGTGGCGGCCCTCGGTGAGGCTGTAGCACTCGACGACGACCCACCACTCACCCGCGGCCGGCGCGCCACCGATGGCGGTGGAGAACGACCGGTTCGGGTTGATGGTGATCGGGTTCTGGTCGTACCCGCCGCCACCCAGCGCCACGGCCAGGTTCGAGTACGGGCCACCCGGGCGGCCGATGCGCAGGTTGGCGTTCTCGCCGTACCCGGTGGGGCACTTGGCGGTGGTGGCGCTCGCGAAGATCGGGGTGTCGGTCACGGTGCCGCTGGTCTGCGACAGGGTGACGTCACCGAGCGAAGCCGCCTGCGCCGGAGCGCCGACCGCGACCACCAGGCCGGCGGAGAGCACCGCGGCGCCCAGGAGGGCGCCGGCGCGGGCGAGCAGACGCTTGTTCATGAATCACTTCCTCTCGTGAGGGTGAAACCGGTCGGTCCCCCTGGACCGGCCTCGATCAGGCTCCACAGGCGCTGTGTCCCGACATGCAGGCCAACCTCTCCGCCGAACGTGCGCAAAGCGAATTCTGGGTGCCCGAGCATCAGGAAAATGGGGCGATCAGCCGAATCGGCCGTTTACGTAGTCGTGCGTCCGCTCATCCTGTGGATTGTCGAACATCGCTGCGGTCGGGCCGTATTCGACGATGGCGCCGGGGGCGCCGTGCGAGGCCAGAAAGAATGCGCACTGGTCGGAGACCCGGGCGGCCTGTTGCATGTTGTGCGTGACGATGACGATCGTCACCTCGGCGGCCAGTTCCGCGATGGTCTCCTCGATCCGGCGGGTCGAGGTCGGGTCCAGCGCCGAGCACGGCTCGTCCATCAGCAGCACCCGCGGCCGCACCGCGAGCGACCGGGCGATGCAGAGCCGCTGCTGCTGGCCGCCGGAGAGGGCGCCGCCGGGCTGGCGCAGCCGGTCGCGCACCTCCTTCCACAGGCCCGCCTTGGTGAGGGTCTCCTCGACCAGCGCCTCCCTGGTGTCCCGGGAGGCCCGGGTGCCGGTCAGCTTCAGCCCAGCCAGCACGTTGTCGTAGATGGACATGGCCGGGAACGGGTTCGGCTTCTGGAACACCATGCCGACCTGGCGCCGGGCATCGGTGATCCGCCGGTCCGGCGCGTACAGGTCGCGACCGTCGAGCAGCACCTCGCCGGCGAGCGACGCCGACGGGACCAGCTCGTGCATCCGGTTGAGGATGCGCAGGAAGGTGGACTTCCCGCAGCCGGACGGCCCGATCAGGGCGGTCACCTGGCCGGCCGGCATGGTCAGCGAGACCCGGTCGAGCACCTTGTGGCTGCCGAACCAGGCCGAGATGGACCGCGCGTCCAGGGTGGCCAGGTGGTCGGCCGGCGCCCGGTGCGCCGGCACCGGTGGCAGGTCGACCCGGGTGGGGGCGGCGATCGCCGGGCCGGTCGCGCCGGCACGACCGGGGGCGTACGTCGCCGGGGCGGGGCTCTCGATGTGCTGCGTCACGGTCGGTCCTTCACTCGTCTCGGGGTGCACACTCGTCGGGTCCGGCGGTCACAGCAGGTTGGGCAGCAGGCGGACGGCCTGGTCGGCGGTGGCGACGCCGAGCGCGAGCAGCACCGGCACGCTGACGATCCAGCTCTGCCAGCGGCCCCAGCGGGCCCGTAGCCAGGTGGTGCCGAGCGCGGCCAGCAGCAGCGCCTGCCCCCACAGCAGCACCGGCGTCCAGGCGTCCGCGTCGCTGGCCATGGCCTGCTCGCTGGCGGGCAGGGCGGCGGCGCCGAACCGCCGGGCCGGGGCGGGCTGGACCGGGCTGGCCAGGGCCGCGTCGACCCGCAGCACGTCCGTCGGCATGAACTCGGTGCCGAGCGCGGTGATCAGGGTGAGCCGTCCCTGCCCGGTGTCGGGCGGGGCGGGCGCCGGGTCACCGGGCCGGCGCAGCCCGGTGACCACGTAGGTGTGGCTGCCCTGCCCGGTGGTCGCGGTGATCGTGTCGCCGGGCACCAGCAGGTCCAGGTCCCGGAAGGGCCCGCCGTACGCGGCCCGCCGGCCCATGATCACGCTGTTACCGGCCTGCCCGGGCAGCACGGTGTCCCGGCGGTGCCCCGGGCCGGAACGCAGCACCCCGCCGTTGGTGCCCTCCCGCACCACCGTGCTCAGGCCGACCCGGGGCACGCTCAGCACGGCCACCGGCGAGCCCGGCTCGACGAGCCGTTCCGGACCCGGAACGCCGTTGACGAACTCGGTCCGGAACTGGCCCACCGGGGCGGTGCCGAGCGCCAACTCCGCGCGGAAGTCGGCGAACGCGGTCTGCTGGTCCCGCTCGTACGCCAGCTGGGAGATCAGCACCAGGTGGCAGACCAGGCCCAGGGCGAGTGCGGCGAGGATGCTCAACGCGGTCCCCGGCACCTGGTAGGCCAGGGACGCCGCCCCGCGGGGCACCCCGGTCGGGGCGTCCGCGGACGGCCGCGGTCCCTGGGGGTCGATGGTGACCGTCGACATGCTCTCTCTCCTCGTCCTGGCACCCGGACCGGGCGGCCCGCCGGGTCGGCGTACCGCCCGGCGGGCGTGACGACCTTGCTCAGTCGGTGGGGTTCTCGTTGTCCGGCCAGACCACCGGCGCGGGCTCGGGGCGCCGACGGCGGGTGGACACCACGGCGCCGCTGCCGGCCCCGACCAACGCCATCCCGGTCAGCCCGATGCCGATCAGGGGCAGGCCGGTCCGGGGCAGCTGACCGCCGCCGGTCCCGCCGTCGCCGTTCCCGTCGCCACCGTCGCCGTTCCCGTCGCCATCACCGTCCCCGTCGCCGTCGTCATCGCCGTTGCCGACCACGGTGAAATCGAAGACGACCCGGTGCGCGGCGCCGGCGAGGGTGAGCCGGGCGGCGCCGTCCGGCGCGTCGGCCGGGACGGTCAGCTCGTACCGGGCGGTCCCGTCGGCGGCGGTGACGGTCGTCGGCTCGGCGTCGTTCAAGGTGACGGTGATCGTCTCGTTGCCGGCGAAGCCACGGGCCACGACGGTGACCTTCTGCCCCGGGCTGAGCGTCGGGTTGACGCCCAGCTTGTTGCCGTCGGCGTCGGTCACCTCCAGGCCGTCCACCTGGCCGGGCGCGGTGACCTGGTAGGTCACCGCCTGGGAGGTGGAGCCCGAGTGGTCCACCTCGTTCTGTGGAGTGAAAACCGCTTTGAGCGGGTGGCTGCCCGCCGCCAGCTGAGTCGTCTTCAGGCTGGCCACCCCGCTTGCGACCGGCTGGGCGCCGCCGAGCGCGGCGGAGCCGTCCATGAACTGCACGCTGCCCGTCGCGTCGGTCGGCGTGACCCTGGCGGTCAGGGTCAACTCGGTGCCCTGCGGCTTCGGGCCGTCCGGCGTGACGGCCAGGGTGGTGGTGGTCTGCGTCGGCGTACCGATCACGAAGCGGGTCCGGGCCGACTCCGCGGCCTGCCAGCCGGAGCCGGTCGCCGGGGTGAAGACAGCCTTGAGGTCGTAGGCCCCGCTCGGCAGGTCAGCGACGGTGACCGTCGCCGCGCCGGCGGCCAGCTCGGCCGAGCCGATGGCCTGCTCGCCGTTGCTTCCCCCAGCGGGTAACCGGACGAACGACACCGAGCCGGTGGCCGGCTGCTCGCCCTCGACCCGCGGCTTGACCTCCGCGGTCAGCGCCAGGGCGGTGCCGGGCGGCTGCGGGCTGACCTTGTCTGTCTTCAACGTGACGGTGACCGAACCGGCCGGGACCACGGTGAGGTCTGCCGGCGCGGAGGTGGAGGTCAGGAAGGCGTTCGGGTCGGCCGGCTGGAAGGTGGCGGTCAACTTGTGCGCCTTCTCCAGTTCGGCACCGGCCGGGCCCGGCAGATCGGAGGTGGTCAGCACGGCCTGCCCGCCGCTGACCGGGGCACTGCCGACGTCGGCCGTCTCCGTCCCGGTGGTACGCCGGAACAGCACCGTGCCGGCGGCGGCCGGCGTCACGGTGGCGGTGAGGGTCACCGGCGCACCGGCGTACGCGGTGCCGGTCGGCGTCACGGTCAGCATGGTGCTGGTCTGCGCGGCGCTGGGGCAGGTCGCCTCCGTTGTCCAGGTGCTGCCGCAGACCTGGATGGGGGCGCGGAACTCGTCGGCGTGGCGGCCCTCGGTGAGGCTGTAGCAGTCGACTATGACCCACCACTTGCTCTTGTCCTCAGGGACGCGGCCGGCGGCCGTTTCGAACGAGCGGTTCGGATCGATCGTGAACGGTTCCAGATCCCACCCGCCACCACCCAGCGCGACGGCCAGGTTCGTGTAAGGCCCACCCGCCGGCCCGATACGCAGGTTGGCGTTCTCGCCGTACCCCTTCGGGCAGGGGGTGGGGGTGGTGGCTCTGAGGAACATCGGTTTGTCGGTGACGCTGCCGCTGGTCTGCGAAAGGGTGAGCGTGCCGAGCGACGCGGCCTGCGCCGGTCCGCTGAGCGTCAGCACCACCCCGGTGACGAACGCGCTCACCGAGAGCGCGAACACCGCAGCCGCCGCCATCGCGCGGGCGAAGCCGGGCCTGCTCATCTGCGTCGTCCTCTGCTGGTCGTCGGCGTCCGCGAACGCCGGTGGATGGGAACGGGGCCGGTGGCCCGGGCGCTGGCCCGGGCCACCGGATGGGAGGTCAGTTGCCGAACCGGAGGTTGGTGTAGCCGCAGTTGGCGTCGAGCGGCGAGACCAGGGTGCTCCGGACGCCGAACCCGAACAGCTCGACGACCGATCGCTGGGTGCCGCCGTCGTTGACGGTGGCGGTGCAGACGGCCGAGCTGCCACCGACGAAGGTGGCGGCGACGGTCGGGTTGGTCAGGTCCGCGGTCGGCACAATGTTGTAGACGTCCCGGCGGAGCGGGAAGTTGATGTTCAGGACGCCGTTGACCACCGGTTGCTGGACCGCGCCGCCGGTCGGGCGGATGCCGGACAGCGCCGCCTCCCCGCGCCGGTCGGCCACCGTGACGCCGGTCAGGCTGGCGATCTTCGCGGCGTTGCCCTGGGCGATGAACTGCCCGGCCGAGAAGGGGGCCACCCGGGTCGGGAAGCCGGTGAGCACCGTGCCGTCGTGCTCCTGAGCCCGCGGGATCAGCGGCACGGCCGCGGTGGCCGGGTTGCTGTCGGTGTCCGCGGCCAGGCAGGGGTAGTCCCCGAGGTTGATCTCGACCTCGGTGATGCCGACCTTCGAGGACCAGAAGTCCCAGGTGCCCGAGCCGGCCTGGAGCATGACCGGGCTCACCGGATTGCCGGCGATGGTCCGGTCGAAGCACCGGTACACCCGCTGCACCTGCGCGAACGACACGTTGACCGGCAGGTCGCCGGTGACGTTGCGGGCGAGGGTCACCGCGTCCACCCCGAACGGGATGTAGGTGTAGTTGCCGGTGCTCGACGGGGTGCTGCCGCCGCCGTAGCTCGACGAGCGGGCGAAGTCGACGCAGCCCACCACGTTGACGTTGGACCAGAAGCCGGGACCGCCCTGGCCGATGTCCTCACCCTCGGAGGCCCGCAGCGCCCGGCGGCCGTTGCTGGAGCCGTTCGGCCGGGGGAAGTCGCAGTTCGCGGCCTTCGTCCGGACGTTGGCGGTGCCGCGGGCGTCCCAGGAGGCGATGACCTTGTTGCCACCGCTGGTGATGGCGTTGCCCAGGCCGTTCATCACGTCCTGGGTGGTGTCCGAGCCGACGCCGGCCAGCGTGCGGTACTCGGTCACGGGCGAAGGGTCGGCCGCGGCCGGCGCGGCCACCAGGCCAGCGGCGACCACGGCGGCGAAGCCGACCGCGGCCACCTTGCTGATGGATCTGACCTTCATGCTGCTCCCTTTCTGCGGGGCATGACAGTTCCGCCCACCCGATGGGCGGGTGAGCCGCAGTCATCGTCGCGGCGTCGAGCGGGCATTCGAAACCGCGCGTAGACAAACGTTTCGACGTGCGACTTCTCGCCAACACGTAGGCCGAATGAACAACAGTCGACAATCGAATCCAGCGCCATTTCCGGGTTCATTCCGCGCCACCCGCCGGCCTATTTCGAGTGCCGAACCGGCGCAACACCGGCCCGATCACCCCGCCCACGAGGCCGGCCGCGAAAATGACGACCAGCACGTACCGGAGGGCACCCACCGGGCTGCCGGGAGTCGCGTTCGACGCCTGCCGGGCCGGCGGCTGCGGCGACGGCGCCGTACCACCGGGCGACGGCGTGGCACCCACGGAGGGCACCGCACCGGGGGCCGGGACGGATGG
This sequence comes from Micromonospora sp. NPDC047740, assembly GCF_043204735.1. NCBI lineage: Bacteria > Bacillati > Actinomycetota > Actinomycetes > Micromonosporales > Micromonosporaceae > Micromonospora > Micromonospora sp. NPDC047740. The sequence continues at coordinate 90,620 of NZ_JBIDCT010000009.1, forward strand.
GGCGGGCGGCGCCGCGGGCGGCGGCTCCGTGGCACCCGACCCGTCGGACGACGCCGAGGCTGACGGGGCCGGCAGGTCCACCTCCAGCAGGGCGGCGGCGGCCTTGGTGCGCTCCCGCAGGGCCGGCGGCAGCGGCACGTAGCCCTCCGGGAGCATGCCCCGGCCGACGCCCCGCCGCTGGCCCTGGTCGGCGGCGTGCCGCAGCAGCTTGGCGTAGTCGCGGCGGGCGTCCGCCGGGTCGGTGCGGTCCGCCACCGCGTAGGTGAGCAGCGACAGCGGGTACGCACCCGCCGTCGCCCAAGCCTTCGCCGGGTCGATCACGGAGACCCCGGCCACCTGGCTCGGCGCGGCGGTGCCGGCCGCGGCGCTGATCGCCTCGTCCGTCGCGCCCCGGCAGTCGCTGGCCGTCCACGCCCCGTCCGTGCCCTTCGCCGCCTTGCAGAGCTGGGCGGTGAACAGGCCGTACCGGGCGGCGGAGGCGGAGTCGGTGACCGCCATGGTGAACCGGAAGCCCGGCTGCTCCCGGGGCAGCCGGTCGAACCGGGGCGGAGTCACATTGGTGTTCAGCGACTGCCCGAACGCCCCGGTGTCGCCGCGCAGGGTCTGCGCCGCGCCCCGCCCGAAACCGCCGGTGTACGGCCGCAGCTCCTGCGAGCAGAGCTGGTAGGTCTCGCCCGCGAACGTCTCCTCGTAGCAGGAGCGGTCCGCCTTGGGGAAGTAGTCCGGGGTCTCGCCGGTGAACAGCGGCTTGAAGGCGGGGTTCACCATCATCTCTTTGCCGGACGCCTCGTCCTTGTCGGGCGTACCGCTGAGCCACTCCTTCGCCGCCGGGTCGGCGAGGACCCACTGCCAGAGCGCGCGGGCCGCGACCGAGCTGCCGTTGGGCACCATCAGGCCGTTCAAGGTCACCCCGGCCCGCCGGTCCCAGTCCTTGAACAGCGGGTTGAGGCCCAGGAACTCCGGGTCCTGCTTGATGCTGTCGTAGTTCGTCGCCAACGCCTGGCCGCCACCGCCGGGCACGTCCCGGCGGTAGGACTGGGTGAGCAGCTTCGCCACCAGCCGGGGGGTGAGCTTCAGCTCGTTCAGGGCGGTGCCACGTAGCTCGGCCACCTGCTGTGGCAGCGGCACGTTCTCCAGGTTGACGTCGATGTTGAGCGCGATGACCAGGCCGCTCAGGGTGACCGGGGCGTGCACCACCGGCGGGTCGTCGGCGGTGGCGGTCACCGGGTCCGAGCTGTAGATCAGCCCGGGCGCGTTCGGCGAGGTCGAGAGGAGTTGACGGGCGGCCTCGTCGTCGCCGATCGGCGAGTAGCTGATCGACGGGCCGCTCGCCGCCGCGCAGAGCGCGGGACGCCAGGCGGCGGCCGCCTCGGCGGCCAGTTCGGTGCCGGCGGTCAGCCGTTCCTGCTGGTCGCTCGCGCAGTAACCGGTGACCGGTTCGAACTCCAGCGGCACCACCATCCGGTACTGCCAGTTCGGCACGATCAGCGGGGAACCCTGCGGCGAGCCGGTGGCCGACACGTCCTGGCCCGTGTAGGGGTGGTGGTGACCGCGCGGCACGATCACCAGCCAGCACGGCCGGGACGGGCGCATCGCGCCGGTGGCGTCGGTGTAGGGATCGCCACAGCCCAGGTCGGGAGCCAGGGCGGAGTTCTGCACCTCGAACGAGATCCGGCCGGTGCCGTTCGCCGCGGTCAGCGCGTACGGGTACTCGTTGGTCACCGACTTGTTGAAGTAGCCGGACAGCACCTCGTCCGGGTACGCCTCCCGCTCGGCGCCGGTCTGCGGGTCGGCGATCACCGGGAACGGCTGCGCCTGGCTGCCGTCCGGCGTACGCGGACGCTCGCAGGAGGTGGTCCCCACCGGGCAGGAGACCGGCCGGAAAGGCACCATCCGGGCGTCCTCCGGCAGCGTCTCCCGGGGATCCTTCGCCGGGTAGCCCGGCGCGTCGAGGTGCAGCTCCCGGGAGTTGGCGTTGGCCGCGGCGGCGGCCGTCACCTCGAACGGCATCACCGGCGTGTCCAGCTTGGTGCCGAACTGGCAGGTCTCCCGGAACTTCAACCCGTCCGGGTCGTCGGACGCGTGCGGGTCGCCGTAGCACTGCATGACCTGGAGGAAGTCCACCCCGATTGGACGGTTGCGCGGGGTCGGGGTCCCGCCGGTCCAGGTCACCACGACGGCCTGGTTGACCAGGTCCTTCGTCTGGTCGACCGTCACGGACAGGCCGGTGAAGTCCTCGTACCCACCGTCCACCTTGACGCCGTGCACGGTCATCGCGGTGGAGCCGGTGTCGTCGGCGCGGGCCGGGGCGGCGGCCGGCGGCACCGGGGCGAGCGCCCCGACGGCCAGCAGCAGGGCGGTCCCGGCCAGCCAGCGGCGCGGGTTCACCGGTCGCCCCGGTGGTCGTCGCGGCGGCCCTGCAGCGCCTGGGAGACCAGCGGCGGCCCGACGATCAGTGCGACCAGCAGCACCGCTGCGAGCAGCATGAGGGTGTGCCGCAGCCGCCAGCCGTCCGTGCCGTCCAGCGCCACCGGCACCGCCGCCACCTGCTCGCCGGCCGCCACACCCGCGGTGCCGCCCACCACCTCGCCCGTGTCCGGGTCGACCTGGGGAGCGGCGCCGGGCACCGGAACTCCGCCGGTCGGGCCCGCGGTCGCCGCGGTGCCGCCGGGGGTGCCGGCGCCGGTGGTGCCGCCGCCCGCGGCGGTGTTCCCGCCGCCGGCGGTGTTCCCGGCCGCGCCGCACCGGGCTGCCGCCAGCACGGGCGTCTCCTGGCGCGCGCCGGCCGTGCCGGTGCCGGTCTGGGTCGGCCCCCGCTTGTCGCAGGGCGACGGCTGCGGGGCGTTCTTCGCCAGCGCGTTGCCGCCGTCCGCCGAGACGGTCGGGTTGTTGCAGCTGCGCAGCTTCTGTGCGATGTCGATCGTTTCATGGCTCGGGATCTTCTGGACCTGCTCCATGCCGGCCTGCACCAGGTTGATCGGCAGGGGTGAGTAGCCCAGCACCTCGGCCTGCCGCTGCCCCTCGCAGAGGAAGTAGTAGGCGAACTTGCTGAGGGTGTATCCGGCGTCGGCGGTCAGGTTGTACTCGAGCCTGGTCGGAATGATCATGTACGAGTACGAGGAGAGGGGGTAGGCGCGCGGGTCGCTGGACCGGTAGACGTGGTCCAGGATCTGGGTCAGGTAGTCGTCGGACTTCTGGTCCTTGTTGATCCGCGCCCGGGTCAGTGCCACCGCCACGTTGCTGGCCGTCGGCTCGACGTAGTAGCCGCCGGCGTTGAGCACCTTCACCACCGGGAACTTCGCGTTGATCGCGTACGAGTACTCGACGTAGGTGATCGCGCCCTCGGCGTTCTCCTGCCGGACGTAGCCCGACACCCCGTCGGAGCCGGTCGCGCCGACGAAGCCGGACCCGGACTGGCGCGGGTAGACCGAGGTGATGCCGCACGGCGTCGGCTTGTTCCACTTGCGGCAGTAGTTGTCCCAGATGGCCTGGTGCTGCTTGCTCATCCAGAGGGTGAACTGGGCGGTGGTGCCGGAGCCGTCCTGCCGCACCACCGGGATGATCGAGCGCGCCGGCAGGGCCAGCCCGGGATTGTCCGCCTTGATCGCCGGGTCGTTCCACTTCCGGATCACGCCGGTGAAGATCTTGGCGATCACCTCGCCGGAGAGCCGCAGGTTGGTGACCCGCCGGCCGCCGATCTTGAGGTTGTACATGAACGCCGTGCCGCCGGCCACGATCGGCATGTACGCCGACTGCCGGGAGCCCTTGCTGTCGGTGCCGCTGAAGATGTCCTTCATCCCGTACGGGATCTCCGAGACGCCGAAGTGGGCCTTGCCCTCCCGGAACTGCACCCGGCCCTGCGTCGAGCCGGCAGCCTCGTACTCCACCTGGATGTTGCTGGCCTGCACGTTGCGCGCCCAGGCGGTGATCGCGTTGGCGCTCCAGGTCGAGCCGATCCCGACGATCGGCACCAGCCGCGGCGCGGCGGACGCCGGCGGCGCGGCGGTCAGCAACACGGCCGCGGCGGCTGCGGCAGCGACCACCCGGGCCAGGCGGGAGGTCGTCCGGGGTCGACGGCGGATCCATTGCTTGAACATGTCGCTACCTCTGGTTCGGGTGATCGGGCGGGGAGCCGGCGGCGGCTCGCCGGGCGAAGCGCATGGCGTCCCGGCGCGAGGCCAGCGCCCGGCGGCGGCGCTGGGCCCGGCTCAGCTGGCCGGGGGCCCGCCCGCCGAGCAGCCGGGCCAGCACGAACAGCAGCAGCACCAGCGCCATCAGCACAGCTGCCGCACCGAAGCCGCGGGCCACCATCGTGGCGTCCGGCCGGCGGATCGAGTCGAAGACGAACAGCGGCAGGGAGACCTGGTTGGCCTGGAACGGGTTCGCGTTGGTGAACTGGGTGAAGCCCGCGGTCAGCAGCACCGGGGAGGTCTCGCCGATGCCCCGGGCGGTGCCCAGGATGATCGCCGTCATCGCCCCGGAGCGGGCGGTCGGCAGCACCACGTGCCAGATGGTCCGCCACTGCGAGGCGCCCAGCGCCAGGCTCGCCTCCCGCAGGGTGCCGGGCACCAGGCGCAGCACCACGTCCGCCGCGCGGATGATGATCGGCAGCATCATCACGCTCAGCGCGAGCGCGGCGGCGAACCCGGACTTCTGCCGGCCGAGCGCGAGGATCACCGTGGCGTAGATGAACAGGCCGGCCACGATGGACGGCAGCGCCGTCATCGCCTCCACGACGATCCGGACGAACCGGCTGAACGCGCCGGGCAACTCACTGAGGAAGACCGCGCAGAGCAGGCCGAGCGGGATGGTGATCGCCAGTGCGATGCCGATCTGCTCCAGCGTGCCGATGATGGCGTGCCGGATGCCCCCGACGCTCAACGGGTCGAGCGGCCCCGCCGACCGCATGTCCTGCGTGTAGAAGTTCGCCCAGGCCAGCGGCTCCCGCCCGCGAAAGAGGGTGAACCCGATCACCACCACCAGCGCCACCAGCATGGTGACCGCCAGGCTGTGCACCAGGACCCCGGCGAGCCGGTCCCGGACCACCGGGCCGGCCTCGTCCAGCCGGACCAGCACCAGATAGCAGGCCAGGAAGAGGAGGTACGCCACGACCAGGAAACCGAGCGCGCCGTCGAAGGGGGTCAGCGCGGTGAAGAGCAGCGCGGTCAGGCACACCGCGGCCACCGCTGCGCCGAGCACCGCGAAGACGTCGGTACGGCGTACCGTGCTGGTCGTGCGGCGCCGCTCCGCGCCCGGGTGGTCCGGGCGTACCGGGATGGTGGTGATCGGCCTGGGCGGCGCGGGGGGCTGCTCCGGCGCCGGCGGCGCGGCCAGGTCCTCGGCGTAGGCGTTGGGTCTCGGCGTCACCTGCGGCTCCTCACGCGTCACTGGTCGCGCCGGAGCGGCTGCGGTTGATGATCAGGCCGGCGCCGAAGTTGACCAGCAGCGTCATCCCGAACAGCACCAGGCCGGCGGCCATCAGACCGGCGATGCCGATCGGGTTGGACTCGGCGTAGCGCAGCGCGATCAGCGACGAGATCGAGCCGCCGCCGACCTGCAGGATGTGCGGCTGGATGACGAACACGAACGAGATGACGAGATAGACCCCGATCGTCTCGCCGAGCGCCCGGCCGAGGCCGAGCATGGTGCCGCCGATCATCCCGCCCCGGCCGAACGGGAGCACCACCGAGCGGATCATCCCCCAGCGGGTCGCGCCCAGGGCGTACGCGCCCTCCCGCTCGCCGACCGGGGCCTGGGAGAAGACCTCCCGCATCACCGAGGAGATGATCGGCGTGACCATCATCGCGACGATGATCCCGGCGATGAACGTGGAGCTGGTCAGGGAACTGTTGCTGCCCAACGGGTCGCTCGGGTCGAAGCCGTCCACCCGGAACAGCGGGAACCAGCCGAGGTAGGTGGCGAGCCAGCGGGGCAGGCCCGCACCGTGCTCACCCTGGACGAGCAGGTGCGGCTGGAGCAGGTAGAGACCCCAGATGCCGTACACCACGCTGGGCACCGCGGCCATCAGGTCGACCAGGTTGACCAGCACCGGGGCGATCCGCCGGGGCGCGTACTCGGCGATGTAGAGGGCGGCGCCGGTGGCCAGCGGCACCGCGATGACGACCGCCACCGCGGCGATCAGCAGGGTGCCGATGAGCACCCCCGCGACGCCGAAGTCGCCGCCCGCCGGGTCCCATTCCTGCGCGGTGAGGAAGCGCCAGCCCATGGTGCGCAGGGCGGGCCCCGCCCGCAGGGTGAGGAAGATCCCGACCAGCAGCATCACCGCGAGCACGACGATGCCGCCGACCCGGATCACGCCACGGAAGACCAGGTCGGAAGGGGTCCGGCGCTGGCGTACGCGGCGCGGGGCCGCGGGCCGCGCGGCGGTCTCCGCCGGGTCGGGCGGCGAAACGACGACGGTCATCGGCTCGCATCCCGCCTTCGTGGCTCGATGCCCGACGCCGGCCGGTACGCCAGGCGCGTCGGCGGGACCAGCGGTGCCGCGAGCGTCCCGCCGGACGACGGCGTGGTGGGCTCGGAGGCGGCCCGCCGGCCGCGCCGGACGGCACGGGTGCCGGGGACCACCTCCGCGTGCGGCAACGCCTCGAGGAACCGGTCCAGGTTGTAGCGGCACTCGCGGGCGCGCAGGTAGGAGCGGCTGGACAGGGCGACCGCCACCTCGTCGAGCTCGATCCGCCAGGTCCACTGGCCGCTGGCCGGCACCGTGCCCTCGACCGGCACGATCCGGTCCATGCTCGCCTGCAGTGCCAGTACCGACTCCCGGCACCCGGCGTAGGCCGCGTGGTAGACCGCGCCCCGCCCCAGCGGGCGGTTGTTCGGTGAGACGAGCATCCACAGGACGCCGTCGTTCGGCTGTCCCTGCGGCGCCCCGGGCATCGGCGCGGCGAGGAACACGAACCGTGAACGCTGCACCTCGATTCCCTTCCCTTTCGGCGCGCCTACGCGCGCTGGTTGCCGCTTCCCCAGGACTTCCGGACTGACGGGATCAGCGTCGGCAGCATCGGTGACTCGGTACGCAGCCATCCGCTCACGCCAGACGTGCAGCATGTGAACAGCGAGTACCGAGGCATCCACCGTTCGGATACACCGAGCCGCCACGGGGCTGACCCGACATCGGTTCGTACCGATTCGTCACCCGGATCCGGTGGTGAACGGCGACGGCCGCCGGCTCGATCATCACCGGGAACGGCGATGGCCGGCCGCGTCCGGGTGGACGCGGCCGGCCATCGCACCGGTCTGGGTCGGTTCAGCGGCGGGTGCCGCCCGGCTTCCCGCGGCGCGTCGTGAGCCAGGCCGTGCCGACCAGGGCCAGCGCCCCGAGCAGGGCGAGAATCCACCAGATGTTGGCCACCGAGGCGCCGCCGACACCGCCGTTGCCGGTCAGCCGCCGGGCCACGCCGGTCTCCGGCCCGGCGCTGCCGTGGGTCGGGGCACCGGCAGCCGGCGCGGCGGCCGGCGGAGGGCCCACCGGCGAGGCGCCGGCCGCCCCGGTCGACCCGGGCACCACCAGCGGAGCCCCGGCAGCGCGAGGCGTCGCCGGGGGCGCGCCGGCCGGGCGACCGGCGCGCCACTGCCGCCCGGAGACGGTGATCGGGGTGATGAACCGCTCCGGGTGTACGCCCTGGGTGTCGCTGACGCACTCGACGACGACCCACCACTCCCCATCGACCGGCGCACCGCCCAACGCGGTGGCGAAGGACCGGTTCGGCGTCGCGGTCACCGGCTGCCGGTCGTACCCGCCGGCGGTCAGCGGCCGGGCCAGGTTGCTGTACGGCCCGCCGGGCGGCCCCACCCGCAGCTGGGCGTTACGGCCGAACCCGGCCGGGCAGGGCGCCGATGTGGTGGCGCTGGCGAAGACCGGGGCGGCGTCGACGCTCCCGCTGGTCGCCGAGAGTTGCACCCCGCCGAGCGGGGCGGCCCGGGCCGGCGTGGGAAGGACGAGGCCGGCCGCCAGAGTGCTCGCGGCCGCGGCGAGGACAGACAGTTTTCGAAGCACACCGCCGGTCTAGGCCCACAGTGGAACCGCCCGGACACCGGAAGCCACGCGCCGGACAGCCAGCAGGTGAACAGGCGACGGCGACAACTGCACCGGCCCGCACGGGCCGGCGCCGAGGTCAGGCCCAGACCTGCTGCGGCTCGGCCCGGCGCTCCGCCAGCGACGGGGCCGGGTCGTAATCGCGGACGGTCTCGTAGCGGGTGTTCCGCTCGACCGGGCGGAAGCCGGCGTCCCAGATCAGGTGCAGCAGGTCGTCCCGGTGCATGGTGTTCGGCGTGCCGTACGCGTCGGCGTCGTGGGTGATCTTGTATTCCACGACCGAACCGTCCAGGTCGTCCACCCCGAAGTTCAGCGAGAGCTGGGCCACCGAGAGACCGTGCATCACCCAGAAGCACTTCACGTGCGGGACGTTGTCGAAGAGCAGGCGGGAGACGGCGAAGGTCTTCAGCGACTCGGCCGGGGACGCCATCGTGGTGCGGGCCTGGATCCGGTTACGGATCTTGCCGTCCGCGGAGTCGACGAAGTCGTGCTGGTAGCGCAGCGGGATGAAGACCTGGAAGCCGCCCGTCTCGTCCTGCAGCTCACGCAGCCGCAGCACGTGGTCGACCCGGTGCCGGGGCTCCTCGATGTGGCCGTAGAGCATGGTCGACGGGGTCTTCATGCCCTTCGAGTGGGCCAGCCGGTGGATCCGCGACCAGTCCTCCCAGTGGCAGGCGTGGTCGACGATGTGCTGCCGGACCTCCCAGTCGAAGATCTCCGCGCCGCCGCCGGTCAGCGACTCCAGGCCGGCGTCCATCAGCTCGTCCAGGATCTCGTCCGCGCTCAGGCCGCTGATCTTCTCGAACCACTGCACCTCGGTGGCGGTGAACGCCTTGAGGTTGACGTTGGGCAGTGCGGCCTTCAGCTCCCGCAGCACCTTCGGGTAGTAGCGCCAGGGCAGGCTCGGGTGCAGCCCGTTGACGATGTGCAGCTCGGTGAGCTGCTCGTCCTCCATCTCCTTGGCCTTGCGGACCGCCTCGTCGATACGCATCGTGTAGGCGTCCTTCTCACCCGGCTTGCGCTGGAACGAGCAGTACGCGCACGAGGCGGAGCAGACGTTGGTGAGGTTGAGGTGCCGGTTGACGTTGAACATCACCCGGTCGCCGTTCAGCTCGCTGCGCTTGTGGTGGGCCAGTCGCCCGAGCCAGGCGAGGTCGTCGGACGCGTAGAGGGCGACACCGTCCTCGCGGCTCAGCCGCTCTCCCGCGTAGACCTTCGCTTCGAGCTCGCGCTTGAGTCCGGCGTCCATCCGAAAGCCACGTCCCTTCCACCCGCTGTCCCGGTCGAGCGTACGTCGGCCCTCCGACGAACCGGCGACGCGGTCAACCGCAGCGACCAAGTTCACCGGCCGCCCGTTCGGCCGTCACCCTCCGCACATCGACATAGCTGCGCCGGTGAGGTAAGACAGGATGGGGCGGAACACACACTGGCACCGTCCCGGTTCACCGCGCCCACCTCGCGCGGAAGACGCCACACCGGACGGGGAGCGGAATGGGCTACAGCAAGCAGGGCCGACGGCAACGACGCAGGAGCCCGGTGATCTCTCCGGTGCTGCGGCCGAAGCTCTGGTCCGCTCTGCTCGGCGTGGTGGCGGCCGCGGCGCTCGCCACCCCGGTCTGGGCCGATCCGCTTCCCGACACCATCCCCAACGCCGGCTCCCGGCCGGAGGTCACGGGCACCTTCCAGCTGCCCGCCTCGGTGCCCGGCATACCCGGCGTCACCCCCTCGGGCGGGCTCGGCGTCACCCCCGGCGTCACCAACCCGGCCGACGGCCCGCTGATCGCCCAGATCAACCAGGCCGACACGCGGGTCGCCCAACTCGGCGAGGACCTGATCCGGCTGAAGGGCGACCGCGATGCGGCGCAGGCCCAGCTCGCCGCCGCCACCGCCACGCTCAGGGAAGCCGAGGACGCGCTCGCCCAGGCCCAGCGGAAGGCCGAGACGACCGCCGCCGACGCGGTCAAGGCCGCGGCCGCGCTCCCGCCCGGCGACTTCGGCACCGACCTGCGCGACCTGAACGCCCTGCAGCGCATCATCCGCGGCGACAAGGCCGAGGGCGCCACCGGCGCCGTGGACGGCGAGGTCGCCCGGGCCACCGCCGCCGAGAAGATCGCCCGGGAGGCGTACACGGCCGCGCAGCAGCGCGCCACCGACACCGCCGCGGCGTACACCAAGGCCGAGGCCGACCTGCGCCAGCAGGAAGCCGCGCTGCTCAAGCTGCGGAAGGACAACGCCGCGCTGCTGCTCGAGGCGGCCCGGCGTGAGGACGCCGCCGAACAGCAGATCGGCAGCTCGTACGTCAGCAACCAGAGCGTCAGCGGGATGGTCGCCCACCCGACGGCGCTGGCCGCCGTGCGGTACGCCCTCGCCCAGCTCGGCGACCCGTACCTCTGGGCGGCGGAAGGGCCGGACCGCTTCGACTGCTCCGGGCTGGTGCTCGCCTCGTACCGGTCGGCCGGCTACCGTGGCCTGCCGCGGGTCTCCCGCGACCAGTACTACGCCACCCGCTCCCGCACCGTCGACCCGAACGCGCTTCTCCCGGGTGACCTGCTCTTCTTCGCCTCCGGGAGCAGTTGGACGACCATCCACCACGTCGCCATGTACATCGGCAACGGCAAGATGGTCGAGGCGCCGCGGACCGGGGACGTCGTCAAGATCTCGGTGGTCCGCTGGAGCCGGCTCTACGCCGCCACCCGGGTGGTCGGCGCGGTCCCCGCCCCGGCCACCCCCACGCCGGCCCCGACCCAGCCGACCACTCCGGCGACGCCGAAGCCCACCCAGACGGCCACCCCGAAGCCCACCCAGACCGCCACCCCGAAGCCGACCAAGCCGCCGACGCCGCAGCCCACCTCGCCCAGCCCCAGCCCGTCGACCTCGCCGAGCACCTCGCCGTCGCCCAGTCCGTCCGACTCGCCGTCCCCCTCGGCGACGAGCGGCTCGCCGAGCACCGCGCCGAGCGACGCGGCCAGCAGCGCGCCGGCCTCGACGACGAACGCCGCCGATCCGTCCAACAGCGCGGTGGAGAGCAGGTCGGCCAGCCCGAGCACCGGGAGCTGACCCAACCGTCCACTCCGGCTGTGCGGCCGGGCCGGAATGTGGCACGGTGAGACTCAGGCACTCCCGGCCGGCGCCACGGCCCGGGGGCGAGCGCGGGCGCGGAGGGGCGAGCATGGGCGAGCACGAAGTTCCGGCGGAGACGGTCCACCCCGGATCCGAGCCCAACCGCACCGACCGGCCGGCCGGGACGGAGACCGGCCGGGCCGGCGCTGCGCCCGCCGCGGTCGTGGTGGCCCGGGCCCGGGTGGGTGTCCCCGCCCCGGCGGCGGGCCCGGCGGACCCGGACCGCCCGTCCGGCCAGGACGGCGCGGCGGCCGGCGGTCCCGGACCGGCGCCGACGAGCGCCCCACCCGCGCCACGGGTCTCCGGTTCCGCACGGGTGCCCGTCCCCGAGGGAAAGTCGCCGGCACCGGTGCCGCCCGCGCCGCGCGCCGAGGCGGAACAGGCCCGGGCCAGCGCCGCCGTACCGGGGCTGAACCGGGTCTCGCCGGGCGAGGTCGCCGACGCGGTGGTGGCGAAGGCCGGGGTGGCCAAGGTCTACCGCGGAAATCCGGTCAACCCGGAGCCGCCCGAGCCGGCACAGCCACCGGAGCCGGCTCAACCACCGACGCCGCCCACGCCGGAACCCGAGCCGGCGCCGACCCCCGTACCGGGCCCGACCCCACCGTCGCCGGCCCCGCCCATACCAGAACCGGAGCCGCCGTTCCGCCCGGCGCCGCCGGTGCCCAACCCGCCGCCCGGGCCCACCCCGCCGGGACCGGTCCCGCCGATGCCGACGCCGCCGGCGCCGCCACCGGCCCCGCCGGTGCCCGCGCCCCCGCCGCCGCCCGGCCCCATGCCGGCCCCGCCGTTCCCGCCACCGCCCGCGACTGCCGGTGTCCTCGGGTCCCCGTCCGCGCCGACCGCCCGGGCGAGCGCGTCGGTCTCGGCGCCGCCCGCGTCGGCAGCCCCGCCGCTGGTGCCGGCACCCGCGCTGCCGACCTGGCCGCCCTCGACCACCGCGACCGGGCCGGCCGATCGCGGCGGCGCCCCGGCGTACCCGGCGAGCCGGCCTCCCTACCAGGGCGGTCCCGACCTGGCCGGCACGGCGTACGGCGGCACCGACGGGCCCGGCTTCACCACGGTGTCGTTCCCGCAGGGCAGCCCGCTGGAGAACTCCGGCTCGCTGACCGGGCACATCCTGGCTCAGGGTTGGGCCGAGGACGCCCCGGCGACCCGGTCCAGCAACACCAGGGTGGTGATCGTGCTGGCCGCCTCGCTCGCCCTGCTGATCGCGATCAGCCTGCTGGTGGTGTTCCTGGCCAACGACGCGCTGAGCGGGTTGACCGACGCTGCGGTGAGCAAGTGACGGGGTGAGCCCGCCCACTACCGCCTCGCGGCACCGCGCCGTACCCGTCGTCCCGCCGTACACTTGTGGAGATCACTGACCCGGCGCGCCGTTGCGCGCCCATGGGCGATCTTGCGGGCGATTCGGCGGCGTGCAGCGCTGCGGCAGGCCATCGCGAAGATGCGCCCCGCTCGAAAGGCATTTCTTGACCACCTTCGCCGCCCCTGGCACGTCCCCGTCCGCCGACTTCACCCCCATGCCGGAGCTTCCGGCCACCGAGACCCCCGACTTCGCCGCCCTGGGCCTGCCCCGGCAACTGGTCGACGCGCTGGCCCGCCAGGGCATCACCACCCCGTTCGAGATCCAGCGGGCCACCCTGCCGGACGCCCTCGCCGGCCGGGACGTGCTGGGCCGGGGCCAGACCGGTTCCGGCAAGACCCTCGCCTTCGGCCTGCCGGTGATCGCCCGGCTCGCCGAGCGCAACCGGGCCCGGCCGCTGCACCCCCGCGCGCTGGTCCTGGTGCCCACCCGCGAGCTGGCCATGCAGGTCAACGACGCGCTGGTGCCGCTCGGCAAGTCCGTCGGCATCTTCCTCAAGACCGCCGTCGGCGGCGTCCCGTACGACCGCCAGATCGACGCGCTGCGTCGGGGCGTGGAGATCATCGTGGCCACCCCGGGGCGGCTCGGCGACCTCATCGAGCGCGGGGTCTGCCGCCTCGACGACGTCGAGATCACCGTGCTGGACGAGGCCGACCAGATGGCCGACATGGGCTTCCTGCCCGAGGTCACCGAACTGCTCGCGAAGACCCCGGCGGGCGCCCAGCGGCTGCTCTTCTCGGCGACCCTGGACAACGACGTGGACACGCTGGTCAAGCGGTTCATGACCGACCCGGTCACCCACTCGACCGCGCCGCCCACCGCTGCCGTGTCCACCATGGACCACCACCTGCTGCTGATCCCGCCGCACGACAAGTTCGCCGTGGCGGCCTCCATCGCGGCCCGGGACGGCCGCACCATGCTCTTCGCGCGTACGCAGCTCGGTGTGGACCGGCTGGTCGAACAGCTCGCCGCGGTCGGCGTGCGCGCCGGCGGCCTGCACGGCGGCAAGACCCAGCGGATGCGTACCCGGACCCTGGCCGAGTTCCGGGAGGGCCGGATGAACGTGCTGGTCGCCACCGATGTGGCGGCCCGGGGCATCCACGTCGACGGGGTGTCGCTGGTGCTGCACGTGGACCCGCCGAAGGACCCGAAGGACTACCTGCACCGGGCGGGGCGTACCGCCCGGGCCGGCGAGTCGGGTGCGGTGGCGACCCTGGTGCTGCCGAAGCAGCGCCGGACCACGCTGGCCATGCTGGAGAAGGCGGGCGTCGAGCCGGCCCAGACCCGGGTCCGCGCTGGCGACCCGGCGCTGGCCGAGCTGACCGGCGCCCGCGAGCCGAGCGGGGTGCCGGTCCGCGACGAACCCGAGCCGCGCCGGCACGGCGACCGCCCGTCCGGCCCGCGCCGCTTCGGCGACCGCCGCGAGCGCAGCTACCCGGACCGGGGCGAGCGCAGCTTCGCGGATCGGGGCGACCGCCGCGAGCGCACCTTCGCGGACCGGGGCGAGCGCAGCTTCACGGACCGGGGCGACCGCCGCGAGCGCACCTTCGCGGACCGGGGCGAGCGCAGCTTCAAAGACCGGGGCGAGCGCGGCTACCCGGAGCGGGGCGAGCGCCGCGAACGCAGCTTCACGGACCGCGGCGAGCGCAGCTTCACGGACCGGGGCGAGCGCCGCGAGCGGGGCTCCGGCGACGGGCGCGGCGAGCAACGGTACGGCGACCGTGGTGACCAGCGCTCCGGCCGGCCCTCGTGGGAGCGGCGCGAGCCCGCCGCGGACCGGCGCTTCGGCGACCGGGACCGGGACGCTTTCGACCGCGACGGCCGGGGCGAGCGACGCTTCAGCGACCGCGACGGGCGGGGCGAGCGGCGTTTCGGCGACCGCGACGGCCGGGGCGACTTCCGGCCGACCGACCGCCGGGGCGGGTTCCGGCCGGAGGGCCGGGGCCGCGACGACCGGTCGCGCGACGACCGGCGCGGCTTCGGCGGGCGGCCGCCGGCCCGCACCCACTGACCGGGCGAGAATCGCCGGCCAGACGGGAATCCCGCCCGCCGGCACCACCAGCCTGATGGACGCCGCCGTCGAGCGACTGCTCGGCGGCGGCGTCGCCGCATCCCGCGACGGCGTCGGTCGGGTGGCGTAACGTCCGGTTCATGCCCACGATGCCGAAGTCGTTCTTCTGGTCCAGGACCGACACCGCCGGTTCGGAGCACGCCGTCCTCGACGACCGCCAGGGCCTCACCGCGCAGGGCGTGATGCTGGCCGTGGACCCGATCCCCTACACCTGCCGGTACCGACTGACGGCCGGCGCGGACTGGTCGACGACCCGGCTGGAGGTCGAGGCCGACGGCGCCGGCTGGGCGCGGAGCGTACGCCTGGAACGCGACGGGGACGGGTGGCGGGTGCGCACCGGCGAGGAGGGCGACCTGGACGCGGTGCTGGCCGCGGCCGGGCATCCGCCCGCCGGGCTGCCCGGCACCGACGAGCCGGACCGGCTGGCCGCGGCGCTCGACGTCGACCTGGGCGGTGCCGCGCTGTTCAACACCCTTCCGATCCGCCGGCTCGGGCTGAGCCGGGCTCCGGCGGAGCAGGCCCGGCGGATCGCCGTCGCCTGGGTGCTGGTGCCGGGCCTGGCCGTGATCCCCGCCGAGCAGATCTACACCTCGCTCGGGCCGGCCCGGATCCGCTTCGCCAGCGACAGTTACACCGCCGACCTGGACCTCGACCCGAACGGCTTCGTGGTGCGCTACCCGGGGCTGGCCGAGCGGGTCTTCCCCCGCTGACCTGCCCCGCGGTCCGTCAGGCCGGCCAGGCGCCGGTGGCGAGGAAGCGGTCGATGGTGGCGTGGTGCGCGGCCAGGTCGAGGCCCTGCCCGGCGACCCAGTCGTCGGCGTAGTACGTGTCCGCGTACCGGTCGCCGGCGTCGCAGATCAGGGTCACCACCGACCCGGTCCGCCCGGCGGCGACCATCTCCGCGATCAGCCCGAACGCGCCCCACAGGTTGGTGCCGGTGGAGCCGCCCACCCGGCGGCCGAGCACCGCCGAACCGGCCCGCATGGCGGCCAGCGACGCGGCGTCCGGCACCTGGACCATCCGGTCCACCACCGAGGGCACGAACGACGCCTCGACGGTGGGCCGCCCGATCCCCTCGATCCGGGAGCCCCGGCCGGTCCGCACCGACCAGTCGGCGGCCTGCCAGGCGGGGTAGAACGCGGAGTTCTCCGGGTCGACCACGCAGAGCTTGGTGGGCAGCCGGCGGTAGCGGGCGTACCGGCCGATGGTGGCGCTGGTGCCGCCGGTCCCGGCGCCCACCACGATCCACGCCGGTACGGGGTGCCGCTCCAGCGCGAGCTGCGCATAGATCGACTCGGCGATGTTGTTGTTGCCCCGCCAGTCGGTGGCCCGCTCGGCGTACGTGAACTGGTCCATGAAGTGCCCGCCGGTGTCCTCGGCCAGCCAGCGGGCCTCGATCACCACCTTGGCCGGATCCGGGACCAGGTGGCAGCGCCCGCCCTGGAACTCGATCTGGGCGATCTTCTCCGGCGAGGTGCTGGCCGGCATCACCGCGATGAACGGCAGCCCCAGCATCCGCGCGAAGTACGCCTCGGAGACCGCGGTCGAGCCGGACGACGCCTCGATGATCGTGGTCGCCGGCCCGATCCAGCCGTTGCACAGCCCGTACAGGAAGAGCGAGCGGGCCAGCCGGTGCTTGAGCGAGCCGGTGGGGTGCACCGACTCGTCCTTGAGGTAGAGGTCGATGCCCCACTCGCGGGGCAGCGGGAAGGGGAGCAGGTGGGTGTCGGCGGAGCGGTTGGCGTCCGCCTCGACCGTGGCGATCGCCTCGGTCACCCAGGCTCGGCTGGCCTCGTCACACCGGTCGAGATGAGTCACGCCGGCAACGTTACAAGCGAGGTCAGCTCACGCCCGGGGGGACCCGGCGCGCCTGCCGGCGCTGGCCGGCCCGACCGGCGGCCCGGATCACCGGGGTGAGGGCCAGGGCGAGCCGGGGGAAGGTGTCGAGGAGCCGGACCTGGGCACCGCGCCAGCGTGGCAGGCTGACCACCGGGCGCGGGCGGCGGGCCAGCCGCGCCGCCCGTGCGGCCACGCGCTCCGGCGTGAGCAGCGACCCGGTGAAGGAGGCCAGGGCCCCGGGGTCGTCGAGCTTGTCGTGCAGCATCGGCGTCCAGATCCCGTCCGGGCAGAGGCACGACACGTGTACGTCCCGGATGCCGGCCATCCGCAGGTCGGCCAGGGTGCCCAGGCTGAACGCGAGCAGGGCGTGCTTGCTGGCCGCGTAGACGGTCTCGCCGGGGGCGGCGACCAGCCCGGCCAGGGAGACGACGTTGAGCACGTGCCCGTGGCCCTGTCGGCGCATGACCGCCAGCGCGGCGAGCGTCCCGGTCATCGCGCCGAGCGCGTTCACCTCGACCAGCCGCCGGCGGGTCGCCGCGTCGTGCGTCCAGGCGGGTCCGGTGGCCAGCAGGCCGGCGTTGTTCACCCAGAGCCCGAGCCCGCCGGCCGCCCCTGCCGCAGTGGCGGCGACCTCGGCGCAGGCGGCCGCGTCCCGGACGTCGAGCCGTCGGGACCAGCCGCCGAGCGGTGCCGCGGCGGCGGCCACCGACTCGGCGGCCACATCGGTGAGCAGGACCCGCCATCCGTCGGCGTGCAACGCGGCGGCGATGGCCCGGCCGAGCCCGCCGGCCGCCCCGGTCACCACGGCCGCTCCCCGCGCCGAGATCGTCATCGGCGCACCGTATCTCCGCAGCCAGGTCAGGACCAGAGGTCTCAGGGACCGGCCGGCCGGTGCGAGCCGGTCAGGAGGCGGAAGGCTCGATCGGCTGTGGCCGGTTCTCCCACTTGGTCGACAGGGCGATCCCGGTACGGGTGGAGGCCACCCCGGGCGTCCGGTTCAGCCGGACAATGAGCTGCTCCAGCTCGGCGATGGTGCCTACCCGGGCCTTGAGCAGGAAGGACTCGACCCCGGCCATGAAGTAGCAGGACTCGATCTCGGGCATTTGCCGGAACGCCTCCAGCACGTCGTCGGTGTCGGCGTTGGAGTCCTCAACGATGCCGATCAGCGCGGTGACCCTGAGCCCGATCGCCTCCGGCTCGACCTCGGCCCGGTACGCCCGGATGACCCCGCTCGACTCGAGCTTGCCGACCCGCTCGTGCACGGCCGGGGCGGAGAGCCCGACCTGGCGGGCCAGCTCGGCGTACGACAAACGGGCGTTGCCGCGCAGCAGCTCCACGAGGCTCAGGTCGATCGCGTCCACGGAGTGTCACCCTATCCGTTCGGGCGTAACGCCCGACGGTCGGCAACAGTTGAACATGACGTCATGTAACGGTTCACAAACCAGCAGTCAGGGCAGTTCTCGGCCGGTACCATTTACTAACTTCTCACTTCCGTGCGTTTTTCGCGTTTTGGCGGACAGGCCAGGTCGCTGGTGCTGTAATTGCCATACGTCCCTCATGACGGCTCTGGGCTCGCACCGGCCGGGGGCAGTGTGTTCAGCCGGGGGCTTCGTCGATGCGAGGAGGGGGCTGTGGACACTGGAGATCGCCTGCTGACACCGGGTGAGGTCGCCGCGCTGTTTCGGGTTGACCCGAAGACCGTGACGAGATGGGCAGCGGCCGGCCGGATAGGCAGCATCCGGACTCCAGGCGGGCATCGCCGGTTTCGGGAATCGGAGGTACGAGCTCTGCTCGAGGGGGAGGGCATGCTGGACGAGGCGGAGGACATGGGCAAGTCGCGCAACATGGGCCCGACCGCCTCGACCGGCCCCGGACCGGCGAACGCCGGCATGTACTGAGTCGGTAACGATCGGCACGCGGGCCGGCCGTCAGGCCCGGTCCGCGTCCCGCCGGGCCGCGGCCAGCTCACCTGACCAACGACGAAAGAGCGTGTGCGGTACGCCGAGCGCGTCCAGCACCTTGCCGGCCACGAAGTCGACCAACTGCTGGGCGGAGGCCGCCGCGCCGGCACCGTAGAAGCCGGGGCTGGCCGGCAGCACGACCGCACCGGCGTCGTGCAGGGCGATGAGGTGCTCCAGGTGGCTGCGGGTCACCGGAGTCTCCCGCGGCACCACCACCACCGGCCGCCGTTCCTTGAGGTTCACCTCGGCGGCGCGCTGCAACAGGTCCTTGGAGAGGCCGATCGCGATACCCGCGCAGGCCGCGGTGCTCGCCGGGACCACCGCCATCCCGCGTACCCGGTAGGAGCCGCTGCTCGGGCCGGCCGCCAGGTCGCCGGCGGGCCAGTGCCGCAGGTCCGCGTCGGCGAGGTCGCGGCCCAGCCAGGCGGCCAGGTCGTCGGCCCAGTGCGCGTCCCGGAAGGCGCGGCCGGTCTCGTCCAGGATGGTCAGCCGGGCGGCCCGGGAGACGATCAGGTCCACGGCCTCGCCGGCGTCGAGCAGGCCCCGGACGACCGCGGCCGCGTACGGCGTGCCGGAGGCCCCGGAGACGCCGACCACCCATGGTTCGCGCATACCGTCAAGCGTGCCTGGTCGGCCGGGCGACCGGGCGGGGACCCCCCACGGCACGCCTGGGCCGTCCTGCTTGTCCCACGACAAGCGCGGTTGTCCGACCGGGGCGGCGGGCGCCTCGTCGACCTGCCATGCTTCCGACGATCATTCATGTCCATGAAGGGATCGGTGATGACGGAGGCGGTGCTCCGCTCGCTGCGGTCCGACTGCCCGATCCGGCCCCGGCTCTCGCCGTATGCGGACGGGGTGCAGGAGTGGCTGGGCGACCAGCTCGACCAGCTCGGCCTGCTCCGGGACGCCGCCGCCCGGGAGCGGCTGGCCCGGGCCGGTTTCGCCCGGTACGCCGGCCGGCTCTACCCGGACGCCACCGAGCCCGACCTGCGCGCGCTGGCCGCTCTGTTCGCCTGGTTCTTCCTGGTCGACGATCTGTGCGACGGGCCGGGGCGGCCCGACCCGGCGGGCATCCGGGCGCTGCGGGATGGGACGTTGGCCCTGCTCCGGGAGGGCCCCCGGGCCCGCCACCCCGGCTTTTCCGGTCCCCTGCGCCGGCTGCTCGTGCAGGCGTGGCGGGAGCCCCGGCGGCGGATGCCGGCCCGCTGGCGGCTGCGCTTCTCCGACGCCGTCGCCGACCATCTCGACGGTGCCTGGCGGGAGGCGGCCGCCAAGGCCGCCGGCCGCCCGCCCGGGATCGAGGAGTACGTGGCGCTGCGCCGGGCCACCTCGGCCGCGTACGTGTCGTACCCGCTGATCGAGTTCGCGACCGGCCGGCCGCTGCCCGACCCGGTCTACCACCATCCGGCGCTGCGCCGCCTCGCCGAGCTCGCCAACGACCTGCTCTCCTGGTTCAACGACCTGGCCTCGCTGGACCGCGACCGGGCCACCGCCGGCGGCCACAACCTGGTGCTGGCGCTGGCCGCCGAGCGGGGCGTGCCGGCGGCGGACGCGGTGGCGCTGGTCGCCGACCGCTGGCGGGCCGAGATGGCCCGCTTCATGGCGCTGCGCGCCGCCGTACCGTCGTTCGGCCCGGCGCTGGACGGGTCGGTCGCCGTCCACCTCGACGGCTTCTCGAACGCGGTCCGCGGCACGGTCGACTGGACCTTGGAGAGCGCCCGTTACCCGGCCGGTTCCACCCGCCGACCCGGGCTCACGGGCACCGCCGCCCGCTGACCTTCGACTCAGGCCCGCAGGCCGAGGCGGACCACGAGGTCGAGCAGGGCGAACACGAACAGCGCGATGCCGACGAATCCGTTGGCGGTGAAGAACGCCCGGTTGACCTTGCTCAGGTCGGTCGGGCTGACCACCAGGTGCTGGTAGCCGAAGGCGAGCGCGGTGAACGCCAGCCCGATCCACCAGAGCCAGCCGAAGCCGACCAGCGCGCCGAACCAGATGAACAGCGCGAAGGTCACCACGTGCGCGACGGTGGAGGCGTGCAGCGCGAAGCGCAGCCCGTAGCGCGCCGGGACGCTGTGCACGCCGATGGTCCGGTCCACGTCCGCGTCCTGGCAGGCATAGATCAGGTCGAAGCCGCCGATCCACAGGCCGACGGCCGCGCCGAGCAGCCAGGCCGGTCCCGAGCCGGCGAGGGTGCCGGTGACCGCCAGCCAGGCGCCGACCGGCCCGACCGCCTGGGCGACCGCCAGGATGGCGTGCGGCCAGTTGGTGAACCGCTTGCCGTAGGGATAGACGACCAGCGGGATCACGGCGAGCGGCGCGAGCGCCAGGCAGAGCGGGTTGAGCAGGGCGGCGGCGGCGAGGAAGACCACCACCGCGACAGCCGCGCCGGTCCAGGCGGTCCGCAGGCTCACCGCCCCGGTGACCAGTTCCCGGTTGGCGGTACGCGGGTTCCGCGCGTCGATCCGTCGGTCGAGGATCCGGTTGGCGGCCATGGCGAACGTCCGCGCCCCGACCATCGCCACGGTGATCAGCAGCAGGTCGACCCAGCGGACCCGGCCGCCGTGGACCTGCATCGCGGTCAGCGCGGACAGGTACGCGAACGGCAGCGCGAAGACCGAGTGCTCGATCGTGACCAGCTTGAGGAACGACTTGACCTTGCCCGGGCGTGCCACCGGGGCCTCGGCGACGGCGGCCATCAGATCCCGTACTCCTTCCAGCGCTTGTCGACCAGCGAGACCACCTCGGGCGACATGGTCATCTCCTCCGGCCAGCCCCGGGTGTAGCCCTCGGCGGGCAGCTTGCGGGTCGCGTCGATGCCCGCCTTGCCGCCCCAGAACTGCTGGTACGACGCGTGGTCGAGGTGATCCACCGGCCCCTCGGTGATCAGCAGGTCGCGGGCGTAGTCGACGTTGCCGAAGGCCCGGAAGGCGACCTCGTTGTAGTCGTGCACGTCGCAGTCCTCGTCGACGATCACGATCAGCTTGGTCAGCGACATCAGGTGCGCGCCCCAGATCGCGTTCATCACCTTCTGCGCGTGCTTCGGGTAGCGCTTGCGGATCGACACGATCGCGCAGTTGTGGAAGACCCCGGCGGCCGGCAGGTCGTAGTCGACGATGTCCGGGATCAGCAGCTTGAGCAGCGGCTGGAAGATCCGCTCGGTGGCCTTGCCCAGGCCGTGGTCCTCCTGCGGCGGCTTCGAGGTGACGATCGAGTGGTAGACCGGGTCGCGCTGCATGGTCATGGCCTCGATGTGCAGCACCGGGAACGGCTCGACCGGGGTGTAGAAGCCGGTGTGGTCGCCGAACGGCCCCTCGGGCAGCCGCTCGCCGGGCTCCAGGTAGCCCTCCAGCACCACCTGGGCGTGCGCCGGCACCTGCAGCGGCACGGTCAGGCAGTCGACCATCTCCACCCGCTCACCGCGCAGGAAGCCGGCGAACAGGTATTCGTCGATGTCGCTGGGGAGCGGCGCGGTGGCCGCGTACGAGACGACCGGGTCGCAGCCGATCGCAATGGCGACCGGGAGCCGCTGGCCGAGCCGCTCGGCGACGGCGTGGTGCGCGGTGGAATCCTTGTGGATCTGCCAGTGCATGCCCAGGGTGTTCCGGCTGTGCTGCTGGAGCCGGTAGAGGCCGAGGTTGCGCTTGCCGGTCTCCGGGTGCTTGGTGTGGGTCAGCCCGAAGTTGTGGAAGATCCCGCCGTCCCCCGGCCAGACCTGCAGGCCCGGCAGCCGGTTCAGGTCGACGTCGTCGCCCCGGTAGACCACCTGCTGGCAGGGCGCGGTCTTCACCTTGCGCGGCGGGACCGACTTGAGCTGCATGACCTTGCCGAGGCCCTCGCGGATGCCGGACCAGCCGACCGGCAGCTCCGGCTTGATCAGCCCGCCGATCCGCTCGCCGATCTCGTCCAACGAGTCGACGCCGAGCGCCATCGCCATCCGCTTCTCGGTGCCGAACAGGTTGATCGCCACCGGCATCTCGCCCCGGGTCGGCCGCTCGAAGAGCAGCGCCGGGCCGTCGGTCCGCACGGTCCGGGTGACCACCTCGCTGATCTCCAGCGTCGGGTCGACCGGGACGCTCACCCGCCGCAACTCGCCCGCGCGCTCCAGCGCCGCGAGGAAGTCCTTGAGATCGGTGTACGGGAAGCCACGAGCCGCCATGACCGCCAGTGTCCCCCACCGGCCACCGGCCCGGCCCCGCCGGGGTCCCTGGATGGCACGGTTGGCCGCCGGCCACCCTGATCAACCTCCTCCGCGCCGTGGGTGGGCACCGTGCACACCTCGATGGGAAATCTGAGCATCGTGCACGGTAGCTCCGGCAGGATGCCGCGTCATAGCGTGCTCCCTGCATGCAGGAAGGATCGTTTTGTCATACCCTCAGCCACCCCAGTCGTTCCCGGGGCCGCCGCCCCAGCCGGGCTATCCCGCGGTGCCACACCCGCATCCACACGCAGGACCGCCCCTGCCCGGGGCGCCACCCGGCCTTCTTCCGGCACCGCCGGTCAAGCGGAAGGGCACGAAGCGCAAGGTCTTCGGCATCCTGATCGCGGCGCTCAGCATCTTTCCCATGCTGATCGGCGGTGTCGTCGTCCTACAGGCATACAAGAACCACCAGATCCAGGTCTCGAACGACGCCTTCAACCCGGTGGCCTGGCACAACCTGAAGACCGACGAGATCTTCCCCGACCACCTCGGCTGGCCCCGCCGCGACGAGGAGACCCGCGCGTGGTCGCGACAGGGGATCGTCGAGGAGACGTCCTGCAAGGAGGCGCTCCGCAAGGATTTCGCCGAGGCCCTCACGGCAGAGAACTGCAAGACCGCACTGCGCGCCACCTACATTCACATCGGCGGGGACACAGCGGCGACCGTCGC
The DNA here is from genome assembly GCF_043204735.1 of Micromonospora sp. NPDC047740. Classification (NCBI taxonomy): domain Bacteria; kingdom Bacillati; phylum Actinomycetota; class Actinomycetes; order Micromonosporales; family Micromonosporaceae; genus Micromonospora; species Micromonospora sp. NPDC047740. The sequence continues at coordinate 113,900 of NZ_JBIDCT010000009.1, forward strand.
GGTCATCGTGCTCGATTCCTTTGACGAGGCCGAGCCCGTCCTCGAGGAAAAGTTCTTCTGGGCCAAGGACCCCGGGCCGCTGGTCCGTCCAGTAGCGGTTCCCGGCACGCCCGCCGCCAGGTGGGTCAAGGAGCGGGCTTTCACCGGCGGCGCGGCCGGGGTCGGGCTCGACATGCCCTACATGGTGGCGATTTCGGTTGGCCCGGCCGACGGCACCCGGGACATCGGCGTCCTGCCGGGGGAGTGGAAGCTGGACGGCAGACACGAGACGCAGAGCTATTGGGAGACCTCCAACACGCTGCTAATGGGCTTCGCCCGGGCGCTGGATTACGCGATCACGGGACGGGGCGAATGATCAGGCTCTCGTCACGGGTACGGCAGATGATCGCCGTTCCGGCCGTGCTCGCCGCAACCGCCGGCATCGTCACCGGCACGTGGAGCCCGGCCTTCGCGGCACCGAACGGGTGGGAACTGGCGGCGATGTCCGTGCCGGCCGCACACAAGATCAGCAAAGGCGAGGGGGTCACGGTCGCCGTCATCGACACCGGGATCCGCACCGACCACAAGGCGCTGCGCGGCCGGGCCACGGAGGGCACCGACTTCCTCGGCGAAACCGATCAGAACGAGTCGTGGTACGGCCGCCACGGCACCTCCATGGCCTCCAGCGTGCTGGACGTCGCGCCAGCCGCCAAGGTGCTGGGCCTTCGAGCCATCCGCGACGATGAAGATCCGGACTTCCAGACCTGGCTTGAGCAGATGGAGAGCTACGGAGAGAACCCGGAGAAGGAGAAGCGCGAGGGGTTGGCCCTGGAGCGGGCGATCCGTGCCGCCACCGACAAGGGCGCCAAGGTGATCTCCATGTCGCTCGGCAGTGAGTCAGGCTTTGCGTCCTATGTTGACGACCAGGCCGAGGCGATCGCGTACGCCCTGTCGAAAGGCGTGGTGGTGATCGCCGCCGCCGGCAACGAGGGTGACGAGCTCAACGAGCTGTCCTACCCGGCCGCGTACCCAGGGGTGATCGCCGTTGGCGCGGCCACCCCACAGGGCACCCGGGCGGAGTTCTCCCAGGTCCACAACTACGTCGACGTCGTCACGCCCGGGGTGGAGATCTACTCCGCCTACATGAGCGGCGGACGCAAGAAGGTCCAGGGCACCTCGTCGGCCACCGCGCTCGCCGCAGGCGTCGCGGCGCTGATCGTGTCGAAGTATCCCGACCTGTCGCCGCGCCAGGTCGAACAACTCCTCCAGCGGACCGCCTCGACCCACCGCAAGGGACACAACCCGCAGACCGGGTACGGCATGGTCGACGCCGAAGCCGCGCTCAGGGCGGCCGCCGGCCTGAAGCCGGGCACGGCCGGCCTGCCGGTCGGCAAGCAGGGCGCGGGCGGCCACTTCGGCCCCGGCGACGACGGCACCCCGCAGCGCATCGGGCAACCGTGGGACCCGGCGTACCTCGTCATCGGCGGCATCGGCGGCGGGCTCGGACTGCTCGGTCTGGCCGTCGGCCTGTTCCTGTTCCTCGCCGGCCGCCGGGCCGCAGCGCGCAGCAGGCTACCGGCCCTCGCGTCACGCTGATCACCAGCACGGCAACAGCGGTGGGCACCCGCACCCGCGGTGCCCACCGCTTCGCCGCACGGTCAGGTGAGCAGGAGGTTCTGTCGGTGATCTGCTTCGCGGCGCGCTACCTTTTGCCCCGCTTCGTCAACAGCACGATTGCCACGGCAATGGCGCCGGTGACCGCCAGGCAGAGCACGCCAGCGATGAGTGCGAACAAGATCGAGCGTCCCATGACGGGGCAACTTACCGGATCCCGTCCCGATAGGACGCAGCGCTACAGGGCCCGTAAACGACGAGAAACCAGGAGGATTCACGGCAATCCTCGGTCAGGCGGCCGGCTCCCAGGCGTACGCGGCGAGGGGCGGGTCGAGCGGGGCGTCGGTGAGCCGGTTGGCGAAGGTGGAGATGGTGTACGTGCCGACGCCGAGCACCACGTCCAGCGCGTGCCGGGGCAGCCAGCCAGCGGCGAGGAAGGCGTGCAGCTCGTCGTCGGGCACGGCGCCCCGGTGGTCGAGCACGGCGAGGGTGAACCGGCGCAGCGCGTCGAGGCGCCGGTCGGGCAGGTCGGTGCCCACGCGGAGCGCCGCGACCAGCTCGGGCGGGCCGTCGTGCCGGGTGAGGGTCGCGGTGTGCATGGCCACGCAGAGGTGGCACTCGTTGCGGGTGGCGACGGTCAGCACCACCACCTCCCGGGCAACCGGGTCCAGGTCGGTGGCCTCGAAGACGGCGTTGGCGGTGAGGAAGCCCTTGAGCAGCTCCGGGGACTCGGCCATCAGCGCAACGGCGGCGGGCAGGTGACCGAGTTTGCGGTGGACGCCGGCCATGGTGGCGCGGGCGGCGGCGGGCGCGGTGTCGGGGGTGTGTGCGGTGAAGACGCCTCGGGACATGCCGAGCCCTCCCAGGTACGATAGTCAACGTGGTTGACCAAATAGTAAACGTGGTTGTCGAACGTGACAACGCCTGACCGCGCCGGCTTCGCGCTCCCGCTGCTCCTGCTCGCCGGCTTCCGTACGCTCATCGACGACCTGCACGCCGAGCTGGCCCGGCAGGGCCACCCCGACCTGCGCCCGGTGCACGGCTTCGTCCTCCAGGCGGTCGGCGTGCCCGGCATCACCGCCAGCGAGCTGGGCCAGCGCCTCGGCGTCTCGAAGCAGGCGGCGGGCAAGACCGTCGACCGGCTGGTGACGCTCGGCTACCTGGAACGCGCCGACGACCCCGCCGACGCGCGCCGCAAGCTGGTCCGGCTGACCGATCGAGGACTGGACGGGCTGCGCCGCTCGGCGGTCGTGTTCGACCAGCTCCGGGATCGCTGGGCGGCGGTCCTGGGCACCGACCGGGTCGCGGCGCTGGAGGACGACCTGCGCCGGATGGTCCCGGCCGACGTCTTCCGCCTCGACGTCCCCGGCTGGTTCGGCACCTGACCCGTCAGGACCGGCTACGCCTCAGCGACCCGACCTGCAGGAGCAGAAGTTATGCGAATCTTGAGCGCGCGGCGGCGCTGACACGGCAGGAGGCCCGGTCGGGCCGCCCGGTGACGGGCCAAACAGCCCGATCGCGTCGGACGGTAGCGACCCGGAAAGCGTCCTGTCAGGCCCGCAGCTCAGGTCCTGGAAGAGAAGTGGAGGCCCTGCCCTCGATGCCATAGAGCACTCCCGGGTCCACCAGGATGACGTCCGGTCGCGTCGACGCGGCCATGATCAAGTCCTCAGTGAACCCCTCCGCGCTCGCCAACAGCAGGCGAGTGCGGGCGGTGTCGACTCCTGGACGGCGGACGAGCAATTCCCGTACGCGCCGCAACCGCTCCAGGTCCGCCTGACCCAACCGTCGGCCCCACTTCGTCTCCCCGATCGCGAGCAGCGGACGCGGACCGTCGCCGAGCGGCGGCTCACCCAGCGCGACGAGATCCAGCTCGTGGCTGGTACGGGAGGACGGGTCCGTCACGGTCGCGGCACTGGCCTCCGCGACGATGCCGTCGAAGACGTCGAGATCGGCGAAACGGATGGCCCACTGCCGAACGATCTCCTCGAATCGGGGGCCGAGGACCGCACTGGCGTATCGACGCTTCGACCTACGCCAGACGTCTCCGCCGCGCCGCTGTTCCAGCGCGGTCCAGGCGGGTCGCATGACGGCCTGGTAGAAGGTGATGAGCGGTTCGGTGATCCGGTAGCTGCTGCGTCCGCTCCGCAGCGGGTCCGGTTCCCGCACCAGCAGGCCGGCATCCTCCAGCACGGTGAGTGGATGTTGCAGGTCATTCGCCTTGCGTCCGATGTAACCGGCGATCCCGCCACGACTGGCGTTGCCCTCGGCAACCGCCGACAGCACGGAGTGGTAGAGCGCGGCATCCCGCAGATCAGGATCCTCGGCGAGCAGGTAACGCGCCTCCCGGAACAACGGCCGCGCCGGGTTGAGGACCGCACGCACCACCCAACTGTCGAAGTCGTCCGGACCGCTCGGCGCGTCGTCCTGGACGTACTCCCGACGGTAGGCCGGCGTCCCACCCACGATGGCGAAGACCTTCACGGCCAGCAACGGGTCCTCGATGCCCCAGAACGCCGCGGCGGCCCGATAGTCCAGCGGCTGCACCGGTAGCTCCAGGCCGGCCCGGCCGCGCAGCGGGGCGGACCCGGCGAGCAGGCCACCCATGAAGGACAGGGCCGATCCGCAGAGCAGCAGGCGGGTACGGGACTCGGCACGTTCCGGCCGCCCGGGCGTAAGGGCGTGCTGGATGATCGACGGAAGGTCCCGGGCCGCACGTACCAGATACGGGAACTCGTCGATGACCACGGTCACCGGGCGTTCCCGGCCCAGGGCGAGCAGGGCATCCACCGCCGCGCTCCAGTCCGCCAGCTGAACCGGGCCCGGCGCATCCGCGAAGGCGCCGAGCGCCTCGCCGAGCCGCCGTAGCGACTCCGCCGCCGTCGCCTCGGTGGCCCCGAAGTAGAAGCCGCCGCTGGCTCGGGCCAGCTCGTAGAGCAGGAGCGTCTTACCCTGCCGGCGTCGCCCACTGACCACCCCGAGCGTCGCGCCAGGGCGCTCGTCGGTGGCGAAGCGGGTCAGCTCGGCCCACTCGACGTCCCGGTCGAAGATCCCCTTCGGCTTGGACAGTTGAGCCACGAGAGCCACCGCATTTCATAGAACTACAGTTCTTAGAAGTGTAGTCCTACATTTTGCAGAGGTAGGAGTAGACAGGGTCGCCCCGTGGCGCGACCGTACGAGGATGAGTGACGCGTACGTGGTGGGCGACCCGGACGGCCTCTCCCCGCTGCTGCGGGAGATCCGGGACGCGGTCGCCAGGGAGCTGCACGCCCAGCTGGCCATGCGGGCCGAGCGGATCGAGCTGGCCGACGTTCCCGAGATCGCCTACCAGGTGGCGCTCGGCGTCGACCGGGTGCTCACCGGCCGCCGCCCGACGGGGATCAGTTGACGCCGGCGTACGAGTGCAGGCCGGTGAAGAAGAAGTTGACCCCGAACAGGTTCATCAGCATGGTCAGGAAGCCCAGGATCGAGATCCAGGTGGCCACGTTCCGCTTGACGCTCGGAGTGGCTCGGGCGTGCAGGTAGCCGGCGTACACCACCCAGGAGATGAACGCCCAGGTCTCCTTGGGGTCCCAGCCCCAGGCCCGACCCCAGGCCGCCTCGGCCCAGATCGCCCCGGCGATCACCGCGAAGGTGAAGATCGGGAAGGCGAAGGCGTGCAGCGCGAAGGTCAGCCGCTCCAGGCCGGCCGCCGCCGGCAGCCGGCGGGCCAGGGTGTACGGGAAGCTCCGCCGCCCCTGCTCCCAGCCGGCCCGCATCAGGAACGCCGCGGCCGGCACCACGCCCAGCAGGAAGATGCCGGAGGCGAAGATGATCGTCGACACGTGGATGATGAACCAGTACGACTGCAGCGCCGGCATCAGCGGCGTGACCTGCACGTAGAGCTTCAGCTCGGCGAACGCCAGCAGCAGCACCATGACCAGGGTCAGGAAGAGCCCGAGCCGGCGCAGCGCGGGGTGCCGCCAGAGCACCGCCAGCCAGGCCGCGGCCCCGATGAAGGTGACCGTCAGCACGAACTCGTACATGTTGCCCCAGGGCATCCGCTCGGCGGCCACGCCACGGGTGACGACCGCGCCCAGGTGCAGGACGACGGCGAGCGCGGTGACCCAGCCGGCGATCCGCCCGGCGAGCACGGCCCGGGTGGCCGAGCGGCTGGGCCGGGTCCCGGCCGGGGCCGGTGCCGGCGCCGACACGGTCCCGCCGGCACCGCCGACACCGGCGCCCACCAGCTCGCGGGCCGGGGCGGCCGCCTTCACCGCCACCGCGCGGGCGTTGCCGAGCGCGTACTCGACGGCGTGACTGATCATCGCGACCAGATACGCCAGGATCGCGTACGTGACCAGCTGGTCGGAGAGTGCGGACATCACTCGACCCCTTCTCGCGCCCGGCCGGCGCGTCGCCCGTCGTCGCTGACCGCGGCGACGAGCTGCGCAAACTCGTCGGCGAACCCCGGATGCTCGGTGCGCGGCAGCCCACCGGCCTCCACCAAACTACTACCGCACGTCGGAGATCCACCCTCGGGGGGCGAAACCCGGAACCAGACCCGCCGCCGCCGGGCGAAGAGCGAGCCCATCAGGCCGGCGAGCAGCGTCACGCAGGCGCCGAGCATCAGCGTCTGCCCGGGGGCGTGGCGGACCGCGATGGTGATGTAGGGCTTCGTGCCGACGAACTCCAGCGTGCTGCCGTCGTCCAGGGTCCACTTCTCGCCCATGGCCAGCTTCTTGTTGCCGATCTCCTTGAGCTTGCCGTTGTCGATCTGCCGCTGGTCGAGCTGGTAGACCGACCCGGGGATGCCGGCGTCCAACCCGAGGTTTCCCCGGTAGGCCCGCAGGTTCACCGCCGGGTTGCGCTCCTCGGGGAACTGCGACGCGACGAACGGGGCACTCTCCGGAGCGGTGGGCAGGTAGAGCCCGTCGAAGGCGATCTGCTGGGCCGGGTCCCGCTGGCCGGTCCTGGGGTCGACGTTCGCGTCCGGGAACGCGGCCACCCCCTCCTCCGTCGCGTTCGCGTCGCCGGTGCGCAGGAACGGTGCCTCGCTGGTCTGGGTGTTGCCGTACTTGTCGGTGTACCTGAGGATCGGCGCGTACCCGTTGCCGAGCAGGTAGACGTTGGCCGAGCCGAGCCGCAGCGGCGAGTTCACCGAGAAGCCGGCGCTCCGCTCCGACCCGTCGGCCAGGTGGTCGACCTTCACCGTGGCCCAGTAGCGGGCGGCCTGCCCGGAGGCCAGGTAGTCCGCCTCGAACCGCTCCAGGGTGAGGCAGAACGGCGGCAGGTCGGCGCTGTCCACCCGGGGGCCGAGCGTCGCCTCGGCGTACTGCTGCCGGGTGTTGCAGAAGGCGTTGTCCGCGCCCGCCACGAGGATGCGGTTGCCGTGCCAGCCGTACCAGGACCCGACCGCGACCCCGAGCAGGACGGCGACCAGCGAGACGTGGAAGAGCAGGTTGCCGGTCTCCTTGAGGTAGCCCTTCTCGGCGGAGACCTCGTTGCCGCGGACCACGACCCGCCAGCGGCGGCGGCGCAGCACCGCCGCGATCGCCTCGGGGTCGGCGGCGGCCGGGGCCTCCAGCACCGTGTGCTGCGGCAGCCGCTCCAGGCGCTTCGGGGCGGCCGGCGGCCTCAGCCGCAGCGCGCGGACGTGGTCGCGGGCCCGGGGCAGGATGCAGCCGACCAGCGAGGTGAAGAGCAGCAGGTAGATCGCGGAGAACCAGACCGAGCCGAAGACCTCGAACATGCCGAGCTGGTCCAGGCGCGGGGCGAGGTCGGGGTGGTCGACGAACCACTGGTTGACCTTCTCCGGGCTGACGCCGCGCTGCGGGAGCACCGAGCCGGGGATGGCGGCGACGGCGAGCAGGAAGAGCAGGATCAGCGCGGTACGCATGCTGGTGAGCTGCCGCCACGAGTTGCGCAGCAGGGCGAGCACCGGGTTGACCCGCCGCCGGGGCGCGGGCGGGGCCGCCGGCCGGTCGTCCACGGTCGTCATCAGATGCTCACCTCGCCCACGCCCACGTGCGTCTGCAGCCAGATCACGAAGTTCTGCCAGCCGCCGGTGACCAGCGCCAGGCCGATCAGGATCAGCAGGGCACCGCCGATCCGGGTAACCCACCGGCTGTTGCGCCGGACGGCGCGGAACACCCCGAGCAGGCGGCGGAAGCCCAGCCCGAAGACGACGAACGGTACCCCCAGCCCGAGGCAGTAGGCCACGGCGAGCAGCACCGCCCGGTCGGTTTTGCCCTCCGCCGTCGCCAGGCCGAGCACCGCGCCGAGCGTCGGGCCGGTGCACGGCAGCCAGCTCAGCGCGAAGACCGCGCCGAGCACCGGGGCGCCGAGCAGCCCGGCGGCGGGCAGCCGGCGGATGCGGAACTCGCGCTGCAGCCCGGGGATCACCCCGAGGTAGCCGAACCCGAGCACCACGACCAGTGCGCCGATGACGATCTCCAGCGTGCGCTCGTGCTCGAAGAAGAGCCTGCCGACGCTGGAGAAGAGGATCGCGGTGGCGGTGAACACGGCGGTGAATCCGGCGATGAAGAGCAGCGTGCCGGCGAGCACCCGTCCCTTGACCGCCGCCACCGGCCGGGCCGCCGGGGGCGCCGCGACGGCCACCGCGCCGCCGGTCGGGCCGTCCCCGCCGCCTTCGCTGTCCGCCGGGGCCGGGGACGTCGACCGGGGACCGTTCCTTTCCGCCCGCCCCTCCAGGTCGGCGCCGGCCAGCCCGGTGACGTACGACAGGTAGCCGGGCATCAGCGGCAGGACGCACGGGGACAGGAAGCTGACCAGCCCGGCGAGCGCCGCCGCGCCCACGGCCAGCAGCAGCGGGCCGGACTCGGCGAGCTGGCGGAAGGTCTCACCCATCAGCGGGATCCGGACGCCGGCTGCTCGGCGGCGATCCGCTCGACGACGGGCCGCAGCCGGTCCTGGGTCACCGCGGCCCGGATCACGACGGCGATCCGCCCCTCGCGGTCCAGCACGACGGTGGCCGGGATGGTGTTCGGCGGGATGTCCAGGGCCAGCGCCAGCCGGCTCGCCGGATCGAAGAGGCTCGGGTAGGTGACCCGGCCCTCCTCGAAGGCGATCGCCTTGTCCTTGCTGTCCTGCACGTTGATGCCGAGGAAGCTGACCCCGGACGCCTTGGTGGCCTGGTAGGTGGCTTCGAGGTCGTCGGCCTCGGCCCGGCAGGGCGCGCACCAGGAGCCCCAGAAGTTGACCACGACGACCTGGCCGCGCGCGTCGGCGACGTCGTACCGGCCGCCGGTGAGCAGGTCACCGGCGAGCTTGGGGGCCTTCGACCGCTGGTCGGGCGCGCACTCGATGACGCCGTTCTGGTCGGAGCAGCGGCTCTCCTGGCTTCCGGAGGAGCAGCCGACCAGCGCCGTACCGGCGGTGACGGCGGCGAGCAGGGCGGCGACGAGCCTCCGGGTGAGCATCAGGCCCCCTTGGCCGTCCGGGCGGTCGGCGAGATCGCGATCAGGTGGGCCGCCGGCTCGGAGTACCCGATGCCGACGATCTTGGCGCCGTCGAAGTGGAACGAGGTGAGGCTGGCCAGCCCGCACTGCCGCCTGCGCGGGTCGTGCCAGAGCCGCTTGCGCTCGACGTACCGGCGCAGCGTCCAGATGGGGAGCTGGTGGGAGACGAGCACAGCCTCGCGTCCCTCGGCGGCGATCCGGGCGGCGTGCAGCGCGGCGAACATCCGCTCGGCGATCGCCCGGTAGGCCTCACCCCAGGACGGGGTGACCGGGTCGCGCAGCACCCACCAGTTGCGCGGGTCGCGGAACGACCCGTCGCCCGGGGAGACCTTCTTGCCCTCGAACCAGTTGGCGCTCTCGATCAGCCGCTCGTCCACCCCGACCGGGAGACCGAACTGCGCGGCGATCGGCTCGGCGGTCTGCTGCGCGCGTTCCAGCGGGCTCGCCACCACGTGCACGACGGTCTTGTCGGCGAGCGCCTGGGCGGCGGCCTTGGCCATCTGGACGCCCAGCTCGGAGAGACGGAAACCGGGCAGCCGGCCGTAGAGGATGCCGTTCGGGTTGTACACCTCGCCGTGCCGCAGCACGTGGACCACCGTCTCGCTCACGCCGCCACTCCGCTCCGCTCCGCGGCGGCGCGAGGCGCCACGCTACTGAGCCTGATGGTTCGCTCGCTCCGCTCGCTCACGGCCTTTACCCCCCGTGTCCCGCCGCTGCCGCCGCCGTCGCCGCGCCCGGCAGGGCGTCGGCGATCTGCTCCAGGGCGGCGTCGTCGATCGCCGCCGACACGAACCAGGCCTCGAACGCGCTCGGCGGCAGGTAGACGCCGGCCGCGAGCAGCGCGTGGAAGAACGCCTTGAACGCGGGCACCTGCTGGGTGCGGGCGCTGTCGTAGTCGACCACGTCGGCGTCGGTGAAGAAGATCGAGAACATGTTGCCCGCGGTCGACAGGCGGTGCGGGACGCCGGCGGCGGCCAGCGCGTCGGTGGCGAGTTTGCCCACCACGGCGGCCGTCTCGTCCAGCTTCCGGTAGAGCGCGTCGTCCGCCAGCCGCAGCGTGGCCAGGCCGGCGGCGCACGCCAGCGGGTTACCGGAGAGGGTGCCGGCCTGGTAGACCGGGCCGGCCGGCGCCAGCCTGGACATGACCTCCGCACGCCCGCCGAACGCCGCGGCGGGCAGCCCGCCACCCATGACCTTCCCGTACGTCCACAGGTCCGCGTCGCTGGCGTCGAGGCCGTGCCAGCCGGCGCGGGAGACCCGGAACCCGGTCATCACCTCGTCGACGATGAGCAGCGCGCCGTGCGCGTGGGCGATCCGGGCGAGCTGCTGGTTGAAGCCGTCGCGCGGGGCGACCACGCCCATGTTGCCGGCGGCCGCCTCGGTGATGATCGCCGCGATGTGCGCTCCCTCGGCGGCGAAGGCCTCCTCCACCGCACGGAGGTCGTTGTACGGCAGCACGATGGTGTCGCCGGCGGCCGCGCCGGTCACGCCGGGCGAGTCGGGCAGGCCGAACGTGGCCACGCCGGAGCCGGCGGCGGCGAGCAGCGCGTCCGAGTGGCCGTGGTAGCAGCCGGCGAACTTGATGATCTTTGCGCGACCGGTGAAGCCGCGGGCCAGCCGGATCGCCGACATGGTCGCCTCGGTGCCCGAGTTGACCAGGCGGACCTGCTCGACCGGGGTGCGGTCGACGATCTCCGCGGCCAGCTCGACCTCGCCCGGGGTCGGCGTGCCGAAGCTGGTGCCGTACGCGGCGGCGGCCTGCACCGCCTCGACCACCGCGGGGTGGGCGTGGCCGAGGACCAGCGGGCCCCAGGAGCAGACCAGGTCGACGTAGCGGCGACCGTCGGCGTCGAAGAGCCAGGGACCCTCCCCCCGGACCATGAAGCGCGGGGTGCCGCCGACGGCACGGAACGCGCGTACAGGGGAGTTCACCCCGCCCGGCACGATGGCCTTGGCGCGGTCGAACAGGGCCTCGGAGGCCGGCGCGTCGGCCGGGTAACGGCCGGATCCGGCGGAAATGGTCTCGGTCACGATGCCGCCATTGTGTCAGCGTCGGGCGGCTGATCAGCAGCCACCCCGCACGGGGGGTTACCGGGCTCACGCCGTCCGTCCGGCCGAGATCGACAGCTGGGGTGCCTCGACGGGCCGGGCGGTCGAGATCGCGATAGGCTAACCGGGTGGATCGTGCCGAACTGTCCATCGCGGTACACCGGTCGGGCGACGAAGCCGTGCTTCGCCTCGCTGGTGAGATCGACATGCTCACGGCCGCCCAGCTGTCGACTGTCGTCAATGAGGTGCTGACCGATGCGCCGCCGCGCATCGTGCTCGACCTCGGCGGGGTGACCTTCTGCGACTCGCAGGGGCTCGGCACGCTGGTGGTGCTGAGCCGCAAGGCCAGCCACGCGCAGAGCCTCCTGGTCCTCAGCAACGTCGGCGACTTCCTCCTGCGCGTCCTGGACATCACCGGCCTCCGCTCGGCCCTGATGATCCGCAACGAAACCGCCCCCTGACCCACCCCGCCCGTTTGCTGCGTTGATCAAGAAGCTTGCGTCTGCCGGCGGCGATGTTCTGACGCAAACTCCTTGATCAACGGTGCGGGCCGCAGGGGTCAGGTGACGGGGGTGTCGCGGCGGTGGAAGGCCGTGAGGCCGGCGAGCGCGAGCAGCAGCGCCACGAGGGCCAGCACGTAGAGCGGGGTGGCGTTCCAATGCTCCCGCAGCACCTGCGGGGTGTGGTTGAACGGGGAGAGATCCAGCAGCCACCGGTCCAGCTTCAGCACGGCGCCGAGCTGGCCGAGCAGCACGCAGACCGCGAGCACCGCCCAGGCCACCGAGGCGAGCCGGGGCAGCAGCCCGAAGAGCAGCACGGCGATCCCGGTCAGCACCCACGCCGCCGGCACCTGGGCCAGCCCGGCGCCGACCATCCGGGGCAGCTCCGCCGGCACGTCGTGCACGCTCAGCCCGTAGGTCAGGCCGGTGGTGAAGCCGGTCACGGCGAGCACCACCACTGGCCCGAGCAGCGCGAACACCACGTGGGACAGCAGCCAGGTCGAGCGGTGCACGCCGGTCGCCAGCAGCGGCTCGGCCCGCCCGGCGGTCTCCTCCGCCCGCATCCGCAGGGCGGCCTGGACGCCGTACCCGGCCGCGGCCAGGCCGGCCAGGCTCAGCGTGGCGCCCAGGTAGGCGTCGGACAGCCCCGAGGCACCGCCGATCCGGGCCATGATCTCCTCCAACTGCGGGTTGCCCTCGACGGACCGGCCGGCGGCCTGCGCCGCCCCGCCGAGGATCAACCCGAGCAGACCGAAGCCGACCGACCACCAGAGGATCTGCCCTCGGTGCAGCCGCCAGGCCAGCCCGAACGATCCGGAGAGGGCCCGGCCGGCGGTGGTCGGCCCGAGCCGGGGCGGCAGCACCCCGGCCCCCAGGTCGCGGCGCACCGAGACCGGGTACGCGACCGCCGCGATCAACACCGACGCGACGAGCGGCAGGACCAGCACCCACCAGCGCTCCCCCTCGTACGGCCGCACCCGCGGCGCCCAGCCCAGCGGGGAGAGCCAGCTCGGCCAGTCGTGCGTGGCGGTGTCACCCAGCAGCCGGAGCCCGAAGGCGGCACCGAGCACCGCGATGGCGATGCCCCGCGCCCCGCCCGCGGTCTCGGTGAGCTGGGCGGCCAGCCCACCGATCGTGGCGAAGACGACGCCGGTCAGCGTGGCGGAGAGGCCGTACGCGTACGAGCCGGCCGCCGGCAGCCCGGTGGAGACCAGCCCGGCCGCGGTGAGCAGCCCGAGCAGCAGGTCGGCCGCGTACGTCACGAGCAGCGCGGCGGTCAGCCCGGCGTACCGGCCGAGCACCGTGCCGCCGAGCAGCTCCCGCCGGCCGGCCTCCTCCTCGGTGCGGGTGTGCCGGACGACGGTGAGCAGGCTGGCCAGCGCGATGATCACCAGCAGGAAGCCGGAGCGCTGGGCGGTCAGCGCGCCGACGCTGTCGCCGTACACGGGGCCGAGCAGCGCGACGATCGACGGGTTGCGGGCCGTGCCGGCGGCGTACGCGGCCCGGTCGGCGTCCGTCGGGAAGAGCTCGAAGAAGCTGGTCGCGTACGTCATCGGCAGGACGGCGAGCAGCAGCACCCAGAGCGGGAGCAGGACGCGGTCCCGGCGCAGGATCAGCCGGGCCAGGTGACGCGTGCCGGTCAAGGTGCTCATCGGGTCGCCTCGGCAGGGGCCGGTTGGCCGGGGATCGCCTCGTAGTGCCGCAGGAACAGCTCCTCCAGCGTCGGCGGCTGGCTGACCAGGCTGCGTACGCCCAGCTCGGTGAGCCGGCGCAGGGCGGTGTCCAGGGCGGCGGAGTCCACGTCGAAGCGCACCCGGTTGCCGTCCACCCGCAGGTCGTGCACACCCGGCAGGTCGGCCAGCCCGTCCAGTGGCGCGGCGACCTCGGCGTCGATCGCGGTGCGGTGCAGGTGGCGCAGTTCGCCGAGGGTGCCGGACTCGACGGCGCGGCCGTTGCGGATGATCGTCACCCGGTCGCAGAGCGCCTCCACCTCGGCCAGGATGTGGCTGGAGAGCAGCACGGTGCGGCCGTCCTGCTTGGCCCGGCGGACCCAGTGCTGGAAGACCTCCTCCATGAGCGGGTCCAGCCCGGAGGTCGGTTCGTCGAGGATGAGCAGCTCGACGTCGGAGGCGAGCGCGGCCACCAGGCCCACCTTCTGCCGGTTGCCCTTGGAGTAGGCCCGGCCCTTCTTGCGCGGGTCCAGCTCGAAGGAGTCCAGCAGCTCGGCGCGGCGCTTCGGGTCCAGCCCGCCGCGCATCCGGCCCAGCAGGTCGATCACCTCGCCGCCGCTCAGGTTCGGCCAGAGGGTGACGTCACCGGGGACGTACGCGAGGCGGCGGTGCAGGGCGACGGCGTCCCGCCACGGGTCACCGCCGAGCAGCCGGACGGCCCCCGCGTCCGCCCGCAGCAGGCCGAGCAGCACCCGGATGGTGGTCGACTTGCCGGCGCCGTTGGGGCCCAGGAAGCCGTGCACCTCCCCGGTGCGGACGGTGAGGTCGAGTCCGTCGAGTGCCCGGGTCCGGCCGAAATTCTTCACCAGGCCGGACACCTCAATTGGGGTTTCCATACTTCGGAAGCTACGCTCGTTTCATAAACTTGTGAAGACTGTGAGAGCTGGGGCACCATCGTCTTCACGACTTTTTAACGGGAGGAGCCACCGCCGATGCTTGACCACCGCCCGGCCCGCAACGAGGAGGAGGTCCACCTCTTCGTCGAACGGATGGCGATGGCCTTCGCGGACGTCGGCTTTCCCCGGATGGCCGGCCGGGTGCTGTTCACCGTGATGAGCGCGGACGAGCCGCTGACCGCCGCCGAGATCGGCGAGCGGCTCGGGGTCAGTGCGGCGGCGGTCTCCGGCGCGGTCCGCTACCTGACCCAGTTCGCCATGCTGGTCCGCGAGCCGGTCAAGGGCTCCCGGAGGGACCGATACCGGATGCCGGACAACCCCTGGTACGAGGCCACCATCACCAAGACCGCCCTCTACAAGAACTTCATCGACATCGCCAACGGCGGCGTGGACGCGCTGCTCGGGCGAGACACGCCGGCCGGCGAGCGGGTGGCCGAGATGCGGGACTTCTTCCTCTTCGTACAGGGGGAACTCGACACGATGGGCGACCGGTGGCGGGCCTGGCGCGCCGCGAGGGGACACGGCGACCGGGCCGGCTGACCCTTCAGCGGGTGTTGCCCCAGCGGGCCTGCTCCAGGAGGTCCACCGCGCGCTCCCGGGCGTCCGGGCCGTCGTCCGCGCGCAGCAGCGCCGTCGCCTCGTCGACCGCGTCGGTGAGCACCCGCCACTGGGTGTCCCGCTCCCGCACCAGGTCGGACTGGGCGGCGAGCTGCCGGGTCTTCACCCACAGCTCCACGAAGACCGACACCTTGGCGCGCAGCACCCAGGGGTCGAACGGCTTGGTCAGGTAGTCGACCGCGCCCACGGCGTAGCCGCGCAGGGCGAGCTGGGCGTCCTTGTCCGCCGCGGTGAGGAAGATGATCGGCACGTGCCGGGTCCGCTCCCGCCGCTTGATGTGGGTGGCGGTCTCGAAGCCGTCCATGTCGGGCATCTGCGCGTCGAGCAGGATCACCGCGAAGTCGTCGACGAGGAGCTGCTTCAGCGCCGCCTCGCCGCTCTCCACCGCGACCGACTGCACCGGCAGCCCCTGGAGGATCGCCTCCAGGGCCATCAGGTTCTCCCGCCGGTCGTCCACCAGCAGCGCCTTGGCCGTCTGGGTCACGGGGTCTCCTCGCCTCGGCTCCGGCCGATCCAGGACGCCATCATCTCGATCAGCTCGTCCAGGTCCACCGGCTTGGTGATGTAGTCACTACCCCCGGCCGTGATCGCCGAATCCCGGTCACCGGGCATCGCCTTGGCGGTCAGGAACACGATCGGCAGGTCCACGAAGCGGTGATTGCGCCGGATCTGCCGGGTCGTCTCGTAGCCGTCCTGGTCCGGCATCATCGCGTCCATCAACACGATGTCCACCTCCGGATGCTCGGCCAACTGGCGGACGCCGTCCGCCCCGTTGTCCGAGTACAGCACGGTCATCCCGTGCAGTTCCAACGCGGAGGTCAGGGCGAACACGTTACGGACGTCGTCGTCGACGATCAGGACGGTCACGCCCTCCAGCCGCCGGGCCGCCGGAGTCTCCTGCGGCTGCGGCAGCTCCATCGGCATGAGCAGCGACGACGGCAGGCCCGCGCGGCTCGGCGAGGGTGGCGCCGGCGCCACCACCGCGTCCGGTGCCAGCACGTCCGGTACGAAGAGGGTGAAGGTCGACCCCTGGCCGGGCGCCGACGACACGGTGATCGTGCCGCCGAGCAGGCGCGCCAGGTCCCGGCTGATCGACAGGCCCAGCCCGGTGCCCCCGTACCGGCGGCTCGTGGTGCCGTCCGCCTGCTGGAAGGCCTCGAAGATCAGCGACAGCTTGTCATCGGAGATACCGATCCCGGTGTCGATCACCGTGAACGCGATCACCCGCCGGGCGTTGGTCAGCGCGGGCACGTCGAAGACCGCGTTCTCGGCGGCCGGGGCGATCCGCAGCGTCACCGCGCCGTGGTCGGTGAACTTCACCGCGTTGGAGAGCATGTTGCGCAGAATCTGCTGCAACCGCTGGGCGTCGGTGACCAGCGCCGGGGGCAGATCCTTGCTGATCCGTACCTGGAAGTCGAGGCCCTTCTCCTCGGCCTGCGGGGCGAACGCCTGCTCGACGTAGCCGCGCAGCTCGGAGAAGCGCACCTCGGTCGGCTCCACGTCCATCCGGCCAGCCTCGATCTTGGCCAGGTCCAGGATGTCGTCGATCAGGGAGAGCAGGTCCGATCCGGCGCTGTGGATGGTGCGGGCGAACTCGGTCTGCTTCGGCGTCAGGTTCTGGTCCGGATTCTCGGCCAGCAGCCGGGCCAGCAGCAGCAGCGAGTTCAACGGCGTGCGCAGCTCGTGGCTCATGTTCGCCAGGAACTCCGACTTGTACGCCGACGCCCGGGTGAGCTGCTGCGCCTTCTCTTCCAGGCCGAGCCGGGCCAGCTCGATCTCCCGGTTCTGGGTCTCGATGTTGGCCTTCTGCTCGGAGAGCAGCTTGGCCTTGTCCTCCAGTTCGGCGTTGGTGCGCTGCAACTCCGCCGACTGCTCCTGAAGTTCGAGCGCCAGCCGCTGCGACTGGGCCAGCAGCTCCTCCGTACGCCGGTTGGCCTGGATCGTGTTGACCGCGATGCCGATCGTGGTGACCAGCCGCTCCAGGAACGACAGGTGCAGCTCGGAGAAGGTGATCACCCCGGCGAACTCGATCACGCCGAGCAGCTCGCCCTCGAACAGGACGGGCAGCACCACGAGGTCGGCCGGGGGCGTCTCGGCCAGCCCGGAGCGCAGCATCAGCCGCCCGTCGGGCTGGGCGCTGACCCTTATGGTCCGCCGGGAAAGGGCGGCCTGGCCGACCAGCCCCTCGCCGGGCCCGAAGGTCACGTCGTGCCCCCGCGCCACATACCCGTACGAGGCGGTGAGCCGCAGCCGCATGCTCCCCTCGGAGCTGTCCGCCAGGAAGAACGCGCCGAGCTGCGCGTCGACCAGCGGGGTCACCTCCATCATGATCATGCGACAGACCTCGCCGAGGTCCCGCTGGCCCTGGAGCAGGCCGCCGATCCGGGCCAGGTTGGAGTCCAGCCAGCCCTGCTCGGCGTTCTTCTTCGTCGTCTCCCGGAGGGTGACGATCATCTGGTTGATGTTGTCCTTCAGCTCGGCGACCTCGCCCTGCGCCTTGACGGCGATCCGCTGGGTCAGGTCGCCCCGGGTCACCGAGGTGGAGACCTGGGCGATCGCCCGGAGCTGGGTGGTCAAGGTCGAGGCGAGCTGGTTGACGTTCTCGGTGAGGTCGCGCCAGGTGCCCGAGACGCCCTTCACCTGCGCCTGACCGCCCAGCTTGCCCTCGGTGCCCACCTCACGGGCCACCCGGGTCACCTCGTCGGCGAACGACGACAGCTGATCGACCATCGTGTTCACGGTGGACTTCAGCTCCAGGATCTCGCCCTGCGCGTCGACCGTGATCTTCTGGCTCAGGTCACCCTTCGCCACCGCCGTGGTGACCGAGGCGATGTTCCGCACCTGACTGGTCAGGTTCGACGCCATCGAGTTCACGTTGTCAGTCAGGTCCCGCCAGGTGCCGGACACACCCTTCACCTGCGCCTGACCACCGAGCTTGCCCTCGGTGCCCACCTCACGGGCCACCCGGGTCACCTCGTCCGCGAACGACGACAGCTGATCCACCATCGTGTTCACGGTGTTCTTCAGCTCCAGGATCTCGCCCTGCGCGTCCACCGTGATCTTCTGCGACAGGTCACCCTTCGCCACCGCCGTGGACACCTGGGCGATGTTGCGCACCTGGCTGGTCAGGTTGGACGCCATCGAGTTCACGTTGTCGGTCAGGTCGCGCCAGGTGCCGGCGACGCCGCGTACCTGGGCCTGGCCGCCGAGCTTGCCCTCGGTGCCCACCTCACGGGCCACCCGGGTCACCTCGTCGGCGAACGAGGAGAGCTGATCGACCATCGTGTTCACGGTGGACTTCAGCTCCAGGATCTCGCCCCGGGCGTCGACCGTGATCTTCTGGCTCAGGTCACCCTTCGCCACCGCCGTGGTGACCGAGGCGATGTTCCGCACCTGACTGGTCAGGTTCGACGCCATCGAGTTCACGTTGTCAGTCAGGTCCCGCCAGGTGCCGGACACACCCTTCACCTGCGCCTGACCGCCCAGCTTGCCCTCGGTGCCCACCTCACGGGCCACCCGGGTCACCTCGTCCGCGAACGACGACAGCTGATCCACCATCGTGTTCACGGTGTTCTTCAGCTCCAGGATCTCGCCCTGCGCGTCCACCGTGATCTTCTGCGACAGGTCACCCTTCGCCACCGCCGTGGACACCTGCGAGATGTTCCGCACCTGACTGGTCAGGTTGCCGGCGAGCTGGTTGACGTTCTCGGTGAGGTCGCGCCAGGTGCCGGACACCCCGCGTACCTGGGCCTGACCGCCCAGCTTGCCCTCGATGCCCACCTCACGGGCCACCCGGGTCACCTCGTCCGCGAACGACGACAGCTGATCCACCATCGTGTTCACGGTGTCCTTCAGCTCCAGGATCTCGCCCTGCGCGGCCACCGTGATCTTCTGGGAGAGGTCGCCCCGGGCCACCGCGGTGGAGACCTGGGCGATGTTGCGCACCTGCGCGGTCAGGTTCGACGCCATCGAGTTGACGCTGTCGGTCAGGTCCTTCCAGGTGCCGGCGACGTTCGGCACCTCCGCCTGGCCGCCCAGCTTGCCCTCGGTGCCCACCTCACGGGCCACCCGGGTCACCTGCTCGGCGAAGAGCCGCAGGGTGTCGGTGAGCGAGTTGAAGGTGTGGGCCAGCTCGGCCACCTCGCCCTTGGCCGACACGGTGATCTTCTGCGACAGGTCACCCTTCGCCACCGCCGTGGCCACCTGGGAGATCGACCGCACCTGCGAGGTGAGGTTCGACGCCATGGTGTTCACCGAGTCGGTGAGGTCCTTCCAGGTGCCGGCGACCCCGCGTACGTCGGCCTGCCCGCCGAGCTTGCCCTCGGTGCCCACCTCGCGGGCCACCCGGGTCACCTCGTTCGAGAAGGACGAGAGCTGATCGACCATGGTGTTGACGGTGCGGCCGATGCGCAGGTACTCACCGCGCAGCGGGCGACCGTCGATCTCCAGCGCCATGTGCTGGGACAGATCGCCGTCGGCCACCGCCACGATGACCCGGGCGATCTCGGTGGTCGGCCGGCCCAGGTCGTCGATCAACGAGTTGATTGCCCGCTGCCCCTCCGCCCACGAGCCGTCCAGGCCCTCGTCGTCGAGGCGTTCGGTCAGCCGGCCGTCCCGGCCGACGATCCGGCTGATCCGGCGCAGGTCCAGGTGCTGCCGCTCCTGCAGCGACACCACGTCGTTGAAGGCGTCGGCCACCTCACCGGCCAGGCCGGCCCGTCGAGGCAGCCGGACTTTGAGGTCGCCCCGGCGCACCTGCCGCAGCGCCTCGACGAGGTCGCCGAGGAGCGCCTCGTGCTCGGGCGCGGACGGGTCCGCGGCTAGCGACTGTTTCGCCGTGGTCATCATTCCTCGCTCAGCTCGGGGCCAACCGGCTCGTGCCGACATCCCACCATTCTGCCCGCGGCAGGTCGAGGTGACGACCAGCCGACCCGGCGCGCCCGCTCGCTTGGCGGAGTGGCGCGGCGGGGGGGCGCTTGGCACCAGGGACGGCGGCGGTGGAGGATACGAAGGTGTCAGCGGAGGCGGGGCCCGCGATGGACGGCGGCGCGGATGAGCACGTCCGGCGTGTCCGGCTCCCCGCCGACCGGCGTACGCCCGCCGCGGCCCGGGCGCTGGTCCGGTCCGTCCTCGGCGAGGCGGATCTGGACGAACTGCTCAACGAGGCCCTGCTGCTCACCACGGAACTCACCACCAACGCCATCGAGCACGCGCGCACCGAACTCGACATCGAGGTCGAGGCGGACAACGGGGGGCTTACCGTCACGGTCACCGACTTCGCGTCCGGTCCGGTCGAGGAACTGATCGTCGGGGTACGCAACGTCAGCACCGAGATCGCCGAGGTGGCCGAGCGCGGGCGCGGCCTGCTGCTGGTGGACCACTTCGCCAGCCGGTGGGGCACCACCTACCTGCCCACCGGCAAGGGCGTCTGGTTCCGGCTCGACCGGCACGAGGTGACGTCCGCCGCGCCACCGGCCGTGGCCGAGCACCACACGGCGGTCACCCCGGGCGGGGCGACAGACAGCGCCCCGAGCGCCGCCGCGATGAGCGAGCTGATGCAGACCACCCCCGACCCGTACGCGGACGACCCGCTGCCGGAGTTCGCCAACGGGCTGCTGGCCCGGCTCGCCGAGATGGTGGGCGCGGCCGGCGGCGTGGTCCGGCTGGACCGGGGCGACGGGCAGGGCACCCAGGTGCTCGCCCGGTACGGCCGGCAGCCCCGGGCGGGCAGCGAGCTGCTCCGGGTGCCGCTCGCCGTGCACCGGCCGTACGCCGGTGAGCTGGAGCTGGACGCGGCGCCGTCGGCGTACGCCCGGCCGCTCGCGGTGCTGGCCGCCGAACGGCTCTCGTTGCACCTAGAGAACGACCGGCTGCGCCGGGCGGACGTCCGTCGGTCGGCCTGGCTGACCTTCCTCGCCGAGGCGAGCGAGCTGCTCGCCCAGTCCCTCGACGTCGAGCTGACCATGGCGCTCATCCCGCAGCTGGTGGTGCCGCGGCTCGGCCAGTGGTGCGCGGTGCACACCACCGACGAGTGGGGGCGGCTGCGGCTCGCCGCGTGCAGCCACGCCGACGAGTCGGTGCTGCCGCAGCTGCACCGCGTGCTCGAGGAGACCGGACCGGACTCGATCCAGGCCCGGCTGCGGGAGGCGTCCCGGAGCGCCGCGCAGGTGCCGCTCAGCGGGCCGATGGAGGGCTTCGCCGTGCCGCTGATCGCCCGCGGGCAACGGCTCGGCACCCTGGCCGTCGGCCGCCACCAGCGGCAGCGGCACGACCCGGACGAGGTCTCGGTGCTGGAGGACGTGGCCCGTCGGGCCGCCCTCGCCATCGAGAACGCCCGCATCCACGCCGAGCGCCGCCGGGTGGCCCAGACCCTCCAGCAGTCGCTGCTGCCGCCGGTGCTCCCGGTCGTCGAGGGCATCGGCTTCGCCGCCGAGTACGTCCCGACCGGCGACGATGCCGACGTCGGCGGCGACTTCTACGACGTGGTCCCGCTGCCGGACGGCCGGTGGCTGGTGGTCATCGGGGACGTCTCCGGCAAGGGCGTGCAGGCGGCGGCGGTGACCGGTCTGGTCCGGGACGTGATCCGGGTGCTGGTCGGCGACGGCAAGCCGCTGCCGGAGGTGCTGGGCCGACTCAACGAGACGCTGGTGGAGCGCGGCAGCGGCCGGTACTGCACGCTGGCGCTGGCGGCGGTCGGGCCGGGTGAGGGCGGCCAGCTCGACGTGTCCCTGCACCTGGCCGGGCACGACCGCCCGGTACTGCTGCCCGGTGGCGGCGGGGCGGCCTTCGTCGGCACCGGCGGTACGGCGCTCGGGCTGCTCGACTCGATCACCACCCCGACGGCCGAGATCACTCTCGGCCGGGGTGACGCGCTGATCTTCTACACCGACGGGGTCACCGAGCGCCGGCGCGGCCGGGAGCTGTTCGGCACCGAACGGCTGCGCGAGTCTGCGGCCCCGCTGGCCGGCTACTCCGCCGACGTGGTCGCGGCCCGGCTGCGCGCCACGGCGATCGGCTTCTCCGTGGAGACCCCCCGCGACGACATCGCCATCCTCGTCCTCCGCAACGACACCCTCTGACCGCCGCCCCCTCTGGCGGCGTTGATCAAGGGGTTTGCGTCCGGCGCGGGCCGGATCCTGACGCAAACTCCTTGATCAACGAGAGCGGGGGCCGGGGGTCAGAGGCCGCCGGGGAGGCGGCCGGGGGCCAGGCGGTGGTGGGGGTCGAGGTGCGCCTTCGCCGTGCGGAGGCAGGGCAGGGTGGGCAGCTCACCCCAGAGGTCGACGGTGCGGCGGACCGGCGCCGGGGCGGACACCACCACACAGCGGCCCTGCCGGGCGAGGAGCACGCCACGGACGGCCGCGAGGATCGAGGCCACCCGGTCGGGGGCCAGCGAGCCGGGCAGCGCGGCGTGCACCGTGCCGACCCCGGCGGAGCCCCGGACCGGCACCGGGCTGCCGGCCGCGTCACGCAGCGCGTAGACCGCCGCGTGCAGGTCGTTGATGGGCACCTCGATCCGCAGCGCGGTGTCGCCGGGGGCGAAGGGGTAGCGCCCCCACCACTCCGGCGCCGCGTGGCCGACGACCGCATCGCCGCCCAGCAGGGCGGTGAGCCGCTCGGCCCGCTCCGCGACGTCCGCCGGGCCGCCCTCCAGCAGCACCACCAGGCTGCCTGCGGCGGCCGGCCGGGTGGCCTGCCCGGTCAGCGCCGGGTGGTCGGGTCGCCCGGCGACCGACGGGTGCCACGGGGAGACCCGCCGGCGCGGCAGCGGCACCGGTACGGGCAGGTCCAGCTCGACGGCCGCCGGGTCGAGCCGCGCGGCGAGCACCGCCCGGACCAGGTCGTGCACCTCCAGCGGGGTCCAGACCGGCCGGGACACCCAGACCCGGCTGGCCGGCGCGGCCTGCACCCGCAGGGTGGCCGAGACCAGCACGCCCAGGCCACCCTGCGAGCCGCAGAGCAGCCGGGCCACGTCCAGCCCCGGCAGGTCGCCCGTGCCGAAGAGCGCCGCGGCACCGCCGCCAGGCCCGCCGGCGGGCGCCGCCGCGCCGCTCGCCCGGTCGCGAGCCGTCGGTGCCGCCCGGCCCAGCGACGCCGTTCCGGGCTCGCCGACGCTGACGAGTTCGCCGTCGGCGTCGAGGTAGCGCACTCCGACGAGTTGGGCGCACGGGCTGCCGTGCCGGAGCCGGAGCGGGCCGGCCTCGTCGGCGGCGAGCACTCCGCCCAGGGTCGCCCCCGGGGAGGGCGCGTCGACCGGGAGGCGCTGGCCGGTGCGTTCCAGGGTGGCCTGGACCGCCCGGAGCGGGGTGCCGGCGCCGATCTCGGCCACCCCGGAGCCCTGCGGTTCGTGCCAGACCCCGGCGAGCCGGCCGGTGTCCAGCATGATGTCGACCTGCGCCGGGGCGGCCCCCCAGTCGATCTTCGTGCCGGCGCCGCGCGGCACCACCGTCAGGTCGTGCGCGGCGGCCAGCCGCAACACCTCCGCGGCGGCGTGCGGGCCGCCCGGCACCGCCACCCAGCGGGCTGTCCGGCCGGCCACCTCGTCGGCCGGGCCGGCGAACCGGGCGAACGGCGGGCCGCAGATCTCGGCGAGGCGCCGGGTGATGTCGAGGGCTCCGGGACGATGGGTGGAACTCGCTGCAGCCGCCATGGCGGTCATCGTACACATGTTCGAAAGCCTCGGCGGCAAGTTGCCGGATCCGGCAGAGCGCAGGCCCGGAGCCGGGCGGCCGGCCGGTAACGTGACGCCGTGACCACCGAGACTCCCGTCGCCAAGCGCGTGCCGAGCGAGCGCACCCACCACGGCGACACCGTCGTCGACGAGTACGCCTGGCTGGCGGCCAAGGACGACCCGGCGACGATCGCCTACCTGACCGCGGAGAACGCGTACACCGAGGACCGCACCACGCACCTGGCGGAGCTGCGGTCCCAACTGTTCGAGGAGACCCGCCGGCGCACCCAGGAGACCGACCTGTCGGTGCCCACCCGCAAGGACGGGTACTGGTACTACACCCGCACGGTCGAGGGCCAGCAGTACGGCGTGCACTGCCGCCGGGGCGTCCGGGACGGCGAGACCGCGCCCCCGATCAGCGCCGACGGCGCCCCGCTGGACGGCGAGGAGGTGCTGCTCGACGAGAACCTGCTCGCCGAGGGGCACGACTTCTTCGCCCTCGGCGCGTTCGACGTCAGCCCGGACGGGCGCTGGCTCGCATACTCGACGGACCTCGCCGGCGACGAGCGGTTCACCCTGCGGATCAAGGACCTGAGCACCGGCGAGGTGCTGCCCGACCAGATCCCGGACACCTTCTACGGCACCGCCTGGTCGAGCGACGCCTCGACGCTCTTCTACGTCACGGTGGACGACGCCTGGCGGCCGAACCGGGTCTGGCGGCACGCCGTCGGCACCCCGTCGAGCGAGGACGTGGTGGTCCACCAGGAGGACGACGAGCGGTTCTGGGTGGGCGTCGAGCTGACCCGCTCCGAGCGGTTCGTGCTGATCGACATCCACAGCAAGATCACCAGCGAGGTACGGGTCGTCCCGGCGGCCAACCCGACCGGCGAGCCCGCCGTCATCGCCCCGCGCCGGCAGGGCGTCGAATACTCGGTGGAGCACCACGGGCACCGGTTCCTGATCCTGCACAACGACGGCGCGGAGGATTTCGCCCTCGCGTTCACCTCGGCGGACACGCCCGGCGACTGGACCCCGTTGATCGAACACTCGCCTGGCACCCGGCTGGAGTCCGTCGACGCGTTCGAGAACCACCTGGTCGTCTCGCTGCGCAGCAACGGGCTGACCGGGCTGCGGGTGCTGCCGGTCGGCGGCGGCGACCCGTACGACATCGACTTCCCGGAGCCGATCTACAGCGTCGGGCTGGACGCCAACCCGGAATACCGCACCCGCGAGCTGCGGCTCCGCTACACCTCGCTGGTCACCCCGGACTCGGTCTACGACTACGACCTGGTCACCCGGCAGATGGTGCTGCGCAAGCAGAAGCCGGTCCGCCCCGGGCCGGACGGGCGGGCGTACGACCCGGCCGACTACGAGCAGCACCGGGACTGGGCGCTGGCCGACGACGGCACCCGGGTGCCGATCTCGCTGGTCTGCCGGAAGGACACCCCGCGTGACGGCTCCGCCCCCTGCCTCATCTACGGCTACGGCTCGTACGAGGCGAGCATGGACCCGTGGTTCTCCATCGCCCGGCTCAGCCTGCTCGACCGGGGCGTCATCTTCGCCGTGGCGCACATCCGCGGCGGCGGCGAACTCGGCCGGCGCTGGTACGACGAGGGCAAGCTGCTCGCCAAGAAGAACACCTTCACCGACTTCGTGGCCTGCGCCCGGCACCTGGTCAAGGCCGGCTGGACGGCCACCGACCGCCTGGTGGCCCGGGGCGCGTCGGCCGGCGGCCTGCTGATGGGCGCGGTGGCCAACCTCGCGCCGGACGCGTTCACCGGGATCGTCGCGCAGGTGCCCTTCGTGGACGCGCTCACCTCGATCCTCGACCCGTCGCTGCCGCTCACCGTCACCGAATGGGAGGAGTGGGGCAACCCGCTCAACGACCCCGAGGTGTACGCGTACATGAAGTCGTACACCCCGTACGAGAACGTGGCCCCGGTCGCCTACCCGGCCATCCTCGCGGTGACCAGCCTGAACGACACCCGGGTGCTCTACCACGAGCCGGCCAAGTGGATCGCCCGGCTGCGGGCGGTCGCCCCGGAGGGCAACTACCTGCTCAAGACCGAGATGGGCGCCGGCCACGGCGGCCCGAGCGGTCGCTACGACGCCTGGCGCGAGGAGGCGTTCATCAACGCCTGGATCCTCGACCGGCTGGGCCGAGCCTGATCCCGCCGCTGACGCGCCGCGCCCTTGGCCCCGCTTTCCCGGAAGGAGTGCCTATTTCGACTCCGATAGCCACTCTTCCCGGGCAAGTGCGCGAGGGCCTCAGGGGGCGGGAGCGGTGAGCACCGACGCCAGGACCGCCGGGTCGACGTTGCCGCCGGTGAGCACGGCGGCGGTCCGGCCGGACGGCAGCGCGTCGGCGTGGAAGAGGCGGGCGGCGACCGCCACGGCTCCGCTCGGCTCCACCACCAGCCGGGCCTCCCGGGCCAGCCGGCCCATCGTCGCGGCGATCTCCTCCTCGGTCACCGTGATAATGCCGTCGAGGCGTTCCCGCAGGTGGGCGAGGGTCAACTCGGAGAGGTTGGTACGCAGCCCGTCCGCGCTGGTCCGGTAGGTCCGCTCGACGTCCCAGACCACCAGCTCACCGGCGGCGAGCGACTCCTGGGCGTCCGCGGCGAGCAGCGGTTCCACCCCGACGACGGTGGCCGACGGACGCAGCGCCTTCACCGCGGTGGCGACTCCCGAGGAGAGCCCGCCGCCGCCGACCGGCATCAGCACCACGTCGACGTCGGGCAGGTCCGCCACGATCTCCAGCCCGATGGTGCCCTGCCCGGCGATGATCCGCCGGTCGTCGAAGGGCGGCACCAGCGTGGCCCCGGTGTCGGCGGCGATCCGCTCCGCCTCCGGCAGCCGGCGGGCCCGCGGGACGAACCGCACTTCGGCGCCGAGCGCCCGGATCCGGTCCACCTTGACCTGCGGCGCTCCCTCGGGGACGACCACCGAGCACCGGACCCCGAACGCCCGCGCCGCGTACGCGAGGGCCTGCCCGTGGTTGCCGGACGAGTGGGTCACCACGCCCCGGGACTGGGCGGCCGGGTCGAGCCGGGCCACCGCGTGGGTCGCGCCGCGCAGCTTGAACGACCCCACCGGTTGCAGGCTCTCCGGCTTGAGCCAGAGTTCGTCGTCCCACGGTGCCGGCAGCAGTGGGGTACGCACGACCGTTCCGGCGATGTCGTCGGCAGCAGCCTGGACGTCCTCGATCGAGATCAGCTCCATCGGCCCATCCTGCCCCGCCGCCGCGAACCTTCGCCGCCCCTAGACTGCCAGGATGACCGCCGAGGAGGAGCCGGCCGGGGCGGAGGCACCCCCGACGGGGGCGGCCCGGCGCGGGCCGACCTGGGTGATCCTCGCGGTGGTGGCCGCCGCCCTGCTGGTCTGCTGCTGCTCGGCGGTGATCGGCCTGGTCGTCGCCTGGTCCGCCGGCCTCCTCACCACCCGCTGACGCCCGCCACGTTCGCCGCGTCGCAGGGGCGTCACCGGGTCACCCAGCAACCGCTCAACGGACCGGGGCCGGCGGGGCCAGGGCGGCCGCCTCCCCGGTACGCGCCATCCGCTGCCAGCGCAGCCGGTTGCCGATCACCGCGGTCACCACCGACTGCACCACCACCAGGTACATCACCTGCCGGTAAACGAGTTGCTGGAACGGCAGCGCCCACAGGGGCCCGAACCGCTCCCGGTCCAGGCGCAGCGCGTACGCGGCGGTGAAGCCCTGGAGCAGGAGCAGCCCGACCCAGGCCAGCACGAGCTTCGACCAGGGCAGGAAGAGCAGTCCGTACAGGGCGAAGACATCGACCGCCGGAGCGGCCAACGGCAGCACGACCTGAAACACGGTCAGGTACGGCAGACCCCGTCGGCCCAGTTTCCCGCCCGCCCCCGGCTCGTACAGCGCGTGCCGATGCTTCCACATCGCCTGCAGGGTGCCGTAGCACCAGCGGTACCGCTGCCGCCAGAGCTGGCGCAGCGACGACGGCGCCTCGGTCCAGGCGATCGCGCGCTCCTCGTACACCACCCGCCAGCCGGCCCGGAGCACCTTCATGGTCAGGTCGGTGTCCTCGGCAAGGGTGTCGGCGGGGACGCCGCCGACGGCGAGCAGCACCTCGCGGCGGAACGCCCCGATCGCGCCGGGGATGGTCGGCATGCACTCGAGCACGTCGTACATCCGGCGGTCCAGGTTGAACCCGATCACGTACTCCAGGTGCTGCCAGCGGCCGAGCAGCCGGCGCCGGTTGGCCACCTTGGTATTGCCGCTGATCGCGCCGACGCGAGGGTCCGCGAAGCCTTGGACCAGCCGGTGGAGGGTGTCCGGCTGGAAGACGGTGTCCCCGTCGACCAGCACCAGCAGGTCGGCGCGCGCGGCCCGGATGCCGGTGTTCAGCGCGGCCGGCTTGCCGGCGTTCGCCTGCCGGATGACGCGTACCCCCCGTAGCCGCATCCGCTCGACGATCTCGGCGGTACCGTCGCTGGAGCCGTCGTCCACCACGATCACCTCCAGCGTCGGGTATGCGCTGGCCACCAGCGACCGCACGGTGGCGGCGATGTTCGCGGCCTCGTTGTACGCCGGCACGATCACCGAGACCGGCGCGCCCACCACGGGCCGGCGACGTCGGGGCCGGCGGACCCGGCGTACGTGCAGTTGGGCGCAGGCCACCTGCACGCCGAGCCGAGCCACCCCGAGCAGCAGCGCCACGCCGAGCAGCAGATTCATGGCCGAGGCCAGCCAGCCGGCCCCGGTCTGCGCCCAGCGAACCGCGATCCCGCTCAGCCGGGTGCCGACGCCGGCCGGGAGCATCGACGCGGGAGCCCCGACCCCCTCCGACACGGTGGTGAACCGGTATCCCGCCTGGCCCAGGCCGGGCAGCAACTGATCGAGGGCGGCCACGGTCTGGCTGCGGTCGCCACCGCCGTCGTGCATGAGCACCGCCGCCCCGGCACCGCCCTGCGGCGTGGCCGCCCGGACGATGGCCGGGACACCGGGGCGCTCCCAGTCCCTGGTGTCCCGGTCGGCGAGCACCGCGACGTGCCCGCTGCCGGCGGCGTCGCGCAGCGCGTCGTAGAGCGGCCGGGTCAGCGCCGCCGGGGTCGACGAGAAGGGCGGCCGGAACAGGGTCACCTCGCGGCCGGTGGCGCCGGCGATCGCGTTCCGCGTCCAGGCGAGTTCGGCCCTGGCCCGCCAGCCGGGCACGTTGCCCACGTCCGCGTGGGTGAAGGTGTGCGAGCCGATCTCATGCCCCTCGGCCAGGATCCGCCGGACCAGGTCGGGGTGCTCGTTCACCCGGGCACCGACCACGAAGAAGGTGGCGCGGGCGTGGTGCCGGCGCAGCACGTCCAGCACCTGCGGCGTCCACCGCGGGTCCGGTCCGTCGTCGAAGGTCAGCGCCAGGGTGCGCGGCGCGAGCCGCCGAGTGACCGGCGCGGGGCCGTCCAGCCGCAGCACGGGTCCCGCGGCGCTGACCTGTTTCGGTGCCGGTGCGGTGGGCGTCTGGGCGGGGCCCGAGCCGCCGCGGACGTTGGTGACCAGGCCGTTGAAGCTGAGCGCCGCAAGCAGGGCGACCAGCCCCAGCAGGAGCAGCAACCAGTGTGCCCGAGGGTCGCGGCGGGCCACGTGTCGTGCCATGGTCAGGGCTTGCCCGGGCTCTTGCTCGGCTTGGCGCTGTTGCGCCGCTCGTCACCCTGACCCGGCACACTGCCGGAGCGGCGGGGGGCCGGAGTTGCGGCCCGGACGGCGCCGGTCGGCTGGATGGTGGTGGGCGAGGGCACGGGCGGGGTGATGCTGGTCACCGGCTCGGGACGAGGGCGCGGCCTGGTCTGCCCGGCCGGGGGCGAGACCTCCACCCCGACCTCGAGCGGCGGCCCGACCTTCGTCTCCGACCACCCGGGCAGTGGCACGGAGGAGTCGAAGAAGAGGCCGGCGAAGATCAGACCGAGGCTGGTGAGCAGGCCGAGGCCCATCGCTGTGCCCGCGACCATGGTCAGCCGGCGGCGGCGGCCGGTCCGGTCGACGAACACCGGTGCCGGTCTGCCGGGCTGGTTGTGCATGCTGGTGGTCTCCCGCTGTCGCGCTCTCCGCTGGCCGCTGCGGCCCGGCTCCGGGAAGGCCATCGACAGGCCTCCCGGTGCGAACAGCGTTCGCGCTGGTCACCGCGTCACATCAGGTGGTCCGCAGCTCCGTCGTCTCCGTGCTCGGACGCAGGAAGAGCACGCCGACGCCGACGGTCACCAGCACCGCGGCCAGGGCACCCGCGCCGTAGAGGGCGAGCAGCTCGACGGGTACGTGCACGACCCGTTCGACCGCCGGGACGACAATCTCGCGGGTGTGCTCAGCCGCTGTCACCGGGTTGTCGCAGACCTCAGGGCCGCCCTCGCACGAGCCGTACGTCGATCCCCCGTCCCGCACCGTGCGGCCGAAGACGCCGAAGACCAGCAGCGTGCCCACGGCCAATGCGATCAGGATCGCCGGCACCGCCGGCACCAGGGCCTGCCAGGCGATGGACCGCCCGATCACGCTGCGCGGCACCCCGGTCGCCACCAGCGCGGCGTACGCACGGCGACGACTGACCACGCTTTCGCTGATCGCGACGAGCAGCCCGAGGGCCGCGATCACCAGGGCGACCACCACCGAGGTGTGCACGAGGTCCATGGTCCGCAGGTAGAAGTCCTCCTGCTCGCCGGAGGGCACACCCGGCTGCCCGACCAACTCGTCGAAGCGGCGCTGGCCTGCTGCGTACGCGGCCTGCCGCGCCTCGAACCAGGCGCTCATGACGGCGGCGCCGGCCCCGAAGATGAGCGCGGCGAGCAGGGCGGCGAACGTCCGGCTGCCCATCCACGGGTCGGCCATCAGCCGACGGGCGGCCAACAGCACGGCGGGGCGCCGGGCGTACCGGTGCAGCAGCCGGCCGGTGGTGTGGGAGATCCAACCGGTGCCGGTGACCACGCCGATCATGGCGACCAGGCCCCCGCCGACCAGCAGCGTCGGCAGCAGCCACGGCGGCGGTGCGGCATGCCGCCGGTCGTACCAGAGGATGACCGGCCGGAATGCCGCGAAGGCCGCCAACCCCACGATGATCAACAGCCCCGGCCAGGGCCAGGGCGCTCGTGTCCGCACTCTGCGCACCACGCCGAACGGGGTGGTGGTCACCCTGCGGAGCATCAGCGCGGTGGCCACCGCGGCGATCACCGGCAGCCCCAGCACCACCGCCAGCGTCCCGACCGCGGCCGGATACACGTCGGTGGGCAGCGGAAGCTGCCCTTGCGCGTCGGGTCGGTGCAGCAGCCGGTGGCCGACGAGATAGAGAGCCAGGCCGACGAGCGTGCCGAGCAGGCTCGCCAGCCCGGTCTCCGCCATCGCGACGCGGGTGACCTGGCCGGGCGTGGCCCCGGCCAGCCGGAGCGCGGCAAGCCGGCGGTCCCGGGCCGGGGCGCCGAGTCGGGCGCACTGCCCGGCCAGCGCCAGCACCGGGAGGGTGAGCAGC
This sequence comes from Micromonospora sp. NPDC047740, assembly GCF_043204735.1. NCBI lineage: Bacteria > Bacillati > Actinomycetota > Actinomycetes > Micromonosporales > Micromonosporaceae > Micromonospora > Micromonospora sp. NPDC047740. The sequence goes on from NZ_JBIDCT010000009.1 coordinate 144,892, forward strand.
AGCAATGCGAACGCGGTGCCGCCGCGCAGCCCCGGCTCCCGCAGCAGGGCGTTGCTGTACTGCTCCGACTGGGTCCACGCGTCACCGGGCGGCTTGCGGATGGCCAGCACGGTCAGCGCGGCCAGGCCGGCGAGGGTGGCCAGCGCGGCGCTCAGCGCGGTCAGCGCGACCCGGGCCAGGTCGGTCCGGGTGCCGGCCAGGGCGAGCCGGAACAGGGTGTGGGGCTTCACCGGTGGCCGCCCGGTACTGGCGCGTCGAGTCCCAGGCCCGACTGGTCGACCAGCCCGTCGCGCAGCATCACCTCGCGGTCGGCGTACGCGGCGATCCGCGGCTCATGGGTGACCAGCACGACGGTGGTGTGCTGCTCGCGGGCGAGCCGGACCAGCTGGGTGAGCACCTGCTCGCCGGTGAGCGTGTCCAGGGCGCCGGTCGGCTCGTCGGCGAATAGCACCCGAGGCTCGGTGACCAGGGCCCGGGCGGTGGCGCAGCGCTGCTGCTGCCCGCCGGACATCTCGCCCGGCCGGACGTCGGCCACCTCGGCCACGCAGAGCCGATCCAGCCAGGTCAACGCCGCCGTCCGCGCCTCTCGCCGCCCCGTGCCGGCGAGAAGCAGCGGAAGGGCGACGTTCTCCGCCGCGGTCAGCTCGGCGACGAGCTGACCGAACTGGAAGAGCACCCCGAACTCGGTGCGGCGCAGCCGGGACCGGACCGCCTCCGACCACAGGTCGATCCGTTCCCCCCGCCAGGTGACCTGCCCGGCATCGGGGCGCAGGATGCCGGCGAGGCAGTGCAGCAACGTCGACTTGCCGCAGCCGCTCGGCCCGGTGACCGCAAGGATCTCCCCCTCCGCCACGTCGAACGTCGCGCCGCGCAGGGCGGGTGTCCTGCCGTACGCCTTCACCAGCCCGCGGGCCTCCAGATATGTCACGAGTGCACCTCCCGGTGCCAGTCGGCGACGCGTTCCAGGGTGGTGTGCAGCCACCGCAGGTCGGCGTCGAGATGGGCGATGGCGAAGTCGGCCGCGATCACCTCGTCGAGGCTGGCCGAGGGGGCGGTCTTCACCGCGGTCAGCTCGCGGAGCCGCTCGGTGTGCGCCCGGCGCTGGGCGATCAGGTAGGACCGGGCCCGGTCGGCGTCGTCGACCAGCAGGGCGACCATCACCTTGGCGAAGAGGGTGCTGGCCACGTACGGCATCGGCGGCTCGACGGTGGCGAGCCACCGGTCGAGCGCGGCCCGGCCCTCCGGGGTGAGCGCGTACGAGGTGCGGTCGGGGCCGCCGTCGCGCTGCTGGCCGGCGGGGACCACCAGGCCGTCCCGCTGCAGCCGGGCGAGGGTGGCGTAGACCTGCCCGAAGGCGAGCGGCCGGGCCCGGGGCAGCCGCTCGTCGTGCGCGCGCTTCAGCTCGTACCCGTGCCGGGCGCCCCCGGCGAGCAGCCCGAGCAGAACGTGCGGGGTGGACACCTGGTTAACTATTCACTCAGCGAATAGCAGTGTCAAGGACGGCCCGCGCGGCGCGGTGCCGGGCGGGCCGTGGCGTCAGGGCGTCCAGGCGGGATTCCGGCCGGTCCGGCCGAGCAACTGGTCCAGCGCGGTGGCCTCCGAGGTGGCGGGCACCGGCTCACCGAAGGCGCCCATCCGCTGGCCGGTCTCACCCATCCGGTCCATGAAGCCGTGCCCCGCGGCCAGCACCGCCGGCTCGATCTCGAGCCGCTGACCGGTCGCCCGGGCCAGGTCCCAGCCGTGCACCGCGAGGTCGATCAGGGCCATGTCGCCGACCGTCTCCTGCGGCAACCCCATCCCCGGCGAGACGCCCTCCAGCGCCGCCGGATCCGACCACGCCTCGATCAGCCGCCCGGTCTCCACCGCGAACCGGTCCCGCCACCCCTCGGTCAGGTGGTCCTCCTTCGCCGACCAGTCCACCTCCTGCCGCCGGGCCAGCGCCTGGAAGTTGACCACCACGTCGTACAGGTGGTTGATCAGGTCGCGCACGGCGTAGTCGGGGCACGGGGTGGGCAGGTCGAGCTGGTCGTCGGAGATGCCCTGGACCACCGCCACCGTCCGGGGCGCGGCGGCGGCCAGCAGCTCACTAGTCTTCGTGCTCATAGGGCCAGCGTATGGGGGTGGTCTTGAAAAAATGCGACACGAACCGCGACAGGACAGCCGGGGCATCCTCGACCCCGGCCGGCTGCTGCGGACGGTCCGCTTCCGGCGCCGGCTGGCCGCCCCCGCGCTGCGCCCGTACGTCGAGCACTACTGGCTGGTCGACTGGGCGCTGACCGAGCCGCACCGGCAGCGGGTGGTGCCGCACCCGGCGGTCAACGTGGTGTTCCAGGCCCAGGCCGGCGGCCCGGAGACCGGCGAGGTCGCCGGGGTCGGCCTCGAACTGTTCACCGTCACGCTGCACGGCACCGGCCGGGTCAGCGGGATCCAGTTCCGCCCGGGCGGCTTCCGGCCCTTCTGGCGGCGGCCGGTCCGTGAGCTGACCGGACGGCGCCGGCCGCTCACCCAGGTCGGGCTGCCGGTCGAGGGCGAACACTGCGCCGGCCCGGACGACGAGCGGTGCCGCCGGCTGGACGCGCTGCTCACCGCCTGGGCGCCCGCGCCGGACCCGCTCGCCGCCGAGGCCACCGCGCTGGTCGAGGAGATCCGCGCCGACCGGCGGATCCTGCGGGTGGACGACTTCGCCCGGCGGCACGGCGTCTCGACCCGGCGGCTGCAACGGCTCTTCCTCGACCACGTCGGCGTCGGCCCGAAGTGGGTGATCCGGCGGTACCGGCTCCAGGAGGCGATCGAACAGGCCGCCGCCGGGCCGCTGGACTGGGCGCGGGTCGCCGCCGACCTCGGGTACGCCGACCAGGCCCATCTGGTCCGCGAGTTCAGCGCGGTCACCGGTGTCTCCCCCGCCGCGTACGCCCGCTCGCTGGCCGCGTCACGCGGTGGGTGACGGTGTGCCGCGGACGGACCGGCACTCAGCGGCGGCGGACCGCGACCACCGCGACGTCGTCGTGGATCTCCGGCGGCGCCAGCTCGACCAGCAGCCGCTGGCAGAACTGGTCGAGGTCGTCGTCCACCCGGGTGGCGACGGCGGCCAGCGCCGCCATCCCCTCGTCGATGGTGGTGTCCCGGCGCTCGATCAGGCCATCGGTGTAGAGGACCAGCGTCGCGCCGGCCGGCAGCACGAACTCCAGGTCCGGCGGGCGGGGCGCGCGAACCCCGAGCAGCGGGGCGGACTGCTGCACGAACTCCACCCGGCCGCCGGTGCTGATCAGGGCCGGCAGGTGCCCCGCGCTGGCCAGCCGGACCAGCCCGCTGCCCGGGTCCAGCAGCAGCAGGCAGAGCGTGGCCAGCTCGTTCGGCAGCAGGATGCGCATCAGCTCGTTGACCCGGTCCAGGATCACCCCCGGCGGGTGCCCCTCGACCGCGTACGCCCGCACCGCGTGCCGCAGCTCGGCCATCACGGTCGCGGCGTGCAGCGAGTGCCCGGCCACGTCGCCGATCGCCATCAGCAGGTGGCCGTCGAGCATCACCAGCTCGTAGAAGTCGCCGCCCACCTCGGTGTGGGCGCTCGCCGGCTCGTACCGGACGGCCAGGTCCAGGCCGGCGATCTCGGGCAGCCGGCGGGGCAGCAGGCTGCGCTGGAGGGTCACCGCGATCCGGTGCTCCTGGTCGAAGGAGCGCTGGGCTTCCACCGCCGAGGCGACGGCTTGGGCGAGCTGCACCAGCACCGGCGTACGGACGGTCTGCGTGGCGGTCGGCACCACCACGTAGAGCGGAGCCCGGTCCTCGCGTAGCCGGGCGGCGGCGACCGTGACGGTGTCGCCGGTCGGCCAGCCCACCAACCCCCAGTTGCCCGGCTCGTCGATCCGGACGGTGGTGCCGATCGGCACCCCGGCGCTGTCGATGGTCCACGGGACGAGGACCCCGGCGGCGGCCGGCGCGGCGGCCACCGCGGCCAGGCCGTCGCCGTCGAAGGCCTCGGCAATCACCGCCGCCGGACTCTTGAAGATCCGTGCCGCACCGGCCGCGGCCGCCGCCAGCAGCCGGCCGAAGTTCGGCGCGGCATGCATCTGCACAGTCGTGTCGGCCAGCGCGACCAGCCGCTCGGCAAGCAACTCGGCCCGCTGCCGGGCCTCGTGGTAGCGGACCATGGCCGCGCCGCCGTCCACCGTCACGCTCCGGCCGAAGGGAGGATGATCGCGCTCAACGCCACGACGACCTCCTGATTCTGGACGGGCGGACTCTATCACCGGAATCTGCGCGCTACTTGTCACGCAGCAAAGGAATGATCGACAGCACGATGCCGGCTCCCGTTCTGCGTATCCCCCTTCTCGTGGGATACCGTTCCACCGAACACAGGAGGTCTGCGTATGTCCCTGACGGTGCACACGGAACAGCGCGGCGACGTGGTCGTCGTGTCGGTCGCGGGCGAGCTGGACATGGCGACGGCACCGCAGCTGCAGGACCAGATCACGGACCTGCTGGACAAGGGGCGCAACCGGCTCGTCTTCGACCTGGCTGAGCTGTCGTTCTGCGACTCGACCGGGCTGTCCGTGTTCGTACGGGCGAAGAACAGCTGCGACGAGGCCGGCGGCGTGGTCCGGCTGGCCGCCCCGCAACGCGGGGTGCTCCGCATCCTCGAGGTCAGCGGCCTGGTCGAGGTGCTGCACACCTACCCGACGGTGGAGCAGGCGGTCGCGGGCGACCCGACGCCGGCCTCCTCCTGACCGTCCCGCCTCAGCGCTCGTCCTCGATGTAGCGGGGGCGGGCGATCACCAGGCCCGCCGCGGTCTGCACCGCGAGCGCGACCAGCAGGAAACCGATCGGCGCGGTCCAGCCTCCGGTCGCCTCGTAGAGGATGCCGACCAGCAGCGGACCCAGCGCGGCGATGACGTATCCGGTGCTCTGCGCGAAGGCGGACAGCGCCACCGTGCCCTCGGCGGTCCGGGCACGCAGCCCGATGGTGGTCAGGATCAGCGGGAACGCGCCCTGGCCGAGGGCGAGCAGCAGCACCCAGAGCGGCGCGAGGCCATGCGGGGCGACGGCCAGACCGAGGTAGGAGGCCGCCGAGAAGACGGTCAGCCCGAGCACCAGGGGCCGCAGCGTCCGCAGCCGGCCGGCGAGGGTCGGCATCGCCAGCGCCACCGGCACGCCGAGCGCGGTCACCCCGGCGAGCAGCAGGCCGGCCGTGCCCGGTGCGTAGCCGGCGTCCCGGAAGAGCTGGGCCAGCCAGCCCATGATCGCGTACCCGCTGAGCGACTGCGCCCCGAAGTAGACCGCCATGGCCCAGCCGAGCCGGGTCCGCGCCGGTCGTACCCCGGCCGAGGTCGCGACGGCCGCGTCCCGGGTCGCCGTCCGCCGCGCGGCGCGGGCGCGCCGTGCCAGCGGCACCCACGGGAGAACGGCCACCGCGGCCAGCCCGGCCCAGACGCCGAGCCCGGCCCGCCACGACCCGAAGGCGTGCGCCACCGGCACCGCCGAGGCGGCGGCCACCGTCGTGCCCGTGGTCAGGGCCATCGTGTACGCCCCGGTGACCAGCCCGGTGCGGTGCGCGAAGTGCTGCTTGACCAGCATCGGCAGCAGGATGTTCGCCACCGCGATGCCGGCCAGGGCGAGCGCGCTGGTGAGCACGAAGACCGCCGCCGAGTCGGTGACCACCCGGAGCACCTGCCCGACGGTGAGCGCGAGCATCGCCACCACCAGCACCCGGGCGGCCGGCCAGCGGCGGACCAGCCACGGGGTGAGCGCGCCGAGCCCGGCGAACGCGATGGTGGGCAGGGTGGTGACGAAGCCGGCCATCGTGCCGGAGAGGCCGAGGCCGCCGCGCACCTCGTCCAGCAGGGCGCCCAGGCTGGTCACCGCGGCGCGCAGGTTGAGCGCGACCAGCAGCATGCCGACCAGCACCAGGGCGCCGCCGCCGGCCGCCCGCCGGGCCGCCGGCGGGGCCACTGCGGGCGGGGCCGCCGCCGGCGCCGGACCGGGCGTCACGTCGGCGGTGATCTGGTCGGCGGCCGGTGCCTCGGTGCAGGTGGGTGGCGGCGTCATGACCTCCAACCTACAATCATGGGATGAATTTCGGCAGGAGTTGTTACCGGTGACACCCCCCGTCGACGCCGTCGCCGTGCCCCCACGCGGCCACCGGGTCCGCCAGACCATCGAGCAGCTCCGGGCCCGCATCCTCGGCGGCGAGTGGCCGGTGGGCGGCCGGATCCCGACCGAGCCGCAGCTCGTGGCCGCGCTGGGCGTGGGGCGGAACACCGTCCGCGAGGCGGTCCGGGCGCTGGTGCACGCCGGGGTGCTGGAGTGCCGCCAGGGCTCCGGCACGTACGTGGTGTCGACCGACGAGCTGGCCCCGGTGGTGGCCCGCCGGCTCACCGACGACCGGATGACCGAGGTGATCGAGGTCCGCCGCGCCTTCGAGGTGGAGGCCGCCCGGCTCGCCGCGCTGCGGCGTACCCCCGAGGACCTGGCGGCGCTCGACGGCGCGCTCGCCACCCGGGAGGCCGCGTGGCGCTCCGGCCGGGTGGACGAGTTCGTCGAGGCGGACGCCGCACTGCACACCGCGGTGGTGGCCGCCGCGCACAACGCCATGCTGGCCGAGTTGTACGCCTCGGTCGGCGCCGCGCTGCGCAGCACGGTCGCCCAGGCGATGGGCGACGCACTGGAGCCCGAGCGGTACGTCGACCACGGTCGCCTGGTCGACGCGATCCGGGACGGCGACCCGACCCGGGCCGCACTCGAGGCCGGTGCTTTTCTGGAGGCACAGCCCAGGGCATAGGTTGTCCCGGACCCCCGATACCGGACAGCACTGGAGTGCGGATGCTCAAGGGCTTCAAAGACTTCATCATGCGCGGCAACGTCGTCGACCTGGCGGTCGGTGTCGTCATCGGCGCCGCGTTCACCGGCGTGGTCACCCAGCTGACCAAGTCGTTCCTCGACCCGCTGATCCGGGTCTTCGTGCTGCTGATCACCGGCAGCGACAAGGGACTGGCCGGCACCGCTCCCGAGTTCCGGGGCATCGCGTTCGACTGGATCGCCTTCGTGAACGCGGTGATCACCTTCCTGCTCACCGCGGCGGCGCTCTACTTCCTCGTGGTCTTCCCGATGAACAAGCTCGCCGAGCGGCGGCGGCGTGGCGAGGAGCCGCCGCCGAAGGCGCCGAGCGAGGAAATCAAGCTGCTCACCGAGATCCGGGACGCGCTGCTCGCCGGCAACCACGCCACGCCGGGCCAGCGGGGCGCGCTGGACGACGTGCTGGGCCGCCGGCAGGAGCCGCCCACCGCGCGCTGACCCACCCGAGCACACCGGCCCTCGTGGGAATCCCACGGGGGCCGACGTGTGTCGAACACATGTTCGATAGAGTCCGCGTCATGGAGCAGCGCAGGCACTGGTGGAACGGGAAATGGGGGCGGCTGGCCCGGCGGGACGTCTTCCTCCGGGTCGACGGCGACCGCTGGCACGTCGAGCAGCGCGCCGGCGGCGCCGAGGGGGTCTCCCAGTTCTACGAGTACGGCAGCGTGGAGGAGGCGGAGGAGACGGTCCGGGCGCTGCTGGAGGGGACGGACACCTGGCGCGAGTTGTCGCCCCGCCCGCCGAGCGGCTGGGCCCCGCCCGTTTAGCGCCGGGCCGGCCCGGGAACCGCTGACGACATGAGTCAGCAGGTCATTTCCCGGGTCACCACCGGCATGCGGGTAGTCGACTCGACCGGCGCCGAGGTCGGCACCGTGGATCTCGTCCAGCGCGGCGACCCGAACGCGGTGACGGTGCAGGCGCCCGCCGGGGTCGACCCGGGCGGCAGCCTGGACGAGCTGATCGAGTCGGCGGCGGTCGAGGAGCCGGACGTCCCCGCCGACCTGGCCGCCCGACTGCTACGTACCGGATATCTCAAGGTCTCCACCGAACGGGCCCGGACCGGCGCGGTCTACGTGCTGGCCGACCGGATCACGGCCGTCACCGACGACGGCGTACGCCTCGACGTCCCGGCCACCGAGTTGCCCGAGGAGGAGTGACGCCCTGTTGACTTCCTCCCCACGCCTGAAGGCGGGGGGATTCCCGTGGCTGAGGCGCGTTCACGCCGCGAGCCGTTCGGGTGGTTGGCGTTTCACGGACCGCCCTGCGGCGAGGTCTCCGCGCCCTGTTACCGCCAGCCCGGCGGCGAGGATGTTCTTGGCCGCGTTCACGTCGGCGTGGTCCTGATGCCCGCAGGCGACGCACCGGAAGACCGCTTGGCTCTCGCGGGACTCCGGGGCGACATGCTTGCAGGCATTGCAGGTTTGCGACGTGTACGCGGGGTTGACCTTCTCGATGTGTGCTCCGTGGTAGCGGGCAGCGTGTTCCAGTTTCAGCAGGAATCCGCCCCAGCCTTTTGACAGGATGGCCCGATTCAGGCCAGCCTTGGCCTTCACATTCCGGCCGGGCTGGTCAACGGTGCCCTTCGCGCTCGCGGTCATGTTCTTGATCCGCAGGCCCTCGACAGCGACCATGCCGTGCTCGCGGACCAGCCGCACGGCGGTCTGCGCAGCAAAGTCCGCCCTGCGGGCCCGGATACGGGCATTCAGCCGGCCGAGTTGCGCGCGGATAGCATCCCGACGTTTCGACCCGCGGTTGCGGCCATGGACCCGCAGCGACCGCGACAGGCGCTGCTGCAACCGCTTGAGCCGGACCGCCTCGCCGGGAGTGACGAACTCCCGATCGTCCAGACCCCCGTCAGAGGTAGCCACCGCCACGGCCACACCCCGATCCACACCGACCGGCGGCTTACCGTTCGGCGCCGCCTCGGCAACGCCGTCCTCGACGCAGAACGAGATGTACCAGCGTCCGCCGTCGCGGGAGACGGTGACGTTGCGGATAGTGCCGCCGAGCGGGCGGGTACACCGGAACTTGACCGGCCCGAACTTCGGCAGCCGTACCTCACCCCACCTGCGGTTCAACCGCCGCACCGCGATGTGCTTGGGGTCGGGGAACCGGAACGACGGGGCCGTGCGGGCCTTGGACCGCCAGCGCACCTTCCACGTGCCATGCGTCTTGCACGCCTGGTCCAGGTCCCGCAGGGTTTGCTGCAATGTGTGCGACGGCGCGTCAGCCAGCCACCCGCAAGCCGGGTCCCTCTTCGCCTCGGCCACCTGCCGGGCCTGCTCGTTATAAGTGATCCACGCGCCGCGTCGGCGGTACTCACGCCGCTGCTCCAACCCGGTGTTCCACACCGCCCGACACACCGCACCCACCTGCTCGGCGTAGGCAGCCTGCTCGTCGGAGAACGCGAGCAGATAGCGGCGGCCGGTCAGCATTCAACGGCCCTTCTGCTGCTCAACGTACCGCTCCACCGCTGCCACCGGATCGCCGCCGGTGGTCGCCACGAAGTACGAGTTCGTCCACAAGGTAGGCAGCCGGGAACGCAGCGACGGAAACTCCTCCCGCAACACCCGCGACGTCCGTGCCTTGATCGCCTTGACGAGCTTGTGGACACCGAACTGCGGGTCCACCTCGACCAGCAGGTGAACGTGGTCGGGCATGACTTCCAACGCCACCAGCCACGCCCCTTTCTCCTCCACCACCTCCCGGATGAGCTGCGTCAACCGCTCCTCGATCCGGCCGCCGAGCACCCTACGTCGGTACTTCGGGCACCACACCACATGGAAAGCGCACTGGAAGACGACGTCACTGTTCGACCGCAGGGCAACGGACACCCGTGCAATATGCAGCATCTTGCTATCTACTGTCCGTCCCAAATTGACGCGCTATCCCCACGGCTAAAGCCGGGGGACTGCGCGCTACGCATTCGATCAGCCGACCCGCGCCGGGGTGGCCGGCTCCGCCGCGGACGCGTCCGTCGGGGGTGGTGCCGGACGCTCGGCGCCCCGGCGGCGGCGGAAGAGCAGCAGCATCAGCCAGCCGGCGACCAGGCCCCAGAACGCGCCGCCCACACCGAGCAGGCTCACCCCGGAGGCGGTGACCACGAAGGTGACCACCGCCGCCTCGCGGGCGTCCGGCTCGGCGACGGCCGCCGAGACCGCGCCGGCCAGCGCGCCGAGCAGCGCGAGCCCGGCCACCGCCTCGACCAGGATCGGCGGGGAGAGCAGCACCAGGGCGGTCGCCATCCCGGCACCGAGGCCGAGCAGCGCCATGCCGATCCCGGCGGTGACCGAGGCGATCCAGCGCCGCTCCGGGTCGGGATGGGCGTCGGGGCCGGCGGCCAGGGCGGCGGTGATCGCCGCCAGGTTCACCGCGTGCCCGCCGGCCGGCGCGCCGAGCGCGGTGGCGAGCCCGGTCACCCGGAGCGCGGAGCCCAGCGGGGCGCGGTAGCCGTAGCCGGCGAGGACGGCCGTCCCGGGCACGTTCTGCGCGGCCATGGTGACCAGGAACAGCGGCAGGGCGAGGCCGACCACGGCGGGCACGGTCCAGGCCGGCCCGGTCAGCGCGACGGCCGGGGCGAGGTGCGGTCGGGCCGGCCCGGACGCGGTCAGCGCGATCGCCACGGCCGCCACGGCCAGCGCGCCCGGCACCGCCCAGCGGCGGGCGAAGCGGTGCAGCACCAGCCAGGTGAGCACCACCGGCCCGGCCAGCTCGGGCACCTCGACCAGGGCCCGGACGGGCGCGGTGCAGAGCGGCAGGAGCACCCCGGCGAGCATGGCGCTGGCGACCGGGGCGGGGATCGCGGCGACCGCCCGGCCGAGTGCCGGGACCAGTCCGGCGGCGGTGATCAGCAGGCCGGTGAGCAGGAACGCGCCGACTGCGGCCGGCCACCCGCCGGGCACCGGACCGGTGGCCACCAGGAGCGCCGCGCCCGGGGTGGACCAGGCGATCGCCAGAGGCAGCCGGTGCCGCAGGCCGAGCCAGACCGCGCAGGCGCCGGTGGCGAGGCAGAGCGCGAGCAGGCCGGAGGCGGCCTGCGCCTGGTCCGCGCCGACCGCCCGCAGCCCGGCCAGCACGACCGTGAAGGAGCTGGCGAACCCGACCAGCGCGGTCACCAGACCGGCCAGCACCGGTTGGAGTCGACCGGCCACGTCATCCTCCCGACCGTCGGACTGTCCACCGTTCCGTTTACGGAACGCCTCGGTGTAGCACCATAGCCGCATGGCAGCAGCCCCACCAGCCCGGGACCGGGCGCCCGAGACGGTCGGCCGCCGGGTCCGTGCCCTGCGCGAGGAGCGGGGCATGTCCCTCTCCACGCTGGCCCGGCTGGCCGGCGTCGGGAAGGCCACCCTCTCCGGCCTGGAGAACGGCACCCGCAACCCGACCCTGGAGACCCTGTACGCGATCACCGCGCAACTCGGCGTACCGCTCACCGCCGTCCTCTCCGAGCCCGCGGCGGCCCCCACCGTCACCGGTGCGGCGGTCACCGCCACCCTGCTGGAGGTGTTCACCGACACCGACGCGACCTACGAGCTCTACCGGATGCGGGTCGCCCCCGGCCCGGGCCAGCTCTCCCCCGCGCACCAGCCCGGGGTGACCGAACACATCACCGTCTTCGCCGGCGTGCTGCGGGCCGGGCCGCTGGACGCCCCGCTGACCGCCGCGACCGGCGAACACCTGCGCTGGACCTCCGACGTCCCGCACAGCTACGCCGCAGTCGGCGACGAGGAGGTACGGGCGAGCCTGCTGCTGCGCTACCCTCGCCGGTGACCACTGTGGACGATGCTGCCGACCGGTCACCGGGAATCTTTCTCCGGCATACCCACCGGTAGCGTAGAGACGCCGGTGGGGTCTTCTTGGCAAGCTTGACCCCATGACGCTCATCCTCCGCTCGGCCATCCTCAACGACGTCGGCCTCGTCCGGACCAACAACGAGGACTCCGCTCTCGCCGGTGACCGCCTGTTGGCGGTCGCGGACGGCATGGGCGGACTGCCCGCCGGCGAGGTGGCCAGCGAGATCGTCATCCGGATCCTGGACGAGCTGACCCCGCCGACCGTCCCCGACGAGGCCGCCGACGCGTTGCGCGCCGTGGTCAGCACCGCCAACCAGCGCATCCGGGCCGCCATCACGGTGGACCCGGCCCGCGACGGCATGGGTACGACGCTGACCGCCGGCCTGCTCGCGGGCGACACCCTGGTCCTCGCCCAGGTCGGCGACTCCCGCTGCTATCTGCTGCGGGACAATGCGCTGGCCCAGCTCACCCGGGACGACACCTTCGTCCAGGCGCTGGTCGACCAGGGTGCGCTCTCCCCCGACCAGGCCCGGCACCACCCGCAGCGCTCCCTGGTCACCCGCGCCGTGCAGGGCTCGGACGCGCCGCCCGCCATCGGCATGCTCACCGTCGCACCCGGCGACCGGCTGCTGCTCTGCAGCGACGGCCTCTCCGACTACGTGGAGGACGCCGCGATCGCCTCGGCGCTGGCCACGTACGGCGACCGGCAGCAGTGCGGCGAGCAGTTGGTGAAGCTCGCCCACCAGGCCGGCGCGCCGGACAACGTCACCGTCATCGTCTCCGACGTCACCGCGGTCTGACCCCGGCAATCGGGTTGCGCCGACCGCCGGGCCGGGTTGGGATGGACGAATGATCATCCGCCGGTTGACCGCCGAGGAACGCCTCACCCACAGCTTCCCGCTCCAGGCGTACGCGTTCGAGGCGTCGCCGATGGGGCCGGGCCGGGTCGAGCAGTTCCGGGAGTACCTGCCGTACAACGCGGGCAACCGGACGCTGGTCGTCGAGGAGGACGGCGGCACCACGGCCGCCGTCTCGGCGGTGCCGATGCGGCAGAACCTGCGCGGACGCGTCCTGCCGATGGCCGGGGTGGCCGGGGTGGCGACCCACCCGCTGGCCCGCCGGCGCGGCCACGTCCGGGCGCTGCTGCACCAGCTCCTCGACGAGATGCGCGCCGAGGAGCACTCGCTGACCGCGCTCTACCCGTTCCGTGCCTCGTTCTACGAGCGCTTCGGATACGTCGGGCTGCCCGCCCGGCGTACCGCGGTCTTCTCCCCGGCCGACCTGGCCCCGCTGCTCCGGGCCGAGCTGCCCGGCGAGGTGGTCTGGGAGCGGATCGGCGCCGGCTACCCGGCGTGGCGCGCGTTCACCGAACGGTGCCTGCAGGAGCGGCACGGGTTCGCCGTCTTCCCCGACTTCCGCGCGGTCGGGCTACGCGACCGGGACGACCGCTGGCTGCTCACCGTCGTCCGCGACGGCGAGACGGTCGGCGCGGTCACCTACCGCATCGACGACCACGGCGGCGAGCTGATCGCCGACGACCTGCTCGCCGGCGACCCGTACGCCCGGGCGTCGCTGCTGCAGTTCTTCGCCCGCCACGTCGATCAGGTGGACCGGGTCCGCGTCCAGCTGCCCGCCGACGAGCTGCCCGAACTGTGGCTCACCGACCTGGCGGTACACGTCGAGGCGCGGGTGTCCCGGCCGGGGTCGCCGGCCCCGATGGCCCGGCTGCTGAGCCTGGACGCGCTCGCCGGCCTGCCGGCCGGGACCGGCCGGGTCACCGTGGAGCTGGTCGGCGACCGCTGGCTGGCCGGCACCCACCTGCTCGACGGCGCCACCGGGCGGCTGGAGGTGCTGCCCGGGGGCGCCGCCGCCGTCGGCACCGTCCCCACCGCGACGCTCACCGCCGCCGGGCTCAGCGCCCTGGCGTACGGCGTGCTCGACCCGGCCGAGGTCGCCATCCGGGGGCTCGGCGTGGTGCCGGTGGACGCGGCCACCGAGCTCCGCCGCATCTTCCCGCGCCAACTGCCGTACCTCTTCGCCGACTTCTGAGCTGGTTCTCGTCCCCGCTCGGGCGTAGGGTGCTGCCCGTGCCGCAGTGGCTGGAAGCGGGTTTCTGGGGCCTGCTGGCCGGGTCCGCCCTCCTGATCGGGGCGGTCGCCGGATACTTCGCGCGGGTGCCCCGCCGGGTCATCGCCTCCGTCATGGCGTTCGGTGCGGGTGTGCTGCTCTCCGCCGTCTCGTTCGAGCTGATCGCCGACGCGCACGAGCGGGGCGGCCTGACCCCGACCGTGATCGGGGCGGTGGGCGGGGCGCTCGCGTACACCGGGGCGAACGTGCTGCTGGCCCGGCGCGGGGCCCAGCACCGCAAGCGCTCCGGCGAGGAGCAGCCCTCCGAGCAGGAGCAGCCCGGCTCCGGTACGGCGATCGCGGTCGGCGCGCTGCTGGACGGCGTACCGGAGTCGGTGGTGATCGGCGCCAGCCTGCTCGCCGGCGGCCCGGTCAGCCTGGTCACGGTGATCGCGGTCTTCCTGAGCAACGTGCCTGAGGGCCTGTCCAGCGCCGCCGGCATGCGCCGGGCCGGCCGCACCCGGCGCTATGTCTTCCTGCTCTGGACAGCGATCGCCCTGGTCAGCGGCGTGGCGGCGCTGGCCGGGTACGCGTTGCTCGGCGGTGCGCCGCCCGAGGTGCTGGCCGCCATCACGGCGCTGGCGGCGGGCGCCATCCTCGCGATGATCACCGACACCATGGTCCCCGAGGCGTTCGAGGACGCCCACCTGCTGGTCGGCCTGATCACCGTCCTCGGCTTCCTGGTCGCCTTCGCCCTCTCCCACACCTGACCCGCCCCCGCACACCGCCCCCTCCGGCTCGAACTCGGTGATCAAGAGGTTTGCGTCGCCTGGAAGATCCGCTCCGACGCGAACTCCTTGATCAACCCGGCGGGGTTGGGGGGTGGGCGGGTGGGTGGTTAGTAGGGGTTGGGGTGGCCGGGGAGGCGGGAGTGGAGCAGGGCGGCGGGGCGGCCGGGGAGGGTGGGGGTGGTCGACAGGGGCGGCGAGTGGGTGCCGGCGCGGTCTGCCATGCCGGTGAAGAGTTCCCGGAGGGCGGTGACCGAGTCGATCTGCGGGGTCCAGCCCAGCTCGGTCTCGGCGCGCTCGCTGGACATCAGCGGCACGTTCAACGCCAGGTCCACCCAGCCGGCGTCGACCGGCTGCAGCCGCGCCTGCCAGGTCAGCGCCGCCGCCGCCCGCAGCACCGGCGCGGCCACCGGCAGCGTCCAGCCGTGGAAGTGCCGGGCCACCAGTTCCGGGGTCAGCACCGGGTCCGCGGCCACGTTGAAGGCACCGCGCGCGTCACCCAGAACCGCCTTCGCGTACGCGTCGGCCACGTCGTCGGCGTGCACCGCCTGGATCCGGAGGCGGCGGTTCGTGGGTACGAGCGGGATGCGGCCGTACCGCAGCAGCCGCACCGGGGCCAGCGGGCCGAGAAAGTAGCGGCTGATCTCGGTGGCGGCGTCCCGCTGGAAGGTCAGCCCCGGCCGCAGCCGGACCACCCGCAGTTCCGGGTGCTCCCGCTCGACCGCATCGAGGAGCGCCTCCACCTCGGCCTTGTCCCGGCTGTACGACGACTCGGGCACCCCGGTCGCCGGCCAGCGCTCGCTGACCGGGTGGTCCTTCGGGCCGGCCGCGTACGTGCCGACGGACGAGGCGTACACCAGGGCGGGGACGTCGGCGCGGACGGCCGCGTCGATCACCGCCCGGCTGCCGTCGACGTTGGTCCGGTACAGGGTGCGTCGGTCGTGGCTGGGCTGGATCTGCCAGGCCAGGTGCACCACCGCCCGCGCCCCGGCGAAGATCGCGGCCAGCCGCTCGACCGCCCCCGGGTCGCCGATGTCGCAGGAGTGCCACGCCACCCGGTCGTACGGCTCCCCCGGGTCCAGCCCCGGCAGCCGGCGCGCCACGCCGACCAGTTCCGTCCCGGGCTCCCGCCGCAACCGGCGCAGCAGCGCCGTCCCCACGTTGCCGGTGGCCCCCACGATCACGATGCGCATGTCGCCTGCCGTACCCGCTGCGGCGGGTCCCAACCGCGGACCGGTCAGGGCCGTGGCGCGTGCCGTACCCAGCTCCGCTCCTGCCGCCGGCGGCCCTGGGTGGCGGCCAGGCAGCGCGGGCAGACGTACCCCTCCGGGTCGGCATCGGTGAGCACGTCGGTGGACGAGTAGTCGAACGGCACGTGCGGGAAGCGACGCAGCCGGGTACGGCTCAGCGGCAGCCCGCAGACCGTCTGGTTCTGCCCGGGCAGCCAGGCGTGCACCTCACCACCGGGCCGGCGTACCCCGTCGGCCCCCGCCACCTCGCTCGACGCGGCCACCGCGGGCCGGCTGCTCAACCTCATGCCCCACCCGGTTCCCCACCGGGCCGGTGCCATGCCCGGCAAGACTGGTGCGACGCCGGGTCGGCGATCTGGCGGTGACCCACTGGCAGGACACCACCACGTCGCCGATCCGCCGCCGTGCGTCAGTCGCTGCCCACCAGGGCCCCGATCAGGCAGCCGAACGCCGCGACCGAGGTGATCGTCCGCGCCAGGTTCCACCGCACCCACGGTGCCTCGAAGCGCCTGCGGACCTCCGCCGGGTCGTCGGCCGGGCCGGCCCGGTCGAGCTGGTCGTTCAGCGGCACGTTCCACCGCATGGTGATCACCAGCGTGGCGCCGTAGAGGACCAGGGCCGCGCCCGTCCAGGCCAGCACCGGCCCGTTCCTGAAGTGCAGCGCGACCGCCGCCACGAGCAGCACCATCGACCCGAGGAAGGCGGTGAGGAACCACCCGTTCAGGATCCGCCGGTTGATCCACCGCATGGTCTGCCCGAAGCTCCGGTCGTCCGTCGCGGCCAGCCCCGGCATCACCGAGCACGAGTACGCGAAGAACAACCCCGCCATCAGCCCGGTCAGCAGGGTCGCCGCGACCAGCACCCCCGTACGTACGATCATCATGCCGGTAAGCCAAGCGGAGAACCGCGCCGCCGGCCACCCCTGATCGGCTGGGCGTCGGGTGCCGGACATCGATGGACGGTGGGGAAGCCGGAATCCCGGCGCGGGCGGGTTCCGGTAGCCTGGGCGGGCGGGCCGCTAGCTCAATGGCAGAGCTGTGGACTTTTAATCCATAGGTTCAGGGTTCGAGTCCCTGGCGGCCCACTCTTCCGCAGCTCAGCGGCCCCGACCGGGGCCGCTGCTGCCGCGATCGGGGCCGGTACAGCAGCGAAGTACAGCAGTAGGGCCTTACCGGTCCAGTGCGCTGCCGAGCCGCTTGAGGGCGTCGCGGGTGGCCGCCGAGGAGACCACCGTGTAGATCTCCATGGTGATGGCGAACTGCGCGTGCCGGAGGATCTGCATCGCCACCCGGGGGTGCACGTCCAGGTCGGCCAGGAGCGAGGCGCAGGTCCGCCGGGCGTCCCGGACCGTGATCCGTCGGACCCCGGCCGCGTGGCAGCGGCGGTCCCAGAAGCGGTTGAAGTTGCGCGGCTCGACCGGCCTGCCGTAGCGCGTGGCGAAGATGAGGTCCGAGGGCTGCCAGGCGGGGCCGGCGGCATGGCGGGCGGCGGTCTGCGCGACACGGCGACGGCTGAGGGCTACGGTGCAGATGTCCGGCAGCGGCAGGGTGGCGTCCGAGGCGGCCGTCTTCGTCTCCCGGTGCAGCAGTTCGGCACCGACCCGCTGGAGCTGTCGATCGATGGTCAACTCCCCCGCGTCGAGGTCGACGTCAGCCCAGGTGAGCCCCAGCATTTCGCCCTTGCGCAGACCGAGCACCAGGACCAGGACGTACGCGGCGTAGAGCGGGTCGTCGTCGGCGCGGGCCGACTCCAGAAGGCGCCGTGCCTCGTCGCTCGTCCATGCCTTCCGCTTGCGCTTCCGTATCGGTGGCAGCTTCACCAGGGACGCGACGTTGCGGCTGATCAGCCCTTCGGTGATCGCCTGCGACAGCAGCGTCCGGAGCACAGTCCGCAGGTGCGTAACGCTGGTTGCCGAGGGCAGATCCCGGCAGCAGCGGCCGAGGGCACAGCATCGACGCTGGGCGGGCTTGCGCCGCTCGTCCTTGCCTTGGGCGCAGCACTGGCAGGTCCGCCCGACCTCGTTGATCCAGGTCTGCACGTCGCTGACCCGGAGCTTGTCGAGGCGTTTCCGGCCCAGCCCGGGTGCGAGGTAGAGCCGGACCACCACTTCGTAGGTGACGTAGCTGCCGGGAGCGAGGTTCGGCTTGACGATCTCGCGCAGCCAGTAGCCGGCGTACTCCCCTACCGTCGGGGAGCGGGTCGCCACCGGGCCGGCCTTGGCCTGCCCGTGCAGCTTGATCCACTTGTCGTGGACCTCCTCGCGGGTCTTGCCATAGACCCACTTCCGACCCCGCTTCCCGTCGGGCTTCTCGACCCAAACGTACGCGGCGAAGCCGTTCCGGTACGGGAAGATCGACCCCTCGCCGTTGGCACGGGCGCGTGCGGGCATCAGGCGGCCTCCTGGCGTTCGACCTGCTCGCGTATGTAGTCGTCGACCCACTCGGGGAGGATGCGGCGATACTTGCCGTCCTTGATGGAGCGCAGCTCGCCGGTGGCGATCTTCATCTTGACCTTGGAGATCCCGAAGCCGAGCAGCACGGCGACTTCTGCCGGCGAGTACCAGCGGGGACGGAGGTCGTAGGTCATGCGGCGGCTCCGGCGAGCCCTGCTTCGTGGGCGAGTTCTTCCCGGCCGATACGTCGGCTCTCGCGTCGCTGTCTTGCGGCGGTGTTGGCGAGCAAGGCGTCACCTTCGGTGAGCCAGCCGGACCCGAGGTAGGTGAGGGTGCCGACAGTCAAGGTGTCGGTCGGTTCGTTGTCTTCGGTGCGGCGGTAGGTGGCGCGGGTGGCGCGGAGCAGGGCGAAGGTGACGGAGTAGCGGCGGGCTTTGGTGAGGAAGTGACCGCCGAAGCCGAGCATGTGCGCCCAGCGGCGCAAGCCGCCGTAGATGTTGGGTTTGGCGTCAAGGCTGTCTTGACGGTCGTCGGCGGTTGCGGCGTCGCTGGCGGTGTCGGTGTGGGTAGGGCGGCCGAGGTGCCAGCAGGCATCGATGAGGCGGGCGACGTGGTCACCTTCGGGATCGGCGTAGTCGTCGATCGTGGCCGGGGTGAGCCGGGCGAAAGAGTGGCCGGTGGCTTCGGTGGCCTTGGTGGCGTACTTGGCGAGGTAGGCGGCCACCTTGCCGTCGGTCAGCTCACCGCCGGCGGTGTTGATGCGCCGGACGTCGATCTGCTCGCCCCACGCGACCTGCCAGCCTTGCGGCCGGTCGGGGTGTGCGGGCGTGGTGACGGTGATCTGCCGGGCGGCGACGCGGACCGCGTCTTCCAGGTCGTCGAGGGTGATGCCGGCCGGCGGCGGCACGAGGGCGTCCGGGTTGTCCGGGTCGACGCCGTCGAGGCGTAGTAGGACGTGGAAGTGCACCGCTGCTCGGCGCTCTCGGCGACCTTGCCGTGCGACACCCGCACGGGCGGCACCCATCGGACCTTGCCCGAGGCGGTGACGACCCGGACGAGGGGGATGCCGCGCTTGCGGCAGATGGCGGCGAGGTGACGTTCGCTGGCCTGTTTGGTGCGCCGCCACAGTTCGCCGGAGAAGTAGTTCCAGACGACCTGGTGGGCGTGGTCGTAGCAGTCGAGGCACAACGGCTGGCCGAGCCGCGGATCGTCGGCGTCGTGGCGGGCGAAGCACGCCGCGGGCTGCCCATGCTCGCAGGTGCCGGCGTTGCTGCGGGCGCGGCAGGGGGCGGGCCGGCAGTCGCAGCGCTCCCGGCTGCGACAGGTGTGGCGAGCGACGTGGCGGTGGTGGACCGGCCCGAAGGACGGGGCGGTGAAGGTGGCGAAGACGACCGGGTGCCGGCCGACCGAGTCGGGGACGCCCTTGCCGCCGGTCAGGCCGCGACAGACGACCTGATAGGCGTCGCCCTGGTAGACCCAGGCGCAGTCCGGGCACACCGATTCGCGGCGGTTGCCGCACGCCTTGTAGAGCGTTCGGCCGGGCAGCTCGTCGGTGTGGAGTTGGCCGGTGATGCGGCCGGTGTTCCGGTCGACGGCGGCGATGGTGCCGGTGAGGCGGATCGGGCGGGCACAGCCGCCGGCGGGGCGGATGTGTTCCAGCCAGCCGGAGAACTCCGGCGTGGCGGCGCGGTGCAGGGCTTGAGCGTCCCGGCCGACGGCGAGACCGGGGCGGTAGATGGTGAGCGGGGTGGTGGACACGACTGTCTCCTCATCAGGGGGTGGCAGGGAGGGGAGACGAAGCACCACCAGCCGTGGACGTGGGTCCGCTGGTGGCGTTCGTCGTGTCTCCTGGCACCGCCGAGAGGGCGGCCGACGCCGGAGGGCGGAATCGTGGTCGTGCCACTTCCCGCCGATGGGTCATGTCCTTTCACGCTCGTGGACTTGGCAATTGGGGGCCGGCACGGGTGGGGAGCCTGGGATATCGGCATCCGGCGGTGGCCGCAGGCTGCCCCCGCCCGTGGAGGTGAGCGAATCCGGGCCACCGTGGACAGCAGGGAAGACCGTGCTGGGCCGATCAGCGGATTCGGGGACCGGCATAGCGGCCGGTGCGATTGAGAGCCGGCGGGACGTGGCTCGCATCAGCGGCAGGAAGGCCGCTCGGCATCTCCGACGTCGAGTCCAGCGATCCGGCAGGAAGGCCGCGCTGGCGTGCTCGACGAGCGCCAGAGTAGCACCGGGTACCGACACGTCAACCCGTCGTGACTCCTGCGGCCGGGGCGGGACGGCCGGCTGCCGGCCGGTGTGGGAGGACTTTCTGTACGTCTATCAAGGCGGCCCTGAGCGGGCCGCATGCGCCGCCGCCTGGGCGCGCGTCCGACGCTCCGCTGTCGCTCCACGCCGGCCACGCAACACGCCCGGCGGCTGGCGCGGAGAGCGGGGAGCCCGGGGCCGCCGCAGACGGCAGCGCCGAGGGTGGTTGAGGTTCGCGGGCCGGCAGCCGGCCGCGCCGCGCCTGAGCGACGCGGCGCAGGGAAGGGCACGCCGGGTCCGCGCGGCGGGTCGCGCCGGTGGCCGGGTCGCGGTCACTGCGCCTCCGGCGGGGGCGCAACGACTCCAGGATGGCCGGGGCTGCGTCGGCGGGTCGCGGTCCGTGGGTGGTTGCGCGGGGCCATCCGCCAGCCGACGACCCGGGCGAGCCGAGCAGACCGCCGCCCGGCCCGCCAGCGTCCGTACGAGCCGTCAAGGCCCGCTTGACGTGGCGGGCCGGGCGGCGACCCGCTCCCCAGGAGAGCGGGTCGGCGGCAGACGGGATGGTGGTAGATGACTCCTGACGTCTCTAGAGGTCGTCTAGTTGCCACTAAGCAATGCCGCCAGGATCGTACCGATCACACCGAGCACAGCGCCCGCCGTGCCGGATACAAGGCTGACCTTGAAATCACGCCTGGCATTCGCACGTTCCCTGTACAGCTCTGCCCGCGACTTCTGATCAAGCCACCATCGCTTGGGATGCACACGGAAGCGACGGTCCAAATGGACCTTCCGAACCATGGCAGCTTTAAATGCCAGCGCGACCACGATTGCACCCATGATCCTGCCTGGCCAGCTATTCCAGCTAAAGGCGAGCCAGATCCAGCATGCCGCGAGCGCGGCAAGCAGCGCAGTGTTCAGGAGTAGGACAGTGGCAGCTGCTTTCCTCTCCGGGGCCAAAGGCCCTCGTGGCGCATGCTCGGCAATCCCACGGATTTTGGCCAGGGCATTGGCCATGGCCTGCTGTCTCTCAGGTGGCGCAATGACGGTATCGATTCGTACGCCGTCCGGTGAGATGCTCAGCCCCAGTCGCGTCCATCTTGATTGGTCTGCCTCGTCGACCTCTCCCCAGATTTGCAGGTGATACACCTCTGCGGCACTAGTAGTTGCTAGGTCCCCAAGGGGCCGATAATGCAGCATGGCGACATCTCGATCAGGAGGAGCACCCTCGATTTTCGGTGAGTTAATTCCCGCTTCCTCAAAGGCGCGCACAATATCGGTGATATCATCGATATTGAGCCGAATTGGCCCACTTTCGAACGATCCATCACTATGCCATTGTGTAATCCTATTTCCAAACAGCCAGCGCATGTTGATTCCTTGCCCGGGGGGTTTCGACAGAAGAGGTCGGGGGTGTGGCGATAGACGCGATGAGGGACGTCAGGACGGCATGCTGATCAGCGATAGTTGCTCAGCATGCCTGCTGCCAGCCCTCATGGCACGAAGCGGGCTTTGGCAGGAAGCTCCCCCCGCAAGGCGAGCTGGAGAAGGCGAGAGCTTGCCTGCCCCATTTTCTCGACAGTCTTCCATTGGAAGTCGGAGGCGGTATTGCCTGACCAAATGCTGAAACTAAAGGAACCAGTGGTTGACTCGCTCCCATGCAGCCGCCCTCGGTGTACGGTTAGAGATCTTGGTCCGTATGCCGAGCCCAACTCGGCGGCGTCATCCTCGTTCATGACCAGCCGTAACGCCTCACGGAACTTCGCAGAGATGTGGAGCTGGGCGCGGCACTTCTCGCAGCGATCCTCGCGATACAAGAGCTGGCTAACGGCCTCTATGGAGGCGACGAAGGCGACCAGCGATAGGCTGGGGTGCATCAAACCTGGCCCGCATTCCCTCGTGGTGTGCGGCCACCGCATCCGAGAGACGTCGCGATTCGACCAGTCTTTGCCATGCGCCGTCTATCCACTCCGGCAGCGACTTTGGTGTCCCCACCTGTGTGGACTCTTCCACGTCCCCCGCCGGGCCGAAGTCCTGCCAATAGATGCGGTCCGGAGGACGACGCTCACCCCACTCTAGCGGTGCAGGTGACTCCCTGATCACAAGACAAGAGTCCCACACGACCGACAGAAGGCCGCACAGTCTATTTAGCTCCTGGGCAGCGTTCTTACTGGCCGCCTGCCACGAGTATCCACGGTGTTTCGCTCGGACCGTGGTCAGAATTGCGGCATGTATGGACGCCGAGTGTAAAGACGGGTGCTCGGGGTTGTGGGACCCCTCCACAATCGGCTTGTCCACTGCAACGACTTCGAACGGACCGATCCTTCCTCTTTCGGCGGGAAACGCCTCCATGCCGCCAATTCTGACGGGAGGAGGACCGATAATGGCCGTCCACTCATGGAGCGGCCCTTCTTTGCCGAGGCTACTCGCCGCATGCAGCACGGCACGGGCCCATGTCTCCACGAGCTCGAAATTCTGTTCATTCTGTCCTACGAAGACGGCGGCAGTTCCATCGATGAGCGGTGCGACGAGAAGGACCGAGCTTGCCGGCGTGCCATCCGGCATGTTGGCCTTAACCTCTATGAAAGGCTGGGTAGTGCTATCGAATTTGTGGCCGGCCAAGGAAAGCCCTGAACCGGACGACGCTAAGCCATCTTCCAGACGATGTAGGAACTCGTCACCCCAAGTTCCCCACGGCGCGCTTACCTCGCCGATTCGTATGTAAGATTCGTAGCTAGCCACGCAGTCATCCTATCGGCAGTTGTATCGGGAGTAGGGCTTCCTTGGGACGTGCAGACTGACCTCACGGCGAAGAAGCGTGGTCCTGCACCTCCGTAAGCACATTGAAGCCATCGCGGTGCCAGCGGACGTTGTTGCTATCCCGGAACCACAGTTTGCAGACCAGTACATTCGGAGGGCCAGCGAAGTTGCGGACATGTCCCTGTCTGAAGTCAGTCCGGACAGGTTCGCCAGGCGGCACGATTGGCCATTCTTTGGCTTCCTGCAATCCGCACCATTGCCCGTTGGAGCGGTAGCCAATTTCCGCGCGTACGTCACTGATGGCCGCGCTGCTGCCATTAAATACACGAACTGACGCAAACCATGGGTTACCAACAACGTTGGCGCGCGGCGTGTCGGGAAAACCGGTTTCCGAGGTAGCCCATGCAGACACGCGAAGGGCCTGGTCGCGTCTCCGGTCCTGGGCTTCGCGCCTACGTAGGGCAATCAAGTCCGTCATCTGGACGAGAGCGACCACGAGCGCGAGCAGGACACCAGCCGCCGTGGCGATCGAGCCAACGGCAGCCCAGTCCCACGCCCAAGGATCGACCTCTGTTCCTTCCGCTGCCAAGGTCGCAGCATGCTCGGTCATGAGTCGATAGTGCTGCACCAGGACAAGGAGCAGCCAACAGCGTGCCAGCCATGTTCACTGTCCCGCCCGGCGATCGGTCCGCATCCAGTCTGCAAGAGGTCCACGGACAGTGGGGGGTGAGAGATGTCGGAAGGCAGTTTCGCTGCTAGAGCACCATGTGCCTAGGTCGACGGGTGGCCCATCTTGATCTCGTAATGCACGGGTCGTGGCCCGGTCCTCGGACTCCGGCAGCAGCCTAGCCACCGCCGCCAGCGTGCCCGACACGTGCCCGATCTAGCGGTCAACACCGGCCAACGGCGGGCACTCGGCGTGCTCTAGCGCCCGTCACTCCCTACCACGAGACTAGGGAGGTGACTGCTCACCCTGTAGCTCGACCTGTCGGCTCAGGTCCGGTCAAGGCACCTTCCAAGCTGACGGTCAGGGCTGGTGCTGGGCTCGCCTCGCCAACACGAAGTCCGCGTAGTCCTCCCCGGCAACCCCGTGGTTGACCCACCGATCCGGGGAGGCCCCGGTGTCCCGCTCCGCCAGTTCCAACGCTTCGGCCGGGTCTTGAGTGTGGCCGATCACGCGGCCGTAGCCCGTGTCGTCTTCGTCTTCGGGGTCGAGGGGCGGGAACACGGAAAGATCGCGGTAGTGCTCGTCGTCCAGGTCCTGTACGTCATGGACGGACACGTTGTAGCCGTCCTGCCAGGGCCATACCGCGACCCAGCGGATGCCTCGGACGCCCGCCAGCGTGATGGGTCCGACGAACTGTTCAACGCCTTTCCTGCGGCCGAGCGCACCGAGGACGAACGGCCGGGTGAGGTAACGCATGCTCGGAGGCTATCCCGGATGCACAGGAGCCGAGCTGGGTGACGAACTGGGTGACAACCGGGGCGCACAACCACGGACTTCCACGGACGCCAGCGGAAGGGGTCCGCAGCTAGACCAGTCTGGCGATCCAGGTCAGCGGCCCGTGTTGGTTGCCTGGGGGTCAAGGGGTCCTCGGGGCATGCATGGGGCACGAGACAGCGTGAAACGTCGGCGACCAGCGATGAACGGGGACCGAGTCGCACCTCAGTCCGTCACGCATCCCCAGCTGTCGCAGGTTGGGCGAGCCGGCGGTAGCCGCTTCCTTCGTGACACCTCACGGCGTCCCGCCTCTTCGAGGCAGGGTGCGTCCGTACTCAATCGCGATGAATGTACCCAGCACTGGCAGGAGCGCCACAAGCCAGCCGCCTGCGTGGAAAAGGATCGCGACCGCTACGCCGTTGAGGATCAGCATGCTGAGGATGTAGAGGGCGAGGCGCAACTCCAGACGAGACATGCGGTGGAGTATTGCGGACGGGCGCAGACCGGGTGTGACCCAGGACCGCCGCACAATGCTCCGCCGTCGCCGGTCCACCCGAGCTGAGCCCAACGTGGGCGTGACCGGGTGACGCCCGTGACGGGGTCGCGGCGAGAGGTGGCCGCCGACAGCAACGGTGACAGCAACCAGCGCGGACGAGGACAGCCGCCAGTGGCCGAGCGCGGATCAGCGCCCGACGTCAGAGACGTGCGCGGACCGTCCCGAACGGAGCGCCCAGAACTTACAAGCGAGGGGTCGACCTGAACCGCCTCTGGGCCGTCTGGGCCGTCAAGCGGTCGTCCTGGCGCAGCCGAGGAAAGCCCCAAGATCATGCCGTATCCAGGCCGTCAGAGGTAGACCAAGAGCAACGAACGTTAACCACCGATGACCAGTGAACGGGCAGCTCAGACGTCATCTTGTCCGTGTTGATCGACTATGCCCTCACCTTTGATCAATACAACGCCAAGTGACTTCCTCGGGTCGGCTCTCATGGAGCAGGCGAGGCCAAGGTGATCGATTGCTGTCGGGTGCCGGACAGAGGCCCGTAACGCTCTGTCCCCCATCAACTACGTTCGATGCTCATGAAGAGTCTGGGGCGGTACTGGGGCTATCTGGCGTTCGTCATCCTTGTCACGGCCTGGTGGACACGCGCCGCTGGTCCGGTGGCATTGCTTGCGCTGTCGTTGTTGGTGACGGCGTTCTTCCTGTTTCAAGCCCCGGTTTGGTGCTGCGCGGTCAACCGCGATGGGTCCCTGTGCCGGAACAACTCCTCTGGCCTCTTGCTCGGTTGTAGTAAGCGGCAGCACAAGTGGCAGAAGGTCAGGATGGCCATCGTCCCGCATGCCTGGCGGCAGATGAACCGCGGGCTCTGGGCATCGCCGAGAGACGCGTTGACGACCCTGGGTGCCGTCGTTGGCATGGTCTCCACGCTTGTCGCAACGGCTATCAGTGTTGCCGGGAAGGTGACCGGCAAAGCCTGAGCGCTCAACTCGCTGTCTGTGCTGGGACGAATCAAGGAGTGAGGCCGCGTAGGCGGCGCTGCCAACTACCGCCCGACCCGGATGCGGTCGGCGGGGTACAGCTCGCGGGACCCGTCAGCGCGGAAGACCACCAGGACCGGGACGCCTTCGCCGATGTCCAGTTCCTTGCGCTCGGCAGGGGTGGGCATCCGGGCTGAGGCAGTGTCGCCCTTGAGCAGGGTCACTGTCTCGGTCGGTTCCATGTTGCGGACGAAGGTGCCGCGCGGGGGTTGGACGATCACGAGCCCTTCCGACCGGAGCAGGGAGATGGCCTGCCGGACGCTGGTCCGGCTCAGCCCATACTCCTGAGCCAGCCGCAGCTCACTAGGCAATGACGCGCCGGGCGCGAGGTCGCCGGACGTGATCCGGTCGCGCAGTAGGTCGGCGAGCTGCCGAAACACTGCCCGATCCGCGCTGGGGTCGATCACAAATGTGACGCTACGTGTCCAACAGTTCTACGGGTTATTGTATCTACAGTCCTACGTATGTACGGTGACCTGGCAGGTGCGGCGGCCGGATGACCAGCCAAGGCCCGGCCGCCGTGCCGTTGACGACATCCGAGGGGAGATCCGTTGCGGCGTGTCTCGTACGAGGAGTACTTGCTCGCTGCGGCGATGACCCTCGCGCGCCGGCATCGGCCGATCTGGTGCTGGCGGCGGTGGCGGCGGGTCTGCCGCTGCGGTGCCGAGCTTCCATGTCGCGCCCGGCACCGGATTCCGATCAATCGTGGCCACTGGCCAGGAGAGGAGGCGCAGTGAAATACGACCAGGAGCATGCGATCCTGGCCGTGCACGTTCGCGGGCTCGAAGGCATGTGCGCCGGCTGCCGCGCCTGGTGGTCGCGGCTGACTCCGTACCCGTGCTGGCAGGTGGACTGGGCGACCAGCCGGCAGGCCCGGACGATCACCGCTCGCTTCCTGGAGGGTGTGCGGTGACCACCCACGGCCCGGTCATGCCGATCTGGAGCTGCGGAGGCTGCGACCTGCCCTGGCCCTGCCCCACCCGCAAGCGGGAGCTACGGGCGGAGTACGCCGACGCCCCGGTGTCGCTGGCCCTCTACCTCGGCTCCTACCTCGTCCAAGCCACCGAGGACATGCCGTGGACGCCGGCCGGCGTGCTGCACCGCCGCTTTCTCGGCTGGACCAGGGAGGCGGCTCGGCCGACGCCAGCAGTACAGCAGCGAAGTACAGCAACCGTGCCAGCCGAACCGAGCCGAGAAGCAAGCCAGCAGCCCGGATGACCTCGCAGCGCACCCGATCCGGCCGGATCGCCGGCAATCCATAGGTTCAGGGTTCGAGTCCCTGGCGGCCCACTTTTTCACCGCCGCTGAGCTGCGGCAACGCCGGGAGAAGATCATCGGGCACAACCAGGGCACAAACTAGCGCTGATCTTGGCTCGCGGCGATGCCCCGCCGCTTGTTGTCGGCCCGGCGGAGAAGGTCGACCGGGCCGCCTCTGGTCAGGGAGCATGTAGCGGTGAGCTTTGATCTTGTGGTCCTGGCGGTCGAGCCGTCCGCGACGGCAGACGATGTGCGGCAGATGGCCGATCACTGCACCAGCATGAACCATCGAGACGGCGAGCTTGACCAGCGGATCGTCTCCTTCTATGGGGAACTTCGAGCACGCTTCCCGGATCATCCGCCGTACGACCCGGAGTCGCCGTGGATGTCACAACCTCTCGCCGTCGGCATCGACCACGTGAGCATGCACATCACCTACTCACCGCGGGGCAACGCGGCGGTCGACGTCGTCCTGGGTCTGGCGGAGCGCCATGGTCTGGTCATCTACGATCCTCAGTTCGACGAAGTCTTCGGCCTGCATCCGAAAAGCCACCGAACTTATTGAGCGACCCGTAACACTAGGGATCCTGTCCCGCTGGTTCGCGTCGCATTGATCGTCCAGCAACCAGGAGTGGGAAAGACCCAGCCGGTTCCCCACTCGTCGCCCGGCCGATTCCAGTTGCTGCCGCCATGCGGCTCGGGGCCCCAAACGGGCTTGACGACTTTTCCATCGGGACCTGTGGCGCTGATCGAGAAGTCGCCACTGCCGGTCATGCGCCAGACCACCTTGATTTCTGTGCCGGTCCTCAGCACCGTTGAAAACAGCATCGCCCTCAGCGTTGCGCCGTCACCGGCGCCCTGTAGATCCTGGGACGTGTACTGCGCGGTCGCCGGACAGACCGAGCCGGTAGGCGGTGCAGACGACTGAGCTGCCTGCCGTTGCCCAGATGAGGACGTCTGCGGCAAGGGATCGGATGCGATCTCGCGTGTGGAATCGCACCCGGTCATCACGATCGCTGAGATCAGACCAAGCCACCAAATTCGGTTGGCTAAAGGAGGTGACGGCATAGACAACCATATCGCGTGTCCGCCGCGAGCGCGGTCCGCACAGCCGTGAGCTGCGCCCGCTTCCTGAGCATCAACAACGTGAGCAGATGGATCAACAAGGACCAGGCCCAGGCCGTCACCAGGCCGGCCGCGAGCGACCAACGACGACCACTGGTGACGACGTCTGCCCAAGTGACAAGGCGTGACCGGCCGGATGACCAGGCTGGCCGGGGCCTCCTCGCCTGTAGTTGGTGAACTGAGGGGTAAACGGAGCGGCCCCCTCAGTCTCGTACCCAGAACTGCCAGTCATCAGGCGCAGGAGGCCACGACGGATCGGGCCGCCGGCCTTGGGGCGGGACCCAGCCTGCGGGCGGGGGCGGCCATCCCGGTGGGAACCGCCACCCCTCTCCGCTCTGGCCAGGCGGAGCGGGGTGGCCCAGTGGAGGCGCTCGCGAAGGAGGCGCTGCTCAGCCCGAGACGCGGAGCACCTGGATGTTTTCCGCGCCCCGTTCCGAGAACCACGCCTCGAGTTCGGCGCCGTCGAGCGACCGGGTCCCGTGCTCGTCCACCACGACCGGGCCGACCACGGTCCCCTTGGCGCCCTCAAGTTGGCAGCCGAACATCCGTGCGCCGGTCAGGACTGCGGGCATGGTGCCGCCTCCGAGGTTGCACCACCGCAGGCTCGCGAACTCGAGGTTGGCTCCGCGCAGATCGGTCTTGTACAGCTTGGCCGAGTTGAGAATCGCGTGGCTGAGGTCGGCGCCCGCCAGGACGGCTTCGTCGAGCTCCGCCGCGAACAGCCGCGCAGCGCGAAAGCGGGCGTTCGGGGCCGAGCAGCCAACCAGTTCCGCCTTGGCCAGGTCGGCGAAGCTCAGGTCCGCGTCCGCAAGCTCTGCGTTGTTCAGGTTTGCGCCGCCGAGATTGGCGTCCTCGAATCGGACGCCGGTCAGGCAGGAACTGACCAGGTAGGCATCCGTCAGGTCGATGGTGCTGAGGTCCGCGCCGCGGAAATCGAGAAAATCGCCCGACAGGTACGACGTGGGGTCCGCGGCGACGGCGGTGAACCATTCCTCGAGCGCCTCCCTGGCCTCGGGACTGTCGGGCCAACGGGTCACGTCAGCGCTGCTCTGCTTGTACCTGCTCATTCGAGGAACACCACCTTGCCGTCCAAGTCCGTGTTACCGGCGACCCGCCTCTTGAGGTCGGCCAGGGAACTCGGAGACAGGTTTTTGCTGTCGATGATGACATGCTGTCCGCCGTCCACCTCGTCGGCGAGCTTCTGCTCGAACTCGTCGCCGTCGTAGCGTCCCTTCGTGCCCTCGGGCATCGGCTGGCCGGCCTGCCGGCCGGCTGGGAAGGTGTCGACGGGACTCTTGACGTCCCAGTTGTTTCCGTTGGCGTCGATGAACTCGCCCTGGTCCTTCTGGAATGCAGGATCGGTGTTGTCGAGCTCGGCGCGGCGAATCGGGCCAGGGATCTTGCCCTGCGCCTCGGCCTCGAGCCCGACCTCCGCCTCGCGGCGCGACTTGGCGCTGATCTTTCCGTTGTGGGCCGGGTCGGCGGCGAGCTCTTGCACCCGGCGGTCGTACTCCGGAGTGCCGGGTTTGGGGGTCTGGTATCCGTCGTCGCTGCCCGAGGGTTTGCCCTGCGAGCCGCCCTGGTCGCCGCCCGGGCGACCCTGGCGTGCCTCCTCGGCGACGGTCTCCTGCGCTCGGCTGACGTTCTCGGGGACGTCGGTAGTGCGGCGTCGCCCTGACGGGGTGCCGGTGCCATCGCCCTCACCGTCGCCGGGTGGGCGGGACGGGTTCGGGCCGTCTCCGTTTCCGCCGCCGTGAGGGGATTTGGGTTTCGCCATCGTCGGGCCCTCAGCCGTCCAGCAGCTTGGAGAGGTTGGTGAGGCTGGTGATCAGGGACATGACGTAGGTCAGGATGCGCCCGGCCCACTTGACCACGGCTGCCGCGATCTGCGCGGCGATCACCGGGATCGTGACCACGAAGATCGCCTCGACCGCCCACACGATCACGCGGGCCACCAGGTCGGCGATCAGGTCACGCACGATGTCGCGGGTGAACATCACCAGGTTCCCGGCGGCCTGGGTGGCGGCGGCCATCGCGGCGGAGATCCCGCCCAGCCCGTTGATCGCCTCCACGTTGTGTTCCATCAGGTTGTGGTAGGCCGTGGCGGCCGGCCCCTGCCAGTGCGGCGTGTCCCCCTCGACGAAGGACTTGAGGTCGGTGGCCATGCTCTGCAGCGCGGCGGCCATGTTGTCCCAGGTGGTCGCGTGCGAGGCCACCACGTCGGGCATGCCGGTGAGCTCGTCGAGGATCTGCCGCAGCGGCTCGAAGTATTCCATCGCCCAGCCCAGCCCGTTGGCCAGCAGCGCGCTGAACGGATCCATCACGCTCGCGGCGGCTTCGATCCCGAACGCCGCGCCCGCGATCAGGTCGTCGACCCAGCCCTCGCTGTGGATGGCGTCGACCAGCCCCTGGAAGCTGTCGGCCAGGGCCGCCCCGGTCCAAGGCTTGCGGGTCGAGACGACGTCGGCGACCAGCGACGTGTCGGTCATCGCGCCGCCCCCGTCAGCCCCCCACCCGCTTTACGGATCGCGGTGTCGGCGTCGGTGTCGGCGTTGTCGTAGTTGTCGGCGGTCTTCCGCAGCCCGGCGACGACCAACGACAGGTTCTCCTCGACGTACGCGATCAACTCGTCCTGCCGCCGGTGCCGGCCCTCCAGGATCGCCGGCAGCCAACTGCAGAGCAGTCCGTACGCCTCGTCGTTCTGCGCGATGTGCGCGCTGGCGGTCTTGACCGCGTCGAAACGCCCGCGCAGCGTGTCGACATTGCGGGCATGTGCGCGGATCTGCTCGGCGTCGACCGCGAAACCGTCGGCCATCGGGCTCACCACCCGGAATGCCGGTCGTCGGGGCTGTCCGCGGCGGGATCGGCGTCGCGTAGCTGCTGCCCGACGCGCTCGGCGATCGCTCGCGCCGTCGCCGACTCGGTGCCCACCGTGTCGGCGATGATTTCCTGCGAGCGGTCGGCCAACTGCCGTTTCGCCTCGCGGATCGTGTCCATGATCGTCCTGGCCACGACCTCGGGAGCGACCCGCTGAATCCGTGGACCCAGCCGCAGGTCGACCAACGCCCCCACGGAGTCGACCGTGACCTCGCACAGGCCGTTGCCGTCGGCAACCGTCACCCGCAGCTCCTGGAGCCGGTCACTCATCGCCTTGGTGTCGGCCGCCAACCGGTCGATCCGACCCTTCCACGCCGCCAGCCGATCCATCGCGCCGTCCGGATCCAGCAAGCCCCCCGCGCTCGGAACGCCGGCCCCCATGTGTCCCCCGGTTGCTCACCGTGATCATTTCATGGCCGACGCAGACTAACACCGCATCCACACGGGCGACTACCGTCGGTGCCGCCACGGTCCACAACAGACGTACGTCACAGCGTTGTCGAAGATGTCGCCGACACTGGCGGTAGAGGCGGCGATTCCGACCTCGCCAAGCCGAAACCAGCACAGCCCCCAGCGGACGCGGACACCGCCTTGATCGGGGCGGAAAAAGCGATACGCGGCAGCTGGCCAGCGGCGCCCAGGCAGGATGTGCCGAGAGCGTGCGGAGGTCAGCTGGAGGTGCGTGATCGACAGGGAAGCCCTCGAAAGGTTGGATGATGCCCGGCTCGCGGCGTGGGACACCCACCGTCTCGATGCCTTCCTTGACCTGCTGGCCGATGATTTCGTGCTACGCGACACCACCGTCGGCGCGCCAATCACCACCAGGGAGGGCGCGCGTGAATACGTGCAGGCATGGCTGACCGCGTTGCCGGACATGCGGATCCGCCGTACCAGCCGCCTCGTGGACGATGATGATGGCGCGGTCGCCGCCGAGGTGGAGTTCACCGGAACCCACACCGGTCCCATGGCGGTGGGTTCGACCCAGGTGCCGCCGACCGGCAAGACGGTGGTTGGGCGGGGGGCGTACTTCGCTCGGGCGAGGGATGGGCGGTTCGTGGAGCTCAGCATCCACCCCGACTTGGCGGGCATCATGGCGCAGCTCGACCTGATGCCCTGACACTGACGCGAAAGGCGCGCAGCAGGCGGCCCACCATCGCTGCGGCGTAACGGCAGTCGCATCGACAACGCCGGATGAGTGGAGAGGTTGATCTCCAACCCGCCCCACCATCCGGCAGGGGCGTTCCGTGCGACGTGAGGAAGTCAATGCGACAGAATTCCCTGTCCCGCTCGCTCCGACATGTCATCCCCACCACCCTGGCCGGCCTCGCGCTGTTCGGAGTCACGGCGGCGGTCCTCCCGGCTGACGCGGTGGCGGCCGGGCGCACCCAGCCCGACCTGCTGGTCGACCTGGTGACGACCGACGTGCTGAATCCGGCGGAGGGGGAGACCTTCACCGCCCAGATCGACGTCCGGAACGTCGGCAACGGCGACTCGGAGCCGGTCAAGGTGACCGTCTCGGTGCCGCCGGGGCTGCAGACGACCACCCCGTACGGCGGCTCGGGGTGGAACTGCACGGTGGCGAGCGCGACGAGCTACTCGTGCACGTACCCGCAGCTCGTGGCCGGCGGCCGGGTTCGGCTGAACGTGCCGCTCGTCGTGGCCAACGCCACCCCGGGCAGCACCGTGCCGATCACCGCGAGCATCGCCCCGCAGAAGCGGGAGGCGAACACCGACAACAACACCGGCTCGGTCACCGTGGCCATCGCCGGCACCTGCGTCATCCGCGGCACCGTCTGGCAGGACCTGGACCGGGACGGGCAGCGCGATGAGGGTGAGCCGGCCGTCGCGGACGGCCCGGACGGCGTGCTGCGGGTGAGCCTCTGGGCCCGGCAGGGGCAGGCGGTCGGTGGCGGCTCGACCACCGTCAACCCTGACGGCACCTGGTCCATCACCGCTCGCACCGAGCTGCTCTACCAGGTGCGGATCGAGGCGTCCAGCCGGTACGGCCGCACCGTCGCCGACATGGGTGACGACACCACCGACTCCGACATGGTGACGTCGTACCAGTTCGAGCCCACCCTGCTGATCGGCAGCGCGGAGTTCTCCGCCCACCACGGTGGCGAATACGTGGTCGACGCTGGCCTGGTGGCCCAGAGCTGAACCGCACCCGCTCGCCCCGGGAAGCGATACCGGGGCGAGCGGGCCGCGCCGACACGCCCCTGGCCCGTCGTGTCCATGATCCGGCTGCGAGCGCCGCCCACCTGGTACGACGGTGGCAAGCATGCCGCAGTGAGGGGGTAGCGATGACCGGTAGGCGGGAGACCGTGGAGGTCGATCCGTTGGTGTTCCGCGCCGTCTACGACTCGCCCGCCTCGCTGCCGGGCCGGCACCGGTGGACCACCCCGGAGTCGGACGTTCGCCGGCTGGAGAAGCTGCTCAACATGCCGGCGCGCAGCATCGGCGCCCTGCTCTGGGTCAGCGGCGATGAGCCGGACTGCCCGAAGTGCGCTCGCCGGGTGAACTGGTACGACATCGTCTCCTCCGCCCTACACGGGGTGCACGACCGCACGATGATCGCCCGGGTGATCCTCGGTGAGCGCAAGTACGTGAACACCGAGGTGCCGGACGCCATCCCCGGCGTGCACTGCGCCGACTGCCGCAGCCCGATCGAGGGGCTGCGCAGCTTCAAGTGCCACAACTGGGCGTACGCCTTCGACGCGCTGGAGGAGATCGTCGAGCGCATGTCCGGGGTGCCCGCGCAGCCGGCGCCGACCCACCCGTCCGACGCTCCATAGCCCCCTCCCCGCCACTGGGTGATCGCTGCTCACCGGCTGTGAACCGCCTGAGACTCCGGTGCCCGATGGGGATTTTCCCGGCACCCTCCGGGTGAACGGAGTATGAACAGTTGGTGAGGTGATCCATGACTGACGCCGTCATGACCGACGTTCCGGATATCAGCGCGGACTGGTACCACGACATCGTGCGGTACGCCGACAGCACGCCGCAGCCGGTGCACTGGTTCGCCACCCACTTCACCGAGGGTGCGATCCTGCTGCTCGGCGTACTCATGGTGCTGGCCGCGCTGACCCGGCTGGTCGGCGGGGACGTCCGGGGCCGGGCGCTCGCCCTGGCCGCGCCGGTCACGGTGCTGCTGTCGTACGGCGCCAGCGAGGGGCTCAAGGACCTGATCGCCGAGGACCGGCCCTGCCGCAGCCCCGCCGACCTGGTGATCGTCGCCGGGCACTGCCCACCCGTCGGCGACTGGTCGTTCCCCAGCAACCACGCCACGATCGCCGGCGCGCTGGCCGCCACCACGCTGCTGCTGCACCGCCGGATCGGCCTGGTGGCCGCCCCGCTGGCCCTGCTGGCCGCGCTGTCCCGCACCTTCGTCGGGGTGCACTACCCGCACGACGTGGCCGTTGGCCTGCTGCTCGGGGTCCTCGTCGGCACCCTGCTCACCCCGCTCGCCGCCCGCCCGGTCGCCGAGTTGCTGGCTCGGCGCAGCCGTCGCGCCGCCCGACCACTCACCCGCCCCGCCCGCCGCTGACCCACCCGCCGCCGCCCGCGCCCATGCCCGCCCTGGCCGCAGACTCACGGAAACAGTCCTTGTCCCGCGCGTCATGGCCACTCTTTCGGTGAAGGTGCGGCCACCGGGTGGCGACGGAGGGACAGGCGCGGCGGGCGGCGTCAGGGGGTGAGGAGGAGGGCCAGGGCGGTGGCGAGGATGAGGAACGGGCCGAAGGGCAGGTGGCTGGACCAGCGGACCCGGCGCGCCGCCAGCAGGGCCAGCCCGACCAGCGCGGAGAGGCTGACGGCGAGCACCAGCCCGACCACCAGCACCGACCATCCGTACCAGCCGAGCAGCGCGCCCGCGCCGAGGGCGAGCTTGGCGTCGCCGAGCCCGAACCCGCGCCGGCCGAGCAGCAGGGTGGTGGCCGCGAATCCCGCGCCGAGGACGAGCCCGGCGGCAGTGGCCCGCAGCCAGGGCGCCGGACCGGCCCCGGCCACCGCGGCCACCCCGAGCAGCGCCCAGACGCCGGCCGCCGCCGGATAGGTGAGGCGGTCCGGCAGCCGGTGCACGGCCGCGTCGATCAGGGCCAGCGGCACCGCCCAGGCGAGCCACCAGGCCACCGCCGCCCGCCCGCCGAGCGGTCCGTCGGCCAGTGCGAGCACCACCACCGCCGCGGCCAGGGCCGCTTCCACCGCGCCGGGCGGCGCGCCGATCCGGGCCCGGCAGCCCGGGCAGCGGGCCGCTGGCCCGAGCGCCGGCAGCGGGCGGTCCAGGCCGACCGGCGTGCCGCAGCGGTCGCACCCGGCCCGGTCCACCGAGCCCGGGGGTACGGCGTACCGCGCGACCGCCAGCCGCATCGGCGGTACGAGCGCCAGGGCGGCGAGCAGCCGCACCACCGGACGCCGGGCAGGGGTCTCCGGTCCGGCGCCCCGGAGCCGTACGGTCGTCACCTCACCCCTCCGCCACGGTTGCTGACCGTTCCACTCTGGATCACGGAGAGTGATATTGACCGCGCCAACGTGTGGCAGATGGCGCGGAAACCGGCGTCCCGACCACAGCGGCCGGAGGCCGGGAGACCGCTAACCAACTGCGGAGGAACAGCCCGGATTCCGGTGGGACGGATCGGACCAGAGGCACCGATGCCACCCATTCCTCCACCGCTCGGCCGCCAACCGGCCCGGCCGGGCTCTTGACAGGTTGCGGGCACTCCTGCCACCGGCCTGACCGACTGTCGGGCGAACGTCGCCGTTCGGACACCCACCCGCACCACCACCTGTCATCACTCAAAGTAGTCGAATGAATTGCCTCTGTTGCATCGGCGGACGTCAGCCTATGCTCGCCCCTTGGGTACGACGCAACCCCGAGCAATTGGCGTCGGAGGCCAATCGGAGACAACCTTTCGAATTCCCTGAAGATCAACACAGGTAAATGCAGCGGCAGTCAGTTGAGGCCCGGTCACATTCATCCGGGCGCGCTTCCACATGCCCGGAGTACGCCCGCGCGACCGCTCCGGGCCATCACCGAGGAGGGCACGGCGTTGCGCACACGGGATTCCCGCCGCTGGACAAGCTGCCTGCTCAGCCTTGCCCTGCTGGGCGCGAGCACCGGTTGCGGCACCGAGCCGGAGGCGGCGGCCCACCCACTGACCGGACCCGGCGGCGCGCCGGCCACCCAATCGACGGCCGACGAACAAGCGGCCGGAAAAGCCGCCCTCGCCGCCTATTCCGGCTATCTGGACGCGTCCCGTGCGGCGAGCGCGCGCAGCGACCCGACGCATCCCGCGCTGGCCCGATTCCTGGCGGATCCGCTGCTGACCCGGGTTCGGGTGGCAATTCGTGCGGCGAAGGAGCACGGTGCCATGCGTACCGGAACGCTCGTTTCCGATCCCACCGTCGTGTCGGTCGACCTGGCCGCCGACCCACCCGTCGTGGAGATCCAGGACTGCCTGGACGCCACCGGCTACCGCCTGGTCTACGCCAAGGACCACCGGGTCGTCCCCGGCACCCGCGGCGGGCGGTACCTGGCCACCGCCACCGCCGCCCGCTACCCGGACGGCCGATGGCTGATCAACGCCGGCGCCGCGCATCAGGACCAGCCGTGCTGACCTGGGGAGGAGGGGGTGTCCCGGCCCACCCGACCCGGGCCGGGGCACCCCGAAGGCTGCTGCTCGCCGCCGGCCTGGCGCTGCTCCTCACGCTGCCTGGCCTACCCGCCCGGGCGGCCGGTCCCGGCGGCGGCTGCCCGCCCGGCCAGAACGACTGCAACGTCTGGGACGACGATCCGGGCGTCCCAGGTCCGGGCGGCGGCGGGAACACCGGCGGGGGCGGCAACGGTGGTGGCACCGCCCCGAAGTGCCAGTGGAACGGCCGGACCATCCCCTGCTACCACGACGAGCTGGGCTGGTTCAACAACGCTGACGGCTGCTACTACAAGCTGGCCGAGCCGCAGCAGGCCGCGCCCGAGGGCAAGCAGTGGTACCTCCAGACCTGCAACGGCGGTGACCTGGGCGCGCAGACCATGGTGCTGCGGGACGCCCCGCCGCCCGGCTACGGCGCGCCGCCCGACCCGGAGGAGTTGGCCCGCCGCGCGCTCGCCTCGATCACGCTGCTGCCGCCCCGGATCGCGGTCGCACCCCGGCGGAGCAAGGGGCCGGGCCTGGTCGGCCTGCCGGTCTGGATGTGGGCCAGCGGCGGGTCCTCCTACTTCGGGCCGCTGCGCGCGTCCGCCTCGGACCGGGGGCTGACAGTCCGGATCACCGCCCGGGTGACCCGGATCGTCTGGAACATGGGCGACGGCAGCAGCATCACCTGCCGCAAGCCGGGCACCCCGTACGCCGCCGACGGCCCCCGGGCCGGGTTGACCTCCCCGGACTGCGGCTACCACCGCGGGTACGCCCGGGCCGGCACCTACCAGGTCAGCGCCACCACCTACTGGACCGTGCGCTGGGTCGGCGGGGGCGCGAGCGGCGACATCGCGCAGAGCCGGGTCAGCGGCACGGTCCCGGTGCAGATCAACGAACTCCAGGTGGTGACCCGATGAGCGCGAGGATGGTGGCCCGGTGAGTGTGGCGACCCGGAACGGGACCCCGCTGGACGCGCCGGTGGCGCCGCCCCGGCTGGTCCGGCAGCGGCGGATCCGCCCCGGCCTGCTCGGTCTGGCGGTGCTGCTGATCGCCCTCGGCGGGCTGGGCGCGGCCTTCGCGGTCACCTCGGTCCGGTCCACCGGCAGCTACCTGGCGGTGGCCCGCCCGGTCGAGGTGGGCCGGCAGCTCAGCGCCGACGACCTGGTCGCGGTACGGGTCTCCGGCGGCCAGGGGCTGCAGCCGGTGCCGACCCGACGGCTGAAGGAGGTGATGGGCCTGCGGGCGGCCGTCCGGCTGACCCCGGGCACCCTGCTCACCCCGGCGCAGCTCACCGACGCCCCGCTGCTCGGGCCCGGGCAGCAGCAGATCGCGCTCGGGCTCAAGCCGAGCCAGGTGCCGGCCCGTACGCTCCACCCCGGCGACAAGGTCCTGCTGATCAGCACCCCGGACAGGAACGCCGAGGGCGAGGCGCGCGCCGGCGGCACCCGGTTCGAGGCCACGGTGATCGACACCGTCGCACCGGAGCACGACGACGTGGTGGTCTATCTGGCCCTGGCCGTCCGGCACGTACCGGCGGTGGTGGCGCTCGCCGCGGACGACCGGATCGCGCTCGTGCTCACCGGGGCGGCCTGATGGCGGTCATCGCCCTGGTCTCGGCCAAGGGCTCCCCGGGCGTCACCACCGCCGCGCTGGCCGCCGCGCTGAGCTGGCACCGACGGCTGGTGCTGGCCGAGTGCGACCCGGCGGGCGGCTCGATCCTCGCCGGCTACCTCGGCGGCGCGCTCGACGGTCCCCGGGGCATCGGCGAACTGGCCGTCGGGGAGCTGCGCGACGGCAACCTGGAGAGCGCCTTCTGGTCGCAGCTGGTCGACCTGGACGCCCCGAAGCGGGAGCGGCTGCTGCTGCCCGGCGTGGTCGACCCGGCCCAGGCCGGCAGCGTGAGCCCGCTCTGGCAGCGCTTCGCCGACTTCTTCACCAGCCTGGAGCAGGGTGTCCCGCCATACGACGTGCTGGTCGACTGTGGCCGGCTCCAGGTGGGCAGCCCACCGTGGCCGGTGCTGCGGGCCGCTGCGGTGGTGCTGCTGGTCACCCGCGCACACCTGCCGGACCTGTCGGCCACCCGGTCGACCGTCCGCGCCATCGAACGGGACTTCACCGAGCACCGGGTCCCCCCGGGCACCCTGCGCCTGCTGGTGGTCGGGGACGGGCACGGCACCAGCGAGATCAGCAAGGCGCTGCGGCTGCCCGTGATCGCCCGGCTGCCGCACGACCCGCGTACCGCCGCGGTGCTCAGCCTCGGCGGCACCGTACGCTCCGGCCGGCCGCTGATGCGCGCGGCCGGCGCCCTGGAGGTGCCGGTCGGGGCGCTGCTGGACCGGCGGCGGGCCCGGCTGGCCTGGCCGGGGGCGGCGCCACCGCGGGCGGTGACCGCGCCGAGCGCGCCGGGGGTGTCCGGTGCGGTTTGAGCCGGTCTCCCACGACCCGCGCGGGCAGCAGCCCGGCACCACCTCCACCGTGCCGCCGCTGGTCCCGCCGAACCGGCACCATCCCGGCGCACCGGCCGTCGCGCCGCCGGCGCCTTCACCGCCGCCCCGCCCCCGCGTCGACTTCGCGGTGGTCCGCGAGCTGCGCCGGGAGTTGAGCGAGCGGCTCACCCTCTGGCAGCGGGGCCGGGAGTTCGACGCGGACGCCGAGGAGGTCGAGCGGGCCCGGCTGGCCGTCTCGGTGGTCTCCGCATACGCGGACTCGGTGCGCCGGGCCGGCACGCCGATGCCCGCCGATGCGGAACGGCTGCTGCTCGACCAGGTGACCGCCGAGCTGGTCGGCCTGGGCCGACTTCAGACGCTGCTGGTCGACGAGACCATCGAGGAGGTGCACATTCTCGGCTGCGACCAGGTACGCATCACCCGGCACGGCGGCGGCGTGGACTGGGCCGAGCCGATCGCCGACAGCGACGACGAGCTGGTGGAGATCCTCCAGGCGGCGGCCCGCCGGGCCGGGGCCACCGAGCGGTCGCTGTCCACCTCGAAGCCGACCCTCGACCTGCAACTGCCGGACGGCAGCCGGCTCGCCGCGGTCTTCCTGGTCAGCCATCGCCCGTACGCGGTGATCCGCAAGCACAACACCCTGGCGGTGAGCCTGGAGGACATCGCCGGCGGCCGGCCCGACCTGGACGAGATGATCGACCCGCTGCTGCGCGACTTCCTCCGCGCGTCCCTGCGGGCCGGGCTGAACATCATGGTCGCCGGGCTGGCCGGGGCGGGGAAGACCACGGTGATCCGGGCGCTGATGGACGAGATCCCGGCGGACGAGCCGTACGTGCTGCTGGAGGAGAGCCGCGAGCTGCTGCCGGCCCGCCGGGGGCAGCGGCACCGGGCGGTGATGAGCTTCGAGGCCCGGGAGGGGCACGGCGAACGCGGGCTGGACGGCCGCCCGGCCGGTGAGGTGAGCATCGCCGACCTGATCCCGGTCGCGCTGCGGATGGGCGTGCTGCGGATCATCGTCGGCGAGGTCCGGTCCCGGGAGATCGTGCCGATGCTCCAGGCCATGACCACCAGCCGCGGGTCGATGTGCACCATCCACGCCCGTACCCCGGCGGGGGTGAGCGAACGGATCATCGAGCTCGCGCTCTCCCACGGCCGGGAGATGACGGTCGACCAGGCGCGCCGGATGGCGGGCAACGCGCTCGACCTGATCGTCTACGTCACGGTGGAGGACGAGACGGCGATCGGCGGTCGCAAGCACCGCTTCGTCTCGCACGTCGAGGAGGTGATCGGCGTCGGTGACGGCAACCGGATCACCACCACCTCGGTCTTCGGGCCGGGGCCGGACGGCCGGGCGGTCCCCCGCCACCTCCCCGAGCGGATCCGGGACCAGCTGCTGCGCGTCGGCTACGACGCCCGGCTGCTGACCCGCTTCATCGAGGCCGGCACCGGCGCCTGGCGCCGCCCCCGGCACACCCACCTCGACGGGCGGCAGTCATGAGCGCGAGGAGTGAGCCGGTCCGGCGAGCCCCGCAGTCGCGAACAGAGGCAGGCTCATGACGATGATCGAGCTGGTCGCTCTCTTCTCCGGCGCGGCGGCCGTGGCCGGGCTGGTGCTGGCCGTGGTCGCGCTGGTCGGCACCGACCGGCCGGCGGGT
This sequence comes from Micromonospora sp. NPDC047740, assembly GCF_043204735.1. Taxonomy (NCBI): domain Bacteria; kingdom Bacillati; phylum Actinomycetota; class Actinomycetes; order Micromonosporales; family Micromonosporaceae; genus Micromonospora; species Micromonospora sp. NPDC047740. The sequence goes on from NZ_JBIDCT010000009.1 coordinate 186,009, forward strand.
CCGGCGGCGGGCACCCGGCCGGTGCTGCGCCGGGTCTGGACCGGGTCCGGGGCGAGCCGACGGGAGCAGCGCCAGTACCGGGTGCTGCTCGGCGCGGCGGTGGTGGCCGGCGCGGTGGCCTTCCTGCTGACCGGGCTGCCGGTGGTCGGCCTGCTGGTGGCACTGGCGGTGCCGGGGGTGCCGTGGCTCTTCGGGGTGGGCCAGGCCGAGCAGCGGGCCATCGCCCGGGTCGAGGCGGTCGGCGAGTGGACCCGCCGGCTGAAGGACATCTGCGGCACCGGCCAGGGCCTCCAGCAGGCCATCATCGGCACCATCGCCACCGCCCCTGAGGAGATCCAGGAGGAGGTACGCACCCTCGCCGCCCGGCTCCAGGCGGGCTGGCTGGCGAGGTCGGCGCTGCTCGCCTTCGCCGACGAGATCGGCGACCCGGTCTGCGACCAGGTGGTGGCCGCGCTGATCCTGCACCTTACCGACCGCGGCGAGCGGCTGGGTGACGTGCTCGGCTCGATCGCCGCCGCCGCGTCGGCCGAGGTGGCCACCCGGCGGGAGGTGGAGGCCAAGCGCACCCAGCCCCGGTTCGCGGTCCGCTTCCTCACCGGGATGACCCTGGCCGCGCTCGCGTACGGGCTGGTCAACACCGAGTACATCCGGCCGTACCGGACGCCGGTCGGGCAGCTCGTGATGGCGGTGCTGGGTGGCGCGTTCATCGGGCTGCTGGTCTGGGTCCGGTCGATGAGCCAGCCGCCCCGGCCCGCGCGCTTCCTGCCGGCTCCCGACCCGGACGAGGTGATCGCGTGAGCGCGCGGAGTGTGCTGGCGAGCCCCGCAGTCGCGAACGAAAAGAGGCTCAGGTGATCCTCAACTGGCAGCTCGCCGCGGCCGTGCTGGGCGGGGCCGCCGTCGGGCTCGGCCTCTTCCTGCTGGTCCGCGAGGCGCTGCCGGCCACCCCCGCGCTCGGCCCCGCGCTGCGCCGGCTGCACCAGCCGCCCGGGCAACTGGCCACCGCCCGGGGCGGGCCGGACTGGTTGGGCGGTTTCTCCCGCTGGCTGCGCCCGCCGCACCGGCAGCTCGCCCTGCTCGACCGCACCCCCGAGCAGTACGCCCTGTCGGTGCTGCTCTCCGCCCTGATCGGGTTCGCCACGCCGGCCCTGACGTCGGCCGTGCTGTTCCTCGGCGGGGTGTCGCTGCCGCTGGTCGTACCCGTGTTGGGCAGCCTGGGGGTGGCGTTCCTGGCCGGCCTGCTCGCCCACCGCGAGGTGCTGGCGAAGGCGGACGCCGCGCGGGACGAGTTCCGCCAGGCGGTCTGCACCTACCTGGACCTGGTGGCGTTGCAGCTGTCCGCGGCGCACGGCCCGGTGCAGTCGCTGGAACGGGCGGCGGCGGTCTGCGACGGCTGGGTCTTCGACCGGATCCGGGAGGCGCTGCGGATCGCTCAGCTCCAGATGCACTCGCCCTGGGACGAGCTCCAGGAGCTGGCCGACCGGATCGGCATCCCGGAGTTGGGCGACGTGGGCGCGATCATGCGCTCCTCCGGCAGCGAGGGCGCCCAGGTGCACGAGACCCTGCGCAGCCGCGCCGACTCGCTGCGCGACCAGATCCGCACCGACAACCTGGCCCGGGCCGAGGGGGTGACCAGCCGGCTGGACATCCCGGGCTCGTTGCTGGTCTTCGTACTGCTCGGCTTCGCCGTATATCCGTTCCTCGCCCGTCTGTGAACCACCTGCGAGAAGGAGAACCCCATGCGCCTGTCCACCTACCTGTACGCCGCGATGACCAGCCGCTTGGCCGAGCTACGGCGGGACACCGAGCGCGGCGACAGCCCGGTGCCGACCGCGGTGATCATCTTTGGCCTGGTCGCGGTCGCCATGGCGGTCACCGGACTCGCCCTGGCCAAGGCTAACAACTGGATGAACGCCATCCCGGACAACACGGCGCCGAAGGCACCGTGATGCGTCGCCCCGCTCGTACGGACCGGACCCGGCCGGCGTCCGCCAGCCGGCCCACCGGCCGGTGCGACCCGGGGCGGATCGCCGCCGTCTTCCGTGGCCGGCTCGCCGAGGGCGGAACGGAGCGGGGGGCCAACCCGGTCGAACTGGCGGTGGTGATGCCGGCGATCCTGGTGCTGCTCTTCGCCTCGATCCAGGTCGCCGTCTGGTTCGTCGCCCGGTCCACCGCCCTCAACGCGGCGCAGACCGGGGTCAACGCCCAGCGTGCGTTCCAGGCCCCGCCCGACGCGGGCCGGGACCGGGCCAGCGCCTTCCTGCGCGCCGCCGGTGACTGGCTCGTCGGCTGGCAGGCCCCCGGTCCCACCTGCACGACGACCGCCACCGAGGTCACCTGCACGGTCAGCGGGCGCAGCCTGTCGGTGATTCCGGGGGTCCACTTCCCGGTCCGGCAGACCGCGCACGGCACGGTCGAACGCTGGACGACGGGGTGAGGCGCATGGCGGGCCGGCGGGAACGGGGTTCCGTCTCGATCGAGGTGGCGGTGCTCGCCCCGGCCTTCATCGGGCTGATGGTGCTGGCCGGGGTGGCCGGGCGGACGGCCGTGGCCGCCGAGGCGGTGGAGTCGGCCGCGCACGATGCCGCCCGGGCCGCCTCGATCGCTCGGGACGCGGGTGCCGGCCGGACCGCGGCCACCGACGCGGCCCGCCGTCAGCTCGACTGGTCGGGGCTGCACTGCACCGCCCCGCCCGCACTGACCTTCCGAGGCTCGGTACGGGGGAGGGAAACCAGCTTCGCCGCCGCGTACCGCAGCGCGCCCGGAGTGCCGGCCACCGTCACGGTCACGGTGACCTGCCGGGTCTCCTTCGCCGACCTGAGGGCGCCCGGGCTGCCCGGGGTGCCGGGCGGCAAGACCGTCTCGGCGAGCTTCACCTCCCCGCTGGACACCTACCGGAGCCGACGATGAGCGGTGGGCACGTGTCGGACAGCGGCCGGGTGAGCATCTTCCTCGCCGTGGCGATGACCGGCGTACTCGTGATCATCAGCCTGGCCTACGACGGCGCCGGGCAGCTCCGCTCGTTGCAGCGCGCGGACAACCTGGCCGCGGAGGCGGCCCGCAGCGGTGGCCAGGTCATCGACCGGGCCCGGGCGATCGAGGGCGGCCCGAAGGAGATCGACGAGGCGGGCGCCCGGGACGCCGTCGCGGACTACCTGCGGGCCGCCGGCGGGGTCCGCGGGCACGACGTCAGCTTCCCGGTGGTCGACGGCGAGAAGCAGATCCAGGTACGCGTCCGCATCACCTACCGCCGGGACCTGCTCGGCCTGTTCGGCCTGGGCAACTCCGTCACCGTCACCGGTGAGGCCACCGCGCGGGCGCTCACCGGGGCACCATAAGGAAGGAAGGCAGCCATGGCCGCACCGCAACGCTCCGCCGTACGGCGGACCGGCCAGGTCCTCACCGGGCTCGGCGCCCTCTTGGTGCTCTGCGCGGTGCTGGCCGGCGGGCCGATCGCGCTCCTCGCCTTCGCCGGCAACCCCCTCCCCGATCACCTGCCCACCCTCGCCGAGGTGGGTACGGCGTTGACCAGCCGCGACGACGGACAGCTCTTCCTGCGGGCGCTGGCCGTGGTGGGCTGGTTCGGCTGGGCGACGTTCGCGTTCTCCGTACTGGTGGAGTTGCTGGCGGCGGCGCTGCGCCGGCCGGCGCCCCGGCTGCCCGGGATGCGCCGGCAGCAGCGGGCGGCGGCCGCGCTGGTCGGCTCAGTGGCGCTGATCCTGGCGGCGAGCCCGGCCGCAGCGAGCGCCGCCACCCTGGCCGCCCCGCACCCGGCCGCCGCGCCGCCGGTCGTGGCCGCACCGCCGGTCGTGGCCGCGCCGCCGGTCGTGGCCGCACCGCCGGTCGTGGCCGCACCGCCGGTCGTGGCCGCGCCGCCGGTCGTGGCCGCGCCGCCGGAACAGGCCACGCTGAGGCGCGCCGCCCCGCCGGAACAGGTGGCCGCTCCCGCGCTCGCCGCCCCGCCGGTGTCCGACGCCGGTGGGCCGGCCGTCTACCGGGTGGCGAAGGGCGACTACCTGGGCACGGTGGCCGAGCGGTACCTGGACGACTTCGAGCGCTACCGGGAGGTGGCCCGGCTGAACCGGCTCGCCGACCCGGACCGGATCCGCCCCGGCCAACTGCTGAAACTGCCCGCCGGGGCGGTGGACGAGGGAGCCCGCCGGCACGCCACCGGAAAGGTGGTCACCCCGGCCCGGCCGGCCCCCGGCCCGGGTACGCCGGCCGCCGCTCCGGACGGACCGGCGGCGCCCGGATCGTCGACGACGCCCCTGAACGGAGCGGGCGTGACGTCGAACGCGGGCGGTGCCGGGGCGACCGGGCAGGCGCCGAAGGCGAAGCCGTCCCCAGGGCGGACCGGGGCGGGGTCCACGGTGGCGGAACCGGCGGGCCAGCCGCCGGCGATGGCGGCGGGAGCCTCCCCGGCCACCGCCGAGGACGGCATCAACCGGCCGCTGGCGATCTCGGCGGTGCTGGCGGTGGCGAGCATCGTCGGCGCGCAGATCGGGGCGGTGCTCGGCCTGCGGAGACGGCCGGTGGCCGCCCGGGCCGCCGGCCGGGCGCTGGCCACCGGCCGGCATCGGAAGGACTGACCGGCGGCCCGGGTCAGGGCAGGCGGGCCTCGAGCCGGCCGTTGACCACCCGGGTCGGCAGGATGACCTGGTCGTTGGCGGCCGGCCCGTGCACCACCTCGCCACCGTTGAGCCGGAACGTGCTGCCGTGCCACGGGCACACCACGCAGTCGTGGCCGTCCACCTGCTCCACCTTGCCCTCGCCGAGCGGGCCGCTCTGGTGCGGGCAGCGCTCCAGCATCACGGTGACGTCGTCGCCGTGCCGGTAGAGGATCACCGCCACGTCGTCGATCTCCCGGGTGACGAGCTGCCGCTGCGGCACGCTGGACAGGTCACCCAGCGGGTGCCAGCCCTCGCTCATCAGGTGCATCTCCGAGATGCTCTGGCTGACCTGCGCCCCCTGCTTGTAGGCGAGGTGCCCACCCAGGTACGCCCCGCCGCTCGCCGCCGACAGCCCCGCATACGCGAGCGCCCGGCCCATGCCGTGCCGGCCGTTCCGCCGGGCGACCAGCGAGCCGACGTAGCAGGCCAGGGCGATGCTGTTGGCGGTGGCGTGCACCAGGCCGACCCGCCGCTGATCGCGGGACAGGGCCGCCCAGTCGTTGAGTCCGGCGACGGCGGCCGGTACGGCAGTCACCGTGCCCGCCGCGATCAGGGTGGTCGCGGCCCGGCGCTGCCCGGGCATCAGGTCCAGCACCGCGGCGCTCATCCAGGCACCGACGGGCAGCTGCACCAACGCCGGGTGCAGCGGATGCCCGAGCCAGACACCGTGCAGGAAGTCCCGGATCCGCTGGCCGCGCAGGGTGCCCTGGACGGCCCGCTGAAGCCGGTCGCCGATCCCGTCGAGCCGGGAGTTCTGTTCGAGTTTCATCAATAGTCCGCGCACCCGGTCCAACTTCCCGGCAGTCGAGCTCCCAAACCGGGCGGCAACCCCGAATCACCCCATCGGGTGTCAGCTCGCGGAGCGGCCTCGCGACGGTAAATCCGTCGCCTACCGCGCCGCCGGCCGCCATCGTGGTCCGGGTGTACGCACACACCTCCCGCACCCCGCCGTCTTTGCCAATGGCCCGGCTGGTCGCGGCGCTGAGCCGCCCCGAGGCCGTACCCCCGCCGCTGCTGATGCTGCTCGGGATGGTGTCCACCCAGGTCGGTGCGGCGGTGGCCAAGCAGCTCTTCGCCGACACCAGCGCCGGGGGCACCACCACGCTGCGGCTCGGCCTCGGCGCGTTGGTCCTGCTGGCTGTCACCCGCCCCACGCGGTGGCCCGGCTGGCGGGCGGCCGGCCTGGTCGGGGCGTTCGGGGTGGCGATGGCCGCCATGAACCTCGCCTTCTACGCCGCCCTGCAGCGGGTGCCGCTCGGGGTGGCGGTCACGGTCGGCTTCGCCGGCCCGCTGCTGGTGTCGCTGCTGGGCAGTCGCCGGGTGGTCGACGCGCTCTGGGCGCTGCTGGCCGGGGCGGGCGTCCTGCTCCTGGCCGGGCTCGGCGGGATCGGGGTCGACCCGCTCGGCCTGCTGCTCTGCGCGCTGATCGCGGTCGGCTGGGCCGGGTACGTGCTGCTCGGCAAGGCGATGAGCGGGCACGTGCCGGGCAGCCGGGGGCTGGCGTTGGGCATGGCGGTGGGTGCACTCTGCGTACTCCCGTTCGGGGTGGCGTCCGGCGGCGCGGAACTGCTCGACCCCCGCATCGTGGCGCTCGGGCTTGGGGTCGCGCTGCTGTCGTCGGTGCTGCCGTACTCGGCGGAGCTGGCCGCGCTGCGCCGGATGCCGGCCCGGGTCTTCGCGGTGCTGCTCAGCCTGGAGCCGGCGGTGGCGGCGCTGGTGGGCGCGCTGCTGCTCGGCGAGTTGCTCGCCTGGCCGCAACTACTCGGCGTGGCCTGCGTGGTGGGGGCCGCCCTCGGCGCCACCCTGGCCCGCCGCGGCTGAGTGCTCACCGGCCACGCGGCTCGCGCCGCCCACCGGGCGGGCCGCGTCCTCGAGCCGGTCACCGAGCCCGGGCCCATGAGAGGAAGCGCCGGGTCAGGTCCTCCGGCGCGGCATGCCCGTTGAGCTGCGCCAGCTGCGCGCCGGCCTCGGCCATGAGCGTGCTCAGGTAGATCAGCAACGCGGTCCGGTCGGCCCGGTACTCGACCAGCAGGGCGAGCCGGGCCGGCTGGCAGGGCCACTCCGCGCCGCATCGCCGGCACCGCCACAGCGGACGCATCGGCAGGTGGGGGCGGGACGCCCGGCTCATCTCACGCCGCCGTTCCGCCGCCATCCACCGGCCCGCCACCTGGGACCTGCGTCGGTGGCAGGAGGACGCCGACTTCGCGGTCTGCGTCCTTCGCCGCCCCGCCGGCTGATCCATTTGCCCCTATGCTGCCGGGATGTCTGACGACCCGGTTGCCCCGGCCGCTCCGGCCCGCCTTGTCCGCCCGCGAAAGGCCCTCCGCCTGGTTGCGGCTGGGCTGCTGGTCGGACTGGTGACGCTCGGTGTCGCGGTGGCGGCAGCCCTGGCTCTCGCCAAGCTCGCCGAGGGGAGCCGGCATCCTGCGCCGAGGATGCGCCGTGCCTGCCCGACCTCGGGCCCGTGATCCTCGCCATCCTGTCCGTGCCGGTCCTGATGGCCGTCGTCGGCCCACTGGCCGCGCGGATCCTGCGGCTGCCCGCACCAGGGCTGTTCGCGATGCCGGTGATCTGGGCCGTGGTGGTCGCGTGCGTGTTGCTGGGGCCAGCGGACCGGCGGCAGCACTGGCCGTTCGACAGCCCCGTCGGGCTAGGGTTCACCTTCCTGCTGCCCTACGCCGGGCTGGCGCTGTGGGCGGGCCGCCGCCGGGGCGGCACCTCGCCCGACGCCGGCGCCGGCCGGTCGGGCTGATCGTCAGGCGGGGGCGGCGGCCGGGTCGAGCGGGCTGCCGGCCGGCACCAGGCTGACCAGGCTGGCGGGCAGCCGGACCGGGCGGACGCCGGCGTAGCGGCGCCGGACGCGACGGCGGACTCGACCACCGCGCCGCGCCCCCGGGTTGCCCAGGGACGTCGCCGCGGCAGTGTCCGCCAACGGCGGTCGAAGCTGTTCTTCACCGTCGACCCAGGCGACGCCAGGGAGTTGTCCCGGCACACCAAACCCGAGCTGGACGAGCACGACCTCGCCCACCTCGACGTGTACACCGCCGCCCGGCTGCTGGTCGGCAACCGGGAACTGCCCGGGTTCACGTTCGTGACCAATCCGCCGGCGCCGGTCGTGGGTGAGGCGACCGCGATCCGGCAGGAGTGCGCCGCCGCCCACCGCCGCACCGACGGCGAGCCGCCGTTGCAGCAGCTCGCCCGCACGGCGATGAAGCGGCGCATGGCCGAACACGAACGCTGACCCGCTCGCTCGTTCGGGGGCTCGGCCGGGTACGGCATGGGGGGCTCGTTTGGGGGTGTCCACGAGACGAGGCCCCACACGAGTCCCCTCCATCCGGCCTGTCAGGTGCCTGAACTGCCCAAATCCGGCCGACAACAGCGTCGCATGCAAGATCGACTCGTCCAGACTCCCTACGGGATTCTCTCTCCAGGGGTGAACACACCTATGCCGCAATCGTGCTCTGCTGGCCACCTATCCCCACACCACCACCCGCGACCGCCTGCTGCTCCAGCTGCTCGACGACCATCAGGTCCTCACCACCGACCAGATCCACCGCATCCTGTTCCACGCCCACCGGACCTGTCAGATCCGGCTCGGTGAGCTGGCCGCCCTGGGCCTGCTGGACCGGTTCCGGTTCGCCCGCGACGGCGGCGGCAGCCAACCGTGGCACTGGACCCTCGGCCACAACGGCCACCGGTTCCAGGCCGCCGCCGACAACCAGCCCGAGCCCACCGTCCGCGCGAGCCAACGGAGGGTGCAGCGGATGTCGGCCAACCCGCACCTGACACACCTGCTCACCACCAACGAATTCTTCGTCCGACTCACCGCACACACCCGCCAGCACTCCGCGACGCGGCTGGACCGGTGGTGGTCGGAGGCGACGACCACCAAGCGGTTCCGCACCATCACCGCCGACGGGCACGGCCTGTGGAGCGTCGCCGACACCACCGCAGGGTTCTGGTTAGAGGCCGACACAGGCACCGAACCCCTGGGCCGGGTCGTGGCCAAACTCGACCGCTACGCCCCACTCCCCCGGCGCGGCGGACCCGGCTACCCGGTGCTGTTCTGGCTCCGCAGCCAGCAACGCGACGAACACCTTCACCGGCTCCTGCGCGGCAGGCGCGGCGATGCCCCATTCGCGACCGCCACCCACGCCACCGACCCCGCCGCAGTGGCCTGACTCCCCGGCGGCGCCACCTGCCGGATCCGGCTCGCCGAGTTGCCCAGCGACCACGGCCAGCCCGTGGCGGACAACCCGAACTACGACGACGGCGTATTCGTGCTCTGACAAGCCCTGACGAATCCTGTCAGCCCAGGTCAGAGGCATGGTCGTGATTCCTGACAGGCGCGGTGCTGTCAGGTCACAAAGGTACGGTGAAAATTTCTTTCTTTCCTCGCACCGCCGCCCGTCTGCTCCTCTGCAGATGCGCCCGCGCCAGCGGGATCACCCAAACCCCACCTCTCAGGTCGGCTCGTGACCTACACCTCGCGCCTGTCACGGCAGCTTCCCAGCGCAAACGCCGCCGAGTCGGGCCGCCCGACCGAGCCCCCGGAGCCTGTGGAAAAGCGGGCGGAAGCCAGCTTCCCCCCGGTCCGCGACCGGGCGGAAGTGCAGTACCAGACGGCCGGAAGTGTGCTACCGAACGGCCGGAAGCGTGCTTCCGCCGAACCGTCCTTAACCGTCAATAACCAAGAGAGCCCACGCTCGCTTCGCGGCGCAATCCTCCCCCCTCACCCCGCCGCCGCTCTGGGCCTGACCACCGACCTCGCCACCGCCGCCGACATCCTCGGCATCTCACGGTCAGCGGCCTACAAGCTGGCCCGCCGGAACGCCTTCCCCGTGCCGCTGATCTGCGCCGGAGCCCACTACCGGGTGCCGATTCCACCGATCCTCACCGCGCTACACCAGCAGCCGCAGCAGCGGCAACGGCGGCGACTGCGTCGAGGTCGCCGACAACCTTCCCGACCTGGTCGCCGTCCGCGACTCCAAGGACCCGACCGGCCCCACCCTCACCTTCACCCCCACCGCCTGGCGCACCTTCCTCACCCAGCCACCCACCCGCGCCTGACGCGATCCATTCACCATCCCTGTTCAGGGCCCGCGCTCGGATATACTGCTACTGCTTGCCGTATATAGGAGGCGCGAATGACCAAGATCCTCGTGGACGTCGACGATGAGGCGCTGGCCGACGCGGCCAGGGCGTTCGGCACCAAGACGAAGAAGGACACGGTCAACGTCGCGCTCCGCGAGGGAGCGGCACGGCTGCGCCGGGCCCGCGCGCTGGCCGAATTGGCCAGCCGCGGGCAGGCCGGTGACTTCGACGAGCTGCTCGACAAGGACGCCTACCGGTCGTGAAGCTCGCCGACTATCTCGTCGACACCAGCGCACTCGTCCGGCTACTCCGCGACCCGGAGGTGCTGGCCCGCTGGGAACCCACCATCACCGCCGGTCTGGTCGCCATCTGCCCCCTCGTCGAGCTGGAGTTCCTCTACTCGGCCCGCTCCGTCGCCGACCGCACCCGACTTGAACAGCAGCTTCGCGCCGCCTTTGGCTGGGTGGCGATGCCCGACCGGGTGTATGAGCGGGCGGCCGAGATACAGCTGGAGCTGACCGAGCGCGGAACTCACCGGTCGGCTGGTGCCGTTGACCTGCTCATCGCGGCAACGGCTGAATACCAGGGGCTGTCCCTGCTGCACTACGACCGGGACTTCGAGCAGGTCGGCGCGGTGACCGGCCAGCCGATGCGCTGGCTGGCCCCGGCCGGTTCGATCAAGTGAGGAATGTTCCGCACCACGGACCGAGACCTGCCGTCACCGCGCCGATCTCTGGCGCGCCGGCCGCCGCCGACGGCATGCTGACCCGATGGGAGTACGCGTCGAGCACGCCGGGCCGGTGACCACGGTGATCCTGGATCGGCCGGAGGCCCGCAACGCCGTCGACGGCCCGACCGCCCGGGCCCTGGCGGACGCGTTCCGCGCGTTCGAGGCCGACCCGGACGCGGCGGTCGCCGTGCTCTGGGGCGCGGGCGGCATCTTCTGCTCGGGCGCCGACCTCAAGTCCATCGATACGCCCCGCGGCAACCGCGTCGAGCCGGAGGGCGACGGCCCGATGGGCCCGACCCGGATGCGCCTCTCCAAGCCGGTGCTCGCCGCGATCTCCGGGTACGCCGTGGCCGGCGGCCTGGAGCTGGCGCTCTGGTGCGACCTGCGGATCGCCGAGTCGGACGCGACGCTCGGGGTGTTCTGCCGGCGCTGGGGCGTACCCCTGATCGACGGCGGCACGGTGCGGCTGCCCCGGCTGATCGGGGAGAGCCGGGCCATGGACTTGATCCTCACCGGCCGCCCGGTCCCCGCCGACGAGGCGTACACGATGGGTCTGGTGAACCGGCTGGTCGCCCCGGGCGAGGCCCGCGCGGCGGCCGAGCGGCTGGCGGTCGAGATCGCCCGGCACCCGCAGACCTGCCTGCGCAACGACCGCGCGGCACTGCTCGCCAACGCCGGCCTGCCCGAGCCGGAGGCGATGGCCACCGAGCTGGCCTTCGGCACGGAGTCGCTGATCACCGACGCGATGAAGGGCGCCGCCCGGTTCACCGAGGGCGCCGGCCGCCACGGCGCACCGGCCGACTGAGCCGGGCCTACTTCAACGACCGCAGCGCGTCCTCGATGGCGCGGTGGAACGTCGGGTACGCGTAGATCATGTGCCGGAGGTGGCTAATCGGGACCGCCGCGTGCACCGCCACCACCAGCGCGGACAGCACCTCGCCCCCGGCCGGGCCGACCGAGGTGGCGCCGACCAGCACGCCCTGGTCGGCGTCGGCGACCAGCTTGATGAAGCCCTCGTTGCCGGCCTTGTGGATCCAGCCCCGGGCCGAGGCGGTCAGGTCGGCGTACCCGATCTGGACGTTGATGCCGCGCTCGCGGGCCTGCCGCTCGGTGAGGCCGACCGCGCCCACCTCCGGGTCGGTGAAGGTGACCCGGGGCATCGCGCGGTAGTCGGCGCGCGGGACGCTGCCCGGCGCGGCGGTCGGCCCGCCGGCGCTCATCGCCCCGCCGACCGCGCTGGCCGCCCCGGCGGCGCCGCCGACCACGCTGGCGGTGCCGCTCGCGTCCGGGCCGCCCCTGGTATGCCGCATGTGGTCGAGCACGTCGGCCACCACGATGGCCGCCTGGTACATGGCGATGTGCGTGAATGCGCCCTCGCCGGTGAGGTCGCCGACCGCCCAGATGCCCTCGGTGACGTGCATCCGCTCGTTGACCGGCAGGTAGCGCTGGGCGGCGTCCACGCCGACGGTGTCCAGGCCCAACTCCTCCAGGTGCGCCCTCCGGCCGGTCACCACCAGCAACTGCTCGCCGGTGAACTCGGTGCCGTCCGCGTGCACCGTGAAGGTGGTGCCGTCGTGGCTGACCCGCCCGGCCCGCACCCCGGTCTCGATCCGTACGCCGTCGGTGCGCAGCGCCCGGGCGGCCACCTCGGACGCCTCCGGCTCCTCGATGGCGAGCACCCGGTCGGCCGCCTCGATCACGGTCACCTGGACGCCGAACCGCGCGAAGACCTGGGCCAGTTCCAGCCCGATCGCGCCGCCGCCCAGCACCAGCAGCGACGCCGGCAGCTCCTCGACCTCGATCGCCTGGTGGTTCGTCCAGTACGGGGTGTCGGCCAGGCCGTCGATCGGCGGGATCGAGGGGCGGGTGCCGGTGCCCAGCACGATCCCGTACCGGGCCTCGAAGACCTGGTCGCCCACGCGTACCCGGTTGGGGCCGTCGAGCCGGCCGCTGCCCCGGACGAACCGGCCGCCCTTGCCGGTGAAGCGCTCGACCGCCACCCTGTCGTCCCAGGTGTCGGTGGCCTCCTCGCGGATGCGCTTGGCGACCGGCGCCCAGTCCGGCCGGACCTGCGCCGAGCCGGCCAGCTCGTTGACCCGGTGCGCCTCGGCCAGCGCGTTGGCCGCCCGGATCATGATCTTGCTGGGGATGCAGCCCCAGTAGGGGCACTCGCCGCCGACCAGGTTCCGCTCGATCCCGACGACGGTGAGGCCGGCCTCGGCGAGCCGCCCGGCCACCTCCTCGCCGCCGACCCCGAGCCCGACCACGACCACGTCCACCAGTTCCGGCTCCGCCATCCCGCCAGCATCCCGTACGCGTGGGCGGTGAGCCACCGCAGCGGGCGGAATTCGCGCGTCCGGTCCGACGTGGACGGCCTACCGTGGCCGGATGCACGCGCGCTTCGCCCCGGTCCGGGACTGCTTCCACGACCTGCTCGCCACCGGGCGGGAGACGGGCGCCGGCCTGACCATCTGGTATGACGGGCAGCCGGTGGTCGACCTGACAGGCGGGCGCCGCGCGGGCGTCCCGTCCGGCCCGGCCACCGCCGACCGCGCCGCCGCCGGTAACCCGTGGCGGCCGGACACGCTGGTCAACGTCTACTCGGTCGGCAAGCCGGTGGCCGCGCTCTGCCTGCTCATGCTGGTCGACCGGGGCCGGGTCGAGTTGGACCGGCCGGTGTCCGCGTACTGGCCGGAGTTCCGCACCCCGGCGAGCGTGCGCCAGGTGCTCAGCCACACCGCCGGGCTGCCGGCGTTTCCGGTGCCTCGCCCGGCCGGGGCGGTCGCCGACTGGGCGCTGCTCTGCGCCGACCTGGCCGCCGCCGAGCCGGAGTGGGCGCCGGGCAGCGTCGCGGGCGAGCACGCCTGGACGTACGGGCACCTGGTGGGCGAGTTGGTGCGCCGGGTGGACGGGCGGTCGCTGGGCCGGTTCCTGGCCGAGGAGATCGCCGGACCGTGGCGCCTCGACCTGGGCTTCGGCCTGCGCCCGGCCGACCAGCGGCGCTGCGCCGACCTGACGTACGCCGATCCGGGCTGGCCGACCCGCATGCTGGGCGAGCCCGGATCGCTGCGGGCCCGGGCGATCGGCAACCCGGCCGGCGGCCTCGACCTGGCGGTGGTGAACCACCCGCTGTGGCGGTCCGCCGAGGTGCCGGCGGTGAACCTGCACGCCACCGCGTCCGGCCTGGCCCGCCTCTACGCGGGCCTGCTCGCCGGTGGCACCCTCGACGGGGTACGCCTGGTCAGCCCGGAGCTGGTCACCGAGGCGACCCGGGCGCAGTACGACGGCCCGGACCTGGTGCTGGACCGGCGGGCGTACTGGACCTTGGGCATGCAGTGGGAGCCGGACGGGAGCTGGGGCATGGGCGGGATCGGCGGGAGCAGCGCCTGGGCCGACCCGGAGCGCGGCTACACGTTCGCGTACGCGACCTCCCGCCTCGCCGAGCACGACCGGGTGGAAGAGCTGGTCGAGGCCCTGCACTCCTGCCTGTGACGGGCCCTTTCACACGGCCAGCGCCGGCTGGATCGCCGGCCCGGGGACGGCCACCGGCGTGCCGGCCGGGGTGAGCAGTGCCCGCGCGGCCACCGCCAGCCGTCGCGGCACGGGTACCCGGGCCCGCCGCGCGAAGACGTCGTAGCCCTGGGCGGCCACCTCGTCCAGGATCCCGCCGTAGAGCTCGTACGCGGTGCGCATGCAGGCCTGCGAGGCGGCGGTGAGCAGGGGGATGCCCGGCGCGGCCGTCGCGTAGTGGGCCTGGGCGCGCGTCACCGCGTACTTGATCAGCTCGCGGATCTGCGGCGTGCTGTGCCCGACCGCCCGGGCGGCGAGCAGGTCGGCGCGGGTGACGTCGAACATCGCCAGGTGCTCGTCGGGGAGGTAGGTCCGGCCCCGGTCCAGGTCCTCCGCGACGTCCCGGATGAAGTTGGTGAGCTGGAACGCCAGGCCGAGCTGGCGGGCCGGTTCCCGGGCGGCGGCCGGGTCGGAGCTGCCCAGAATCGGCAGCATCATGGTGCCGATGACGGCGGCCGAGCCCTCCATGTAGTCGAGCAGGTCGGCATAGGTCGGGTACCCGGTGACCGTCAGGTCCATCGCCATGCTGTGCAGGAACGACGCGAAGTCGGCGGGGTCCAGCTCGAAGATGGCGATGGTGTGCAGCACCGCGGGGAGCAGCGGGTCGTCGACCGGCTCCCCGCGCAGTCCGGCGGCGAAGCGGTCGGACCAGGCGGCGAGCCGGGCGGCGCGCTCGGCCGGCGTCAGGTCCTCGGTCGAGTCGACGATCTCGTCGGCGTACCGGGTGAATCCGTAGAGGGCGTGCACGTGCCGCCGTTTCCAAGCGGGCAGCAGTCGGGTGGCGAGATAGTAGGTCCGACCGTGACGTCGGTGCAGCTCACGACAACGGTCGTAGGCCGCGGCGAGATCGGCGTCCACCGGCCCTCCTCCTCATATCGACGCATCAATCGACGCAACTCGTAGCCTAAGGTACGCTCGCCGACATGGCCAACGACGCGGTGGCGGCGAGACCGACGCAGCGGTGAGGGAGGTGGGCACATGCGGAGCGTGACCGGACGGACCGACCGGGTGGTGGTCGTCGGCGCCGGCCTGGGCGGCCTGGCCTGCGCGCTGCACCTGGCCGGCCACGGCCGGGAGGTGACCGTCCTGGAACGCGAGGCGGTGCCGGGCGGGCGCGCCGGGCGGCTCGCCGTCGACGGGTACGAGTTCGACACCGGCCCGACCGTGCTCACCATGCCGGACCTGATCGCCGAGGCGCTCGGCGCGGTCGGCGAGGAACTGACCGACTGGCTCGACCTGACCCCGCTGGACCCGGCGTACCGGGCGTACTACCCGGACGGGTCGACGCTCGACGTGATCAGTGACACCACCCGGATGGCCGCCGAGATCGCCCGGGTCTGCGGCCCCCGCGAGGCCGACGGCTACCTGCGGTTCGTCGACTACGCCCGGAACCTGTGGCAGTGGGAGCGGACCGACTTCATCGAGCGCAACCTGGACGCGCCGACCGACCTGCTCACCGCCAACCTGGTGAAGCTGCTGGCCAACGGGGCGTTCCGCCGACTCCAGACGAAGATCAACCAGTTCTTCCGCGACCCGCGTACCCAGCGGATCTTCTCCTTCCAGGCGATGTACGCCGGCCTCGCGCCGCACGACGCGCTGGCCATCTACGCGGTCATCGCGTACCTCGACTCGGTGGCCGGGGTGTCCTTCCCGCGCGGCGGCATCCACGCGGTCTCCCGGGCGATGGCCGGAGCGGCGGAGAAGCACGGCGTGCAGATCCGGTACGCGACCACGGTGAGCCGGGTGGAGACCGCCGGCGGCCGGGCCACCGGGGTGGTGACCACCGACGGCGAGTTCGTCCCCGCGGACGTCGTGGTGCTCAACCCCGACCTGCCGGTCGCCTACCGGGACCTGCTGCCCGCCGGCCGGCAGCGGCGGCTCACCTACTCGCCCTCCTGCGTGGTGCTGCACGTCGGTTCGAGGCAAGGCTATGCGAAGATCGCCCACCACAACATCCACTTCGGACGATCCTGGAAGGGCACGTTCGACGAGGTGATCCGGCGAGGCGAGCTGATGACCGACCCGTCGCTGCTGGTGACGAACCCGAGCCGGACCGACCCGTCGGTGGCCCCGGCCGGGCGGCACACCTACTACGTGCTCGCCCCGGTGCCGAACCTCGCCCGGGCGCCCCTCGACTGGCGCGGCGACCTGACCAGCCGGTACGCCGACCAGCTCGTCGAGACCCTGGAGCAGCGGGGCTACGTCGGCTTCGGGGCCGGGATCGAAGTGCTGCGCACCGTCACCCCGGCCGAGTGGGCGGAGCAGGGCATGGCCGCCGGCACCCCGTTCGCCGCCGCGCACAACCTATTCCAGACCGGGCCGTTCCGCCCGACCAACCTGCACCGGGCGCTCGGCAACGTGGTCTTCGTCGGCTCCGGCACGCAGCCCGGGGTGGGGGTGCCCATGGTCCTGATCAGCGGCAAGCTCGCCGCCGCGCGTATCACCGGAGCCGGTCGGTGAGCGCGTGGCGCGACGCGGCCCCGAACGAAAGGCCGGTCCCGTGACGTCCCGCGAAGAACACCTGGTCGAGTTGGTCGACGACGCCGGGCACGCGCTCGGCGAGGCCACCGTGGCCGCCGCCCACCAGCCGCCCGGTCGGCTGCACCGGGCGTTCTCGGTGCTGCTGGTCGACCCGGACGGGCGGATCCTGCTCCAGCAGCGGGCCGCCGTGAAGACGCGGTTCCCGCTGCGCTGGGCCAACTCCTGCTGCGGTCACCCGCTGCCCGGCCAGTCGCTGGCCGAGGCCGCCAACCGGCGGCTGGCCGAGGAACTGGGCGTCGACCCGGTCGACCTCACCGAGGTCGGGGTGTACGTCTACTACGCCGAGGACCCGGCCACCGGCCGCGTCGAGTTCGAGTACGACCACGTGCTGCGCGCCGCGGTGCCCGCCGATCTGCCCACCCGACCCGACCCCGAAGAGGTGGCCGGTCTGCGCTGGGTCGACCCGGGCGAACTGGCGGCCGACCTCGACGTCGACCCCCGCGCGTACGCGCCGTGGCTGGGCGGGGTGGTGAGCCGGCTGCTGCGGCCGGCGGCTCCCGTCGCCGGCCCGTCCCGTCCGGCGCCGGCCGATCAGGCAGCGGAGCGGCCGGGTGGCCGATGAGGCGCTGAGCGCGGGGGCGGTCGCCCGCCGCCTGGGGGTCGCGGTCACCACCCTGCGCACCTGGCACCAGCGCTACGGCCTCGGTCCCAGTGCGCACCTACCGGGACACCACCGGCGCTACACGCCGGCCGACCTCGCCCGCCTGGAGATCATGCGGCGGCTCACCGTCGAAGGGGTGGCCCCGGCCGAGGCGGCCCGCTGGGCCCGGCAGGCGCCCGCGGTGATCCCGCCCGACCTTGGCGCGCGGCTCCGGCGACAACGCCAGCCCGGCGGGTCTGCCGCCGCGCGGCGACCCGGGGCCATCGCCCCGCAGGCCGCCCGGGACGGCGGCGGGACGACCATCCCGGTCGGCCGGGCCGGTCCGGTCGCCCGCGGGCTGGCCCGCGCCGCCATGCGGCTGGACTCGGTGGCGATCGGCGAGACGATCACGCACGCCCTCGCCACCGACGGCGTGGTGGCGACCTGGGACGGGCTGCTCCGGCCGGTGCTTGCCGGGATCGGCGAACGGCACGCCGCCACCGCCGCGCTGATCGAGGTGGAACACCTGATGTCCCGGTGCGTCTCCGAGGCGCTCGCCGCGGCGGCCCGGTCGCACCCGACCGCCGGCCCACCCCCGATCCTGCTCTCCTGCGCCGACGAGGAACAGCACACGCTGCCGCTCGAGGCGCTGGGCGCCGCGCTCGCCGAGACGGGCGTGGGCTACCGGATGCTGGGGGCACGGGTGCCGGTGGCGGCCCTGCTCGAGGCGGTCGACCGGACCGGGCCGGCCGCCGTGGCGCTCTGGTCGCACACCCGGGCCACCGCCGGTCCGCACCAGCTCTCCGCGCTGCTCGCCGCCCCTCGCCGGCCGCTGCTGGTGCTCGCCGCCGGGCCAGGGTGGCAGGCCGACACGCTGCCGGCCGGCGTGGTGCGGCCGGTGGACCTGACCGAGGCGGTCTCGCTGGCGGTGGCCGTACGGGACTCGCTGGAGCAGCCGACGGCGGGCTGACACCCCCTCCCGGTTCGGCGCGACGTCCACTACCGTCGGTAAGTCATACCCCGACCCCTCTTCGGGAGCGACGATGCGTTCACGCGCCGTGCTGGCGCTCACCCTCGGCCTGGTCCTGCTGGTGACCGGCTGCGGCAAGCCCGGCAAGCCCCCCGCCCAGGCGGGCAGCCCGCCGACGGCCTCGGCCACCCCAGCGCCGGAGCCGAGCCCCACCCCGAAGCCCAAGCGCACCACCCCGCCGAAGCCGAAGCTGCGTCCGCTGCCCAAGACCCTGCCCGCCGGGCTGCAGCGCCGGAGCGGCACCCGGGAGGTCGCCCTGACCCTCGACGACGGGCCGGACCCCCGGTGGACGCCGCAGATCCTGGACCAGTTGCGGGCGGCCCACGTCACGGCGACCTTCTGCCTGATCGGCACGCAGGCCCGCCGCCACCCGGCGCTGGTGGCACGGATCGTCCGGGAGGGCCACCAGCTCTGCAACCACAGCTGGCGGCACGACCTGAACCTCG
Source organism: Micromonospora sp. NPDC047740 (assembly GCF_043204735.1). Taxonomy (NCBI): domain Bacteria; kingdom Bacillati; phylum Actinomycetota; class Actinomycetes; order Micromonosporales; family Micromonosporaceae; genus Micromonospora; species Micromonospora sp. NPDC047740. The sequence goes on from NZ_JBIDCT010000009.1 coordinate 204,669, forward strand.
GCCGGCGGCCGGTCGCGCAGATCCGGGCGGACCTGGTGCGCACCAACCAGGCCATCCGGGCCGCCGTGCCGGACGCCAAGATCAGTTGGTTCCGCCAGCCGGGCGGCCGGTGGACGCCGGAGGAGGTGACGGTCGCCCGCCAGCTCGGCATGCGCCCGCTGCACTGGACCGTCGACCCGCAGGACTGGGACCACCCGCCCGCCAAGACGATCATCAAGCGGGTGACGGCGGCGGCACGCCCTGGCTCGATCGTGCTGATGCACGACGGAGGCGGCGACCGGCGCCAGACCATGGCGGCCTGCCGGCAGCTGATTCCCGACCTCAAGCGCCGGTACGGTCTCGCCCCACCCCGCTGACCTGTGCTTCCACCCGTCCTCACGGCCAGGGGCATACCGGTTTGGTCGACCGCCGGGGCATGGCATATGCTTCTCATGCCTCCGGCGGGGCCGGATGGGAGCAAGTCCGCTTGAAGTTGCGAGTGTGCAATGATGGCGGGGCCGCCCTCATCGTCTAGCGGCCCAGGACGCCGCCCTTTCAAGGCGGTAGCACGGGTTCGAATCCCGTTGGGGGCACGGTCCGGCTCAGGCCGGATGCAACACCAGCCAGGTCCTGTGGAGCAGTCGGAGTGCTCGCCGCCCTGTCAAGGCGGAGGTCGCGGGTTCAAGTCCCGTCAGGACCGCCAGCGCTGACGCCGCGCTCATCTGCGCGGCGTTCTGCGTATCGGCCCATGCGGTAGCATGAGCCGAGCGGCACGGCCAGGTAGCTCAGTTGGTACGAGCGTCCGACTGAAAATCGGAAGGTCGGCGGTTCGACCCCGCCCCTGGCCACATAGCCTTTCGCCGGGCTACAGGAGCGCCGACCAGCGGAAACGCCGGTCGGCGTTCTGCTTTTCGCCCCGGGGTCCCGCCTGTCCGGTCTGCCCCTCGTTGACCCCGGAATCCCTCTGGTGGCCGCTCCTTGTTGCACGGGGATTGCACGGCCCCGTCATGCCGGTCGGCCGGGAGAGCGTCGCCGACCCCTGCCTTGCAAAGATCAAGACTGCTGTCGGCTGGCGTCGGCTACTGCGGTTGACCTGCTCGTCATGTCGGTTAGCGCCGCCGGTCATCCGTGTTCGTCCGCCGGCTTGGCTGTACGGATGGCTGTACTGGACCGCGATAATGCGCTGATGACAGACCCGGGCCGCTACCCGTTCGTACCGAGATCCAACCGGCATCTCCGAGCAGGGCAGTACTGGGCACTACCGCTACGGAACGGGCGCTTCGCTTGTGGGCGAGTCATGGCCGTTCCGGCATTCGGGCCGAGGGATCGGGTTGGTGTAGTCGTGGGGCTGATGGACTGGCTGGGTCAGGAGCGTCCTACCTCGGAACAGATCGCCGGTCGTCCCGTCCTTGAGCAAGCCAAGTCGCGGTTCGAGGCGATCACCAACACTGGCGGCGAGGTGCCGGGGATACGCCCCCTCGATCTGGACGGCCTGGTCGCTGATGACCCCGATGCGTCGCACGTCGGAGCGGTCCACCGAGTGTGGGGTTGGCGCACCATCGCCGACCGGGCTGAGGAGTACCTCGCCTAGAAGCGAGCTTCAGTTTGGAAGGACGAAGATCATTGCCGTCAAGGGCCTGGTCGCCCATGTCAAGCCAGCACATGCGTGACCGTTCGCGCCCCCTCGTGACCGTCCGGGGTACCGGCTACTGGCACGTGGATGGCACGGCGACCTACGCATTACGAGATCAAACTGCCCGCCCCGTCGACCTGGGCACATGGGGGCCCAGCAGCGAAAACGCCTCTCGACACCTCACACCACTCCCCGCCGTTCGTCGACCTCTTGCGGACCAGATGCGGACCGCCGCGCGGATGGCCTGCATCCCGCCGGTATGCCACTATCACTCGATGGCCGACCCCGACGACTGGTCCCGGATACCTAGGGGTCCGTCTGACCTGGCGTATTTCCTGCGCCCCCTGTTTGTCTTCGCTGCCGCCCTCGCAGTGTTGGCGTGGCTGGTTGTCGGTGTTCTCGTCTCCATGGCGGTGGCCGCCAACCACGCTGACGTTCCGGAGAACATGACGGGCTTAGGGGTTGCCGTCATACTCCCGCCGGCGCTGGTGGCTGCTCTTGGTCTCAGTTCCGTCTCGGCATGGTGCTACTGCGGGACCCGGAGTGGCCGAACATCTTTGGTGATCGCGATCGCGACAGCGGTTGCGGCAGTTATCGCGGCTTGCTTCTGGCGCTGGGCTGCTGCTGCTGGAATCGTCCCCTGAGTCAGCGGATCTCCTCGTCGGGCAGTCGTAGACCGTCCAGCCTCCCCGGACGGGGCCAAGGTCGTTCCTTAGGGTTTCTGCGTCTGGATGGTGTTCCGGGCCGCCGGGTTGGCTGGGTGTGGCTCAAGGTCGTTTGCCGTCAGGTGGCTATGGACGAGCGGCCGCCCAGCCAGCCCAGGGCGCCTTGACCGCTGATTGAGATCTGCGAGTCGTCGCTTGCTAAGGAACTGCCGGCGAGGTTGTCCGAGGTGACCCGGATGTGGGTGCTTTGGGAGGACGGCTTGGCGCAGGTATGGGTAGGCGTCGACGCGGGCAAGCAGGCTCACCACGCTGCGGCGGTGGACGTGTCCGGGCGGGTGCTGTGGTCGACGCGGGTGGCCAACGATCAGCAGGCGATCGCGGGTCTGGTCGGCCGGATCGGCGCGGATGACGAGGTGGTGTGGGCAGTCGACCTGGTCGGCTGCGAGACCGCGCTGCTGCGGGCCATGTTGGCGCTGGCCGGGCAGCAGACGGTGTATATCCCGGGCCGCACGGTCAAGACGATGGCCGCCGGGTTCGCCGGCGAGGCCAAGACCGACGCGCGGGACGCGGTGGTCATCGCGAACACCGCTCGGATGCGGCATGACTTCCTGCCGGTCGAGACACCGACCGAACTGATCGCCAAACTCGCGCTGCTGGTCGCGCACCGTGCGGACCTGGTTGAGGACTGGGTCCGCACCGTGAATCGGCTGCGCCGGTTGATGCTCGGAATCTCCCCGGTGTTGGAACGCGCGTTGACCTTCACCAACGTCGCGACGCTGATTCTGATCAGCGCTTATCAGACGCCCGAGCAGATCCGCGCCGCCGGACGCGACGAGATCATCGCTCATCTGCGCCGGCACAGGGCAGTCAACGCCGCCAAGGTGGCCGATCAGGCGTTGGCCGCCGCGGCTGAGCAGGATCTCACCCTGCCGGGACAGGACACGGCTGCTGCCCTCGCCGGCGAGCTGGCCACCCACCTGCTGCAACTGCACCAACGGATGCGGAACACCGACAAGGCCATAGAGCAGGCGTTCGCTGCCCACCCGCAGGCCGACATCATCCGCAGCCTGCCCGGCATGGGGGCACTGGCAGCGGCAGAGTTCATCGTCGCCGTCGGGGACCTGTCGACCTTCGCCAGCCCTGATCACCTCGCCGCCTACGCCGGTCTGGCGCCGGTGGCCCGTGACTCTGGCAAACGGGTCGCCAACCTACGCCGGCCGCAGCGCTACAACCGGCGGCTGCGCCACGTGTTCTACATGTCCTCGCTCAGCACCCTGCGGATGAACGGCCCCAGCCGGGACTACTACCAGCGCAAACGCGCGGAAGGGCGCAAGCACCAACAGGCGCTGATCGCCCTCGCCCGCCGCCGCGTCGACGTGCTGTGGGCCCTGCTCCGCGACAACCGGTGCTTCCAACTCCAACCACCGCCAACGCCGTTAACACCGGGATAAGGGCCGTCTCTTAACGCCGTCGCCCTCGTGCTCACCTCCCGATCCCAGCGACTGGAGCGCTACTTGCCGGGGAGGCATCCTTGGCCTGTGGCAGGACGTGAGAGTGGCAATTACTACGAGGTCTTCTCCGACTTGGCCGGCGTCGTCTTGGAGGACTCCTGGGTCTTGGAAGTAGACGTCTCCGCGACCCAGGTGGTCTTCAAGCTCGACGCCGCCCTCACGCCGGAGCATCCTGCCTACCGGTTAGCCCGCCCCGGCGAGATGCATTGCTATCGCAGAGCGACATTGACCGTGCACAGCGATGCGGCTATCCACGTCCGCCGGTCGATGGCGCCACCGGCAACGGATGCCTCAGGAGAGCCCGACTACGGCCACATCGACACCCTGCACCTAGCGGCGGATCACGGACCCGAGGTCTGGGAACTGACCGGCGACTGGGGAGAGGCCCTGGTGCGTCAACCGCGCATCGACATGCGGCTCGAAGCACCCACACACGGCTGATCACGAGCGGCGGGGCGCTGCCCCGCACCCCAACCCTCCCTCGGAGACCGCAACGGGTCCCCTCGGCCGGGCACCACAAGGGCTGCCCGAGAACCCCGGCCAGGTCAAGGCCAAGCCGCTACGCGGTCGCCTACGGCGAGCCTTGACCCGACCGAGAACCCCGGGCAGGAACACGCCTGCCCGACCGAGGAGACCCTGCCCACCACACGCCCGCTTGACAGCCGCCATTGAGACTCGTCCGGTAGGGCGCTCCACCTTGTCCCCGTCCGGGGAGGCTGGTAGCCCTTGTGGTGCCCGGCGAGGTGATCCGCGTGGCACACCATCACAGTTCGCAAGGCACGGGTCGAGCCGCTGCATGACCGGGGGAAGGCGTTCGACAAGGACCCCAAGTCCGAGGCGGGTAAACGCACCATCGCCATCCCGCCACACGTCGTGCCGGTGATCCGTCTGCACCTGGATGAGTACGCGGGCAAAGACCGACTGTTCGTGAGCCGCGACGGTTCGCCCCTGCGGGGGGACACCTTGTATCAGGCGTTCGTCCGCGCACGGGCGAAAGTGGGCCTGGATGACCTCACCTTTCACGACCTGCGGCACACGGGGCAGACCCTCGCCGCACAGACCGGCGCGACCCTGGCCGACCTGATGAAGCGGCTGGGTCACTCGTCCATGGCGGCAGCTCGTCGCTACCTGCACGCCGTCGACGGGCGTGACCGGGAGATCGCCAAGCCCTGTCCGAGTTGGCCGCGCATGGCGATGTTGCACGGCTACCCCGGCACATCACCATGCGGAGTTAGTTGCACGGGCCGTTGCACGACGGGGTGCGGCGGCTGTCCGACCTGCGGAAATGCGGGTGCCTGAAAATCGGAAGGTCGGCGGTTCGACCCCACCCCTGGCCACATAGCCTTTCGCCGGGCTACAGAGGTCCCCACCTGCGGAATCGCCGGTGGGGACCGTTCGGCGTCTAGCCAGATGGCCGTGTCCCGGCTGGCCGTGGTTGACCGCTTTCCCCTCGTGATCACCGTCACTGATCGCACGTGATCGCACCGCAGTTCCCGCCGGACGCCCGCCGTCATCCGTACGCCATTGCGGACTTCGGGGACCCGACCTCCTTGTCGATCAGACCTAGACTCGCCGCATGAAGCCTCCGCGTCTCGGATTGGCGCAGCTTGTCGGGTCCCTGCTCGGACTCGCGTGGGGTGTTGGTTTGTGGTTGGGCTGGTCCGACAAGGTCACGTCGCTACTCCTCGCTGCCGGACTGTCCGTCTTTCACGGACCGACCGTCGTTGCCGCTTGGCGGGAGCGGGAATCCAAGCCGCCGAAGTCTGCGGAAGAGGTTCTGAAGTGGTATCCGAAATGGTGGGCCTGACAGTTCCCTTTCGGGAAATCTCGCTCCCAGTGTCGGGAAGCGGGCGCACTGTGAAGCTGCACAGCGAGGCATCAGCCGGTATGGTCCGGGCCTATGGGACAGGAGATGGCCGATCCGGATGAGGTTCGTCAGGAATTCGACCGGTTCACTCTCCGCAGCAGCCTTTTCGCCCCAGCCTCCGCCGAACGGGCGTTCGCGGTCTTCAGCGGGTCGCTGGCCGACTGGTGGGTACGCGAATACACCTGGTCCGGGCCGGAGGCCCTGGCCGAACTGGGGATGGAGCCCCGGGCCGGCGGCATGCTCTACGAGATCGGCCCGTACGGCTTCCGCAGCGACTGGGGCCGGGTGCTGACCTGGGATCCACCCCGCCGGCTGGTCTTCACCTGGCAGATCGGGCCGGACCGGGTGGCAGTGCCGGACCCGGCGCGGGCGAGCGAGGTCGAGGTCCTCTTCCAGCCGGAAGGGCCGGAGCTGACCCGGGTCGACGTCGAGCACCGCTACTTCGACCGGCACGGTGCGGCCGCCGAGGGCTACCGCGAGGCGCTCACCGCCGGCTGGCACGAACTGCTAAGCCGCTACCTGGCCACGGTCGCCCGCAACCCGGCCTGACCGGCCCACCCGCACCGGTCGGGCTCACCCCCCGATGCCCCGCGTCGCGGCGCCCCGGCCGGCCACGCCGGTTCCCCCCAGGTCGGCCCGGCGTCCCGCCGCCGCACCCGAGCCGAACCCGGTGCCGGCCAGCCGACGGACCGGCGCGGTACGCAGCCGGGGGTAGACCTCGGCGAGCCGGCGCTGAACCCGATCGGAGCGGTCGGCCAGCACCAGCGCCGCCGAGGGCGCGCCGGACTCAGCCACCGCGTCGGCTTCGGCCGCGCGCAGCCGCTCGGTCACCACGTGGGCGAAGCCGGCCAGCCAGGTACGCCGGAACGCGGCCGGATGCTCCCCGGCCGGTACGGCGGCACCGGCCAACCCGTGCGCGGCCTGCACCAGCAGCGAGGTGAAGAGCAGCTCGACCCGTTCCAGGTCGCTCGCGAAGCCGAACAGGTGCATCGCGAAGCCGCTGCCCTGCCGGCGTCTTACGCAGCGGCAGCGCAGCGGATCGGCGACCGCCGCGAGCAGGCCGGCCTTGTCCCGGGCGTACGGGGCGACGACCTCGACGACCCGGTCGCCGACCGGGTCGGTGGCCGGTTCCCGGGCGGCGAGCAGGGCGCGGTCCACGCCGTAGCGGGCGATCAGTTCGGTCGCCTTGGCCATGAACGCCGCCGCCTCGGCCGGCGTGCAGGCCGGGTCCTCGGCCTGGGCGAGCAGCTTGCGGACCTTGCTCAGCATCGCCTCGGACATGCCCCCAGAGCTACCACAGTGGCGGGACCGGTCGGGATGCGCCGGGCCCGACGCGCTGGCCGTGCCGGGCCGACCCGCAGCGCCGGCCCTGAGCCGTGGACCCGGCGGTCAGCCCGCCCGGCTGCGCAGCGTGGCGACCGTCGACCCGGCCAGGGTGAGCAGGCAGTCCGGCAGCAGCCCGTCGGCGACCGCGGCGCCGAAGAGCGCCTCGCCGGTGTCGGCGTCGTCGTTGGCGTACGCGCTGACGAAGCGGGCCACCCACCGGGTGTCGTAGCCGGCCTGGTCGATCCCGGGGAAGTCGAGCGCGCAGCCGCCCGCCGGGGCGTCGTCACCGACCATCGTGGCGGCCAGGCACCACGCCACCCCGTACGCCCCGGCCAGCCCGGAGCGGTCCACCACGGCATCGAAGGTGCCCACCACCGCGTCGCCGTCACCGGCCAGTGCCGAGCGGAGCACCGCGGTCGCGTCGTCCAGCGTCTGCTGTGCTTCGTCGGTCACCTGCCGAACAGTAGGACCGACGGTCAAGCCGTGACCCCGAAACGGCCCAGCCATCACGGTCCGTGATATCCGCAGTCGGGCTGCCGACGGAGCCACCTCCACGGTCCCGCCGGCCGCCCCGGCACGCTAATGTGCGCAGCGGACCTTCGCCGGAGGAAGGACGACAATGCTCGTATCACGCGCGTCGCGCGCGGCCATTTCCGTGGCCTGCGCGGCGCTCCTGCTCGCCACCAGCGCCTGCGGGAGCGACCAGCCCGAGGAGGCGAACACCACCACCCAGGTGCGCCTCTACGGGACCGACGGCAACATGCAGAACTCGTACGCGGCCGAACTGAAGGACCGGGCGAGCCTTCTGAACGGCATGAAGGGCACAATTCCGCTCACCCAACTGCCGGAAAGCTTCAAGGAACGACTACGGACCGTAGACCCGAAGCTGACCGACTACCTCTACTCGGCCGAGACGTACGACGCGGTGGTGATCAGCGCGCTGGCCGCCCAGCTCGCCGGCACCACCCAGCCGGAGGAGATCGCCAAGCAGATCGTCGGGGTGACCAATGGCGGCCAGCGCTGCGAGGACCCGGCGACCTGCCTGCGGCTCGCCCGCGCCGGCCAGGACATCGAGTACCGCGGGGTGTCGCTGACCCGGGCCGGGTTCACCGACGCCGGCGAGCCGGCCACCGCCAGCTACGCCACCCTGCACTTCGACCACGAGCGGATCAACGACGGCAAGACCGAGTTCGTGGGCGCCGGTGACGAGTCCGGGGCGAGCACCAAGGCCCCGCCGCCGGGGAAGAAGCAGCGCGGCAAGCCGGGCAAGGGGGACACGCCGCTGATCATCGGCGGTCTGCTGCCGAAGACCGGTGACCTGGCCCTGGCGTACCCGCCGCTGGCCGCCGGCGCGGCGCTCGCCATCAAGGACATCAACGCCGCCGAGGGCGTGCTGGGCCAGCCGGTGATGTGGATCGACGGCGACGACGGCACCAACCCCGAGGTCGCGAAGGCGGCGGTGGCGTCGCACGTGCAGAAGGGCGTCCAGGTCATCATCGGTGCGGCCGCGTCCGGCATCTCCCGGGCCGTGCTGCCCGACGTGGTGGCCGCCGGCCGGATCCTCTTCTCCTCGTCGAACACCGACGCCGGGCTCACCACGATCGACGACAAGGGGCTCTACTTCCGCACCGCCCCGTCGGACATCCTCCAGGGCCGGGCCCTGGCCGACGTGATCATGCGGGACGGCTCGCACAAGGTCGCCATCGTGGCCCGCAAGGACTCCTACGGCGAGGGCCTGCAGGAGAACGTCCGCGCCGAGCTGGAGCGGGCCGGTCTGGGCGGCGACCAGGTCAAGCTGCTCACGTACCCGCTGCCGGCCGACGGGCAGAAGGTGGACTTCTCGGCCGGCGCCAGGGAGATAAAGGACTACGGGGCGGACGCCGTGCTGATCATCGGCTTCGGCGAGTCGTTGCACGTGATCACCTCGCTGGCCGATGCCGGAGTACCGATCCAGCACTGAACGCGACGACGAAGGCCGCACCGGTTCGCCCGGTGCGGCCCTCGTCGCATGTCCGGACCGGTCAGCGGGACCGGCGCCGCTCCAGGAACTCGGTCATCCGCCGGTGCTTCTCCTCGTCCTCGAAGAGCACCGCCTGGCTGAGCAGGTCGAGCTGCGGGTGGGCGGCGGGCGGGGCGTCCACGGCCAGCTTGGTGAGCCGCAGCGCCAGCGCCGAACCCTTCGCGATCTCGTCGAGCAGGCCGTGCGCGGTGGGCAGCAGCTCCGCCGGCTCGGCCACCACCCGGTTGACCAGCCCGATCCGCAGGGCCTCGTCGGCGTCCATCCGGCGGCCGGTGAAGAGCAACTCCTTGGCCCGGGCCTCCCCGACCAGCGCCGGCAGGCGGTAGGTCGCGCCGGCGCCGGCCAGGATGCCCAACCGCACCTCGGGCTGGCCGAACACCGCGCGCGCCGTGCACACCCGCAGGTCGCAGGCGTACGCCAGCTCGGCGCCCCCACCCAGCGCGGGGCCGTCCACGGCCGCCACGGTCGGCATCGGGAGCGCCCGGATCCGGGCGAAGGCGGCCTGGTTGATGGCGGCCAGGGCGTCCAGCCGGCCGCGCTCGCGGAGCTGGCCGATGTCCGCCCCGCCGGCGAAGATGCCCTCCGCCCCGCCGGTGAGCAGCAGCAGCCGGGGCCGCGCCTCCAGCTCGGCGCAGACCGCGTGCAACTCGGCGATCAGGTCGGCGTCGATGGCGTTGCGCTTCTCCGGCCGGTCCAGCGTCACCACCAGCCGGTCCGGCAGCTCCTCGATCCGCAGCCCGCTCACTCTGCCAACCCTTCGTTCGCGACTGCGGGGCTCGCAAGCTCACTCCTCGCGCTCACGGTGCCAACCTTCCTTTCGCGACTGCGGGGCTCGCAAGCTCACTCCTCGCGCTCACCGCTTGACCCCGCCTTCCCACGTGTAGAAGCCCTGGCCGGACTTCTTGCCCAGCTTCCCGGCGGCCACCATCTCCACCAGCAGCGGCGGCGGCGCGAACCGGTCCCCGTACGCGGCCTGGAGGGTGCGGGCGATATCGAGGCGGACGTCCAGCCCGACCAGGTCGGTCAGCTCCAGCGGGCCGACCGGGTGCCGGTAGCCGAGCACCATCGCCTTGTCGATGTCCGCGGGGCTGGCCACCCCGTCCGCGACCATCCGGATCGCCTCCAGCCCGAGGGTGACGCCGAGCCGGGAGGTGGCGAAGCCGGGCATGTCGCGTACGACGACGGGGTCCTTGCCCAGCCGCCCGGCGAGCGCGACGGCCGCCTCGGTGGTCCCCGGCGCGGTGGCCGGGCCGACCACGATCTCCAGCAGCGCCATCGCCCAGACCGGGTTGAAGAAGTGCAACCCGACGAAGTTCGCCGGCCGGTCCAGCCCGTCGGCCAGGTCGGCGATCGGGATGCTGGACGTGTTGCTGCCGAGCAGGGCGGGACGCCGCGCCTCGGCCTCCCGCAGCACCGACCGCTTGAGGTCGAGCCGCTCCGGGACCGCCTCGACGATCACGTCGGGCCCCTCGGCGACCTCGGCCAACCCGGCCCGCAGGGTGACCCGCGCCCGGTTCGCCGTCGCCTCCTCGGCGGTCAGCTTGCCGCGCTGCACCCCGCGCTCCCACAGCTCGCCGAGGCGCTGCACGGCGGCCGCCCCGCGGGGTGGATCCACCTCGACCAGCTCCACCGCGTAACCGGCGCCGGCCGCCACGTACGCGATGCCGAGGCCCATGGTGCCGGCCCCGACGACCACAAAACGACCACTCATGACGTCCCCTCGCCGCGGGCGGCGGCGCGCGGGGTCTCCGCCGCGCCGGCCCGCATGCTCCGCTCGTTCCTGGGTGCGACCCTATGCAGGGCCGGCCCGGGCGACGTGCGTGGGGGCGCGCCGGATCGGGTACGACGGCCGTCGAAGCCGACACGGAAGGACCGACATGAGCCAGGCACCGGAGAACGCGGAGAACCCGGAGACCGTGGAGACCCGCGGCGACGAGCGGGTGGACCTGCTCCGCGCGGACACCAACAACGACGGCCGGACCGACGTGTGGGTGGTGGACACCGACGGCGACGGGAAGGCCGACCTGTTCCAGTTCGACACCGACGGTGACGGCGAGGTGGACATCACCATGGTCGACCTCGACGAGGACGGCACCCCCGACGAGGTGGTCGACGGGGACGGTGGCCTCCCGCCGGAGCAGCACTCCCCGACCGTCCAGGTGTGAGCGAGACGGAGGGGCCCCTGGCCAACGCCTCGGCGGCGGCGACGCAGGGGCCCTTCCCGGCCTCGGGGCCTGTGCTCAGGCCAGCTTCAGCGTGGCCAGATAGTACGGATGGTCCCGGTCGTCCACGTCGACCAGTCGCCACGGCGAGCCGTGGACCAGCTCGGCCAGCTCGTCGACCGAGCACACCAGATAGTCGAACCACTCGGTGCCGAGCAGCCGGTAGCGCAGCCGCAGCCGGAGCTGGCCGCCGAACCGGCCCCGCCGCCGGTTGCGCTCGTGGTAGCTCGTGTGCACCGGGTCGGTGGTGCCGTACGGGTCGGTGCCGTGGGCGATGACCTGGGCGCCGGGCCGGGCCAGCGCGGCGAGCGCGGCCAGGAACCCGGGTGCCCGCTCCCGTCCCTCGATCAGCCCGAGGTTGTTCCCGAGCAGCAGGAATGTGTCATACCGGCGGCCGTCGGCGACGTGCTCGTCGATCGTGCCGTGCACCAGGTCGCGTACGCCCCGGTGGCGGCAGACCCGCAACGCTCCGGCCGAGGTGTCCAGCCCGGTGACCGGGACCCCGCGCTGCTGCAGGTGCAGGGCGATCCGGCCGCCACCGACGCCCACGTCCAGCGCGTGCCCGCGCACCCGCTCCACGGCCCGGTGGTCGTACGGCTGCCACGCCTCTGGCGGGTCCAGGTAGTGCCCGGCGGGAGCGCCGTTGACCAGGCCGTCGTCCCGCTCGATGATCTCGATGACCGGTCGGGGCAGCCGCCCGCCGACAAGTGGCCGGGGTCCGACCCCGGTGGCGACCGCGTACGCGTCGCGGATCATCTCGCCGAACACGTCGCCGATCGTGGGTTCCCCGGTCACGGGCGCTGTCTCTGTTCGCGACTGCGGGGCTCGCAGACCCGGCTCGCTCCTCGCGCTCACGGCGATCACGCTATCCGGGCTCGGCCGGGCTGTCGCGGCCGTATCCTGGGCGGCGTGACCGACCTGGACCGCCTGGCGGCGGAGAAGTACGTGCTGCTCACGACGTTCCGCAAGGACGGCCGGGGAGTGGCGACGCCGGTCTGGGCGGTGCGGGACGGGGACGCGCTGGCGGTGTGGACGGCGTCGGACTCCGGCAAGGTCAAGCGGATCCGCCGGGACAGCCGGGTGACCGTGGCACCGTGCGACGTCCGCGGCCGGCCGCACGGCGAGGCGCTACCGGGGCACGCGGCGATCTGCGATCTGGTCGGCACCCAACGGATCCGCGGACTGCTGAAGCACAAGTACCGCATGATCGGGCGGCTCAGCCTGCTGGGCAGCCGGCTGCGCCGTGGCGAGCGCGGCACGGTGGGGCTGCGCGTCGTGCTGGACGAGTGAACCTCGGACACGATTAAGGGCGGCGGATCGCCGCTCGCGCGTACGTCCGGCCGCCCCTGATCGGAACGCCTGAGAAAGTCCGGTGGTCAGTCCCCCTGGCGCTGCTGGGGAATCTGCCCCTGCAGCAGGGCCCGGACCTCCGATTCGCGGTAGCGGCGGTGGCCGCCCAGGGTCCGGATCGCGCTAAGCTTGCCAGCCTTGGCCCACCGGGTCACCGTCTTCGGGTCGACACGGAACATCGACGCCACCTCGGCCGGTGTGAGTAGCGGCTCTGGTTCATGCGTTCGCGATGCCATCGGGGTCACTCCTCCACATGTATAGACATCGGCCGGGGTCCCGCCGGCCGACGCGTCTCCCATGGTCCGGCTAGTCCCCGATGTCCGACATGGGCCGAACGGCTGAAGGTCCCTAGACGGACGGATGAACCATGCCCGATTTTTACGACTTTTACGCCGCAGACAGTACCTTATTAGGACTCATGATCACGGTTCGTGATGCGTCAACTACGAGACACTCTCGCATCGAGAGGTCTCTATCGGGCAATTCGGGCTAGTTGCAGCGCTCCAGCAGCTGCACCGCCCGCCACCGGGCGACCAGCTTGTCGTACGCCGCCGACGCCTCCTCCGCCTCGCCCCGGGAGAGCCCGGCCAGCCCGGTCGCGACCAGCTCGGTCGAGTCGTCGGCGGCCAGCGTCTCGTCCGGCAGCAGCTGCACCAGGCCCCCATAGTCCAGCTCCACCACCGAGCGCGGGTGGAACTCCTCCAGCCAGCGGGCGGCCTCCTCGACCGCCTCGGTGATCGGGGCGTCCCCGACCGACTTGCGCAGCACCGACAGCGCCCGGGACGACCGGCGGCGCGCCTTGGAGATCTCCGTCCGGTAGCGCAGCGCGCGCCGGTCCGGCTCGGTCACCAACTGCCGTTCCTGCCGGTCGAAGAGCACGAACCAGCGCAGTGGCACCCCCCAGGTGGCGATCTGCTCGTGCACCCGGGGCACCCCGTGCTCCAGCACCCGCGCCCCGCTGCGCCAGTCCTCCACCACCGCCTTGGCCTGCCCGGCCAGGGTGGGCGGGACGAACGCGTCGGCCAGCACCGACGGCACCCCGTCTCGGGCGCTCAGCGCCGCCTCCGCCACCCGGATCCGCAGGTTCCACGGGCAGACCAGCAGCGTGTCGTCGGTCTCCAGCACGTACGCCTCGTCCGGCAGGTCGGGCAGCCGGGTCCAGCCCGCGCCGAGCGCCTCGATCACCGCGGTGCGCTGCCGGACCGGGCCCTCCAACGGAGCGACCGCCCGGCCCTCGCTGACGTACCGGCGCCAGAACGACTGGCGGTCCCGGTCGAAAGCGGTCAGCGGCTCGTACACCCGCAGGTAAGAAGCGAAGAGCGACGGCACGGGGCGATCCTCCCACGAGACGGGACCCCCGCGTCGCCGGCGTGACGGGGGGCCGTGACGTGCACGACAGTACGGTTCCGGCCGATATTAGGCTCTGCAGCACCGGCAGCATCCCGCCGGCACGCCACCAGGTCCGCGCCCCACAAGGACGCACACCGACACAGGAGCCAGCAATGGGCGTATTCGCCAGCACCGACGACCCCGGATCCACCGGCCACGAACAGGTCGTGTTCTGCCAGGACACGCAGTCCGGCCTCAAGGCGATCATCGGGATCTACTCCACCGCGCTCGGCCCCGCGCTCGGCGGCACGCGGTTCTACCCGTACGCCAGCGAGGAGGAGGCCCTCGCCGACGTGCTCGACCTCTCCCGCGGCATGGCCTACAAGAACGCCCTGGCCGGCCTCGACCTCGGTGGCGGCAAGGCCGTCATCTGGGGCGACCCGGAGCAGATCAAGAGCGAGGCGCTGCTGCGCGCGTACGGCCGCTTCGTGGAGTCCCTCGGCGGGCGCTACTACACCGCCTGCGATGTCGGCACCTACGTCGCCGACATGGACGTGATCGCCCGGGAGACCCGGTACGTCACCGGACGCAGCGTGGAGCACGGCGGTGCCGGCGACTCCTCCATCCTGACCGCCTGGGGTGTCTTCCAGGGCATGCGGGCCGCCGCCGAGCACGTCTGGGGTGCCCCGACGCTGGCCGGGCGCCGGGTCGGCGTGGCCGGCCTGGGCAAGGTCGGCAAGTACCTGACCGGGCACCTGCTGGGCGACGGGGCCGAGGTCGTGGCGACCGACGTCAACCCGAAGGCCCTCGAGTGGGTGCGCACCACCCACCCGCAGGTCGAGCTGGTCGACGACACCGCCGCGCTGATCGCCTCCGACATCGACGTGTACGCCCCGTGCGCGCTGGGCGGCGCCCTGAACGACGACACAGTGTCGGTGCTGCGGGCCAAGGTGGTCACCGGCGCGGCGAACAACCAGCTCGCCCACTCGGGCATCGAGAAGGTCCTCGCCGACCGTGGCATCCTTTACACCCCCGACTACGTGGTAAACGCCGGCGGAGTGATCCAGGTCGCCGACGAGATCGAGGGCTTCAACTTCGAGCGGGCGAAGCTGCGGGCGACCCGGATCTACGACACCACCCGGGAGATCCTGCGGCTCGCCGACGACGAGGGCGTCCCGCCGGCGGTGGCTGCGGACCGGCTCGCCGAGCGGCGGATGGCCGAGGTCGGCCGGCTGCGGACGATCCACCTGCGGTGAACATCACGCCGGGGGCGGGGCACCGCTCCGTCCCCCGGCGTGCGGGGCTGACCTTGCCGGCGTTAAGCTGGAAATTAGGCAGCTTCGCGACGGTTTGTCCAGTGTCACGGCCAGTCACGGTGCCCGCTCCTTACCGGGTACAATTTGTGACGGCCGGAACACTGCGACGCGCAGGGCCGGCTGGCGGTAACCCGAGGTGCCGAACGGTGGCATCCCCATGTACCGTATGAGCCACGAGAGATGCCTGACGTCATCGGGGCCCGCCTTCGGGCTGCCCCGCATTCTGTGCGAGGGGGTCGAGCCATGGGGCGCGGCCGTGCTAAGGCCAAGCAGACAAAGGTGGCCCGGGAGTTGAAGTACCACTCCCCGAACACCGACCTCGCCGCCTTGCAGCGAGAACTCGGCGGCAGCGGCAAGTCGGACCACGACTTCGACGACGACTACAAAGAGTATGTCGACGACGATGACGAGGACCACGCGGACGACGACCCGGACACCTGGGCCCGTCCGACCCGCTGACCTCCGGTCACATCTGAGCACGCGGTAGCCCCCGCGTGCTCACGCATGTGCTCAGCGGAAGCCGGCGTACCGACCGACGATCAGGGACCTGCCGCACCGGGCCGCGCCCGGGCGCACCGGCAGGTCCTTGATCGCGGACGGCTGGCGTCAGCGCGGCCGGTTGTTCCAGTTGTAGAACGTCGGGATGTTCTCGAAGTGGTTCCAGGCGCACACCGCACTGGCCCCGTCACCGCCCGACACCTCCGCTCGCAGCAGCCGCGCGGCCTCGGCCTCGTGGAGCAGAGCGGTCAATCCCACGGCGGCTTCCCGCACGCGGTCCGCCACTGGGTCCGGTGCGGCTTCCCCGACGCGCTCAGGCTGCCGGCGACTCGCGGTCTCGGGCATGCTCCAACACTCCCTCCAGTAGGCGGATCTTGCTGTTGCGGCAGTGCTCGGTCTCCGTACCGTCGAAACGGCCCAGCTCGAAGTAGCGGTTGGCGGCGTGGCCGCCGCCACAGAACCCGAAGTAGGGGCAGGACGACCGGCACGCCTCGACGC
This sequence comes from Micromonospora sp. NPDC047740, assembly GCF_043204735.1. Classification (NCBI taxonomy): domain Bacteria; kingdom Bacillati; phylum Actinomycetota; class Actinomycetes; order Micromonosporales; family Micromonosporaceae; genus Micromonospora; species Micromonospora sp. NPDC047740. The sequence continues at coordinate 220,883 of NZ_JBIDCT010000009.1, forward strand.
CGGCGAGGAACTCACCGACCCAGGGCGTACGCCCCGCACCGGAGAGGATCTCGGCCAGCGGGGTACTCAGCACGTTGCCGCTGCTGAAGTCCCCGTACCGAGCGTCGGTGAAGCCGGCCAGCTCGGGGGAGAGCACCACCACCGTACCGTCGTGGGCGACGGTGGGGATCGGGTCGAGCTGGCGGGGCAGCAGGTCGTCCGCCGTGCCGGCCAGGACGGCCCCGGCGTACCGCAGGGTCCACTCCACCTCGCGCAGGTGGATCCGGGGATCCCGGCGCCAGGCGCCGACCAGCTCCGCCCAGAATCCGGTCACCGCGACGGCGTCCCGGGCGTTGCTCCGGGTGTTGACCCCCTCGGTCTCCTCGATGTTGACGCCCAGCACGTCGCAGCCGAGGTCGAGGAAGTAGTCGTACAGCTCGGTGGCCAGGCCCGGCGCGGGCCGGGACACCACGGCGAGGGCCGAGAAGGGCAACCCGTGCCGGCGCAGCGCGGCCACGCCGGCCAGGATCCGCTCGTACGCCGGCCGGCCGCCCCGGGTGACCCGCTCGGCGTTGCGCTCCCGCGGCCCGTCCACGCTCACGCTGACCCGGATGCCGTGCTCGGCGAAGAACGCGCACCAGGCGTCGTCGATCAGCGTGGCGTTGGTCTGGACGTGGTGCTCCACCTCCGGGTGGAACGGGGCCAGCAGGGCCGCCAGATGCTCCCGGCCGGCCGCGAGGGGCTCCCCGCCGTGCCAGACGACGGAGAAGCGGCCGACGGCCGCCCACGGGTTCACCGCGGCCGCCACCGCCTCGGCGACCGCGACCGGCATCCGCCGGTCCGCCGCCCGCATCGGCAGGTAGCAGTAGGCGCAGTCGAGATTGCAGAGCGTGGTCGGCTGCATCACCACGTACGAGGGGACGGCGGCGATGCCGCGCATCCCGGGATGCGTACGAGCAGCCATCAACCCTCCCCCGTCAGCCCGAAGTGCCCTTCAGGCTAGGCGGCGGTGGCTACTCGGGTGAACCCCCGATCAGGTGCCCGGATGATCACCAGAGCGTGATCATCCGCGCGTGTGCTGCCCGATCATCTGCACGTTGCCGGAGCCCTCGATGATCTCGCCGGCCTGCCAGGCGTCGACGCCCCGGCCGGTCAGGGTGGCCAGCGCGCGGTCGGCGTCCTCGGCGGAGACGATGGCGAACATGCCGACGCCCATGTTGAACGTCGCCTCCATCTCCGGGTCCTCGATCCGGCCCTTGGACTGGATCAGGTCGAAGACCGGCTGGGGCTTCCAGGTGGAGCGGTTGACCACCGCGTCGACGTGCTCCGGCAGGATCCGGACCAGGTTGCCCGGGATGCCGCCGCCGGTGACGTGGGCGAACGCCCGCACCTCGGCCTCGGCGATCAGCTTGAGGCAGTCCTGGGCGTAGATCTTGGTGGGGGTGAGCAACTCCTCGCCGAGGGTGCGCTGCCGGCCGAAGTCCTCGATCACCACGTCCAGCCGCATCCGGCCGGCACCGAGCAACACGTGCCGGACCAGCGAGTAGCCGTTGGAGTGCAGGCCGGAGGAGCGCATCGCGATCACGACGTCGCCCACCTCGACCCGCTCGGAGCTGAGGATCTCGCTCTCCTCCACCACGCCGACACCCGTGGCGGAGATGTCGTACTCGTCGGGACGCAGCACGCCCGGGTGCTCTGCGGTCTCGCCGCCGAGCAGGGCGCAGCCCGCGTACCGGCAACCGTCGGCGATGCCCGCGCCGATCTCGGCGACCTTGTCCGGCACGACCTCACCGGTGGCGATGTAGTCGAGCAGGAACAGTGGCTCGGCGCCGCAGGCGACCAGGTCGTCGACCACCATGGCGACCAGGTCGATGCCGACCGTGTCGTGGATGTCGAGCTGCTGGGCGATCACCAGTTTGGTGCCGACCCCGTCCGTGGAGGAGGCGAGGATCGGGTTCTTGTACTTCTTGGTGTCCAGCCGGAACAGGCCGGCGAAGCCGCCCAGGTCACCCAGCACCTCCGGGCGCCGGGTCTGCTTGACCTTGGACTTCAGCAGCTCGACCGCGCGGTCGCCCGCCTCGATCGACACCCCGGCGTCGGCGTAGGAGACCGAACGTTTGCGCGGCGTACGGCTCGTGCCGGCCGTCCAGGGCTGGCGGTCGCCGCCGGCGCCCGTCGGGCTGGTTCCTGCGCCGCTGCGCTCGGACACGTGCGTCACGGTTCTCCCCTTTGTGGTTCTCGCGGGCCGCTGTTGCGGTGAGCGGACCGCGTCGGAGGTGCTATGGGCGGTGGGTAGCGGCCGACGGCTTGCGGTTGTCGCCGAGTGCGGCAGTGGTGATGTCAGCGGTGGCCTGGGCCGCCTCGGCGGTGACCCGCCGGCCCACGCCTTCGAGCACGTGCTTGCCGATCAGGTGCCCGGCCGGCAGTTCGATCGGGTACTCCCCATCGAAACACGCCCGGCAGAGCCGCGTCTTCGGCTGCTCGGTCGCGGCGATGAGGCCGGGCAGCGATACATAACCCAGCGTGTCCGCCCCGATCGACCGCCGGATGCCCTCGTTGTCCAGCCCGTTGGCCAGCAGCTCGGCCCGGGTGGCGAAGTCGATGCCGTAGAAGCAGGGCCAGCTGACCGGCGGGGAGGAGATCCGCACGTGGACCTCCAGGGCGCCCGCCTCGCGCAGCATCCGCACGATGGCCCGCTGGGTGTTGCCGCGGACGATCGAGTCGTCCACCACGATCAGGCGCTTGCCCCGGACGTTCTCCCGCAGCGGGTTCAGCTTGAGCCGGATGCCGAGCTGACGCAGGGTCTGCGACGGCTGGATGAAGGTGCGCCCGACGTACGGGTTCTTCATCAGGCCCTGGCCGTAGGTGATCCCGGACTCCTCGGCGTAGCCGATCGCGGCCGGGGTGCCGGACTCCGGCACCGGGATCACCAGGTCGGCCTCGACCGGGTGCTCCCGGGCGAGCTGGCGGCCGATCTGCACCCGCGCGGCGTGCACGTTGCGCCCGGCGATGGTGGCGTCCGGGCGGGCGATGTACACGTACTCGAAGAGGCAGCCCTTCGGCTCCGGGGCGGCGAACCGCGTGGATCGCAGCCCGTCCTCGTCGATGGCGATCAGCTCGCCGGGCTCGACCTCGCGGACCACGCTGGCGCCGACGATGTCCAGCGCGGCGGTCTCGCTGGCGACCACCCAGCCGCGCTCCAGCCGGCCGAGCACCAGGGGGCGCACCCCGTGCGGGTCGCGGGCCGCGTAGAGGGTCGACTCGTCCATGAACACGAAGCTGAACGCGCCGCGCAGCTGGGGCAGCACCTCCAGCGCGGCCGCCTCGACGGAGAGATCAGGACGGCTGGCCAGCAGCATGGTGACCAGCGAGGTGTCGTTGGTCGAGCCGTCGGAGTCCATGCCCCGCGTGGCCGCCTCGCGCTGGAGCTCGGCGGTGTTGACCAGATTGCCGTTGTGGGCCAGCGCGATCGTGGTGCCGGAACTGGTCGCCCGGATGGTCGGCTGGGCATTTTCCCAGGTCGAGCCACCCGTGGTCGAGTAACGCGCGTGGCCGATCGCGACGTGCCCACGCAGGCTGGCCAGAGTCGGCTCGTCGAACACCTGGGCCACCAGGCCAAGATCCTTGTAGACCACCACCCCGGAGCCGTCGCTCACCGCGATGCCCGCGGCCTCCTGGCCACGGTGCTGCAGGGCGTACAGCCCGAAGTAGGTCAGGTTGGCGACCTCCTCCCCCGGGGCCCAGACACCGAAGACGCCACACGCGTCCTGGGGGCCGGGTCGCTGGGGGTCAAGGTCGTGGCTCAGCCGGCCATCGCCTCGGGGCACCTGCCGCTCCCTCATGCTGGTCTGGACCCGGCCTGGCGGAGTCGGGGGCCAGCTCCGCGCGGACCGGCCGGGGCCGTCGTCGCCTGACAGTGTACGCGAATAGCAGTCGACACTGACAGTCACAGCTCGCCTGCTGATCGTGATGGCGAGTGGGTGTACCCCCAGCTAGAGCGGGAGGTAGTCGGCGAGGTCGGCGCGGATCCCGCTGACCCGTACGCGACCCTCGGTGACCGCCTCCGCCCAGCCGAGGCGGCCGCTGGCCAGCGCGAGCCAGGTCTCCGGGTCCATTTCCACCACATTCGGCGGCGTACCACGGGTGTGTCGCGGTCCGGCCACGCACTGCACGGCACCGTATGGTGGAACGCGCACCTCCACCGATCGGCCGGGGGCGCGCTCGGCGAGGACGGCCAGGAGGGTACGGACCGCCTCCCGGAACACCGGCCGTTCGGGCGTACGCCCCTCATCCAGCGCTGTCAACGCGGCCGCGACCGCGGCGGACTTAGTGTGCGGAGAGGACACGACGGGACGATACGATTCGACAGCATCACGGTCGACGCTGGCCCTGGGTAGAGATGATCCGGCCAGACAAGGCATAGTTGCCGACGGCGTATTCGTACCGTGAGTGATCGTCCCCGGCCCGGCGCCGGCCGGCGGGGAGAGATCAGACCCGGAAGGCGGTGGACGTGTCAACACACCGACGTGCCTGGAAGCAGCGGGCCGGTGTGGTGGTGGCGCTGGTTGTCGGCGCGCTGCTCGCCGTCCCCGCCACACCCGCCTTCGCCGCCAGGATCACCTCAGCGGACGACTCGGTGACGATTGATGCCGGCAAGAGCAGTTCCGTCAACATCAGCGTCACACCGGAACCTGGCGAGAACTCAGCGACGATCAACATCACCGGTCTGCCCGACGGAGTCAACTGCGGGGGATGCGGGAAAAAGGTCGACTTCCCTGGGGGCCTGCCGACCCCGCAGCCGGTGACCCTGACTCTGTCGGCGGCAGCTAACGCACCTGCGGCCAACGGAACCCGGGCGACAATTCGGGTCGAAGGCAACGGCAACGGAGGGTCGGACGCCCAGCCGCTCAGCGTCACCGTCAAGGCGGCTGCGCCGCCGGAGGCGCAGACGGTCAAGTCGATCTCCGGCAAGGTGATCATCGCGGACAACAGCGAGCCGCTCGAGGGCGTCGTGGTCATGCTCCGGGACAGCAAGGGCATCACCCGCCAGACCAACACCGACGGCAGCGGCAACTTCCGGTTCACCGGCTCGTCCTCGGATCCGATCGCGCCCGGCCGGGTCGACCTGGCCTCTGGCAAGGACGGCAAGACCGGCTACAAGACGGTCAACGCGTCGGCCGGCCAGGCCGTGACCGGCGTGCGGATCAGCGTGCCGATCAAGGTCGAGAAGAGTCCGAGCCCGTCGCCGTCCGCCAGCGCGGAGCCGGTGCCGACCGAGGAGCCGACCGACGAGGCCACCGACACGCCGGCCACCGAGGCGGCTGCGGGGCCGCAGCCCGCCGCCCAGCAGGACTCCGGCGGCTTCGGCAACTGGCTGCTGATCCTGCTCGGCGGTCTCTTCGTGGCCGTGGGCGTCGGCACCATCGTGCTGCTCTACATGAAGCGCAAGAACGAGGGCGACGACGACATCGACGGTGACGGCCCGGGTGGTCCGATGGGTCCGGGTGGCCCGGCGGGCGCGGGTGCCGTGCCGGCCGCCCGGGGCGCCTACCGGGGTGCCGACGACCAGACCCGGGTGGTCAGCGGCATGGGCGCCGGAGCGGCGCCGACGATGGTCGGCGGTCCCTCGCTCAGCGACGCGCCGACCATGATGCACCGCCCGGTCGTGGACGACGTCCCGCCGGACCCGTACGGCGCCCCGCCCGGGCCCGCCTACGGCGTCGGCGGCGGGCAGGACGGCTGGGGCGGCGGTGGTTACGGCGACGAGCCGGCCGGCCAGGGTGGCTACGGCCAGGGAGGCGGCTACGGCAACGCGCCCTCCTCGGGTGGTGGCTACGGCAACGCGCCCTCCTCGGGTGGTGGCTACGGCAACGCGCCGTCCTCGGGTGGTGGCTACGGCAACGCGCCGTCCTCGGGTGGCGGCTACGGCAACGCGCCGTCCTCGGGTGGCGGCTACGGCAGCCGGGACTACGGCGCCGGTGCCGGTGGCTACCCGCCCGCCCAGGGCGGCGGTTACGGCGGCGAGCGGTACGACGAGCCGACCGGCCGCTACACCGGCGACACCACCCAGTACGCGCCGCCGGCCGACCCGTACCCGACCAGCACCTACCAGCCGGACCAGGGCCGCGGTTACGACCAGCCCGACCAGGGTCGCGGCTACGACCAGCCGGGCCAGGGACAGTACGGCCGCGGCCCGGAGCCCGGCACCGGCTACGGCCAGGGAGGCGGCTACGGCGGCCCCTCCGGTGGCTATGACAACGGGCCGTCGGGCGGCTACGACGGCGGCCAGCAGGGCTACGACGGCTACGACCAGCGTGGCGGCTACGACAACGGCCCGCAGCAGGGCTACGACGGCCACGACCAGCGGGGCGGCTACCGCGGCGGCGCCGGTTACGGCCAGCCGCAGCAGGGCGGCTACGGCCACGAGCAGCCGCCGCAGCAGCGGACCGGCGGCTACGACAACCAGGGCTACGACCAGGGCGGACACTACGGCGATCCGGCCCAGGCCGGCCGGGGCCGACCTGACGGCCCGCAGGAGCGCGGCGGCCGCCGCCTCGACTGGCTGGACGACTGACCGCCGGGGCCACGTGCCCCGCACCGATATCGACAGTGGCCGCCCGGGCGATCCGGGCGGCCACTTCGCATGATCGGTACGGCAGTCCGCAGTGGCCGACCTGCCGGACCTGGGAGGGCCGCCCGGCTCGGCTCGCGGGTCGGGATCCGGACACAGGCGCCCAGAGCCAGGTCGCGGAGCTGCCGAACGGACCGCCGTGGTCGACTTGCCGCAGCGGCGGCGCCTACCCACGGAGGTTCGGTTCGGTCCGCCCTCGCCACCGATCAGTTGTCGGGCCCCGGTGACAAACCTGGCGGCGGGCGTGCCGGGCGTCATCCAGCCGGAGCACGTGCGCCTGATGGCATAGATGAATCACCGGGATGGGCCAGCACAGCTCCGGCGCGTCCGGCCGCCGGACAGAGCGGCTGCCGGTTTCGGGTGCAGTTGTGGTCGCTGGGACGACAACAACTGCACCCGAAGTCGCAGATCGTTCGCGAACACGTGAGTCGTTTACGTCATCAGGTCGGTAGTCACCGAGACGCAAGCAGCCAGCGCGCCGAAACACCGGCCCGAGCCGGACCAACCGGCGCGGGGCCTGACCAACGGGCAGAGCCGGACCAACGGGCAGAGCCGGACCAGCAGACAGCGACCAGGCGGCGGACCCACGGACCGAACCGAAGAGCCAGGCCAGCCGGCGAAGCCGGGCCAGGCGGCAGAGCCGGGCCAGGCGGCAGAGCCGGGCCAGGCGGCAGAGCCGGATCAGGCGGCGGCGAAGTAACCCTGGCGCAGAACCGGTACCACGTCGGAGACACCCACCTGGACGGCGACCTCCACGTCCCCAGCGAAGCCGCCCTCGGCGAGTTCCCGCCCGGAGACGCACCCCCGGACGGCGGCCGGCACGTCGGGCGTGCTGGCCAGCGCGGCCAGGGCCATCGCCGCCTCCACCGAGAGCCCGCCCGGCACCCCGGACAGGGCGTCCAGCACACTGGCCGCCCCGAGCTGATCCTCCACGCAGGGGCGCAGTGAACCGTCCGGCCAGCGCTCACCGGCCGCCACCACACCCACCGGCGCGTCGTTCGAGCCGTACCCCTGGGCACGCAGCCATCGCCCGACGGCGGGCGCGTTACGCAGGCACGCCGCCACCACCGGCAGACCGGTGGCGCTCGCGGCGGCGCTGATCGCCGAGCCGTTCGGCGAGGGCAGGACCAGGTCGGCGACGGCCGGTGCGGTCCGCAACGCCGCCGGCGAGAGCGACCATGGATGCTCCAGGGTCATCTGCCGGCGGCCGACCGCGGCGATCGCCCCCACCCGGCGGGCGTACTCGGCGGCCTGTTCCCCCCAGGGGAACGGGTGCACCCGCATGCCGCGACCGACCGCCACCTCGACGGCGGTGGTGAACGAGAGCACGTCCACCACCACCAGGGCCGCGCAGACCCGGCCGAGTTCCGCCGCCCCGGTCAGCCCCCAGTCGAACCGGGCGCCGGAGCCGGGTTGGGCGTAGACGGCCAAGGCCAGGGCCTCAGCGCTGATCCGGCGCGGGGGCCTGGTCGTCCGGGTCACCGGTAGCCGTCGCGGAGCCCGCCGGCCCGGCCGTCGCCGGGTCGGACGTCGCCTCGGGGGCGTCGACCGGGACATCGGGCCCGTCGGCGCCCGGTGCGGCGTCCCCGGCCTCCGCCGGGGCGTCACTCGCCTCCGCAGCCGCGTCCGTAGCGGCCACGGGAACGTCCGGAGCCTCCGACGCCTCCACGGCGGCGTCCTGGGCCGCCATGGGAGCATCCGCCGCCACTACGGTGTCCGGGGCCGTCGTCGCGGCAGCGTCCGCCGCCACCGGGGTCTCCGCCGCAGGAGCGTCCGCCCCCTCCGCCGGCGCCCCGCCGTCGGCCTGGCCGGCCGGGTCGGGGGCCGGATCGGTCGCCGGGTCGCCCGCCGGCTGCTCGCCGACGGCCGGGACGACGCCCGTACCGAGCGCCGCCACCTGGCCCGCCTCCACGCCGCCGAAGAGGCGCGGCAGGGTCGCCGTGTGCGCGGCGCGCAGCTCGTCGAGACCGATCCGGAACTGGTCGTGCACCTCCAGCGCGCCGCTTGCCGGGTCGGTGACGCCGATGAACTCCCACGGCACCCCGTGCTCGGCGCAGAGCGCGGTGAACGCCTTCTCGTGCCCACGCGGCACCGACACCAGCGCGCGGCCGGCCGACTCGCTAAACAGGAAGACGAACGGCATCGACCCGCCAGCGAAGTGCTCGGGCACGGCGATCCGGGCCCCGACGCCACGCCGCAGGCAGGACTCGACCAGGCTCTGGGCGAGGCCACCGTCGGAGAGGTCGTGCGCGGAACTGAGGTGCCCCACCCGGGCGGCGGCGGCCAGCAGCTCGGCGAGCTGCCGCTCGCGGGCCAGGTCGACCTGCGGCGGAATGCCGCCGAGGTGCTCGTGGGTCACCCACGCCCACTCCGAGCCGGAGAGCTCGACGTGCGTCTCACCCAGCAGGAAGAGCTGGTCGTGGTCGCCGCCAGGACGCGGCACGAAGCCCATCGGCACCCGGTCGGCGACGTTGTCCAGCACGCCCAGCACGCCGACCACCGGGGTCGGGTGGATGGGTGCCGGGCCGGTCTGGTTGTAGAAGCTGACGTTGCCGCCGGTCACCGGGATGCCGAGCTCCAGGCAGCCGTCCGCCAGGCCGCGGACGGCCTCGGCGAACTGCCACATCACGCCCGGGTCCTCCGGCGAGCCGAAGTTGAGGCAGTTGGTCACGGCGATCGGCTTCGCGCCGGTCACCGCAACGTTCCGGTACGCCTCGGCCAGCGCCAGCTTCGTCCCGTGGTACGGGTCGAGGCGCGCGTACCGGCCGTTGCCGTCGACGGAGAGGGCGACCCCGAGGCCGGTCCGCTCGTCGATCCGGATCACGCCGGAGTCCTCCGGCTGGGCGAGCACGGTGTTGCCCAGCACGTACCGGTCGTACTGCTCGGTGACCCAGGTCTTGTCGGCCAGGTTCGGCGACGCGATCATGCGCAGCACGGTCTCCCGCAGCGCCTCCGGGTTGCTCGGCCGGGGCAGCGTCTCCGCGCGGTCGGCCTGGAGCAGGATCAGGTCGGCCGGCTCCCGCATCGGGCGGGCGTACACCGGACCGTCGTCGACCAGGGAGCCCGGCGGCACGTCCACCACGACGTGGTCGCGCCAGGAGACCACCAGGCGACCCGGCTGGCCGTCCGGCGCGGGCGGGGTGACCTCACCGATCGCGGTGGCGAGCACGCCCCACTTCTCGGCGGTCTTGAGCACCGCCTCCAGCTTGTCCGGGGCGACGACCAGCAGCATCCGCTCCTGGGACTCGCTGGCCAGGATCTCGTGCGGCTCCATCGAGGGCTCCCGCAGCGGCACCCGCTCCAGCCAGACCCGCATGCCGGTGCCCGCCGCCGCGGCGGTCTCGGTGAGCGCGCAGGTCAGGCCGGCGCCGCCGAGATCCTGGATGCCGACGACCAGCTCGGCGTCGTACAGCTCCAGGCACGCCTCGATCAGCAGCTTCTCGGTGAACGGGTCGCCCACCTGGACCGACGGGCGGCGCTGTTCGCTGCCCTCGTCGAAGGTGGCGCTGGCCAGCACCGACACGCCGCCGATGCCGTCCCGGCCGGTCTTGGCGCCCATCAGCACCACGACGTTGCCGGGGCCGGCGGCCTCCTTCTTCTGCAGCCGGTCGACCGGCAGCACGCCGAGGCAGAGCGCGTTGACCAGGGGATTGCCCTGGTAGCAGGGGTCGAAGACCACCTCGCCGCCGATGTTCGGCAGGCCGAGGCAGTTGCCGTAACCGCCGACGCCGGCGACCACGCCGGGCAGCACCCGGGCGGTGTCCGGGTGATCGGCCGCGCCGAAGCGCAGCGGGTCCATCACCGCGACCGGACGCGCACCCATGGCGAGGATGTCGCGGACGATCCCGCCGACGCCGGTCGCCGCGCCCTGGTACGGCTCGACGAAGCTCGGGTGGTTGTGCGACTCGACCTTGAAGGTCACCGCCAGCTCGTCGGAGACCCGGACCACGCCGGCGTTCTCACCGATACCGGCCAGCAGCCGGTCGCTCGGCGGGGCCTTCTCGCCGAACTGGCGCAGGTGCACCTTGCTCGACTTGTAGGAGCAGTGCTCGCTCCACATGATCGAGTACATGGCCAGCTCGGCCTGGGTGGGGCGGCGGCCGAGGATGTGCCGGATCCGGTCGTACTCGTCGTCGCGGAGGCCCAGCTCCGCGTACGGCTGGAGCTCCTCCGGCGTGCCGGTGGCCCGGGGCACGGTGTCCACGGCCGCGGTCCAGTCGTCGGCCGGGCCGGCCTGCGGCACCACGGTGGCCGTACGCGGCTCCGCCGGGTCGGCCGGGTGGGCGCCCGGTGCCTCCCGCAGGTCCGGGTCCGGATGGGTGGTCATGACCTCTCCTCGCTGCGCTCGCCGCCGGGGCGGCGGGTGAGCCGACCGATGATCCCGCCGCGCACGGTCACGCCGGCGTCCCCACCAGGTGCTTGAGCACCGAGGTGAAGAAGCCGAGGCCGTCCAGGGAGGGGCCGGTGAGCGCCTCCACCGCGTGCTCGGGATGCGGCATGATGCCGACCACGTTGCCGGCCTCGTTGGTGATCGCGGCGATGTCGCGCTGCGAACCGTTGGGGTTGCCGCCGAGGTAGCGGGCGACAACCCGACCCTCGGCCTCCAGGCGGTCCAGCGTCGCCGGGTCGGCGACGTAGCAGCCCTCGCCGTTCTTGACCGGGATCAGCACCTCCTGGCCCGGCTGGAACGCGTTGGTCCAGGCGGTGCCGGCGGCCTCGATGCGGAGGATCTGGTCCCGGTTACGGAAGTGCAGGTGCTGGTTGCGGGTGAGCGCGCCCGGCAGCAGGTGGGCCTCGCAGAGGATCTGGAAGCCGTTGCAGATGCCGAGCACGGGCAGGCCGCCCCGGGCGGCGTCCACGATCGTCTCCATGACCGGGGCGAACCGGGCGATGGCGCCGCACCGCAGGTAGTCACCGTAGGAGAAGCCACCGGGCAGGACCACGGCGTCCACGCCGTGCAGCTGCGGGTCGCCGTGCCACAGCCGGACCGGCTCGGCGCCGGCGATGCGGACGGCTCGGGCCGCGTCCCCGTCGTCGAGCGAACCGGGGAAGGTCACCACACCGACCCGGGCGGTCACTGGCGCGCGTCCACGGGCTCGTCGGTCTCCACCACGCGGACCGTGAAGTCCTCGATGACCGGGTTGGCCAGCAGCTTGTCGGCGATCTCCCGGGCCCGGTCCAGGTCCGGTTCACCGGTGAACTCGATCTCGATCCGCCTGCCGATCCGGACCGAGGCGACGTCGCTGACGCCGAGCCGGGGCAGCGCGTTTGCGACGGCCTGGCCCTGCGGATCGAGGATCTCGGGCTTGAGCATGACGTCGACGACGACGCGAGGCACGGGGCACTCCTGACTGTGTACGCAGTTGGGTGCCGGCCCACTACGGGCGAGCGCAGCCAGCCTACCTGGCAGATACCGCCTCGGCCGAACCGGCCGGCGCGTCCGGGCAGTGATCGACGTGACCCCGTCGAGGGGGCCGCACCGGATGTCCCGGCCTGCACGGAACGCACCCTTACCAGGAACGACAGCGCCGCCAGGTGGCCAAATCGTTACATCGGTTAATCTCTATCGACTCCTTGTCAGTGCCGCGCCGGGGCCCTACCGTACATCGATGTAAGTCGATGCACAGCCCTGGCGACCACCCGTCGCCCGCTCCCCGTCACCCGGCGACCCCGGGTGCCCCCGACGTGAAGGAGTTCCCGATGCGCATCCGCTCCCTGCTCGCCACCATCGGCGTCGCCATGGTCGGCGTCCTCGGCGCCGCGTCCGGCGCAGCCGCCGCCCCCGTCGGCCCGTACATCATCGGAGGTGGCACCGTCTCCTCCGCGCCCTGGGCCGCCGCGGTGTTCAGCAACGGCTCGTTCACCTGCTCCGGCAGCGTCATTGCGTCCCAGTGGGTGCTCACCGCCCGGCACTGCATCAGCGGCAGCATGTCCGTCCGGGTCGGCAGCGTCTACTACGCCTCGGGCGGCACCACCCGCACCGTGAGCACCACCTACACCCGCTACGACCTCGCGCTGATGCGGCTCTCCAGCCCGGTGACCACCTCCACCGTGTCGCTGGCCAGCAGCAACCCGCCCATCGGGTCGACCAACTCGATCTACGGCTGGGGCATGACCTGCTACAGCGGCTGCAACCCGTCCAGCCAGCTCAAGACCGCCACCGTCCAGGTGACCAGCAACAGCGCCTCCGACGCGTACGGCGGGCAGGCCATCCGCAGCTCCCGGATCAACGGGAACGCCTGGCGGGGCGACTCGGGCGGCCCGCAGTTCTACAACGGCCAGCAGGTCGGCGTGGCCTCCACCGCCGACGGCGTGAGCATCCAGAATTACGGCAGCGTCGCGTACAACCGGTCCTGGATCACCTCGGTGGCCGGTGTCTGACACTTAGCGCCGGTCGCGGCGCGGATGGTCGGTGACGTGCCGACCGTCCGCGCCGCCTCGTTTCGCAGCATCCGATCAGGTGAACAAGGCACACGTTCGGGCCGCCGACCGGCTGACAGCATCGGAAACGTGCTGGTCGTGACGACGGATCAACTGCCCGGCTACGAGATCCGCCAGATCCTCGGCGAAGTGGTCTCCTCCATGGCGAGGACCCGGAACCCGTACCGCGAGGGGGTCAAGAACCTGCGCGGTGGCGCCTACGACCCGATGGCGCCGGACAACCTCACCCGCTGGCGTACCGACTCGGTGGCCCGGCTCGGCGAGGAGGCCCGCCGGCTCGGCGCGAACGCGGTGATCGGCATGCGCTTCGACAGCCGGGACTGCGGCGAGATGTGGATGGAGATCTGCGCGTACGGCACGGCGGTGATCGTCGTACCCAAGATGCCGGACGTCATGCCGCCCGACCAGCCCATGGTCGCGGCCGACACCGCCCACGAGCCGGAGATCGCCTCGGCCCCCGGTGGCATCGCCGAACCGGCGAGCGCCCCCAACCTCTCCTCCGCCGCCGAAACCCCCACCCCCAAATCCCCCTGACCCCCGCCCCCGCCGGGCCTGCCGGGGTCGATCATGAGGTTAGCGGCGGTGCCAGAGATCCACTTCGCCGCCAACCTCATGATCAACCAGGCTCGGGTGGGGTGGGTGGGTGGGTCAGAGGATGGGGGGTGGGGAGTAGGCGGCCGCGTCGGGGTGGGACTGGACGATCTTGGCGATGCGGGCGGTGACCCGGTCGACCTGGGTGCCTGCGGCGCCGACGAAGGCGTTGCGGTCGGCGACCAGGGCGTCGATCTCCGCGCGGGTCAGGCCGAGGCGCCCGTCCGCGGCGAGACGGTCGAAGAGGTCGTTCTCGGCCGCGCCCTTCTCCCGCATGGCCAGCGCCACCGCGACCGCGTGCTCCTTGATCACCTCGTGCGCGACCTCCCGGCCGACGCCGCGCCGGACCGCCGCGACCAGGATCTTGGTGGTGGCCAGGAACGGCAGGAAGCGCTCCAGCTCCCGGTTGATCACCGCCGGGTACGGGCCGAACTCGTCCAGCACGGTGAGGAAGGTCTGGAACAGCCCGTCGGCGGCGAAGAACGCGTCCGGCAGGGCCACCCGGCGGACCACCGAGCAGGAGACGTCCCCCTCGTTCCACTGGTCGCCGGCCAGCTCGCCGACCATCGACAGGTAACCGCGGATGATCACGGCGAAGCCGTTCACCCGCTCCGACGAGCGGGTGTTCATCTTGTGCGGCATCGCGCTGGAGCCCACCTGGCCGGGCTTGAAGCCCTCGGTGACCAGCTCCTGGCCGACCATCAGCCGGATCGTGGTGGCCAGCGACGACGGCGCGGCGGCCACCTGGGCCAGTGCGGAGAGCACGTCGAAGTCCAGCGAACGCGGGTAGACCTGGCCGACGCTGTCCAGCACCCGGCTGAACCCGAGGTGCTCGGCGACCCGGCGCTCCAGCTCGGCCACCTTGTCGGCGTCGCCGTCGAAGAGGTCGAGCTGGTCGGCGGCCGTGCCCACCGGCCCCTTGATGCCGCGCAGCGGGTACCGACCGATCAGGTCATCCAGCCGCTCGTACGCGATCAACAGCTCCTCGGCGGCCGAGGCGAAGCGCTTGCCCAGCGTGGTGGCCTGCGCGGCGACGTTGTGCGACCGGCCGGTCATCACCAGGCCGGAGTACTCGTGGGCGTGCCAGGCGAGCCGGACCAGGGTGGCGACCACCCGGTCCCGGATCAGCTCGAGCGAGGCGCGGATCTGGAGCTGCTCGACGTTCTCGGTGAGATCCCGGGAGGTCATCCCCTTGTGCACGTGCTCGTGCCCGGCGAGCGCGCTGAACTCCTCGATCCGGGCCTTCACGTCGTGCCGGGTGACCCGCTCCCGCTCCGCGATCGAGGCCAGGTCGACGTCGTCAATGACCCGCTCGTACGCCTCGACCACCCCGTCCGGCACCGGCACGCCGAGGTCCCGCTGGGCCTTGAGTACGGCGAGCCAGAGCCGCCGCTCCATGCGGACCTTCTCCTCGGGCGACCAGAGGGCGACCAGCTCGGGCGAGGCGTACCGGTTGGCGAGCACGTTCGGGATCGTCGTCACGTACCTCAGTCTCCCATGACCGCGGCGGCGGCCCCGAGGAGGAAGTCGGCCGCTCAGACGCCGGACGGTCCGGAGGTCGCCGGCCGGCGGCGTGCCCACCACCCACCGGCGACCTCCCGGCCGGCTAACCGAAACGGTCGGTGAGGTTGACTGCCGGATCCAACGCGACGGCCTGCTGCTGCGCGGCGGTCAGGGGAAGCTTCCCCTTCTCGCCGGCGGTGAGGCTCACCGCTAGCCAGACGCCGTCCCGACGCAACACGTGGACGGTCCGCTCCGCCTTCGCCCCAGAACCGTCGGTGGTGATGCGGTACCGCTCCCCGGCGGGACCGGTACCTGCCTCGCACGTGTGGGTCCTGGTGCTCGCGTCGCAGGTCAGGTCACCGGCGGTGCCCGGACCCCGCCGGTGGATCCGCACCGAGAGGGTCCCGGACACGCCGTCCACCAGGACCCGCCCCTGGCCCGCGTAGCTGTCCGTGGTGCTCTCGCTGCTCCAGAAAGCGCCCAGGTCGCCCGGGGTCATGGCGGCTCCCCTCCCCTGGGCCCCCGTGACACCGGGCACGTGTCGCTGCAACGAGGCGAGTACCACGCTGTCGAGCCACCTCCGGCGGGCCTCTGTGTTGCCCTGCAGCGGCTGCGCGGCCTGCCCGGCGACCGCCGAATCCAGGGCCAACGCGGCCAACTGCGCGATGGAGAGCGGGGGATCCTCGTCCTCACCCCGAATGCGCACGATGATCGTCACCCCGTCGGACCGCTGCACCTGCACGCTGCTCGACACGGCAATCCCGGACGGCTTCAGATCCGGTCCGAGCGCCGGGTTGCGGGCCGACAGGGTCATGATCTTCTCGCCGGCCGGTCCGGTCGTGACGGCACACCCGCTCGTCCTGAGCGCCTCGGCGGTGCACGCCCCGAGCGGCCCCCAGTCGTCGGTGATCTGCACGGACAGCACGCCCATCCGGTCGCCCGACCGGACCCTCCCGTGCCCGTGGTAGCCGTCCGGGGTGTAACCACTGAGGCTCGGGCCGGAGAACCAGACCGCTCCCTCACCCTCCGGCGCGCCACGCCTGGGTGCCCAGTCCAGGTCCGGTGCCACCC
Organism: Micromonospora sp. NPDC047740; assembly: GCF_043204735.1. Taxonomy (NCBI): domain Bacteria; kingdom Bacillati; phylum Actinomycetota; class Actinomycetes; order Micromonosporales; family Micromonosporaceae; genus Micromonospora; species Micromonospora sp. NPDC047740. The sequence continues at coordinate 237,099 of NZ_JBIDCT010000009.1, forward strand.
GGCCCACCGCTTCGAAGATGGCCAGGTCCATCGCGGTGAACGAGGCACCCGACGACGGTGCCGGGGTGCGTACCGGCGGGTTCGTCGGACTCGGCACCGCCGGCACGCCGGCTCGGGGCCGACCGGTGACGGCGGTCGTGCCGACGAGGACGACACCGACGGCCGCCGCGGCCAGGGCCGCCACGCCGACGCGCCGGAGCCGCCGGGCGCGGCGCTGCCGGGCGATGACCCGGTCCATGTCGATGGAGGTGGGCGGGATCTCGCCGACCGCCTCACGGAACATCGTCCGGTAGCTCATGCGCCCTCTCCCTTCACCGCGGAATCCAACGTCGCCAGCAGACGCAGGCTCTCCAGCCCGCGGGCCGCCTGGCTCTTCACCGTGCCGGTGCTGACGCCCAAGGTCCGCGCCGTCTCCTCGACCGAGAAGTCGCACCAGAACCGCAGGACGACCACCGCCCGCCGGCGCGGCGGCAACTGGGCCAGCAGGTCGAGCAGATGTTCCCGGTCGGCCAGCGCGGCTTCGGGGAACGCCACGTCCGCCCGATCGGGCACGTCGTCGGTGCTGCGTTCCCGCCGCCACGGCCGGCGCCGCTCGTCCAACCACGCGTTGGTGAGCATCCCCCGGACGTACGCGTCGACGTTCTCCATCGGGCGGACGCGGCGCCAGTGCCGGTAGAGCTTGCCGATCGTGATGGACACCAGGTCGTCGGCGGTGTGCCAGTCACGGCAGAGCAGGTACGCCGTGATCCGTAGCGACTCCAGGCGGGCGGTCACGAACTGCCGGTACTCGTCTTCGTCAGCGCGGTTCACCGCGCCCGACCTCTCGTCCGTTTCATGCCTGGGGAACGGTACGAAGTGGCGACGGGGTTGCTCGCCAAGCTGGAAATCGCGATGCCCTGTAGCCGCCGGAACGCGGGTTACGTCACACCTGGGTGATCTCGTGCACGGTGGCGGTCACCACGAGGGTCTTCTTCTGCGTGCCGTGGGCGTTGCGGACCGTCAGCAGGTAGGTGTGCTTCTGCACGTCGCCCTCGGCGCCGGAGCAGGGGAAGTTCAGGGTCTCGCTGCCCGTGGGCGGGTAGTTGTCGGCGTACACGCCGGGGCCGTCGACGGAGAGGGCGACCGAATCGACGTTGCTGGTCTTCCACTCCACGACGACCGGGGTGCCCGCGACCGGATCGGCGTTGGTGCCCGCCGGGCAGGAGGGCTTCTGGGCGACCCGGAAGTAGGTAATCGTCGGGCCGGCCGGCTTCGGGGCGCTCGTCGTCGGCCTGCTGCCGGGCTGCCCGCCGTTGCTCTTGGTGCCGCCGCCCGTCGACCCGCTGCCGGTCGTACCGTCTCCCGTGGGCTCCGCGGAGGTTGTCGGGGCGCCGCTCGCGGGCGCGGTGGACGCCGCCGCGTCGCCGGGGGCCTCGGTCACCGAGGTCGTGGCGGTGGACTCCGTGGCGTTGCCGGTGGCCGCACATCCGGCGGCCAGCACGGCAGCCAGTGCGACGACGGTGGTACGGAGCAGGGCTTGACCGGGCATGACCACTCCCTCGCGGGTGCCGCCGCCGGTGACGTCCGGGCGGGCTGGCGTCCACGGTAGGGACGGCCGGCAACCCGGATAGGGTGATCACACTCCTGAGTCGACAAACAGGATTGGGGAAGCGTGTCCAGACTTACCGGCAAGGTCGCCCTGGTCACCGGCGGGAGCCGTGGTATCGGTGCCGCCGTCGTGCGCCGCCTGGCCGAGGACGGCGCCCACGTCGCGTTCACCTACCGCGAGGCGGGGGACAGCGCGAAGCTCGTGGTCGCCGACGTCGAGGCGTACGGCCGCACCGGCCTGGCGATCCAGGCCGACAGCACAGACGCGACGGCGGTGGTCGGGGCGGTCGAGCAGACCGTCGCCGAACTGGGCCGGCTGGACATCCTGGTGAACAACGCCGGGGTGTTCTCGTACGGACCGATCGAGGAGGTCGGCCTCGACGACCTCGACCGGGCTATTGCCGTGCACGTTCGCGGGGTGTTCCTGGCCACCCAGGCGGCGGTACGCCACATGGGCACCGGCGGGCGGATCGTCAACATCGGCAGCAGCTTCGCCAGCCGCGTCCCGGCCCCCGGGGTGAGCGTCTACGCCATGACCAAGAGCGCGGTCAACGGCCTCACCCGGGCCCTCGCCCGGGAACTCGGCCCGCGCGGGATCACCGTCAACGTGCTCCTGCCCGGTTCCACCGACACCGACATGAACCCGGCGGACAGCGCCGGCGCCGACGCACAGCGGGAACACATCGCCCTCGGCCGGTACGGGACGCCCGCCGACGTGGCGGCGACGGTCAGCCACCTGGTGGGCGACGGCGGGCGGCACATCACCGGCGCGTCGATCGCCATCGACGGCGGCGGCACCGCCTGATCCGGTTGCAGATCCGGCCCGGCGCCGCGGGCAGGAGTCGCCGGGCCGGACGAGGAGCCGGGGCGGGCGGCGGATCGGCCCGCCCCGGTCTGCTCACTACTTCACTGCGCCAGGGCGATCGCCGGGTCGAACGCGATGGCCTGCTGCTGCGCCGGGGTCAGCGGGAAGTTCCCCCTGTCGCCGATGAGGTTCACCCAGAGCCAGGAGCCGTCCGCGCGCCGGACGTCGACCGTCCGCTCGGCCGAGCTGCCCCCGATGGTGACAGTGCGGTACTTCTCGCCGTGCGGCCCGGTTCCGGCCTTGCAGGTGTACATCTTGGTGTTCTTCCCGCAGGTCAGGCTGCCCAGGCCCGGGTCGGTCCGCCAGATCTGCACCGAGAAGAGCCCGGTCGCCTTGTCGGCCCGGAGCCGCCCCTGTCCCCAGTACTCGTCGGCGGTGTTCTTCCCGCCGCCGTCCGTCCAGACCGAGGCCAGGTCGGTCGGGGTATCGGAGGCACCGCCCGCGCCCTTGACCCCGGGTGCCTGCTTGCGCAGCGCGGCGAATATCGCGTTGTCGATCCGCTTCTGCTGCGGGGAAGGCTGCCGCGGGGACGCCGATGGCGACGCCGGTGGGGTCAGACGCACACCGGGCGGGAGCGGGGCCAACACGAGGCCGGGGTCGAGACCGACGGCGGTCAACTGCTCGGCGGTAAGCGCAAATCCGCCCGTCGACGCCGCACTTTCCAGCAACACCGATACGAGGCTGTCGTCCGGCCGGTGGACGAGCAGGTAGCGATTGTCTCGGATGTGTCGCCGACCACTCGATGCCTGCTCCACCCGCGACATGTTCATCAGTGTGATCCGCTCGCCGTTCGGGCCAACGCTCTCCCGGCAGGTCTGGTTCACCTCGGGCCGCTCGACACAGGGCGCCTCGCGGGACCGGTCGCCCTGCTGGCGGTTGATAAAGATCGAGAGATGCGCCTTGACTCCGTTCACCGTGATGGTGCCGTACCCGCGGTAGGAGGCGACACCGTTCGAAGGGTCTTCACCGCCGTTCCGCGGATCATTGGCGTGGCGCAAGGGCGACCCCTCGGTGGCGTTGATGCCCCAGGTCACGCCAGGCACCGCCCGCTCCACCGCCGCCTTCACCGCGCCGTCCAGGCGCGCCACGTCCTCCGGGGTGCCCGCCACGGTGGTGATCCGGGGCCGCTCGGCGGGGGCCGGCTGCCGCCCGACCGACGGCAGCCCGAGGGCCGCCGTGGCGGTCACCCCCAGCACCGCTGCCGCCGCGCCACCGCACACCCCCCAGCGGCGCAGCCTGCGGTTACGGCGCTGCCGCATGATCACCTGATCGACGTCGATCGTCGAGACCGGCGAGTCGCCGATCGCCTCGTCCAGAAACTCCCGGTAGCTCATGCCCACTCCTCCACGGATCGGCCCGACGCGCTGGTGGCGAGGACGCGGAGCATCTCGAGGCCGCGGGCCGCCTGGCTCTTCACCGTGCCGGGGCTGATCCCCAACGCCTCGGCGGTCTCCTCTACGGACAGGTCGCAGTAGAAGCGCAGCACGATCACCGCCCGCCGCCGCGGCGGCAGCTCCCCCAGCAGTTCAAGCAGGGCCTGCCGGTCGACCAGGGCCGTCTGCGGCAACGCCAGATCGACCTGGTCCGGCACCTCGTCCGTCGCCTGCTCGCGCCGCCAGGGCCGGCGCCGCTCGTCCAGCCAGGCGTTGGTCAGCACACCCCGCACGTACGCGTCGACGTTGTCCGCCGCGCGGACCCGGCGCCAGTGCCGGTAGAGCTTGCCGATGGTGATGGAGACCAGGTCGTCGGCGGTGTGCCAGTCGCGGCAGAGCAGGTACGCCGTGCGGCGCAACGCCTCCAGCCGGGCAACCACGAACTGCCGGTATTCGTCCTCGTCGGCCCGGTTCACGATCCGGGGCCCCTAGTTCGCCTCATGCCCAGGTGACGGAGGGATGGTGGGCGCGGGTTGCCCGGGACGGGATCAGGACGGGGCAGGCTCAACGCTCCAGGATCGCCGTCACGCCCTGCCCGCCGGCGGCGCAGATGGAGATCAGGCCCCGACCGCTCCCCTTCTGGTCGAGGAGCTTGGCCAGGGTGGCCACGATCCGGCCGCCGGTGGCCGCGAACGGGTGCCCGGCGGCCAGCGAGGAGCCGTTGACGTTGAGCTTGTCCCGGTCGATCGACCCGAGCGGCGCGTCCAGGCCCAGCCGCTCCTTGCCGAACTCCGGCGACTCCCAGGCGGCCAGGGTGGCCAGCACCTGCGCGGCGAACGCCTCGTGGATCTCGTAGAAGTCGAAATCCTGCAGGGTGAGGCCGGCCCGGGCCAGCATCCGGGGCACCGCGTACACGGGGGCCATCAGCAGCCCCTCGTCGCCGTGCACGAAGTCGACCGCGGCGGTCTCGGACCAGGAGAACCAGGCCAGCACCGGCAGGTGGTGCTCGCGCGCCCACTCCTCGGAGGCCAGCAGCACCGTCGACGCGCCGTCGGTGAGCGGGGAGGAGTTGCCGGCGGTCATGGTGGCCCGCTCGGCGTCCGGGCCCTTCGTGCCGAAGACCGGCTTCAGCGAGCCGAGCTTCTCCAGGCTGGTGTCCGGGCGGAGGTTCTGGTCCCGGGTGAGCCCGAGGTAGGGGGTCATCAGATCGTCGAAGAACCCCTTGTCGTACGCGGCGGCGAGCCGCCGGTGCGAGCGGAGCGCCAGCTCGTCCTGGGCCTGCCGGTCGATGTTCCACCGCAGCGCCGTCCGCGCCGCGTGCTCCCCCATGGACAGCCCGGTACGCGGCTCCGCGTTGCGCGGGATCTCCGGCTTGAACGGCTGGAGCGGGCGGAGCTTGGCGGCGACCTTCAGCCGCTCGCCGACGGTCCGGGCGGAGTTGAGCGCGAGCAGCGTACGGCGCAGGTCCTCGTTGAGGGCCAGCGGCGCGTCCGAGGTGGTGTCGACACCACCGGCGATGCCGACCTCGAGCTGCCCCAGGGCGATCTTGTTGGCGACCAGGATGGCGGCTTCGAGTCCGGTGCCGCAGGCCTGCTGGATGTCGTACGCCGGGGTGTGCGGGTCGAGCCGGGAGCCGAGCACCACCTCGCGGGTGAGGTTGAAGTCGCGGGAGTGCTTGAGCACCGCGCCGGCGACCACCTCGCCGACCCGCTGCCCGGCCAGGCCGAAGCGGGCGACCAGGCCGTCGAGCGCCGCGCCGAGCAGATCGGCGTTGGACGCGTGCGCGTAGCGCGAGTTGGACCGGGCGAAGGGGATGCGGTTGCCGCCGATCACCGCGACCCGCCGGACACTCTGCATGATCGGCCTCCTCGATTCGGTTGCCCGTACCCTACTCGCCAGTAGGCTACGCCGCGCGGCGGCCACGGCGCGAGTCCTGGGCCGCCGGCCCGGTTCCAGGCGGACGACCAGCGCCGGCATGGCAGGGGTTGCGTCCAACCTACTCGCCAGTAGGCTACGGGCATGAGCGACCGCTACGCGAGCTTCGTCCACACGGGGGCCGGCCGCACCCTGGTCAAGCGCCTCGGGCTGCCCGACCCGCCCCGACTGCGCCGGCACACTCCGGGCGACCCGCTCGTTCCCGGGCCGGTCCTGCTCGGCTCGTCGACCGGTGGCCGGCTCGCCGAACCGATCGGCAAGATCCTGGCCGCCGCCGGGGTCGAGCTGCCCGACCCAGCCGCCGCCACCGACGCCACCTCGCGCTTCGCCGCCCTGGTGTACGACGCGACCGGTCTCACCGACTCGTCCGAACTGCGCCAGCTCTACGACTTCTTCCACCCGCACGCCCGGGCCCTGCTTCCCTGCGGCCGGGTGATCGTGCTGGGCACCCCGCCGGCCGAGTGCGACTCGCCCCGCGAGGCGACCGCCCAGCGCGCCCTGGAGGGGCTGACCCGCAGCATCGGCAAGGAGTTCGGCCGGGGCGTCACCGCGCAGCTCGCGTACGTCACGAGGCACGGTGACGCCGGCACCCCGGTCAGCCTGGAGTCCACGCTGCGCTTCCTGCTGTCGGGCCGCTCCGCGTACGTCTCCGGGCAGGTGATCCGGGTCGGCGCTGGCGCGGCCACCCCGCCGGCCGACTGGGACCGGCCGCTGGACGGCCAGGTGGTCCTGGTCACCGGGGCGGCCCGGGGCATCGGCGCGGCACTGGCGCGGGTGCTCGCCCGGGACGGCGCCCGGGTAGTGGCGCTGGACATCCCCGCTGCCGGGGACGAGCTGGCCACCGTCGCCAACGAGGTCGGCGGCAGCGCGGTGCAGCTCGACCTGACCGCGGCGGACGCGCCGACCCGGCTGGCCGAGCACCTGGCGAGTCGGCACGGCCGGGTCGACGTGGTGGTGCACAACGCCGGCATCACCCGGGACCGGACGCTCGGCCGGATGGACGCCGACCGCTGGGACTCGGTGATCGACGTGAACCTGTCCAGCCAGGAGCGGATCAACGACCTGCTGCTGGAGCGCGACCTGATCCCGGCCGGCGGCCGGATCGTCTCGGTCTCCTCGATCGCCGGCATCGCCGGCAACCGGGGGCAGACCAACTACGCGACCAGCAAGGCCGGCGTGATCGGCCTGGTCGACTCGCTCGCCCCGGTGCTGCGCGAACGCGGGATCAGCCTCAACGCGGTCGCGCCCGGGTTCATCGAGACCCGGCTGACCGCTCGGATCCCGTTGCTGATCCGGGAAGCGGGCCGCCGGATGAACAGCATGGCCCAGGGCGGACTGCCGGTGGACGTGGCCGAGACGATCGGCTGGCTCGCGTGGCCGGCGACCGGCGCGGTCAGCGGCAACGTGGTCCGCGTCTGCGGCCAGAGCCTGCTGGGGGCGTGATGGCGCGGCGCAAGCAGCGGCGGCCGGAGGAGCCGGTCGAGGAGCTGTCGGTACACGAGTTGATCGAGGGCCCGACCCAGGACCTCACCGCGGCCCGGGCCGCCGTGGCGGGGGCGGCCGGCGAGCCGCGCCCGTCCGCCGACGAGACGCAGGACCTCTCCGGCGCGGCCGCCGAGGTCACCCGGGACCTGTCGGCCGTCGCCGGGGCGGCGGTCGCGCCAGCGACCGTCGGCACCGCGGGGCGCGTCCGCATCGACCTGCCTCGGATGCCGGCGGCTGGCGTGCTCTACCGGCGGGCCCTGCTCGGCGCCCTGCCCGGGATGGGCGGCCGGCGCGGCCAGGAGCTGCCCGAGGTGGAACTCGGCGTGGGCGGGGTGACCGTGGACCGGGCGCACCTGGCCGACTACGACCGGGTCTGCGGCTTCCGGCTCACCGACCGGCTGCCGGCGACGTACGTGCACGTGCTGGGCTTCCCGCTGGCGCTGCGGCTGATGACCGCGGCGGAGTTCCCGATCCCGCTGACCGGGGTGGTGCACGTGGCGAACCGGATCACCGTGCACCGGCCGATCGAGGCCGGCGAGACCCTGGACTTCCACACGTACGCCGAGAACCTGCGCCCGCACGAGCGGGGCCGGCAGCTCGACGTGGTGCTGGTCGGCTCGGTCGACGGCACGGAGGTCTGGCGGGGCGTCTCGACGTACCTCGGGAAGGAGCGGAAGGCGGGCGGCGGCCCGCGACGCGACCGGGGTGACCGCCCGGACCTGCCGGCCACCGCGGCGCACTGGCGGGTGACCCCCCGGGTGGGCAGCGACTACGCCCGGGTCTCCGGCGACCACAACCCGATCCACACCTCGGTGCTCGGGGCACGCCTGTTCGGTTTCCCCCGCCCGATCGCGCACGGCATGTGGAGCAAGGCCCACTGCCTGGCCGCGCTGGAGAGCCGGCTGCCGGAGGCGTACTCGGTGAACGTGGCGTTCAAGCTGCCGGTGCCGCTGCCGTCCACGGTGGCCTTCAGCGCCACCGCGACCGGCGGGACCTGGGATTTCGCCCTGCACGACGCGCGGTCCGGCGGGCCGCAGCTGGTGGGCACCGTCCGCTGACCCCAAACCGGACGGCCCGACCGCAGCGGACAAGGTGACCGGTAAGGAAGGGCCTTCTCACCGGTGGGTGCGGGGCCGGCAGGGCAGCGGGCGCGGGGACGTGATCCGGTGACTCGGCCCGCCGGCCCGTCCGGCGGCACCAGCATGAGGGCATGGGGGACGTGCTCGACCTGCTGCGCCAGACGGCGACCTCGCCGTGGGCGTACCTGGTGATCTTCGTGGTCACCGCGATCGACGCGTTCTTCCCGCTGCTGCCCGGCGAGACGGTGGTGATCACCGCCGCGGTCTTCGCGGCGGACGGGGAACCCGCCCTGGTCGCGCTGATCGTGGCCGCCGCGCTCGGCGCGCTCGCCGGCGACCACCTCTCGTACGCCATCGGGCGCGGCGGCGGCGCGCACCGGCTGGCCCGGCTGCCCGCCGACAGCCGGCGACGGGCGAGCTCCGAGTGGGCCCGCCGGGCGGTCGACCGGCGCGGCGGGCTCATCCTGACCACCGCCCGCTACGTCCCGGGCGGCCGGACGGCGGTCACCCTGACCATGGGCGCGGTCCGCTACCCGCTCCGCTGTTTCCTGATGTACGACCTGCTCGCCTGCGCCGCCTGGGCGCTCTACTGCGGGCTGCTCGGCTACTTCGGCGGGCTGACCTTCAAGCAGAACCCGATCGAGGGCCTGCTGCTCGGGGTGGGTCTGTCGCTCGTGGCCACCGGAGTGTTCGAAGCTGTCCGCTGGGCCCGCCGCCGGTCCCGGTCCCGCGCCGCCACCCGCCGCTGAGCCCGCCCCGGCCTCACAGCAGATCGGCATCGTGGACCAGGATGGCGAGCTGCACCCGGTTGCTCGCCCCGAGCTTGGCCAGGGCCCGGCTGACGTACGCCTTGACGGTGCCCTCGCTCATCCCGAGTCGTCGGGCCACGTCGGCGTTCGCGTCTCCCCGAGCCACCTCCCGGACGACCGCCGCCTCCCGGTCGGTCAGCCGGGCCAGCCGCTGCCGGGCGGCCTCCCGCCGGCCCGGGCCACGTTCGGCGAAGGAGTTGATCAGCCGCCGGGTCACCGCCGGGGCGAGCATGGCGTTGCCGGCGGCGACGGTCCGCACGGCTGCGGCGAGTTCCCCCGGCGGCGTGTCCTTCAGCAGAAAGCCGACCGCCCCGGCACGCAGCGCCTCGTGCACGTACTCGTCCAGGTCGAAGGTGGTCAGCATGACGACCTTGGGGCCCTTCGCGACGATCCGCGGCGCAGCCGCCAGCCCGTCGGTGCCGGGCATGCGGACGTCCAGCAGCACCACGTCGGGTCGCAGCCGGATGGCTGCGACCAGCGCCTCGTCGCCGTCGGCGGCCTCGCCGACCACCGCGATGTCCGGCGCCGCATCGAGGATCAGCCGCAGGCCTGCACGGACCAGTTGCTCGTCGTCAGCGATCAGGGTACGGATCAAGACCCCACCTCCGTCGGGATGAGCGCCCGAAGCACAAATCCTCCGTCCGCCCCAGGGCCGGCCGCCAACCGCCCGCCGACCAGTTCGACCCGCTCCCGCAGCCCGACCAGACCGAGCCCCGCGCCGGGCAGGGCGGGACCGCGCCGGGCCGAAGGGCCGTTACGGACGCTGACCTCGACCCCGTCGGGCAGGTGGCACAGGCGGACAGTGACCTCGGCATTCGGGGCGTGCTTGCGGGCGTTGGTCAGCCCTTCCTGCACCACCCGGTACGCGGTCCGCGCGACGGCACCCGGCACCGGCCGCGGCGTCCCCTCGTCCTGGCGATGTACCTCGAGGCCAGCTTCACGCGACTCCCCGACCAATTCGTCGATCGCGTCCAGACCGGCGGGCGGGGGCGTGGAGGTTACGCTGAGCGGCGCGCCGTCAGCGGCCGGCGGCGGCTGACGCAGCACGCCGAGCACGTCCCGCAGGTCGGCCAACGCCGAACGGCCGGTGGACCGGATCAGGGCGGCCGCCTCGATCGTGGCGGGCTCGGCTGCGGTCACCTCCAGCGCGCCGGCGTGCACCACCATCAGTGAGACCCGGTGCGCCACCACGTCGTGCATCTCCCGGGCGATCCGGGCCCGCTCCTCGGCCCGGGCCCGGTCGGCTCGCGCCTCCTGCTCGCGTTCCAGCCGCTCGGCGCGGTCCCGCAGGGCGGCCAGGGTGTCCCGCCGCGCCTGGATCCACAGCCCGGCGACCAGCGGGAAGATCACCAGCCAGGCGAAGAGCGCCAGCGCGTTCGCCGGGGTACCGGTGCTCAGCCGGCGTTCCCCGCCAATCGCCGCGCCGATCACCGCCCCCGCCAAGAGGACGAGCGCGGCGCCGAGCACGTAGCCGGCGAGCCGGCGACCGCGCAGGCGCACGCCGGCCCGCCAGGATGCGACGACCGCGGCCGGCCACGCGGCCAGCACGAGCCAGCCGACGGCCGCCATGGTGACCAGCGGCCACCGGCGGGACCCGAGGACGGCGGCGCCCGAGGCCAGCGCGATGCCGAGAGTGTGCACCTGGGGCAGCGGCGAGCGGAGGCCAAGCGCCCCGGTCGCCGAGGCCCAGGTGCCGGCAGCCACCAGCACGGCGAGCAGGAGGGGCGCGTACCGCTCGGCCCGCCGGAGCAGGGCGGCGCGGGAGGTCACCTCGCAAGCCTAGGCGGGCGGCGGGCTGTGGTGGAGTTCCGCGGGGCAGCTCCGGGGAGGGCTGGGTGCCGACCCTGAGAACGCCTCGGGGTATGACGCGACGAAAGTGACCCCCGCCGGCCGACCGACGGCAGATGGCCCGCACGGGCGGCGCGACCAGCATCGGAGCCATGGATTCGGTGCTCGATCTGCTCCACCAGACGATGTCCTCACCCTGGGTCTACCTGGCGCTCTTCGCGATCGCGGTGGTCGACGGCTTCTTCCCGGCGGTGCCGAGTGAAACCGCGGTGATCACCGCCGGGGTCTTCGCCGCGACCGGCCAGCCCGACCTGCCGCTGGTGATCGTGGTGGCCGGCTGCGGCGCGCTCGTCGGGGATCACATCTCGTACGCCATCGGCCGCCACGCCGGTGGGCGGTTGCTGGCGACCGTGCCGGGCCGCGACACCGCATCCGACGCGCCGCACCGTCGTAGGCGGGGTCGCCGGCGGGCAGCGCTGGAGTGGGCCCGGCGCGCCATCGCGGTCCGCGGCGGCCTGCTCCTGATCGTGGCCCGTTACATCCCCGGTGGACGCACCGCCGTCACCCTCACCATGGGGGCGACCCGGTTCTCCCGGCGGCGGTTCCTCGCCTTCGACGCGCTAGCCGCCGCCTCCTGGGGCGTCTACTCGGCGCTCGTCGGCTACCTGGGCGGGCTCGCCTTCGAGCGGGATCCCGTACGCGGCCTGCTGCTCGGGCTGGGGATCGCACTGGCCGTGACCCTGGTCGTGGAGACGGTGCGTTGGGTACGTGGCCGCGGGCGAGTGCCCGCCGACGCGCCGGTCAGTCGGCCGGCGGGTGCCAGGTGACGCCGCGCAGCAGGCGGTCGGCGCCGAGCCAGGCGACGTTCATCATCCGGGTGGCGGTCTTCTCCGGGTCCGCCTCCGGGTGGTCGGCGAGCCAGTCGGCCAGCGACTCGCTCGCCCCGACCAGGGCGTACGCGACCACCTCCAGGTCGGTGCCGCGCACCTCGCGCCCCTTCGCGCGCAGCGCGTGGTCGAGCATGCCGGCGACCACCTCGACCAGCCGGCCGCGCATGGTGGCCACCTCGGCGGCGAACGGCCGCTCGCCGCGGGCCTGCCGGTAGAGCACCGCCCAGCCGTCGCGGTGCGCGCCGACGAAGCCGAAGAAGGCGCGCAGCCCGCGCCAGAGCCGTTCGTCGGCGGGCAGGTCGGGGGCGGCGGCCCCGGCGATGGCCTCCATCAACCGGGTGCCCTCCCGATGCAGGCAGGCGACGAAGAGTTCTTCCTTCGTGCCGAGATACGCGTACACCATCGGCTTGGAGATGCCGGCGTCTTCGGCGATCTCGTCCATGCTGGCCGCGTGAAAACCCCTGCGTGAGAACACCTTGACCGCCGCGTCCAGCATCTGCTGTTCGCGTACGGCCCGGGGCAGGCGCTTGAAGGTCGGGCTGGACACTCTTGCGAGCATACCTACTCGTGCGTAGGGTTACGGCTGAGTAACCAAAGTCGGCCCGCTCCGGAAGGTGCAAACCCCCATGACTGACTTCGACCCGGCCAATTTCGCGAACGTCGGCCCGAAGGAGTTCGCGCAGCTGGTCAAGTCCACCCCTGACGACAAGATCGCCGAGGTCATGTCCGGCGACCTGCGCGGCAAGATCCTCAGCGCGGTCTTCGAGCGGATGCCGAGCCTGTTCCGGGCCGACCGTGCCGGCTCCACCAACGCGGTCATCCACTGGAACGTCACCGGGCGCCCTGACGGCGGCACCGACACCTACGAGATCGTCATCGAGAACGGCACCTGCGCCGTCTCCGACACCCCGCAGCGGGACCCGAAGCTCAGCCTCACCATGGGCCCGGTCGAGTTCCTGAAGATCGTCTCCGGTGGCGGCAACCCGGTCATGATGTTCATGACCGGCAAGCTGAAGGCCAAGGGCGACCTGGGCCTCGCCGCCAACATCGCCAACCTGTTCGACATCCCGAAGGCCTGAAGTGGTGGAGTTCTCGCTCGACCTGAACGAGGAACAGCGGGACCTCCGCGACTGGGTGCACGGCTTCGCGGCCGAGGTTGTGCGCCCGGCCGCGGCCGAGTGGGACGCCCGCGAGGAGACGCCCTGGCCGATCATCCAGGAGGCGGCGAAGGTCGGCCTGTACGGCTTCGAGTTCCTCGCCACCTGCTGGGCCGACCCCACCGGGCTCTCGCTGCCGATCGCCAGCGAGGAACTGTTCTGGGGCGACGCCGGCATCGGGCTGGGCATCTTCGGCACCTCGCTGGCCGTCGCCGCCATCTATGGCGCGGGCACACCCGACCAGCTCGTCGAATGGGTGCCGCAGTGCTTCGGTGACGTCGACCAGCCCGCGGTCGCCGCGTTCTGCACCACCGAGCCGGAGGCCGGCTCCGACGTCGGGTCGATGCGCACCCGGGCCGTCTACCAGGAGGCCACCGACGAGTGGGTGCTGAGCGGGCAGAAGGCGTACGCCACCAACGGCGGGATCGCCGGGGTGCACGTGGTCACCGCCTCGGTCGACCCCGAGCTGGGCTCGCGGGGGCAGGCCGCATTCGTCGTACCGCCGGGCACGCCGGGGCTCAACGCCACCCGCAAGCTGCGCAAGCTCGGGCTGCGCGCGTCCCACACCGCCGACGTCTTCCTCGACGACGTCCGGGTGCCGGGGCGCTGCCTGCTCGGCGGCAAGGAGGCGCTCGACGAGCGGTTGGCCCGGGCCCGCTCCGGGCAGCGCGCCTCCGGCCAGGCGGCGATGCGCACCTTCGAACTGTCCCGCCCGACCGTCGGCGCGCAGGCGCTCGGCGTGGCCCGCGCCGCGTACGAGTACGCCCTCGACTACGCCAAGAACCGGGTCCAGTTCGGCCGCCCGATCATCGAGAACCAGGCGGTCGCGTTCGCGCTCGCCGACATGAAGATGGAGATCGACGCAGCGCGGCTGCTGGTCTGGCGGGCCTCCTGGATGGGCCGCAACAACCGGCCGTTCACCGCGGGCGAGGGCTCGATGTCCAAGCTCAAGGCCGGCGAGGTGGCCGTCTCGGTCACCGAGAAGGCGGTCCAGCTCCTCGGCGGGGCCGGCTTCCTGCGGGACCACCCGGTGGAGCGGTGGTACCGGGACGCCAAGATCTACACCATCTTCGAAGGAACCTCCGAGATCCAGCGCCTGGTCATCTCCCGGGCCATCTCCGGGATGCAGCTCCGCTGATCGCCGGCGGACCCCGATCCGGCCCGCGACGACCGACCGCTGTGCCGAGCGGCACGCCGTCGCGGGTCGGGCCGCCGGTCTCCGGCACAGGCGGCCCAGGCGCTCCGGCGGTGATCACCCCGGCTGGGCGCCGCGCCGCCACGGTACCTGATCGAGAGGAGGGTTGCCCCGTGGACCTGCCGTTCGTCGTCGCCACGCTGACCCGACGCGGCCTGCTCAACCCGGGCCGGCCGATCCGGGTCGCCACCCAACTAGGCGCGCTGCGGAAATGGGGCTGGAGCCTCGCCGGTGAGCTGCGCCAGGCCGCCGCCCGCGACCCCGGGCGCACCGCGATCGTCGACGAGCACGGCGCCACGCTGACGTACCAGGAGCTGCTGGACCGGACGGAACGGCTGGCCCGGTCGATGCGGGCCGGGTTCGGCGTACGGGCCGGCGACCGGATCGGCGTGCTCTGCCGCAACCACCACGGGCTGGTCGAGACGGTCGTCGCGTCGATGCTGCTCGGCGCGGACGCCGTACTGGTGAACACCGGACTCTCCGCGGCGCAGCTCGCCACCGTGGCGGAGGAGCAGGCGCTGCGGGTGCTGGTGCACGACGCCGAGTTCGCCGAGCGCATCCTCGGCCTCCCCGCCGACGTGCACCGGGTCGACGAGCGCGCCCGGGACGACCTGATCGCCGGGGCCCTGCCCGGGGAACAGCTCCAGCCGCCGGAGCGGGACGGGCGGACCATCGTCCTCACCTCCGGCACCACCGGCGCGCCCAAGGGCGCCCGCCGGCCCACGCCGAACGGCTTCGGCCCCCTGGTCTCCATCATCGACCGGATCCCGCTGCACGCCCGGGACACCGTGATGATCGCCGCGCCGCTCTTCCACACCTGGGGGTACGCCGCCCTCCAGGTGGCGTTCGCCATGCGCGCCACCATCGTGCTGCACCGCCGCTTCGACCCGGCAGCCACGCTGGCCGCCCTGGTGGCGCAGTCCTGCGACGCACTGTTCGCCGTACCGGTGATGCTGCAACGACTGATGGAGGTGCCGGCGCCGGACCCCCGGCCGCCGCTGAAGGTGGTCGCGGTCAGCGGCTCCGCCCTCCCCGGCGGGCTGGCCACCGCGTTCATGGACCGCTACGGCGATGTCCTGCACAACCTCTACGGCTCGACCGAGGTCTCCTGGGCGTCCATCGCCGGCCCGGCCGACCTGCGTGCGGCGCCCAACAGTGCCGGCCGCCCGCCGCACGGCACCCGGCTGGCGATCCTCGACGACGCCGGCGAGCCGGTCGGGGAGGGGCAGGTCGGGCGGATCTTCGTGGGCAACGAGATGCTCTTCGAGGGCTATACCTCGGGGGCCAGCCGGGAGCGCCGCGACGGCCTGCTGGACACCGGCGACCTGGGCCGGCTCGACGACGGGCTGCTCTTCGTCGACGGGCGGGCCGACGACATGATCGTCTCCGGGGGCGAGAACGTCTTCCCCGCCGAGGTCGAGGACCTGATCGCCCGGCTGCCGCAGGTCCGCGAGGTCGCGGTGATCGGCGTACCGGACGCCGAGTACGGCCAGCGGCTCGCCGCGTTCCTGGCCCTGTACCCCGGCGAAACCCTCGACCCGGAGGCGGTCCGCGAGTACGTGCGGCACTACCTGGCCCGCTACTCGGTGCCCCGGGACGTGGTCTTCGTGAAATACCTGCCGCGCAACGCCACCGGCAAGGTGCTCGCCCGCGAGCTACGCCGCTACTACGGCTGAGTCAAGGGGCCAAAAGGGACCTACTGCCCTGGGAGGGCGGGATGGTACGTTCCATCCGCCGGCGGTCCCCGGCAGGTCCGTTCACTCGTCCGGGAGCTGCCTCCATGGTCCGACTCCGCCGACGCTGGGCACTCGGCCTCCTCCTCGGCGGCGCCTCCGCCACCGCACTCGGCGCCACCGAACCCGTCCTCGGCCGGCGCCGCGCCGGCACCCTCGTCCGCCGCCAGCCCCCGCCCGTCGAGGTGGAGAACCACGCGGCCGGGGAACCCTGGTGGCCGCAGGACGGCCCCCGCGCCGCCGACGACCGGCAGCGCCAGATCCAGGGGTACGCCTCGGCGACCAGCGTCGCCCCCGGGCAGACCGTCGACTTCCACGTCGCCGTCAACCCGGCCGGCCCGTTCCGGATCACCGTCCACCGGCTCGGCTGGTACGACGGCGCCGGCGCCCGCACCATGCTGACCAGTCCCGAGCTGGCCGGGGTGCCGCAACCCGTCCCGCCGGCCGACCCGGCGACCGGCACCATCGCGTGCCGCTGGCCGGTGTCCTGGACCCTGCGGATCCCCGACCACTGGACCTCCGGCCTCTACCAGGCGGTGTTCACCTCGGCCGCGGGCTGGCGCGCCGGCACGCCGTTCGTGGTGCGCGACGACCGGCGCGCCGCCGCGCTCTGCGTGGTGCTGCCGGTGACCACCTGGCAGGCGTACAACCAGTGGCCGACGGACCGGTTGATCGGCAAGAGCCTCTACAACGGCTACACAGCCGGCCGGCGGGACCCGCTGGTCCGGGCCCGGGAGGTCTCGTTCGACCGGCCGTACTCCGACGAGGGCATCCCGATCCACCTCAGCCGGGACCACGACGTCATCCAGTGGCTGGAACGCAACCGGTACGACGTCAGCTACGCGACCAGCTTCGACCTGCACTCCGGTCGGCTCGACCCGACGCGGCACCAGGGCATTGTGTTCGCCGGGCACGACGAGTACTGGTCGGTGGAGATGCGGCGGGCCGCGGAACGGGCGGTCGCGGCCGGCCGGAGCCTGGCCTTCCTCGGCGCCAACAGCGTCTACTGGCACGTCCGGGTCCGGCCGGCCGCCGACGGGCGCGCCGAGCGCGTGGTCGCCTGCGCCAAGACCATGCCCGATCCTGGTCAGGACGGCGCCGGCCCCACTCTCCGGTGGCGCAGCATCCGGCAGCCCGAACAGGCGCTGATCGGCGTGCAATACAACGGCATCGTCGGCGCGCCGCAACCGCTGGTCGTCAACTCGGCGAGCCACTGGTTCTGGGCCGGCACGGGGGTGGCCGACGGCGACCGGATCCCCGGGGTGGTCGGCGGCGAGGCCGACGGCCTCAACCCCAGGACGCCCCGCCCGGCCGCCGTCACCGCCACCGTGCTGAGCCGGTCGCCGTACCGGACCCGGGAGGGCGGGCGGCGGGTGCAGAACACGCACCTGTACGAGACGCCGCAGGGCGGTCTCGTCTTCGCCACCGGCACGCTCTGCTGGACCATGGCGCTGAACCGCCCCGGGCACCGCGACGAGCGGATCGAACGGGCCACCGCCAACCTGCTCGACCGGATCGTCGGCCGCGCCCGAACCGCGGCCGAGGCCCGGGCGTCCGAGCCCGCTGCGGGATAGCGAGACCGACCGCCCGGCTCGCCGGGCCGGGCCGTTCGTGCCGCAATCGGCGCCGCGGTTGATCATCGTGCAGGTCGGATCTCATCGAGCCGGCAGTCGACGTCGCCGCCCGTCCCGTCGCCCGAGGGCATACGGTCGGCCGCGCACCACCTTCTGGCGCCTCGGCCGCTCCGCGGGTCGCCGGGTCAGGCGGGGACGGTCACCTGGCCGGCCACCGCCGCGGCAGCGATGTCGGTGCGGTGGTGCGAGCCGGCCAGCTCGATGTCCCGTACCAGGGCGTAGGCGGCATCCCGCGCGGCGGCCAGGTCCGGGCCGGTGGCCGTACCGCAGACGACCCGGCCCCCGGCGGAACGCAGCTTGCCGTCGGCGTCCCGGCGGGTGCCGGCGTGGATGACCCCGGGGCGGTCCGCGCCGGTGATCACGTCGCCGGTACGCGGCGCCGCCGGGTATCCCTCGGCCGCCACCACGACGGTGACCGCCGCCCCGTCCCGCCAGCGCAGCGGCGGGTGCGCGGCCAGCGTGCCGGTGGCGGCGGCGTGCAGCAGCCCGGCGAGCGGCGTCTCCAGCAGGGCGAGGACGACCTGGGTCTCCGGGTCGCCGAAACGGGCGTTGAACTCGATCACACGAGGGCCGGCGGCGGTGATCGCCAGACCCACGTAGAGCAGGCCCGCGAACGGGGTGCCCCGGCGCCGCATCTCGGCCAGCGTCGGGTGCACGACGTCGCGCATCACCTCATCCACCAGGCCGGGCGGCGCCCAGGGCAGCGGCGCGTACGCGCCCATGCCACCGGTGTTCGGGCCGGTGTCGCCGTCGCCGACCCGCTTGAAGTCCTGCGCGGGCAGCAGCGGCAGGGCCGCCTCCCCGTCGGTGACCACGAAGAGGGAGACCTCGGGGCCGGCCAGGTACTCCTCGACCACCACCCGGCCGCAGTCCCGTGCGTGCTCTTCGGCGACCGCCCGGTCGCTGGTCACCACGACACCCTTGCCGGCGGCCAGCCCGTCGTTCTTCACCACGTACGGCGGCCCGAACTCGTCCAGCGCCCTGCCGGTGCTCTCCTGCTCCGTGCAGGTGTACGCCCGCGCGGTCGGCACCTTGGCGGCGGTCATCACGTCCTTGGCGAACGTCTTGGAACCCTCCAGCCGGGCCGCCTCCGCCGACGGACCGAACACGGCGATGCCCTTGGCGCGTACCGCGTCGGCGACGCCGGCCACCAGCGGCGCCTCCGGCCCGATCACCACCAGGTCGGCACCCACCTCGACGGCGAGCGCCGCCACCGCCGCCGGATCGGTCGGAGCAACCTCCCGCAGCTCAGCCACCGCCGCGATCCCAGGATTCCCCGGCGCCGCGATCAGCGCCGTGACGGACGGATCACCGGCCAACCCGAGCGCGAGCGCGTGCTCCCGCCCCCCACCACCCACAAGCAAAACCCGCACAACCCCGCATCCTACTGACCCCGCCTCCCCACCCCGTTGATCATGAGGTTAGCGGCGAGATGGATCTCTGACCGTGCCGCTAATCTCATGATCAACGAAGCGATCCGGGATGGGGGGTGGGTTAGAGGAGGGGGTGGCGGAGGACGTTTTCGTCGCGGCCGGGGCCTACGCCGACGACGCTGACCCGGGTGCCGGTTAGTTCCTCGATGCGCGCGATGTAGCGGCGCGCGTTCTCGGGGAGTTCGTCCTCGGTGCGGGCCTTGGTGATGTCCTCCCACCAGCCGTCGAGCTCTTCGTAGATCGGCGTCGCGTGGTGGAAGTCGGTCTGCGTCATCGGCATGTCGTCGACCCGCTCGCCGTTGATCTGGTAGCCGACGCAGATCGGCACCTTGGGCAGGCCGGTGAGCACGTCCAGCTTGGTGACGACCAGATCGGTGACCCCGTTGAGGCGGCACGCGTACCGGGCCACGACCGCGTCGAACCAGCCGGCCCGGCGCTCCCGGCCGGTGGTGGTGCCGTACTCGTGGCCGATCTTGACAAGGTGCCGGCCGTTGTCGTCGAAGAGCTCGGTCGGGAAGGGTCCCGCGCCCACCCGGGTGGTGTACGCCTTGCTGACCGCGATGACCTTGGTGATCGCGGTGGGCGGGATGCCCGCGCCCACGCACGCCCCACCGGCCGTCGGGTTCGACGAGGTCACGAAGGGGTACGTGCCGTGATCCATGTCGAGCATGGTGGCCTGGGCACCCTCCAGCAGGACCGTCTCGCCCCGGTCCAGCGCGTCCCAGAGCATCGCCCGGGTCTCGGCGATGTACGGCTTGAGCCGCTCGGCGTACCCGAGGTACTCCTCGATCGTCGCGTCGACGTCGATCGCCTTGCGGTTGTAGACCTTGAACAGCACCTGGTTCTTCTCGCGGAGCGCCAGCTCCAGCTTCTTGCGCAGGATGCCGGGGTCGAGCAGGTCCTGGAGCCGGATGCCCATCCGGGCGACCTTGTCCCCGTACGCGGGGCCGATGCCGCGGCCGGTGGTGCCGATCCGGGACGAGCCGAGGTAACGCTCGACCACCCGGTCCAGCGCCCGGTGGTGCGGCATGATCAGGTGCGCGTCGCCGGAGATGCGCAGCCGGGAGACGTCCACGCCCCGCTCGGCGAGACCGTCGATCTCCTCCAGCAGCACCTTCGGGTCGACCACCACGCCGTTGCCGATCACGATCATCGCGCTCGGCGAGAGCGCGCCGGACGGCATGAGGTGCAGCGCGTACTTCTGGCCGTCCGGGGTGATCACCGTGTGCCCGGCGTTGTTGCCGCCGGAGTAGCGCACCACGTAGTCAACCCGCCCACCCAGCAGGTCGGTAACCTTGCCCTTACCCTCGTCGCCCCACTGGGCGCCGAGGAGCACGATCGCTGGCATCTTCTCCGCCTCCAGAAGGCTCGGGTGCCAGGCGGCGACCGGTCAGCGAGCCCGGGGTGTCAGGCTAACAAGAGGTAACGGCGGGACCAGCAGGGGTTCGTCGAGAAGCAGGAGGCTCCTTCGTGTACGACGTGGTGCTGCTCAGCCTCGGCTCGGAGCGGGACGCGCCCGGCGGCGGCTGCGGCAGCGGCGGGGCCTGCTGCGGTGGCGCCGACGAAGCCGGCGGCGCGACGCCCGAGGAGCGCTGCGAGACCCCGCGCGTACCGGTGCTGGCCTGCGCGGACGCGCTGACCGCCCGGGGTGCCCGGGTGGAGACGGTCACCGCCCGCTCGGACGCCGACATCGACCAGGTGCTGGCCCGGCTCGACGGACCGCCGCGGGCGGACGGCCTCACCTGGCCCGATCCGGACGGCAAGACCCGCCTGGTGGTCGCCACGGCCAGTGACGGGCAGTTGCGCGCCGTGCTGCGCCGGCTGGTCCGGCGGTACGCTCCGCCGCCGAGCCGCCGTCCGGCCGACCTGCCCGGCAACCGGACGGTCCCGGACCTGCCGCCGGTCGGCGTACTCCCGCTCGATCCGGCCCGGACCGGGACGGCCCGTGACCTGGCCGCGCAGCTCGGGTTGCCGCGCGACCCGGCGGCGGTGGCCGCCACGGTGCTGGACGGCACCGCCCGCCGGCTCGACCTGCTGCGCAACGACGGCGGCTCGGTGACCCTGGACGGCGCGCTGCTCGGCGCGGCCGACGACGCGGGCCGGCCGCTGCACTGGCGCGGCCGGGTCGAGGTCGACGACGCGATCCTCTCCGACGGCGAGGAAGCGATCATGGCCTGCGCGATCGGCAACGCCGCCGGGTACGCGCGCCTCGACGACGTGACGCTGCTGGCCGGCCCGGACCCGACCGACGGCCGGGTCGAGGTGGCGGTGGCCGTTCCGGTGGTCACCCGCTCCAGGTTGGGCCGCAGGCGGGTACGCCTCGAGGTGCGCCGGGCCCGGGGCCGGGCGGTGGCGGTCGTGCCCCGCGACGAGAAGGTGCCCTTCCTCGACGACGGCGTCGAGGGCGAGCTGAACCGGAAGCGGTCCTGGTGGACCGAGCCGGGCGCCTGGGCGGTCTGGACGTCCTGACCTCCGTCGATCTCGTGCGGCTCCCCGGCTGACCGGACGGCCTATCCTCGGCGGGAGGAAGGGGGAGGAACCGTGGTGCACGAGAACGCCGACCGGGCCCACGTACCGGGCCATCCGCAGGTGCCGGAGCGGGACATCGAACCGCTCTGGCCGCCGGAGCAGACCGACCCGACCACCGCCGTTCCGCCCTGGGCGGCTCCCAGCCAACCAGGCGCGCCCGCCGGGCCCGCCGGGCCCGCCCCGCCCCCGGACGCCGCCGCACCGGCGCCCGGCGTGCCGGTGGACGGCCCGCCCACGGGGCCGGCCCGGGACGCCACGGCCACCGGCGCGGCGACGGACGACGTGACGCGGGCGGGCGGCGCCGGCCACGGGGTGCCCACGCCCCGCCCGGCACAGCCTCCGGTCGACCTGGACCTCCCGTTCACCCTCGACCAACCGGCGGTCGCCCCGAGCAGGTCCACGGGCGCCGATGGCCCGTCGGCCGGCACCCCGGCGGCCGGGTCGGCATCGGCCGGCGCGGGGGCGGGCGGCGGATCCGGCGCCCCGGACCGCTCCTCGAACGGGTCCGGGCAGGCCGACGACCCCCCGGCCGGCACCGGCAGCCGGACGGATTCGCCCTGGGCCCAGCCGCCGCAGCGGTCGACCACCGGGCCGGCCGAGCCGGCCACCGACGCGCCAGGTCCGGACGCCGTGCCGCCCGCCGAGGGGCAGCCGGACGCTCCGCCGTCGCCCCGACTCGGGCCGTTCCCGCCGTCGCCGGGCGTGCCGCTCCCGCAGTCCGCGTACGGGAACGGCACGGGCTATCCGCCGGGGCCGGGCGGGTACGGGCAGCCGGACGGGTCGGCGTACCCGCCGCCACCCGCGGCGGGCGGGCCCGTGTCGCCCACCCCGACACCGGGCTGGTACCCGTCCGCCTGGCCCCAGCAGGGCACCCCGCCGCCGCAGCCCGGCCCGCCGCAGCAGCCGGCGCCCGCCGCGTACCCGGAGCCGGCCTGGACGCCGGAGGGCGGGGCGCCCCCGACCGCCGAGGACTTCGCCCGACGCCGGCAGGCCCGGCCGCTCGATCCGGTGGCCACCATGGGCGTCCGCGCGGTGGTGAACCGGCTCGGCCTGGTCCGGCTCCCACCAGGGCAGCACGAGCAGGAGGTACGGCGCGACATCGAGATGGTCCGCCGCAACTTCGGCGGGCTGCGCCAGGTGACCGTGGTCAACCCGAAGGGCGGCGCCGGCAAGACGGTGGCCATCCTGCTGCTCGCCATGACCTTCGGCCAGAAGCGCGGCGGATACGTGCTGGCCTGGGACAACAACGAGACCCAGGGGACCCTCGGGATGCGGGCCCAGCAGGACTTCCACTCGCGTACGGTGCGGGACATGCTGCGCGACCTGGCCCAGTTCCAGGGCGCGCACGGCCGGGTCGGCGACCTGTCGCAGTACGTCCGCTCGCAGGGCGAGGGGATGTTCGACGTGCTCGCCTCGGACGAGTCGGCGACCGGCGGCGAGATGCTCACGGCGGCGGCGTTCGCCGAGATCCGCGAGGTGGTCAGCCGCTTCTACAAGCTGATCTTCGTGGACACCGGGAACAACGTCCGGGCGCAGAACTGGCAGGCCGCGATGGACGCCACCGACCAACTCGTGGTCACCATGTCGGCGCGGAACGACTCGGCGGAGACCGCCGCGCGGATGCTCGACCACCTGGAGCAGAGCGGCCGGCAGCGGCTGGTCCGGCAGGCGGTGACGGTGGTGTCGATGCCGCCGTCGCGCAAGGAGATCGACCTGCCGGCCATCCAGGGGCACTTCGCCGCCCGGACCCGGGCGGTGCTGCTCGCGCCGTACGAGCGGCTCATCGACACCGGCGAGCCGATCCGGTACGGGCAGCTCTCCTCGGCCACCCGGGACGCCTGGTTGAAGATCGCCGCCGCCGTGGCGGAAGGACTGTAAACAGGCGCGACGGCCGGCCCGACCCGGTGGTCGGACCGGCCGTCGCCGCAGGTCAGAGGGTGGCGAGGGCGTCCGCGGCGGCCGGGTCGCAGTCGCGGAGGAACTGGGCGCAGCGGGCCGCCTCGTCGGCCTCGCCGATCTCGCCGGCGGCCCGGGAGAGCACGTAGAGGCAGCGGAGGAAGCCCCGGTTGGGCTTGTGCGACCACGGCACCGGGCCGTGCCCCTTCCAGCCGGCGCGGCGCAGCTGGTCCAGCCCGCGGTGGTAGCCGGTACGCGCGTAGGCGTAGGCCGGGACGACCTGGCCGGCGGCGAGCGCCCGGGCGGCCAGTGCCGCCCAGGCCGCGCTGTGGGCCGGGAAGCGGGCCGCGACGTCCTGGTACGCCTCGTCGGTGTCCTGCTCGGCGGCGGCGGCCAGCGCGGCGTCGGCCTCCTCGTGCGCGGGCAGGAGGGTGGCCGGTGGCTCAGGCAACAGGTTCTGCATCGCCCCATTCAACCCGCTTCGCGTAGGGGTACGCGAGGGGGTCCGGCGAGCCGGTCAACTGAACGGCTGAGGGGTTCGTCACGCCTGCGGCGGGCCGGCACGTACCCCCGGCCCATGCCACCCGGAGATATTTTCCACTACAACTAAAGATCCGGAGCCTCCCCAGGACCCGGTTATGCAGGAGCCCGGTGGCCTGGCCGCCGGGCTCCTGTCCGTCCGGCCGACGTTTGGCCGGCTTGCCCGGCCGGGGCAGGATGATCTCGTGCCGACCCCACCTCCCGCGGACGTCATCGAGCCGCACGACACCAGCATCGACGAGATCGAGACCCGGGCCGAGTTCGACCGGCGGCTGGCCGAGGGCACCCTCGCCGGGCTGACCGTGCAGGGCCTCCGCCTCGACCTCGACCCGGTCCCCGACCTGCGCGGCGTCGAGGTCGCCGGAACCCTCTTCGTGGGCTGCCGGTTCGCCGGCCGGGAGGTCGGCGCGGACCTGGTCCGGCGCGGCGCCAACGTGGTCCCGCCCTTCTCCGGGCTGCCCTACCCCACCCAGCCGGCCCACCTCTACACCGCCGACGAACTGGCCGCCGGCTTCCCGGACGGCGGCTTCGCCGGGATGTACGACACCCGGGTGTACGCGCACTTCCGGGCGCACGGCGGCGCGCTGCCGGACGTCCGGGAGGCGCTCGGCCAGCGGCTGCATGACCACGGGGTGGACAACGCCCTGGCCGATGCCACCCGGACCTGGCTGGCGGTGCACGGGCCGCAGTCCGTGGTGGGGGTGATGGGCGGGCACGCGGTGCCGCGCGGCAGCGCCGCGTACCGGATGGCGGCGGTGCTGGGCTGGGAGCTGGCGCGGGCCGACCGGCTGGTGGTGACCGGCGGCGGGCCCGGCGTGATGGAGGCGGCGAACCTGGGCGCCTTCCTCGCGGCCTGGCCGGCGGAGGAGCTGACCGCGGCGATCGACCTGCTCGCCACCGCCCCCGACTTCACCGACCACGACCGCTACACCGAGGTCGCGCTCCGGGTCCGGGAGCGGTACGCCGCCGGGCCGACGCTGCCCACGCCCCGTCCCGCCGCGGCCGGCACCGAGTGGGCCCGCTCCGGCGGGCTGGCCATCCCCACCTGGCTATACGGGCACGAGCCGGCGAACCTGTTCGCCGGGCGGATCGCCAAGTACTTCTCCAACGCGATCCGGGAGGACACCATCCTGCGGCTGGCCCGCGGCGGGATCGTCTTCGCGCCCGGTCGGGCCGGGACGGTGCAGGAGGTGTTCCAGGCGGCCACCAAGACCTACTACGGCACCGACGGGGCCAGCGGCGCGTACGTGTTCCTCGACCGGACCTACTGGACCACCGAACTGCCGGTCGAGTCGCTGCTGCGGCCGCTGCTGGCCGCCTCCCCATTCGGCGACCTGTCGTCCACGGTGCACCTCACCGACGACGTGCGGGAGGCGGTCCGGCTGCTCACCGCCGCGTGAGACCCGAACGGCCGGCTCCCGTTGCGGGGAGCCGGCCGCCGTGACGGGCTGGTGGACTACTTGTTCATCGTGGTGCCGGTGGAGCGCAGCGCCTCGCAGGCCTCGACGACCCGGGCGGCCATGCCGGCCTCGGCGGCCTTGCCCCAGACCCGCGGGTCGTACATCTTCTTGTTGCCGACCTCGCCGTCGACCTTGAGCACGCCGTCGTAGTTGCGGAACATGTGGTCCGCCACCGGGCGGGTGAAGCAGTACTGGGTGTCGGTGTCGATGTTCATCTTCACCACGCCGTAGTCCAGCGCCTCGCGGATCTCCGACAGCAGCGAGCCGGAACCGCCGTGGAAGACCAGGCTGAGCGGCTTCTCCTTGCCGTACTTGGCGCCGACCGCCACCTGGATGTGGTTGAGCACCTCGGGGCGGAGCTTGACGTTGCCCGGCTTGTAGACGCCGTGCACGTTGCCGAAGGTCAGCGCCGCCATGTAGCGGCCCTTCTCGCCGAGGCCGAGCGCCTCGACCATGGCCAGGCCGTCCTCGACGGTGGTGTAGAGCTTCTCGTTGATGGCGTTCTCGACGCCGTCCTCCTCGCCGCCGACCACGCCGACCTCGATCTCGAGGACGATCTTGCCCTTGGCGGCCTCGGTGAGCAGCTCCTCGGCGATCTGCAGGTTCTCCGGCACCGGCACGGCCGAGCCGTCCCACATGTGCGACTGGAACAGCGGCTCCTTGCCGCGCTGCACCCGCTCCTGGGAGATCTTCATCAGCGGCCGGACGAACTTGTCCAGCTTGTCCTTCGGGCAGTGGTCGGTGTGCAGGGCGATGTTGACCGGGTAGTGCTTCGCCACCTCGTGGGCGTACTTCGCGAAGGCGACCGCGCCGCTGACCATGTCCTTAACGGACGGGCCGGAGAGGTATTCGGCGCCACCGGTGGAGACCTGGATGATGCCGTCGCTCTCCGCGTCGGCGAAGCCCTTCAGCGCCGCGTTCAGCGTCTGCGACGACGTCACGTTGATGGCCGGGTACGCGTAGTGGCCGGCCTTGGCGCGATCCAGCATCTCCGCGTAAGCCTCGGGGGAAGCGATGGGCATGTCGAACGCTCCTTACTTACCGCTGTCGGCCGTGCAGGCCGCTGTCTTCCTTGGGTGCGCCGGACCGCGCTGTCCACCGCGGGCAGTATCCCGTAGCAGGCGGCGACCGGCACAACCGGCCCGGGAACGGCTCACCGGCGGCCCGGCCGGTCCGGCACCACGACATTGATCAGCCAGCTCACCACGGCCATCACGATCGCTCCCCAGAAGCCGGCCCAGAATCCGTCCACCTGGAACGGCAGCTGCAGCTGCCGGGCGATCCAGCCGGTGAGCAGGAACAGCAGGGCGTTGACCACGAGCGCGAACAGACCGAGCGTGAACAGGTAGAACACGCAGCCGAACACCTTGATGACCGGCTTGAGCACCGCGTTGACCACGCCGAAGATGACCGCCACCACGACCAGGGTGAGCACCGTCTCCGTACCGGTGCGCCCGGTCACCTCCACCCCCGGCACGATCAGCGTGGTGATCCACAGCGCGAACGCGGTGATCACCAGTCGGATCAGGAGGCCCACGCCACCATCCTGGCACCGGAAACCGGGCCCGGAGGGACAATCCGCCGACTCGCCCGGGCGGGGGTCAGGTCGCACCCGCCGCCGGGCCCCGCCCTGCGGTTCGGCCGGCACCGAGCGGGACCCGGAGCCAGCCCGTACGGTGTGGTGGTGACTGTCCGCACCGAGATCCAGGGAGGGACGATGGGTCAGCCCGACGAGGACTTCGCCCCGAGCGACCACCTCGCTCCGGAGGAGCGGGACCTGGAGGCGGAGCCGGCCGACGCGGTCGAGCAGGCGGCGGCGATCAACCCGGAGGACGGCGACATCGAGCCGAACCGCGGCCTGGAGGTCGGCGACTGGGACGCGATGGAACAGGCCCGGGTGGTCACCGCCGACGAGGACGACTACCGCTGACGCCGTTCCCGGCGGCCGGCACACCGGCCCGACGTCGCACCGCGCTCGCGCAGGCGCCGCCCGGCAAACAGGCCGGGCGGCGCCCGGTCAGCGGGTCGGGGTGATCTCGTCCGGGTGCGCCGCCGCCCACTCGGCCAGCCGGTCCTCGCGCAGCGCGGCGAGGAAGGCCGGAGCACTCTCCGGATCCGCACGCAGCCGCGGGTCGCGGCCCTCCGGACCCCTGACCGGAAGGCTGAGCCCGACCGGCTCCATCGCGGCCAGCTCCGGAACCACCCGCAGCAGGTCCAGCACCGATCCGCCGGCCACGGTCAGATCCGGACCGACCTCGGCGACGACGCGGGAGAGCCACACCGGGTTGCGCAGCACGTCCTCCTCCCCGGCGCGCCGGAGGAGGCCGGCCGCGAAGCGCTGGGCGTTGCGGTCACGGTCCAGACCGCCGTCGGGCAGCCCGCGCCGCTGGCGCAGCACGTCGACCGAGGCGGCACCGTCGAGGCGCTGGCAGCCGGCCGGGTAGACCCGGCGGGTGTGGGAGGACGTGATCTGCTGCGGCAGGCAGACCTCCACCCCGCCAAGCGCGTCGGTCACCTTCCGCAGCACTGGGTAGGTCAGCACCGCGCCGGCGTCGACGCGTACGCCGGTCAGGGCGGCGACCGTCCGACGGGTCAGGTCGTAGCCCTTGCTCCGGTCGGCCGGGTCGTAGCCCGCACCGTAGGCGAAGGCGGCGTTGATCTTGTCCCGGTGCAGCCCGGGGATGTCGACCTCCAGGTCGCGCGGGATTGAGATCAGGTACGGCCGGCCACGGTCGGCCGGGATGTGCACGAGCAGCACCGAGTCGGCCCGCGGTGGGCGCTGTGCCGACGTCGAGTCGATGCCGAGCAGCAGCACGTTCAGCGCGCCGGTGGGGGCCGGCGGTGCCGGCTCGCCGAGCAGGGCCGCGGGCGGCGGCTGGCGCGGCACGACCGCCGTGAAGCCGGCCAGAGCGGCGGCCGCCACCGCCAGCGCGGTGCCGCCGAGGCGGAGGCGGAATCGGCGTCGCCGGCGGCGGACCACGGCCCGGTCGATGGCGGCCCGGACCGGGCCGGCGGGCGGGGCCAGCGACTCGTGCCGCGCGAAGGCGGCTCGCAGGTCGTCCTCGATCATGAGCAGACCTCCACGTACTCGGCTCGGAGGGTGGCCAGCGCGCGGGAGATGCAGGACCGGACGGTCCCGACGGCGCAGCCGAGGATCTCGGCGATCTCCGCGTCGGGCAGGTCCTCGTAGTACCGGAGCACCAGCGTGGCGCGCTGCCGTCGGGGCAGCCGGGACAGCCAGGACCAGACCTGGTCGCGATCCACCGCGGCCTGCGCGTGGTCGGTCGGCGCCGGCACCGCCGCGTCCGGTTCGCCGCGCAGCAGCACCCGGCGAGCCCACGAGCCGCGCCGCCAGTCGACGTACTGGTTGGTGAGCATCCGGCGGACGTACCGCTCCGGGGAGTCGCTACGGGCCACCCGCCGCCAGTTCAGGTGGACCCGCACCATGGTGTCCTGCACCAGGTCCTGCGCCTGGTGCGGATCGCCGGTCAGCATGACCGCGTACCGCAGCAGGGCATCCAGCCGCGCGTCGGCGAACTCCTCGTACGTCATCTGCACCTCCCGGTGTCCCGACTCATTGACGGACCCGGGGCGGCCGAAGATTGCACACCCGGGCGATCAACCTTTCGGTCGGTTCGGCAGGCCAACCAGCCAGTCAGGGCAGCGGCGCGACTTAAAGATTCTTTAAGCTCCACCGACTCCGCCTGAAATTCCCACGGGAGGAACCCCCCACATGCTCAGCAACTCCACTCGGCGCTGGCTCGCCGGGTTGGGCGTCGCAGGCGCGTTCGTCGCCGCCTCCGCCACCCCCGCCGCAGCCGCCCCGGCCTCGGACGACATGCTGCTCTACGCGAACAACGCCCTGGTCGCTCCAGGCGGTGAGGCCCGGAACGTCGCCCTGTTCGCCTACGCCGAGGCCCTGCCCAAGAACCTGACCCTCACCATCGACCGCACCGCTGTCCAGGGCTTCGCCTCGGTCACCCTGACCGACGACCTGAAGAACTGCACCGAGAGCGGCGCTGTCATCACCTGTGCCTTCAAGGACAAGGACCTCGTCGACTACGTCGTCGACCTGACTGTCCAGGCCAAGGAGAAGGCCGAGGTCGGCGCGAAGGGCGACATCGTACTGAGCCTGGCCGGCGACGGCCGGAAGGCAACCACCCACTCCACCGTCGAGATCGGCGAGGGCGTCGACCTCGCGGCCGGGGCCGACATCACCGCGGCGGGTGCTCCGGGCGCCACCATCACGGCTCCGATCATGGTCGCGAACGTCGGCGACACGACCACCCACGGCGCAGTGCTCCTGCTGGCCACCATGGAGGCACTTGCCCCCACCCAGCGCTACAGCAACTGCTCCTACCTCGACGGCTTCGGGTCGCACTTCGCCCAGTGCACCTTCGACGAGGACATCGCCCCCGGTGCCGGGATGCGGCTGGACAGCACGTCCGGGCTGCGGATCGCCCCGGACGCCTGGGCCCCGGGCGAGCTGTTCGGCTTCGCGTCGTGGTACGCCAAGGGCGACTGGGAGGACATCGAGACCGAGCTCAAGGAGCTGGACGGCTGGCAGCAGGGCACCGGTGCGCCGCTGAAGCTGGCCCCCGCGACGAAGGCGCAGCTGCAGCCGCTGCGGCAGACCGACAAGGACACCACCAACAACGGCGCCGGCATCGAGGTGAAGGTGACCGGCGAGCAGCGGGCCGACGTAGCCGCGATCGGCGCTGAGCTGCCGGGCACCAAGGGCAAGACGGTCCGGGCCAAGGTCGGCTTCGTGAACAACGGCCCGGCCATGACCAACTCGTACTCGCCGGGCGGGGAGATCGTGACCGTTGCACAGGTCTCCATCCCCGCTGGCGCCACCGTCGTGACCGCACCGGACGGGTGCGCCACCGACATCGAGGGCGGCCCGGCCGAGGCGGGTGCCAAGGTCTACTTCTGTGAGTGGTTCGAAACCCTGCACAAGGGCGACCAGGCCCTCTTCGAGTTCGGCCTGCGGATCGACAAGGTCGACGCCGCGCCGGGCTCGGTGAAGCTGATCCACTTCGACCTGGAGAGCGACGGCCCGGTGGCTGACCTCAACCCGCGCAACGACACCGCGGCCCTGGTCATCAAGGGCGACGGTGGCCAGGGCGGCGGTGACGGCGGCACCCTGCCGATCACCGGCAGTTCCACCGGCCTGATCGCCGGCATCGGCGCCCTGATCCTCGCGGCCGGCGCGGGTGGCTACGTCATGGCCCGCCGCCGCAAGACCCGCTTCGTCGCCTGATCCGGACACCTCAGTAGGACGAAGGTGCCTCGCCGGCCCAAGGCCGGCGGGGCACCGCTACATCCATCCCTCGAGAGGATCCCGCACATGCTCAGCAACCCCACCCGGCGCTGGCTGGCCGGGCTCGGCGTCGCAGGCGCGCTGATCGCCGCCTCCGCCGTCCCCGCCGTCGCGGCCCCCGGGGTCCCACTGTCGGACCGACAGGCCACCGAGTTCGGGCTGTACGCGAACAACGTCATCGTCGCTTCGGACGGATCCATGAAATGGGTGCGGCTCGACTCGCTGGCAACCGAGCCGTTGACGAGCTACACGGTAAAGGTGGACCGCAGCGCGGTCCAAAGCTTCGCCCATGTGCAGTCAGGTGGGTTCAACAACGGCGTCTGCCGGGAGGACGGCCCGATCCTGAGCTGCACGGTCGAGGACGACGACGAGCGCGACAGCAGACTGCTCGTGCTGCCCGTGTTCGCCAAGGACACGGCCAAGCTCGGGCAGCACGGTGACCTCACCTTCACCGTCTCCACCCCCTACGCGGGCACCCAGACCTTCCGCTCCACGGTCATCGTCGGCGAGGGTGTCGACCTGGCCGCCGGGCCCACGATGGAGATGAAGGGCGCGCCCGGCGAGACGGTCCGGGCCCCGATCAGGGTTTTCAACGTGGGTAGGACGACCGCGGACGGAGTCGTCCTCTTCTTCTACGGCCCCGCCCACTTCATCCCCTCGGAGCACTACGAGAACTGCGAGTACTCCGTCACGCGCTTCAAGGACCACGCCTTCGCCTGCACCTTCGACGACCCGCTCGCGCCGGGCGTGAGTGCCGTCGTCGACTCGTCGTTCGGCTTCACCATTCCGTCCGACGCCTGGGCGCCGAACGCGCAGGAGGCCAGCCACCGCTGGCTGACCCGGGCCGAGTGGCAGGACTTCCGGGACGAGCCAAGCGTCTTCGGCCAATTCCAGAAGGGCACCGGACCGACGCTGAAGCTGGCGACGCCGGCCAGGGCCCAGTCGACGCCGCAGACCAATACCAACCCGGACAACGGCGCCAACATGTGGCTCGTGGTGACCGGTGACCAGAAGGCAGACGTGGTCGCCGACGGCGCCAGCGTCACCGGCACGGTCGGCCGCACCGTCCCGGTCACGGTCGGCTGGACCGACAACGGGCCGGCGGCCGCCACCGCCACGGCGCTGGTGGAAATCCCGGCCGGTGCCTACGCGGCGAAGGTGCCGGACCGGTGCGTGCCCAGGGGCTACAACGGCGACCTCGACCGTAAGCCGGTCAACATGCCCGGCTTCCCGGCGTACGTCTGCCAGGACTCGACCATCTTGCACAAGGGCGACCAGGTGACGCTCGAGTTCGCGCTCCGCATCGACAAGGCGGGTCCGCTAACCGGTGTGATCGCGGTGAACCCCGGCCCCGGCGAGACCGATCTCAACCCGGCCAACGACACCGCCAAGATCCTGGTCAACGCCCCCGGCGGTGGCGACAACCCAGGCGATGGCGACAACAGCCCGGGCAGCGGCGGCGGTAACGGCGGTGGGGAGGGCGGTGACGGGGGCTCCCTGCCGATTACCGGTAGCTCCACCGGCCTGATCGCCGGCATCGGTGCCCTGCTGCTGGTCGCCGGGCTGGGCGGCTACCTGGTGGCCCGTCGCCGCAAGACCCGCTTCGTCGCCTGACCAGAGGCACCCAACGAAAGGTGCCCCCGCCGACCCCCGGTCGGCGGGGCACCTTGCATTTCCGGGTCACCCCGGCAGACGTACCCCACCAGCGGCAGCAGCATTGAACCGCACGGACGCCGGACGACCACCAACGGGTTTCCGGGGCTCCCGCCTGCGGAGGGATCAAGCCTGACCGCCCGGAGCGGGCGGGGTTCCCCGGACCCCCACCGCGAGCGGGAACCCCCACAGGTAAGGGGAGACCCGAAATCAGATCGACACCCCTGAGAGCATCGAAACCGTGCTGCTGACCCTGACCACGACCCACCGCCCCGCGACCGACCTCGGCCACCTCCTCGTCAAGCACCCGGACCGCGTGCAGAGCTTCGACCTGCCGGCGGGCACCGCGCACGTGCTCTACCCCGAGGCGGACGAGCAGCGGTGCACGGCGGCCCTGCTGGTCGAGATCGACCCGCTGCGGCTGGGCGGCGGCCGGGGTCGCGGCCGGGCACAGGCGACCACCCCGGAAACCTTCACCCTCGGCCAGTACGTCAACGACCGCCCGTACGCCGCGTCCAGCCTGCTTTCCTCGGCCCTGGCGAAGGTGTTCCGGTCGGCGCTGCGCGGCGAGTCCCGGGACCGGCCGGAGCTGGCCGCCACCCCGATCCCGCTGGAGGTGCGGGTGCCCGTGCTGCGCTGCCGGGGCGGCGCCGAGCTGGCCGTACGGGTCTTCGCCCCGCTCGGCTGGACGGTGACGGCCACTCCGATCCCGCTGGACGAGACGTACCCGGAGTGGGGCGACAGCCGTTACGTGGACCTGACGCTCTCCGGCACGCTGCGGCTCGCCGACGCGCTCAACCACCTGTACGTGCTGCTGCCCGTGCTGGACGACGCCAAGCACTACTGGGTGGCGCCGGACGAGGTGGACAAGCTGCTCCGGGCCGGTGCGGGCTGGCTGGCCGACCACCCGGAGCGGTCCCTGATCAGCCGCCGTTACCTGGCCCACCGCCGGGCCCTCGCGGGCGAGGCGCTGGCCCGCCTGGCCGAGCTGCGCCTCGCCGACGAGGTACCCGTCGACGACAGCGTCGAGAGCGACCAGCCGCGCGAGGCGCCACGTGCCTCGCTGGCCGTGCGCCGGCGCGAGGCGGTGCTGGCCGCGCTGCGGACCAGCGGCGCCAGCCGGGTGCTGGACCTGGGCTGCGGGGGCGGGGCGCTGCTCACCGCGCTGGTCGCCGACCGGCGGTTCACCGAGATCGTCGGCACCGACGTGTCGAGCCAGGCGCTCACCCTGGCCGCCCGGCGGCTGCGGCTGGACCGGCTGCCGGAGCGGCAGCGGGACCGGATCCGGCTGTGGCAGTCGGCGCTGACCTACCGGGACGACCGGCTGCGCGGGTACGACGCGGCGGTGCTGATGGAGGTGGTCGAGCACGTCGATCCGCCGCGCCTGCCGGCGCTGGAGGACGCGGTGTTCGGGCACGCCCGACCGGGCAC
Organism: Micromonospora sp. NPDC047740; assembly: GCF_043204735.1. NCBI lineage: Bacteria > Bacillati > Actinomycetota > Actinomycetes > Micromonosporales > Micromonosporaceae > Micromonospora > Micromonospora sp. NPDC047740. Next base: position 270,894 of record NZ_JBIDCT010000009.1, read on the forward strand.
GATCGTGGTGACCACCCCGAACGTCGAGTACAACGTCCGCTACGAGGGCCTGGGGGCGGGCCGGTTCCGGCACGCCGACCACCGGTTCGAGTGGACCCGGGCCGAGTTCGCCGCGTGGGTCGAGCGGGTGGCGGCGACCCACGGCTACACCGCCACCATCGACGGCGTCGGCGACGACGACCCCGAGGTGGGCACCCCCACGCAGCTCGCCGTGCTGACCCGGAAGGAGGAGACGAGCGCATGACCATCCTGGACATTCCCGAGCTCGCCCTGGTGGCGCTGGTAGGCGTCTCCGGGTCGGGCAAGTCCACCTTCGCCCGGCGGCACTTCCGGCCCAGCCAGGTGCTCTCGTCGGACGCCTTCCGGGGGATGGTGGCCGACGACGAGAACGACCAGTCCGCATCCGGCGACGCGTTCGACGCGCTGCACCACGTCGCCGGGCTCCGGCTGCGCCGGGGCCGGCTCACCGTGGTCGATGCGACCAACCTGCAGCCGCACGCCCGGGCCGCCCTGGTCCGGGTGGCCCGCGAGCACGACGTGCTGCCGGTGGCGGTCGTGCTCGACGTACCGGAGGCGCTGGCCTGGGAGCGTACGCAGGGCCGGGCCGACCGGACGCACGGCCGGCAGGTGCTCGCCCGGATGCAGCGCGACCTGCGGCAGTCTTACGGGCGGCTGGCCCGGGAGGGCTTCCGCAAGGTGCACGTGCTGCGCGGGGTCAAGGAGATCGACGCCGCCGAGATTCGCTACGAGAAGCTGTTCAACGACCGGCGCGAGCTGACCGGGCCGTTCGACATCGTCGGCGACGTGCACGGCTGCCGGGAGGAGTTGGCGGAGCTGCTGCTCCGGTTGGGCTGGTCACTGCGACGGGACGACGCGGGCCGCCCGGTGGACGCGGTGCACCCGGCGGGGCGTACCGCGGTCTTCGTCGGCGACCTGGTGGACCGCGGCCCGGACTCCCCCGGCGTGCTCCGCCTGGTGATGGGCATGGTGGCGGCCGGCCACGCGATCTGCGTGCCGGGCAACCACGAGCAGAAGCTGCTGCGCAAGCTGCGCGGCCGGGACGTGCGGCTCAGCCACGGCCTGGCCGAGACGATGGCCCAGCTGGAGTCGGAGCCGGAGCGCTTCGTCGCCGAGACGGCCGCCTTCATCGACGGCCTGGTCAGCCACTACGTGCTGGACGGCGGCCGGCTGGTGGTCGCGCACGCCGGCCTCAAGGAGGCGTACCAGGGCCGGGCGTCCGGCCGGGTCCGCGCCTTCGCGCTGTTCGGGGAGACCACCGGTGAGACCGACGAGTACGGCCTGCCGGTGCGCTACCCGTGGGCGCGCGACTATCGGGGATCGGCCATGGTCGTGTACGGGCACACCCCCACGCCGGAGCCGGAGTGGGTGAACAACACCATCTGCATCGACACCGGCTGCGTCTTCGGCGGCCGGCTCACCGCGCTGCGTTACCCGGAGAAGGAGCTGGTCTCCGTCCCGGCGGTGAAGGAGTGGTACGCCCCGGCCCGACCGCTGGTCGCGCCCGCCGCCACCCGCCCGGACACGGTGCTGGATCTGGCCGACGTCACCGGGCGGCGGCACCTCACGCACGCGTACGGCACGCTGACCGTGCCGGCGGAGAACGCCGCCGCCGCGCTGGAGGTGATGAGCCGGTACGCGGTCGACCCGGGCCGGCTGGTCTGGCTGCCGCCGACCATGGCGCCCTGCTCGACGTCGGCGGTCGAGGGGTTCCTGGAGCACCCGGAGCAGGCGTTCGCCGACTACCGCTCGGCCGGTGTCGAGCGGGTGGTCTGCGAGGAGAAGCACATGGGCTCGCGGGCCGTGGTGCTGGTGGAACAGGAGCCGGGGCGGTTCGCCGGCGGGGCGGTGCACACCCGCACCGGCCGGCCCTTCTTCGGGCCACCGCTCGACGACGAGCTGCTGGCCCGGGTACGCGCCGCGGTGACCACGGCCGGGCTCTGGGCCGAGCTGGACACCGACTGGCTGCTGCTCGACTGCGAGCTGCTGCCCTGGTCGGCGAAGGCGGGCGGGCTGATCCGCGAGCAGTACGCCGGGGTCGGCGCGGCCGGCCGGGCGGCGCTGCCGGCGGTGCTCGCCACGCTGGACGCCGCCGCCGGGCGGGGGCTGCCGGTCGCGGAGCTGCGCGGCCGGATGGCCGACCGGGAGTCCGAGGTCCGGGCGTACTCGGCGGCGTACCGGGCGTACGTCGGGCCGACCGACGGGCTGCGCGGGGTGACGCTGGCACCGTTCGCCGTGCTGGCCGGGGCCGGGGCGAGCTACGCCGACCGAGACCACGGCTGGCATCTCGACGTGGCGGATCGGCTCGGCGCGGCGGACCCGGAGTTCTTCACCGCGACCCGGCGGCAGGTGGTCGACCTGACCGACGAGGCTGCGGTGGCGGCGGCGACCGACTGGTGGCTGGCGCTCACCGCGGCCGGCGGCGAGGGCATGGTGGTCAAGCCGTACGCCGGTCTCGCCGCCCGCTCGCCGAAGGGTGCGCTGCTCCAGCCCGGGATCAAGTGCCGGGGCCGGGAGTACCTGCGGATCATCTACGGCCCGGGTTACACCGAGCCGGGGCAGCTCGCCGCGCTGCGCAAGCGCTCGCTGGGGCGCAAGCGGGGGCTGGCCCTGCGGGAGCACGGCCTCGGTCTGGCCGCCCTGGATGCGCTGGCCGAGGACGCCCCGCTCTGGCGCCGCCACGAGCTGGTCTTCGCGATCCTGGCCTGCGAGTCCGAGCCGGTCGACCCCCGGCTGTGACCGGTACGCCCGGTCCGGCGTGAGGCCGGGCCGGGCCCAGGTACCCTTTGTGGCCGTGGACACAGCAGAGAAGACCCGGACGCTCTCCGAAAGCGTGGCGCTGAACCCGCTCGATCCGAAGGACCTGATCCACACCTTCGGGTTGGTCGGCGTCTGGGTGATCCTCTTCGCCGAGACCGGCCTGCTGGTCGGCTTCTTCTTCCCGGGCGACTCGCTGCTCTTCCTGGCCGGGGTAGCCGCCTCGCCGGTGGCCGACGCGATCTTCGGCGCCGGCACCCGGCTGAACCTGGTCGCGCTGCTGGTCGGCGGGCCGCTCTGCGCGATCATCGGCGCGCAGCTCGGGCACTGGTTCGGGGCCCGGTACGGCCGGCGGATGTTCGAGCGCCCCAACTCCCGCCTGTTCAAGCGGGAGTACGTGGAGAAGGCCGAGTACTACTTCCAGAAGTTCGGCCCGGCGAAGGCCGTGGTGCTGGCCCGCTTCATCCCGATCGTGCGGACCTTCCTCAACCCGGTGGCCGGGGTGCTCGGCATGCCGGCCCGGCAGTTCCTGCTCTGGAACGTCGTCGGCGCGATCCTCTGGGTGGACGGCATCCTGCTGGTCGGCTACCTGCTGGCCGACCAGATCTACAACGCCATCGGCGACAAGATCGACCGGTACATCCTGCCGGTGGTCGCCCTGATCATCGTGATCTCGGTGCTGCCGATCTTCTTCGAGTTCCTCCGCGACCGGCGGGCGCGCAAGCGCGGCGAGGCCGCCGCGGTGGTCGCCGCTTCCAGCGCGGCGGGCGCGGCCGAGGCGTACCGGGACGCCCTGCGGGACGACGACCACCGACGCCGCGGCCCGCAGGACCGCTGACCGACATACGCCGGATGGCCGGTCCCCCTCACCGGGGGGCCGGCCATCCGCGTATAACCTGCCGCTCTGCGGGTGGAACGGATGACGGGCAGCCGTCACCGTCCGGTGGTGGCGCCACCCCTGGCACGCCACCCATCGCCGCACTCAATCGGGGCGGCCTACGGACATCCGGGCTCGGCCGGCGGCCATAATTCGGCCGCTGCGCCGCTCGGCGGCACGCCGGGCCGAATGAAGGCCGTCTGACGCCGCGCCCTTAGCCCGGACAGTCAACCCCGAAGCTCGGACACGTCCGGTTTCAGCGGGCCTTCTTGGTGGCCCGCTTACGCGGCGGGGTCAGCAGATCCGCGATCGTGGCGATCGCGGTCGGCACCAGCCGGTAGTACGCCCAGACACCGCGCTTCTCCCGCTCCAGCAAGCCGGCCTCGGTGAGGATACGCAGGTGGTGACTGACCGTCGGCTGCGAGAGGCCGAGCGGCGCGGTGAGGTCACACACGCACGCCTCGCCCTCGGGGGCCGACTGGATCAGGCTGAGCAGCCGCAGCCGGGCGGGGTCGGCGAGGGCCTTGAGGACCCCCGCGAGCCGCTCGGCGTCGGCACGTTCGATCGGCTCGCCGGCAAGCGGCGAGATCTGAGGCATGGTCATTTCAGCCAACGCAGTTCCCACGTATTCCATCCTTCCACCAGCAGCATCGATCCGCCTGCATATCAGCAGATCCGAATCGGCAAACTTTTAGGCCACAAGGCCGAGGTCAGCCAACGTATAGGCCGCCCGATACGGCAGTCCGGCGGCTCGCACCGCGTCGCCGGCGCCTCGATCAACAATAACCGCAACGCCCACCACGTCGGCCCCGGCCTCACGCAACGCCTCGACGGCGGTCAACACGCTGCCACCCGTGGTCGAGGTGTCCTCCACCGCCAGGACCCGGCGACCCGCGACATCCGGCCCCTCGACGCGCCGCTGCAGACCGTGCGCCTTGCCCGCCTTGCGGACCACGAACGCGTCCAGCGGCCGGTCGGTCCCGGCCGAGGCGTGCAGCATCGCGGCGGCGACGGGATCGGCCCCGAGGGTCAGCCCGCCGACCGCGTCGTACGCCCAGTCGGCGGTCAGGTCACGCATCACCCGGCCGACCAACGGCGCCGCCTGGTGATGGAGCGTGACGCGACGCAGATCCACGTACCAGTCCGCCTCGCGGCCGGACGAGAGCACCACACGGCCATGGACCACAGCCAGGTCGGTGATGAATTTACGCAGGTCGTCGTGGTCCTCCATGGCGATAGAGGGTACTTCGCGAGTCTGGGAGGTGTGTGTGGGGTCCTCCCGCGTCAACCCTGCGGGCGACCGACGAGTGGCTATGCCCGACTACGCTGTGCGACCGTCCATCCGGGTTGCCGGACGATGATCCCGGCGACGGAAACGCCCACGCGACCGGCCGGCGGTCAGTCCCGGCCCCGGCCGGCCCGCCCCCGGGTGTCCCGGGAGACGCCGCGCAGCAGCCGTCGCGGCGCGTGCCGCAGGCCCGCCACGGCCAGCTTGTACTTCCAGTTCGGCACGCTGACCAACTTGCCTTTCCGCAGGTCACGCAGCCCTTCTTCGACCACCTCGGCGGGCCGCAGCCACATCCAGCCGGGGGTGCGCGACATGTCGATGCCGGCGCGCTCGTGGTAGCCGGTGCGGGTGTAGCCGGGACAGAGCGCCATTACCCGCACGCCGAGCGGCGCCACCGACTGGCCGATCGACTCACTGAAATTCGTCACCCAGGCCTTGCTGGCCGAGTACGTCGATCCGGGCATGGGCACGCCGAAACCCGCAACGGAAGAGACATTTATCACTGCCCCACTGCCCCGCTCAATCATCGGCGGGAGAGCCGCGTGGGTCAGCCGGAGCACGGCCAGCACGTTCAACCGCAGCAGCCGGGCCTCGTCCTCGACCGTCGAGCGGACGAACGGGGTGTTCAGGCTGATGCCCGCGTTGTTCACCAGCAGCCCGACCGGCGGCTCGGCGACGAGGCGGCGTTCCACCACCGAACAGCCGTCGTCGGTGGACAGATCCGCGGAAATCGTCTCGACCTGGCGGTCGTACCGCCCGCTGAGTTCGGCGGCGGTGGCGGCGAGCCGGCCGGCGTCCCGGGCCACCAGGACCAGATCCCAGCCGTCGGCGGCGAGCCGGCGGGCGAACGCCTCGCCGATGCCCAGGCTGGCGCCGGTGATCAACGCGCGGCGCGGGGAGGGGAGCGGTTCGTCGGTCACGGGCGATCCTCAGGGGATGGCGTCGGTCCGGACGGGGTGGGCGGCGGGCCGCCCGGTCCCGGCCCGGCCGGCGGAGGTGCGGGTGGCGCCCACGGCGAGCGGGCTCCGTGGGCCGCGGATGGACCGGGATACGGCGGTGTCGAAGCGGGCGGGCCGGAATACGGCGGAGCCGAGCCGGCGGACGCGGGCGGCGCGGACGACGGCGGGCCGTAGGCCGGACCGGATGCCGGCGTGGCCGGCCCGGCCGGCGGCAGCGGACCGGCCGACGGCATCGGGCGCAGCGGACCGGCCGGCGGGACGGGGCCGGTGGGGGCCGCCGGGCCGGCGGTGGGACCGGTGGGCGCGGGTCGGCGGAAGAAGGCGCTCGCGCCAGGCAGCGTCAGCAGGGCGGCGACCACCAGGTACCCGAGCACCTGGGCCACCGACAGGGCCGCGTTCAGCGGAATCCACCAGCCTGGGTACGCGTCGCCGAGCCGGGCGAGCAGGTCGGCGGTCACCCGCTCGTCGGCGCCGAGACGCAGCGGGGCGGCCCGCTGACCGACCAGCACCGCCAGTCCGCAGCAGCCGCAGAACAGGCCCAGGCCGGCGACCACCCAGGTGCCGACTCGCGCTCCGGGGCGGCCGGCGAGCAGGCCGAGAGCGAGCCCGACGAGCACCAGCCCGACGAGCACCCCGACCACGGCCGACAGTGCGGTGGAGCCCCGCAGCAGCGACACCAGCGGGTCGATCTCGCTCTCGCGGGCCCCGGTGGCGCGCGCCGCCACCCGGAACCGGTCCACCGTGCCGGGCGTGACCGCCAGGTTGGCGACCGCGTACGCCACGGCGCCGGCCGCCATCAGCAGCAGCACCGCCGCCGCCGCCGCGACAACCACCCCCGGACGGCGGGGCGGAGCCTGAACGGGGTGCGACACGACAGATCCCTCCGGTAGGCGTCGGCTTGCAACCTACTCGGAGGGATCGTCCGAGTCGCTCTTATCGGAGCGTCAACTTCCGGATGGCGGCTGGGGACCGGGCCGGTCCTCGGGAGCCGACGACGGACCGGGCTGGCCAGGCTGACCCGGAGCCGGTGGCTGACCCGGAGCCGGCGGGTAGCCGGGCGCCGGCGGCTGGCCGGGGTAGCCCGGCGCGGGCGGGTACCCGGGGGCCGGCGGGTAGGCCGGGTAGGTGCCACCCGGCAGGGGCGGCTCCCAGGCCGGCTTCGGCTTGCGGAAGAACTCGTTGGACCTGGGCAGCGCCAGCAGGATCAGCGCGGCCAGCAGGGCCAGCAGGGCGACCAGGCCGAGCAGGTTGCTGACCGGCCCGTACCAGGACGGCAGGGCGTCCGAGAGCCGGCGCTGCAGGTCCTCCGGGCTCGGCATGTTGCCGCCGGTCGAGCCACCGCCGGTCAGGCCGCCGGTCGCGTTGCTCACCAGGCCCGCGCCGCTGCAGCAGAACAGGATGCCGCCCAGCACCCAGGTGGTGATCCGGGCGCCGTTCTTTCCCCGGTTGTTCAGCAGCGCGAGCACGACGAGCGCGATCGCGAGCAGCAGCGTGAGCGCGGCGCCGCCGATGGCGGCCGCGTACGCGAAATCGCCCGCCTGCTCGGCGGCGCTGCCCCGATAGGCGTCCCGCAGGACGTCCCGGACAGTGCCGATGGTGGCGAGCGTCAGGATCAGGTTCACCACCTGAATGGCGGCGACGAGGATGAGCAGCCAACTGGAGAGCGTCACCACTCCCGGGCGGGTGCGGGCCGGGGGGCCCTGGGCATCGACCATTGTTTCTCCTTCCCTAGATCACACGACCACGGTAACGAGACCAGGCCAGGAGGGCACGACACGAGAGCGGGGACCCGCCGCGCCCGGAACCTAATAGCCGCGCCACTCCGCGCGGGCGTACTCCAGCACGTGGGGTTGCAGCAACGTGGAGGCGGGCACGTCCACCCGGGACCGGTCGGCCGGAAAGGTGGCCGCCGCGGCCAGCACCGACGGGGTGAGGAAACGCAGCGGCGGGGCGTCGGCGGGCAGTTCCAGCGCCGGCGCGCCGGTGCCTGGTGCGGCCAGCACGAACCCCCAGTCGCCGAAGCTCGGCACGTCCACGTGGTACGGCACGGTGGCGAAGCCCGCCTCGCGGACCGATCGCTCGATCGACCAGTACGACCGCGGCGCGAAGTACGGCGACCCGGCCTGCACCACCAGCCGCCCGCCGGCGGCGAGCACCGAGCGGACCAGCGCGTAGAACTCGATCGTGTAGAGCTTGGCGGTGGCCGTCTCGTCCGGGTCGGGCAGGTCGGCCACCACCACGTCGAAGCGTTCCGTGGCGGTACGCAGCCAACCGAACGCGTCCAGGTTGAGCACCCGCACCCGGGGGTCGGCGAACGAATTCCCGTTGAGCTCGCGCAACTGCGGCTCGCGCATCGCCAGCCGTACCACGGCCGGGTCGAGGTCGACCACGGTCACCCGGCGCACGTCCGGGTACTTCAGGATCTCCCGCAGCGCCAGCCCGTCCCCGGCGCCGAGCACCAGCACCTCGCCGCGCGGGCCGCGCAGCACCGGGTGCACCAGCGACTCGTGGTAGCGGTATTCGTCGACCGAGCTGAACTGGAGGTCACCGTTGAGGAAGAGCCGCAGGTCGCTGTCGGCGTGGCCGACCTCGCGCACCGACCGGGTCAGCACGATCTCCTGGTAGCGGCTGCGTTCGGCGTGCACCACCGGGTCGCGGTAGAGCTGCTGGCGAGCGGTCACCTCGAAGTCGTGCGCGGTGATCCAGGCGTACCCGAGCAGGAGGGCGACCACGACGGAGCCGGCCCCCAGCGCGAGCCGCGCCCGGCGCCCGAGGTCGGCCCGGAACACCGTGCAGACCAGCGCGAGGCCGGCGACCGCGTTCACCGCGCCGACCACCAGGGCGCCCTTGAGCTGGCCGAAGACCGGTATCAGCAGGAACGGGAAGGCCAGCCCGCCGAGCAGCGCGCCGACGTAGTCGGCGGCGAAGAGGTCGGCCACCGCGTCGCCGGCGGACTGCTCGCGGATGCGTTGCAGCAGCACCATCAGCAGCGGGATCTCCGCGCCGATCAGCAGGCCGAGCACGAACGCGGTGCCGACCAGCGCCGGCCCGTAGAGGTCGAGCCAGGCGAAGGCGGCGTATAGGCCGAGCACGGAGAGGCCGCCGAGCAGGGCGAGGGTCAGCTCGACCGCGGCGAACGCGGCCGCCGCCCGGGACTGCCACGGCTTCGCGGCGAGCGCGCCGATGCCCATCGCGAAGACCATCACGCCGAGCACGATCGACGCCTGGCCGACCGCGTCGCCGATCAGGTAGCTGCCGAGGGCGACCAGCGCCAGCTCGTACACCAGGCCGCAGGCCGCGCAGACGAAGACCGCGAGCAGCACCGCCGCGCGGGCCGCGCGCCGTCGCGGCGGCGCCGGCGCGTCGGTGGTCACGCCTTCTCCCGGGTACGCCCGGCGGCTTCCGCCCCGGCGCGCTGCGCGGGCGTGCGCGACCGGAGCTTGCGACCACTCCGGCTCGGCGCGTCTGTCGCCGCGCCGCGACCCGGAGCAGTCGTCCGGCGGCGCTGCACCACGCCCACGGTGATGAAGAGTGCGGCGAGCAGGAGGAGCGCCACGGCGGCGAGCAGCCAGCCCCAGCGGTCCCGCCAGAAGTCGTCGCCGGCGGACGGCAGCGGGCTCGCCGGGGCCGCCGGGTCGGCGCTCGGAGTGGCGGCCGGCCCGGCCAGGCCGGCTTCGGCGGCGAGCAGCGGCAACGTGGTGGCGGCGCGGGTGATCGCCCAGCCCGGGTCGTCGACGAAGGCGTCCTCGTCGAGCTCGAACCGGCCCAGCCCGGTCTCGACGGCTTGCAGGTCGGCGAGGCCGAGGTCGTCGGAACCCCGCACCCGGATCCAGGCGGAGTCGTTGGCCTCGCTGCTCTCCGAGGTGTAGGTGATGTCCGCGCTGACCTCGATCCAGCGCGGGCAGCCCGGCGCGTCCCCGACCGCCGTCCCGTCGCCGAGGTTCGATCCGACGCTGACCACGTCGTACCCGTCCGTCAGTCGCCAGCCGTAGCAGATGCCCTGGCTGGCGAAGGCGTCCCGGAGGATCGGCACGGTGTCCGTCCGCTCGTCGGTCGCCGGGGCGGGGACGCTCAGGTCGTCGGAGCCGCCGCTGACGGCCCCGACGACGCAGAGGCCGACGGCGCCCAGGAGCACCGCCGCGCCCAGGGCCGCCTGCCACCCGTGCGACTTCCCCTTCGCCGGGGGCTTCGCCTGGGCCGGGCGCGTCCCGCCGGCCATCAGCTGATCGCGGCGGCGATGATCGCGCCGGTGGCGAGGTGCACGACGGCGGAGACCCAGACCGCCGGGTGCGGCTCCGGGTCGACCAGCAGTTCACCCAGCTTGCCCGGGGTGGCCACGTCCAGCAGCACGAAGGCCGCCGCCATGATGACCAGACCGAGGATGCCGTACGCGGCCGCGCCGACCAGGCCGAGCACGAAGTCGTCCGGGCTGGCGGCGATCGCGGCGACCACGATGATGCCGACGCCGGCCAGGTTGGAGGCGAGCAGCAGCGCCGCGTTGCGGTTGCGCTCGGTCCAGATGAGCTGGTTGAGCCGGCCCGGGGTGGCCAGGTCGACCAGCAGGTAGCCGATGCCCATCAGGACGACGCCGACCACCCCGTAGGCGAGGGTGACCAGCAGATCGGTGACGAGATGCTGCACAGGGGACTCCAGGGTGAGGGGTCGGACGGGCTACTTGCCGGCGCCGGGGCCGCCGCCCCGGACGGTGCTGCCACGGCCCCAGCCCCAGCCGCGGCCGACGACGTGGTGGTAGCGGGGGTAGGCGGTGGTCATCCGCTCCAGCAGGATCAGCGACCCGGCGGCAACCGGCAGGATCACCACCGAGTCGTCGTCGTAGCGCAGGTAGACGCCGCTGCCGTCGACGTACTCGTCAGCCGGCTGCCAGGCGTCGGTGACATCCTCCGCCACCTGGCTCGGTGAGCGGGTCGAGGTGTACGCGAGCGCGTCGGAGCCGATGTCCCGGCCGGCCGCCCGGGTGTAGTGGTCCTCGACGTAGCCGCGCGGCGAGAAGCTGCCGTAGAAGACGGCGAAGACGGCGACCAGCACGCCGACCACCGCGACGGCCACCCCCACCACGAACCACCGTCGGTACGTCACAGTTCCACCACCGTCTCGGTCAGGACCAGTTCGTTGGTCTGCGGATACGCGTGCCAGGTGCGCCAGGCCACCGAGCCGTCCGGCGGGTCGGGGCGGACGGAGAGCGCGGTGACCGCGTCCACGTCGCCGGGGAAGACCCCGACCAGCGCGTACGGGTCGTCGGCCAGCTCGGCGCGGAGCGCGGCGACCTGGGTACGCAGCCCGTCGCCGGCCGGCCGCAGCACCGTGGCGGTGAACCGGTAGCCGGCCACCGGGTCGTGCAGGGTGTCGGGCAGGTGCGGCGCGCGGCCGGGCAGGCAGGCGACGGTCTCGACCAGCGCGCCGCAGACCACCTGGTGCGAGGCGCCGAGCAGGCGCAGCCGTAGCCGGACGCCGTCGGGCAGGGCTAGCTCGCGGACGTGCAGGGCGGGGCGTTCGGGGCCGCCGAGGGCCAGGCTCAGGTCGGCGGCACTGGTGTCGACGTACGGGGCGTCCAGGGCGACCAGCACGCTCAGCCCGCCTGCTCCGGGTCGCCCTGCGGATAGATCATCACCTCGGCGCGGTGCAGCTTCTCGCCGAGGGCCACCTCCCAGCCGGACTCCCCGTACGCCTCGAACGAGAGCCGGGCCCCGCCGGGCGCCTGGTAGTCGTGGTAGCGCATGGTGCCGCGCGGGTCGAGGCCGGTGCCCTCGGTGGCGGTGTAGCGCGCCTGGCCGGACTCGTCCCAGCTGTAGCGGCGGCCGGCGACGTCGAGGGTGGGCGCGCCGGGGGTGACCGTGGCGGACGGTTCGGCGGTCCAGAGCACCAGCTCCAGATCCGGGTCCGTCTCGACGGAGAGCCAGCGCTTCACCCCGCCGGCATCGTCGAGCAGGTGTTCCGCCCAGCTCCAGCCGCCCTCGACCAGGTGCACCGAGCCACGGACGGTGTACGGGACCTGGCGGATCTCCACGATGTCGCCGGGCTTGAGCCGGCGGGGGTCGCCGCGGAGCGCGTCCGCGTCCCGATCGTGGAACGGGTCGCCAGGGGCGGGCGGGCGGGGCCCGGTGCGGGCCTTGCGCAGCGCCACCAGGGCGATCACCACACCGGCCGCCCCGAGCAGGCACCCCAGGGTCACCAGCAGATACGCCACCGTTCCGTTCACGACCGCCTCCCCACACGCGTCGGCGGAGACGGTAACAACCGGACGCACGCCCGCCGAAACGACGTTCGCTGAGTGGCTGGTCAGCTACCCGGCGTCGCTCAATCCCGGTTGGGATCGGCGGCCTGCGGGGGCGGCCCGTCGGGCGCTCCCGTGGGATCGACCGGCGCGGCGGGGGCGGGCGCGCTGCCTTCCGGTGCGGCCGGGTACTGCCACGGGACGCCGTGGGCCCGCGGGTCGGGGCAGATCATGTAGCCCGGCGGCAGCAGGTAGGGCGCCGGATAGACGACCGGCGGGTGCGGCGGTTGGGCGGCCTGGGGCACGAACCAGTGGCGGGACGTGGGCAGCGCCAGCAGCACGATGGCGGTGGCGGTGAGCCCGAAGACCAGCAGCGCGATCAGTCCGCCCCCGGCGAAGAGGAGGTCCTCGGCCGGGTAGGAATCGGTGTCGTAGAGGGTCTGGATGAACCTCGACTCCTCCGGGAAGAACTCGGGGGGCATGTCCCCCGCCTCGGGCGGGCCGCCGAACGCGAAGAGGAACGGGAGCGCCGCGCCCCGCGCAGAGGCACTGGCCGAGGCCGACCAGCAGTTGCAGACCGCCGGCCACGAAGACGGCGATCCGGGCGCCGACACTGCCGCGGCGGACACCCCAGGCGGCGGCACCGAGGAGGGCCGCGAGCAGCAGCGCCGGCACCCCCACCACGCAGGACATCATGATGTTGCCGAAGCGCTCACCGTCCACCTCGGCCGGATCGGCGGCGGGCACCAGCCGAGCCGCGTGGTCGATCTCGCCGTTCCACCAGATCGCGTGCCACACCACCAGGCCGACCGCCACCAGCAGCAGGGCCGACGCAGCGAGCTGCAACCAGGAGGCCGTCGTGACGGCCTTCGGGCGGGGCGGGCGGGTCGGCGGAGTGGCGGTCGAGGTCATCCCGGAAAGCTACGGGGCCCCACCGGTTTCCGCAGTCCCGTTTCCGGGTGGACCGCCGGTCAATTCCCGGCGAGGCGTTCCGTGGCGTACTCGCGCAGGCTCGCCCGACCCATGAGGCAGCCGGTGAACGTGGTGAATTCGGCCTCGTCGGTCCGCAGCCTCGTCCACGCCGCGCGCCCCGCCGCCGCGTCGGCCTTGTCCAGCAGCGTGGCGGCGTACGCCTTCCCGGCCGGCGACCCGTGCCGGAGCAGCCAGTCGACCTGCTTCCGGGCCGCGTCAGGACGCTCGTCCAGCGCCTGCTCGACCCGCCGGTACGCCTCGGTCTCCGGCAGCAGCGTCCCGGCGAACCCGACTCCGCCGAACGCGAGCGTGTCCGCCCGGGCCAACTCCTCGACGGCCGAGTCCAACTCCCGGTCCTTTCCGATCCCCACCATGCCCCTCATCCTTTCCCCGAACGCCCCTCCCACCACTCGTTGATCGGAAAGTTGTCGCAGGCCGCAACACCGGACGCAGGTGGATCGAGGCCCGGGGACAGGACCGGCCCCGCCCGAGGGCGGGGCCGGTCCGGACGGGTGGATCAGGCGGCGGTGACGATCAGGCCTTCCTTGCTGTCGGCCAGGTCGACCTTGACCGTGTCGCCGTCGCGGATCTGGCCGGCCAGCAGCGCCTTCGCGAGCTGGTCGCCGATTGCCGACTGCACCAGCCGGCGCAGCGGACGGGCGCCGTAGATCGGGTCGTACCCGTGCTCGGCGAGCCAACTCCGGGCCGGGTCGGTGATCGCCAGGCCGAGCCGGCGGTCGGCCAGCCGGCGGCGCATCCGGTCCAGCTGGATGTCGACAATGGCCCGCAGATCCGCGCCCTGCAGGGCGGCGAACACCACGATGTCGTCGAGGCGGTTGAGGAACTCCGGCTTGAAGTGCGACCGGACCACCGCGAGGACACCCTCCCGGCGCTGCTCCTCGGCCAGCGTCAGATCGCTGATCACCGACGACCCCAGGTTCGAGGTGAGGATCAGGATCGCGTTGCGGAAGTCCACGGTGCGGCCCTGACCGTCGGTGAGCCGGCCGTCGTCGAGCACCTGGAGCAGCACGTCGAAGACGTCGGGGTGGGCCTTCTCCACCTCGTCGAGCAGCACCACCGAGTACGGCCGGCGGCGCACCGCCTCGGTGAGTTGGCCGCCCTCCTCGTAGCCGACGTAGCCGGGCGGGGCGCCGACCAGGCGGGCGACGGAGTGCTTCTCGCCGTACTCGCTCATGTCGATGCGGACCATGGCCCGCTCGTCGTCGAAGAGGAACTCGGCGAGCGCCTTGGCCAGCTCGGTCTTGCCGACACCGGTGGGGCCGAGGAAGAGGAAGCTGCCGGTCGGACGGTCCGGGTCGGCGACGCCGGCCCGGGCCCGGCGGACCGCGTCGGCGACCGCGCCGACCGCCTCGCGCTGGCCGACGACCCGGGAACCCAGCGACTCCTCCATCCGGAGCAGCTTGGCGGTCTCCCCTTCGAGCAGCCGGCCGGCGGGAATGCCGGTCCAGGAGGCGACCACCGCGGCGATGTCGTCCGCGCCGACCTCCTCCTTGAGCATCGCGCCGTCGGCCTGGAGCCGGGCCAGCTCCTCCTCGGCCTGCGTCAGCTCGGCCTTGAGGGCGGGGATGCGGCCGTACCGCAGCTCGGCGGCGCGTTCCAGCTCGCCGTCGCGCTCGGCCCGCTCGGCCTCGCCGCCGAGCCGCTCCAGCTCCTCCTTGGCGGTGGAGAGCTTGGTGATGTGGCTCTTCTCCAGCTGCCAGCGCTCGGAAAGCGCGGTGAGCTGCTCCCGCTTGTCGGCCAGTTCTTTGCGCAGCCGCTCCAGCCGCTCGGCGGAGGCGGCGTCCGGCTCCTTGGCCAACGCCATCTCCTCGATCTCGAGCCGGCGCACCGCCCGCTCGATCTCGTCCACCTCGACCGGCCGGGAGTCGATCTCCATCCGGAGCCGGGACGCGGACTCGTCGACCAGGTCGATCGCCTTGTCGGGCAGGAACCGGTCGGTGATGTAGCGGTCGGACAGGGAGGCGGCGGCGACCAGCGCGGCGTCGGTGATCCGTACGCCGTGGTGCACCTCGTAGCGCTCCTTGAGGCCGCGCAGGATGCCGATGGTGTCCTCGATGGTCGGCTCGCCGACCAGCACCGGCTGGAAGCGGCGCTCCAGCGCCGGGTCCTTCTCGATGTGCTCGCGGTATTCGTCCAGCGTGGTCGCACCGACCATCCGCAGCTCGCCCCGGGCCAGCATCGGCTTGAGCATGTTGCCGGCGTCCATCGAGCCCTCGCCCTTGCCAGCGCCGACCACGGTGTGCAGCTCGTCGAGGAAGGTGATGACCTGGCCGTTGGAGTTCTTGATCTCCTCCAGCACCGACTTCAGCCGCTCCTCGAACTGCCCGCGGTACTGCGCGCCGGCCACCATCGCGCCGAGGTCGAGCGAGACGAGCTTCTTGTCCCGCAACGACTCGGGTACGTCACCGGCGACGATGCGCTGAGCCAGGCCCTCGACGATGGCGGTCTTGCCGACGCCCGGCTCACCGATCAGCACCGGGTTGTTCTTGGTACGCCGGGACAGCACCTGGATCACCCGGCGGATCTCGGAGTCCCGGCCGATGACCGGGTCGATCTTCCCCTCGCGGGCGCTGGCGGTGAGGTCGACGCCGTACTTGGCGAGGGCCTGGTAGGTCTGCTCCGGGTCGGCGGTGGTGACCCGGCGGTCCCCGCCGCGGACGGTCGGGAAGGCGGCGACCAGGTTCTCCTCGGTGGCCCCGGCGTTCTTGAGGGCGACGGAGACCGCGCCACCCACCCGGGCCAGGCCGGCCAGCAGGTGCTCGGTCGAGGTGTATTCGTCGCCCAGCGGCCGGGCGATCTGCTCGGCGGCGCCGATGGCGTTGACGAACTCGCGGGCCAGGGTGGGCTCGGCGATGCTGGAGCCGTGCGCGGCGGGCAGGGCGTCGACCGAGCGCTGGGCGACCCGGCGCAGCTCGGCGGGGTCGGCCCCGACGGCGCGCAGCAGGCCGGCGGCGGTCGAACCCTCGGTGTCGAGCAGCGACAGCAGCAGGTGCCAGGGCTCCACGGTGGCGTGGCCGCGCTGGTTCGCCAGCGCGACGGCGCCGGTGATGGTCTCGCGGCTCTTGGTGGTGAGGCGTTCCGTGTTCATGGGCTCCCCCGGATCGGCGTGTCCACTGGAATCGACACAACCAGAGTTGAGTCTATTCCGCTCAACTCCGACGGTGTGAGCTGGCTCACTCGGAGCGTCGCCACCGCCAGTCGAACTCCCCGGCCGCCGGCGGCGGCCCGGGCAGTGGCGGCTCGGCCACGGCGAGACCGGCCAGCAGCAGCGCCAGGTGCCGGCGACGCAGCTCCCGGGTCCGCTCCGGATCGGGTACGCGGATCGCGGCGCACCCCTCCAGCAGCAACCCGACGTCCTGCACCACCACATCCGCGCGGAGCCGGCCGGCCGCCCTGGCCCGCTCGACCAACTCCGCGGTGAGCTCACCGGAGCGCACCGCGTCCCGCCCCATCTCCTCGGTCGGCGTGAAGGTGCCGGCGAGATGCACGGTCAGCGAGTGCACGTCGGCATCGACGACACGCTCCAGGAACCCGGCGAAGGCCCGCCAGCCGTCCGGGTCGGCGGCGGACTCCTCCGCCACGGCGATGTACCGCCGCAGGCCGTCGTGGCAGAGCTTGCGGAGCAGGTCCTCCTTGCCGGCGTAGCGCCGGTAGAGAGCGCTGATACCGACGCCGGCCCGCTCGGCCACCGTGGCGATGGGCGCCTTCGGGTCAGCCAGGAAGACGGCGCGGGCGGCTTCCAGGATCACCGCGTCGTTCCGGGCGGCCTGGGCGCGGCGGCCGGGGAACTGGGGGGCGTCGGTCGGGTTCGACATGGCTCCAGACTAGCAGTGGAACGGATCGTTCCGCTCTGCTACTGTGAATCGGAACGAAACATTCCGTTCTGAAGGAGCAGCGCATGTCCAGCACCGCCATCCGCCCATTCCGCGTCGAGATCCCCCAGGCCGCGCTCGACGACCTGGCCGCCCGGCTGCGCCGCACCATCTGGCCCGGAGAGTTGCCCGGCGCCGGCTTGGCGTACGGGATGCCGACCGGTCGGGTCCGCGAGCTGGCGACGTACTGGCTGGAGAAGTTCGACTGGCGGGCGGTCGAGGCGCGGCTCAACGCGTACCCGCAGTTCGTCACCGAGATCGACGGCGAGGACATCCACTTCCTGCACATCCGGTCTTCCCGGCCGGACGCGACCCCGCTGGTGCTCACCCACGGCTGGCCCGGCTCGGTGGTCGAATACCTGGACGTGATCGCCCCGCTGACCGAGCCGGCCGACCCGGGCTCGCCGGCGTTCCACCTGGTCATCCCGTCGCTGCCCGGCTTCGGCTTCTCCGGGCCGACCCGCAGCGCCGGCTGGAACCGCTACCGCACCGCCCGCGCCTGGGCGGAGCTGATGGCCCGCCTCGGCTACGACCGCTACGGAGCGGTCGGCAACGACGGTGGCTCCTTGGTGTCGCCCGAGGTCGGCCGGATCGACCCCGAGCACGTGATCGGCGTACACGTCACCCAGCTCTTCTCGTTCCCGTCCGGCGACCCGGCCGAGTTCGCCGGACTCTCCGCGGCCGACCAGGCCGCCCTCAAGCACCTGCAGTGGTTCTACGAGAACAAGTTCTCCTTCAACCAGGTCCACAGCCAGCAGCCGCAGACCCTGGCGTTCGCGCTGGCCGACTCACCGGTCGGGCTGCTCGCCTGGAACGCACAACTCTTCGACGAGAGCCTGGACGCCGACTTCATCCTGGCCAACGTGGCGATCTACTGGTTCACCGGCACGGCCGCCTCGTCCATGCGGTTCTACTGGGAGGACGCGCACACCGCCGAGCACCCGACCGGGCCGACGACCACGCCCACGGCGCTGGCCATGTTCCCCGGCGACTTCCAGTCGATCCGCCGCTTCGCCGAGCGGGACCACGGCAACATCGTGCGGTGGACGGCATACCAGACCGAGGTCGAGGGGCGCGGCGACGTCGGCGGGCACTACGCGGCCCACGAGGCGACCGACGTGCTGGTCGGCGATATCCGGGAATTCTTCGCCTCGCTTCGCTGAGCATCGGCCGCTCACGTGCCCGGTCGGGAATCCGGTCCCGACCGGGCAACCCACCGCGGTCAGCGGGGCAGGCGGGCCGTACAGGGAGTCTCGTGGTCGGCGCGCAGGATGCATCGGCGGCCGTCGTCGAGACGGAGGTCGCAGAACACGCGATGGCGTACCCCCTGGTTGTCCTCGGTGGAGACGGTGGTCTCGCCGGAGTCGACGTGGGTAAGGAAGGCCAGCGAGCGGGCGGCGGTCCGGCCGAGCATCTTCGCCCGAGCCAGGTCGGGTGCCCGGACCGGCAGGTGGATGACGTAGCGGCTGGTCACGGGCGCCGGGCCAAGTCACGCATGGTGGGGGCCTGGCGGGACTGCCACTCGCGGAGCGCGTCCTTGATCCGGGCCGTTTCCGCCCGACTGCGGACCACCTCGGCCTGTGCCGCGGCAAGATCGCCGGCGACGCGGTCGAGGAACGCGGCAACCTCGACCGGGTCCAGGCCGCGCCGCCGGGTGGCGAAGGTGCGGCTCCGCACCTGCCACGGCCGCAGCGGCAGGTACGACGCCGAGCGGTAGGCGCTGGCCGGCGACTGACTGATCGGGCCGACGTTCCGGCGCTTCGACAGGGGTCGCAGGAGGTTACGCACGATGCTGATCCCTTCTCGACATCCGCGAGGTCGGGACGGAGCACGGGGATGCCCGTCCCGACCAGATGAGCGCCCCAGTGCCATCCGGAAGCGTTCACAGGGGAACCTACAATCGGTAGCGGTTGTAGGTCAACGACCAACCCGCGATTGCTTGAGGTTGGAGGTTGCTGCGTGATCGAATGGGCATGCCATCCGGGGAGTGTGTATGCCCAAGCAGCAGTACCAGGTGCTCGCAGACGAGCTGAAAAGCAAGATCGATTCGGGAGAGTGGCCGCCCGGCACCAAGCTGCCGAGCCGGTCACAACTGTGCAAGGAATACGGCGTGTCGGACACCGTGGTCGGCAAGGCGATGATGATCCTGCGCGCGACCGGTCTGACCGAGACCCTCGAAGGGGTCGGCGTCTTCGTCGCCGAGCCGAAGTAGGCCAGGCCGGCACAAGCGATTCAGCTCCAAAGGAGGCCACCACCGAAGGTGCCGGTCGCCGGAGCGCCCGGGACGAGCGCGGCCCCAAAGGCCGAGCGGTCAGTCGCCGACCAGGACCACCCTGATCCAGCGGCGGGCGCCCACCGGCCCGACGGACAGGACCGTCTCGTCCGGGGCGCGGGCCGCGAGCGTGCCGTCGGCGAGCAGCGACAGGTAGTGCTCGGGGCCGACCGGCCAGCTGACCCGCTCGTACCGGCCGTCGACCACCACCCCCACGCCGTCCGGCCCGGTCACCGCCACCCGCCCGGCGCCGGCGGGGGCCACCGAGTGGATCCGGTCCGGGCGGCCGTCGGCTCGCACCAACTGCCAGTTGCCCCGGTAGCGCCAGAGCGCCGGGAAGCCCGTCCGGTCCGGTCGCTCCCCGACCAGCCAGGCCTCGCCGTCGGGCGAGCGCATCACCCGCACCACGCCGACCTCGCCGTCGAGCGCCGGCACCTCCGTCCGCTGCCAGTGCCGTCCCTGGTCCGCGGAGACCGCGGCGTACGGCCTCCCGTCGCTCGCGCCGGCCGCCACCAGCAGATCCTCGACCTCGCGCACGGTGTTCACGGCCGGCAGTCCCGGCTGGGCGGCCAACGGCCGCAGCCGGTGGCCGTCCCAGCGGGCCACCCGGCCGTCCTGCTCGGCGACCTGGAACTGGCCGTTGGCACCCGACAGCACCGGCGGCGGCGCGTTTCCCGGGTGGTGGGTATAGGTGACGCCGCCGTCGGTCGAGGCGTACCAGCCGAACGGCTCGGCGGCGAGCACCAGCAGGCCCTTCGGGGCGTAGAGCTGCTGGTTGTCGGCGACCGGCCGGGGATGCGGCAGCGCCCGCCAGGACCGCCCACCGTCCCCGGTGGCGAAGAGCAGCGCCGGGCAGTCCCGGCCGGGGGGCCGGCCGTCGCAGGTGGCGAAGAGGGCGTACGCCTGGTCGGCGTCGACGAACTCGACGAACGGCGGGTCGTACCGGTCGGGGACGGCGACCTGCACGCGGCGTACCTCATCGACGTCGGCGACCGGCGGCGCGGTCACCGACGGTCGGGGTGACGCGGAGGCCCGGTCCGGCGGTGGCCGGCGGACGTCGCCGATCGAGCAGGCTGTCAGCACGGGCAGCAGCAGGAGGACGACCGGGCGGCGGGATCTTGCCGAATCCATCCGAGCTCCAACCGGGTAACCTCGCCTGCGTGCGAGTACGTGTCGAACAGACTGCCTTACCGGGGATCGGCGTACGTCACGACCTGGTGACGGAATCGGGCCGCCGGGTCGGCGTGGTGTCCCACCGCAACGGCCGACGGGATCTCGTCCTCTACGACCCGGACGATCCCGACTCCTGTCAGGCCGACATCCCGCTGACGGACGACGAGGCGGAGGCGCTCGCCGACATCCTCGGCGCGTCGCTGATGCTCGGCCAGCTCTCCGGGCTGCGTGAGCAGGCCGCAGGGCTGCTCACCGAGCAGATCGCCATCCCGGCCGGCTCGAAGTACGTCAACAAGCGGCTGGGCGACACCAAGGCGCGTACCCGCACCAGCGCCTCCATCGTGGCGGTGCTACGGGACGGCGAGGTCATCGTCTCGCCGGACCCGACCTTCCGCTTCGCGGCCGGTGACGTCGTGGTCGTGGTGGGCACCCGCCAGGGCCTCGACGGGGTGAGCGCAATCCTTGCCGACACCGACCCGGACGGCTGACGCGGATGCACGAAACCACCATTCTGCTCATCGAGGTCGGCGCGCTGCTGCTGCTGCTCGGCCTGCTCGGCCGGCTCAGTCGCCGGGTCGGCCTCTCGCCCATCCCCCTCTACCTGCTCGCCGGGCTCGCCTTCGGCCACGGCGGCCTGCTGCCGCTCAACGCCAGCGAGGAGTTCTTCGCCGTCGGCGCGGAGATCGGCGTCATCCTGCTGCTGGTCATGCTCGGCCTGGAATACAGCGCCAACGAGCTGGTGGGCAACCTCCGCTCGGCGGCCCCGGCCGGCCTGATCGACGCGGTGCTCAACGCGCTGCCCGGCTTCGCCTTCGCGCTGCTGCTCGGCTGGGGCTGGATCGCCGCCGTGGTGCTCGCCGGCGTCACCTGGGTCTCGTCGTCCGGGGTGATCGCCAAGGTCCTCGGCGACCTCGGCCGGGTCGGTAACCGGGAAACCCCGGTGATCCTCTCCGTGCTGGTGATCGAGGACCTGGCAATGGCCCTCTACCTGCCGCTGCTCACCGCGCTGCTCGCCGGGGTCGGCCTGGTCAAGGGCGGTGTGGCGCTCGCCGTCGCGGTGCTCACCGTGGTCGTCGTGCTGGCCGTCGCCATCCGGTACGGCCACCTGATCTCCGCGGCGCTCTCCGCGAAGGACCCCGAGGCGCTGCTGCTCGGGGTGCTCGGCCTGACCCTGCTGGTCGCCGGCGTCGCGGCCAAGCTGCAGGTGTCCGCGGCGGTCGGGGCGTTCCTGGTCGGCATCGCGCTCTCCGGCCCGGTGGCGCACCACGCGACGGAGCTGCTCTCCCCGCTGCGGGACCTCTTCGCCGCGGTCTTCTTCGTGTTCTTCGGGCTGGTCACCAACCCGCTGGACATGCCCCCGGTGCTGCTGCCGGCGCTGGGGCTAGCCGTGGTCACCATGGGAACGAAGCTGCTCACCGGCTATCTGGCGGCCCGGCGGGCCGGGATCGCCGAGCCCGGTCGCTGGCGGGCCGGCTTCGCGCTCACCCCACGCGGCGAGTTCTCCATCGTCATCGCCGGGCTCGCCGTCGCCGCCGCGCAACCGGTCGAACCGAAGCTGGCGGCGCTCGCCACCGCGTACGTGCTGATCACCGTGGTGACCGGGCCGATGCTGGCCCGCCTGCCCGACCTGCCCTGGTTCAAGCGCTGGCTGCGCCAGCGCACCGCCGCCCGGCAGCCCGTCCCGGTGGGGGCGGCCGACTGACCCTGGTCGGGCCGGGTCGACCGTACGGTGGACCCGGCCCGGCCAACGGTCGCCGAATTGGTTCCGGGAAGGTCTACCGCAGGTACGCGCAACCGCGTTACCGTGTCGCCCCAGCAGCCAGCGTCCGCGGGTGGCCGGTGCCCCCGCCAGCGGAAACGGAAGGTTGGCCGGTGAGCGTGCAGGAGTCAACGTTCCGCGGCTTCGCCAACCCCGTCGACCCCTCGCCGGCGGAGCTGCGGGCCTGGGCCTACCAGCCGGACTCCGTCCCGCTGGCCTCCATGCCCCCGGACTGGGACCTGCTGGTCGCCGGTGACCACCTGGTGCACACGCTCTTCCAACTGGCCATGGACACGGCCTGCCCAGCCCGCCGGTTCGCCCTGCACTGCCTCTACATCTACGCCGCCGACGGCATCCGCACGAACTTCCGGGCCCACCCGAAGCGCCGCTTCCGCAAACTGGTCGAGCAGGCCGAGCGGACCGGGGACGAGCTGATGCGCAACTGGGCGCACAACAGCCGGGTGCTGCTCGCCCGGCCGGACCTCTTCGCCTACCCCGACTGGTGCGAGGGCGGCCTGGTGCGGGAGAACCGTCGCCTCTAGTCCCCTTTACCCCGGCGCGGCATCACCGCGTCCCGGCCCGCACGTCTATTGACGGCGAACGGGCCGGGACCCCCCGTGGGTCCCGGCCCGCACGTCGCCGGATCGTCAGCTCGTCGATCCGCCCTGCTTCTTGCGCCGCTCGTCGAGCCTGGCCCGGTCGATGCCGTGGTCCAGCTGGTCGGCGAAGCGACCTTCTTTGATCTTGTCGGTGAAGCGGCTCTCGGTTATCCGATCGAACCGCTCGCGGATGTTCACGGCCATCTCCTCCAGCCGGTCCTCCGCCTCCTGCGCCACCTTCTTCGCCGATTCCGTCATGGCTCCCCCTGCCAAGTTCGGAGTCCGGATTGAGTTGGTTGGGCCTGATTCACAGGTTAGCGGAGAGAGTGGCTGTCGGACGTGGAACAGCCACTCATCCCGTGGAGCTGCGCGGAATGAGTGGCTACTGGCGGCGGAGGGCGGGATCAGCGGTCGCCGGTGCGGCGTGGCCGCCAGACGACCAGCGCCGTCGAGGTGCGGTTGGTGGGCACGAGGTCGCCACGGGACAACCGGCCCAGCGACTCCAGCTCGGCGATCCGCCGGTACGCGGCATCCAGCTCCGCCTCCAGCCGGGCCACCCGCTGCTGGGCCTCCTCCAGCAGCCGTTCCAGGCCGATGATCCGCTTGACCCCGGCCAGGTTGATGCCGTCGTCCTGGCTGAGTCGCTGCACCTCGCGGAGCAGCACCACGTCCCGGACGCTGTACCGGCGGCCACCGCCCGACGCCCGGCCGGCCTGCACGAGGCCGAGCCGGTCGTACTGGCGCAGGGTCTGCGGGTGCATCCCCGCCATCCGGGCCGCCACCGAGATCATCAAGACCTTGGCCTCGTAGGCAGGGTCACCCGAGCCGACGAACTCCTCCGACATCCCCGCTCACCTCCGCTGCCTTCACCGGTCAACTGAACCGACGCACCCGGGCGTCGAGATGTTCCCGCGCGGCGGGCGGGGTCTGTTCCGCGAACGCCTCAAGCGCCGCCCGCGCCTCGTCCGACACCTTCGCCGGGACCACCACGTCGAGGGTGACCAGCAGGTCACCGGCGCGGCCGTCCTTGCGTACCACGCCCTTGCCCCGGGCCCGCAGCACCCGGCCGCTCGGAGTACCCGCCGGCACCCGCAGGGTCACCGTCCCGTCCAGGGTCGGTACGCGCAGGTCGGTGCCGAGCACCGCCTCGGCGAACGTGATCGGCACGGTCAGGGTCAGATCGTCCCCGGAGCGCCCGAACATCTCGTCCGGGCGGACCTTCACGTGGACGAACAGGTCGCCCGCCGGGCCGCCCCGCTCGCCCGGTTCGCCCCGGCCGGCCAGCCGGATCCGCTGGCCGTCGGCCACCCCGGCCGGAAAGCGCACGTTCAGCGTGCGGGTCTTGGTGACCCCGCCGGTGCCGTGGCACTCCGGGCACTTCTCCTCGACGATCGTGCCGACGCCCTGGCAGTTGCGGCACGGCTCGGAGAAGCTGAACGACCCCTGGTTGCGGGTGGTCACCCCGGCGCCCTGGCAGACCGGGCAGGCCACCGGCTGGGTGCCCGGCTTGGCGCCATTGCCGTGGCAGGTGTCGCAGACCCCGGGGGCGCGCAGCGTCAGCGGCAGCGTGACGCCGCGTACCGCGTCCTCGAAGTCGAGCGCCACCTCGGCCTCGACGTCCCGGCCGCGTGCCGGGCCGCGAGCGCGGGCCGGACCGGCGCCGCCGCCCGAGAAGATCGAGCTGAACAGGTCGGTGAACCCACCGCCACCGAACCGGGTGTCGGTGCCGCCGGCCGCGCCGCCGAACAGGTCGGAGACGTCGAACGGCATGCCGCCCGGCTGGCCACCGGTACGGGCGCTGCGGCGAAACGCGCCCGAGCCGAACAGCGACCGCATCTCGTCGTACTCGCGGCGCTTCTTCTCCTCGCCGAGCACGGCGTACGCCTCGGAGACGGCCTTGAACCGTTCCTCGGCCTTCGGGTCGCCGGGGTTGTGGTCCGGGTGCGACTCCCGGGCCAGCTTCCGGTACGACTTCTTGATCTCGTCGGAGGAGGCGGACTTCTCCACGCCCAGCACGGCGTAGTAGTCCTTCTCGATCCAGTCCTTGGAACTCACCCGTCCACCCCCTTCCACGGGACGTACCCCGGTCGTCCCGCCCGCCCGGTGCGGGCGGGCGGGACGTCACGGGTCGGCACTACTCGGGGTCGGCGACCGCGACCAGGGCCGGCCGCAGCAGCCGTTCGCCGAGCTGGTAACCCCGGCGCATGACCTGCACGCAGGTCGGTTCGGTCACGTCGGCGGAGGTCTGGTGGGCCACCGCCTCGTGCCGGGTCGGATCGAACGGGTCGCCCTGCTCGCCGAACGCGGTCAGGCCGAACTTGCCCAGCGCCGTGGTGAGCTGCTCGGCCACCGAGCCGAACCCGCCCACCAGGTCGCCGTGCTCGCGGGCCCGGTCCAGGTCGTCGAGGATCGGCAGCAGCGCGGTCAGCACCGAGCCGGTCGCCTGCTCCTGGACCAGGGCGCGGTCGCGGTCGACCCGCTTGCGGTAGTTGGCATACTCGGCCGACACCCGCTGCACATCCCGGGTCCGCTCGTCCAGCTCGGCCCGGAGCGCCTCCAGCTCGGCACCGAGCGGCCCGCCCGGCTTGACGACCTCCTCGACCTCCTCGGTCGGCTCGGCCGGCGCGTCGACGACCGGCGGACCGGAGACCGGCGCCTCGGTCTCGATCTCGTCGACCACGACCTCGGTCTCCTCGACCAGCCCCTCGGCGGGCGCGTCGGCCGCGGCGTCCGCGGCTGCGGCGTCCGCCGCGGGCTGCTCGGTGGTCTTGCCGATTCTGCGCTTGTCTCGGATGACGATCCGCGGCTCGTCGCCGGCGCCCGGCCCGGCGCTCGCCGAGCCACCCGGCGCCGACCCGGTGGAGCCCGGGTCGGCCGCTCGTGGCTTCTCCGTCATGCGGTTACCTCATCCTTCTGCCGTGCGTTCGTGTCCGGGACGGAAGGTCACTTCTTGTCCTCGTCCACGATCTCCGCGTCGACCACGTCGTCGGCGCCGCCGGCCTTCGCGCCACCCGTCGCACCGGTCGCACCGGCGCCCGGCCCGGCCGCGCCCGGCGCACCCTGCTCGCCCTGCTGCTGCGAGTAGAGCAGCGAGCCGGCCTGCTGGGAGACCTGGGCCAGCCGCTCGTGGGCCGCCTTGATCTTGTCGATGTCCTGGCCGCCGAGCGCGCTGCGCAGCTCGCCGAGCGCCTCGTTGAGCTGGTCCCGGTTCTCGCTGGGCAGCTTGTCGCCGCTCTCGGCGAGGAACTTCTCGGTCTGCCACTGGAGCGCCTCGGCCACGTTGCGGGTCTCCGCCTCGTCGCGGCGCCGCTTGTCCTCCTCGGCGTGCTCCTCGGCGTCCCGGCGCATCCGCTCGATGTCGTCCTTCGGCAGCGAGGAGCCGCCGGTGATCGTCATCTTCTGTTCCTTGCCGGTGCCCAGGTCCTTGGCGTGCACGTTGACGATGCCGTTGGCGTCGATGTCGAAGGTGACCTCGATCTGCGGCACGCCGCGCGGCGCCGGCGGGAGGCCGGTCAGCTCGAAGGTGCCGAGCTTCTTGTTGTAGGCCGCGATGTCCCGCTCGCCCTGGAACACCTGGATCAGCACCGACGGCTGGTTGTCGTCCGCCGTGGTGAAGACCTCGGAGCGCTTGGTCGGGATGGTGGTGTTGCGCTCGATCAGCTTGGTGAAGATGCCGCCCTTGGTCTCGATGCCCAGGCTCAGCGGGGTCACGTCGAGCAGCAGGACGTCCTTCACCTCACCCTTGAGCACACCGGCCTGCAGGGCGGCGCCGACGGCGACGACCTCGTCCGGGTTCACGCCCTTGTTGGGCTCCTTGCCGGTGAGCTGCTTGACCAGGTCGGTCACGGCCGGCATCCGGGTCGAGCCGCCGACCAGGATGACGTGCTCGACGTCCGAGACCTTGATCCCGGCGTCCTTCACGGCCTGCTCGAACGGGCCCTTGCAGCGGTCCAGCAGATCCTGCGTCATCCGCTGGAACTCGGCGCGGCTCAGGGTCACGTCGAGGTGCAGCGGGCCGGCGGAACCGGCGGTGATGTACGGCAGGTTGATGTTGGTGGTGGTGGCCGCGGACAGCTCGATCTTGGCCTTCTCGGCCGCCTCCCTGAGCCGCTGCATCGCCATCTTGTCCTGGGACAGGTCGATGCCGTGCTCGCCACGGAAGGTCTTCACCAGGTGGTCGATGATCCGCTGGTCCCAGTCGTCACCACCGAGGTGGTTGTCACCGCTGGTGGACTTGACCTCGATGACACCCTCGGCCAGCTCGAGCAGCGAGACGTCGAAGGTGCCGCCACCCAGGTCGAAGACCAGAACGGTCTGCTCCTTGGAACCCTTGTCCAGGCCGTACGCCAGGGCGGCCGCGGTCGGCTCGTTGACGATCCGCAGCACGTTGAAGCCGGCGATCTCACCGGCCTCCTTGGTGGCCTGGCGCTGCCCGTCGTTGAAGTAGGCGGGGACAGTGATCACCGCGTCGGTGATCTGCTCGCCCAGGTACGCCTCGGCGTCCCGCTTGAGCTTCATCAGCGTGCGGGCCGAGATCTCCTGCGGGGTGTACTTCTTGCCGTCGATGTCGACGGTCCAGTTGGTGCCGATCTCCCGCTTGACCGAGCGGATGGTCCGGTCGGGGTTGGTCACCGCCTGGCGCTTGGCGACCTCACCGACGAGCACCTCCCCGTTGCGGGCGAACGCGACGATCGAGGGGGTCGTCCGCGAGCCCTCAGCGTTGGCGATGACGGTGGGCTCACCGCCCTCGAGAACGCTGACGCAGGAGTTCGTCGTGCCGAGGTCGATGCCGACCGCACGTGCCATGTTCGCTTCCTCGCTTCGTAACGGTGAGCAGGTCAGGAGCCTCGCCCCCGAGCTGCCCGGCGGGTCGCCCGCAGCGACCGCACCACAAGTTGAGTGGACCGGACTCAATAGTGCCACGCGGCCGGCAAACCGCAAGTCGAGGTTGAGTCGACCCGACGCAACCTGACCGTTATTACCGTCCGGTTGTCTTCCCTTGCATCGGTCGGGCACGCTTTAGCGGTGACGACGCATGGCGATTCCGCCACCCATTCCGGCACGCCCGCCGTCGCAGCCCGCTCCGGACCCGACGCCGGGGAGGACCCGCCCGCCACCGGCGCCGAGGGCCTGCCCGCCGCGCTCGCCGGCCTGCGGGCCGCGATCGGGGCGGCGCGGTTCCCGCTCACCCTGCCCGCGGCGGAGCCCGCCCGGCGCGCCGCCGCCAGCCTCACCGACCAGCTCGACGACTATCTGCTCCCTCGGCTCGCCCGGCTCGACGCCCCGCTGCTCGTGGTGGTCGGCGGCTCGACCGGCGCCGGCAAGTCGACCCTGGTCAACAGCCTCGTCCAGGCGCGGGTGAGCGCCGCCGGGGTGCTCCGCCCCACCACCCGGTCGCCGGTGCTGGTCTGCAACCCGGCCGACGCCGCGTGGTTCCGCCGGGGCGACCTGCTGCCGGGCCTGACCCGGACCAACGAGCCGAGCGAGCACCCGGGCACGCTGCACCTGATCACCGCGCCCGCGCTGCCGGCCGGGCTGGCCTTCCTCGACGCGCCCGACATCGACTCGGTGGTCGACGCCAACCGGGCGCTCGCCGGGCAGCTCCTGGCCGCCGCCGACCTCTGGCTCTTCGTCACCACCGCCGCCCGGTACGCCGACGCCGTCCCCTGGGAGCTGCTGCGCGGCGCCCGGGCCCGCGGCACGGTGATCGCCATGGTCCTGGACCGGGTGCCGCCGGAGGCGGCCGACGAGATCGCCGCCCACCTGTCGGAGATGCTCGCCGCCCAGGACCTCGGCGCCGCGCCGCTCTTCGTACTGCCGGAGACCTGGGTCGACGGGCAGGGGCTGCTCCCCGACAAGGTCACCGCCCCGCTGAGCACCTGGTTCGCCCGGCTCGCGGCGGACGCCGAGGCCCGCTCCGCCGTCGTCCGGCAGACCCTGGACGGCGCGCTCGCCGCCCTGCACCCCACCGTGGAGGGGCTGGCCGACGCCGCCGATGAGCAGGTGGCCGCCGCCGACGCGCTGGACGAGCGGGTGCGGGCGGCCTACCGGGGGGCGCAGCGGACCGTCGCGGAGGGGCTCAAGGACGGCCGGCTGCTCCGCGGCGAGGTGCTGGCCCGCTGGCAGGAGTTCGTCGGCACGGGCGAGTTCTTCCGCACCCTGGAAGCCCGGATCAGCCGGCTGCGCGACCGGGTGGTGGGCAGGTTCACCGGGCGTCCGGCCCCCGCCGCCGAGTTGCGGACGGCCATCGAGTCTCAGCTCGTGACGCTGCTGCGCGGGGTGGCCGCCGAGGCGGCGGAGCACGCGTACACCGGGTGGAAGGCGCACCCGGCCGGTGCGGCGCTGCTCGAACCGGAGCTGGCCCACGCCTCGGCCGACCTGCCCGCGCGCGCCGAGCGACTCGTCCGCGACTGGCAGCGCGGGGTGCTGGAGCTGGTCCGGGCCGAGGGCGGGGACCGCCGCTTCGTGGCCCGAACGGCCGCGTACGCGGTCAACGCCACCGGGCTGGCGGTCATGATCGGGGTGTTCGCCTCCACCGCCTTCATCCCGACCGGGCTGGAGGTCGCCACCGGCGCCGGCACCGCGGTCGCCGGGCAGGCGGTCCTGCAGGCGATCTTCGGGGACCAGGCGGTCCGGAACCTGGCGACCAAGGCCCGGGCGGACCTGCTCGACCGGATCGGCACGCTGCTGGCGGAGGAGGCCGCCCGGTTCCTCGCCCGCACCGAGGCGGCCCGCCCGGGCGTCGAGGCCGGCGCCGACCTGCGCCGGGCGGCCAACGAGGTGGAGAAGGCCCGGCACCGCAGCGGACTGACCCGTGCGGACGGGCCGGTGCTGCCCGCCGTCGACCAGGGTGGCCACCGGTGAGCACGCCGACCACAGGCCGGGCCGGGGCCCGGGCGGGACGCCGCTCGGCCGGGTGGGCCGGAGACGAAGGTGGGCCGAGGTGAGCAACATCGTCGGTCGGATGCGCGAGGCGTTCCGCGGCGACCAGCGGGTCGACCCGGACGTCCTGGTCACGCGCCTGCAGGCGGTCCAGCGCTTCCTCGATGCGGTGGGCGGCCAGGTGCCCGACTCCCAACTCGTCACCGCGCACACCGTGGTCGAACGGGCCGGCACCCGGCTCGCGCTGTCCGGGCACCACACCGTGGTCGCCCTGGCCGGGGCGACCGGCAGCGGCAAGTCGAGCCTGTTCAACGCCCTCGCCCGGCTGGACCTCTCGCCGGTCGGCGTCCGCCGGCCGACCACCGGGGTCGCGCACGCCTGCGTCTGGGGGCCGCTGAACGGCGCGGCCCGACTGCTCGACTGGATCGGGGTGCTGCCCCGGCACCGGTTCGTCCGGGAGAGCGCCCTCGACGGCGACGACGAGTCGGCCCTGCACGGCCTGGTCCTGCTGGACCTGCCCGACTTCGACTCGGTGCAGCGCGCCCACCGGCTGGAGGTGGACCGGCTGCTCGGCCTGGTCGACCTGGTCGTCTGGGTGGTCGACCCGCAGAAGTACGCGGACCGCGTGATCCACACCAACTACCTGCGCGAGTTCCATCGGCACAAGGACGTGACGGTGGTGGTGCTCAACCAGGCTGACCGGCTGCCCCCGGCCGAGCTGCCCCGGGTCCTCGGTGACCTGCGCCGGCTGCTCGACGCCGACGGGCTGACCGGGGTGCCGCTGCTGCCCACCGTGGCGGTGGACCCGGCCAGCCTGGACGGGCTCCGCGCCGAGCTGGAGAAGACGGTCGCCGAACGGCAGGCCGCCCTACGCCGGCTGACCGGCGACGTGGACGCGGTGGTGGCCGGGCTGGCGGAACTGGTGGGGCCGGAGCCGCCACGCACCGGCCCCGACGACCGCGCGACGAAGGAACTCACCGCGGCGCTGGCCGGGGCGGCCGGGGTGCCGACGGTGGCCGAGGCGGTCGAGGCGGCGTACCGGCACCGGGCCGGCGGAACGACCGGCTGGCCGCTGGTCCGCGGCTGGCGGAGGCTCCGGCCGGACCCGCTGCGCCGGCTGCACCTGCCCGGCGGGGACGCCGCCGCGCCGGCGGAGAGCCTGGTCGCGGCGACCTCCGTACCCGATGCCACCGCCGCGCAGCGTTCGGCGCTCAACCTGGCCGTCCGCGCGGTGGCCGACCGTGCCGCCGCGGGCCTGCCGGCACCCTGGCCGGCCGCGATGACCGCCGCGGCCCGGTCCCGGCTGGCCGACCTGCCGGACGCGCTGGACCACGCGGTCGCCGCCACCGACCTGGGGATGGCCCGACGACCGACCTGGTGGCGGGTGGTGGGCGGCCTCCAGTGGCTGGTCACCCTCGCCGCGCTGGCCGGGCTGGGCTGGCTGGCGCTGGGTTACGCGCTGCGCGCGCTGGGCCTGCCAGCGCTGGAGCAGCCGAGGCTCGGCGAGGTGCCCTGGCCGACCGTGCTGCTTCTCGGCGGCCTGCTCGCCGGGCTGCTGCTGGCGGCGCTGAGCCGGCCGGTGATCAGGTGGGCTGCCGGGCGCGCCCGGCAGCGGGCCGAGGGGCGGCTGCTGACCTCGGTGGGCCGCGTCGGCGAGAAGTACGTGCTGGACCCGGTCTGGGCGGTGCTGGGCCACTACGCCGAGGCCCGGCAGGCGCTGCAGGACGCCACCCGCCGCTGAGCCCGCGCGCTGGACCGTGTCCGGACCGGCCGACCGGCGTAGGGTCGGTGCATGGCCACGCCACAGACCCCCTACGAGGCGGTGCTGCACGCCGCTCGCGACGTGACGAGGCTCGACTCCGCCCTCGACGCCGAGATGCTCGGCGCCGCGCTGCTAGGCAGCGTCTACGCGGTGGCGGAGTCCGACCGGGAGAACGCCGTCCGCGAGTTCGTGGCCGGCTTCCTGGCCGCCACGTCCCGCCGCCGCAGCGCCGCCGCCACCACGATCCGCGCAGTCTTCGCCGCACTGGTACCGGACGCCGAGGGCGCCACCCGGGTACGCCCCGGCGCGTACGCCCCGAACTGGGCCGGACAGCTCGGGCGGGTGCACCTCACCGGCGCCTGGGCGTACGGGGACGTGTACGGCGACCAGACCTCCTACCTGGCCACGTTCGCCTACGACGACGCCGAGGGCGGCCCGGAGCATGCCCTGGTGGCCCTGGTCGACCACAACATCGGCATCACCAAGGACGTCTTCGTCGGCGGTCCCGCCGGGCGGATCGTCGAGCAGGCCCGCCAGATCTGCACCGAGGACGAGCTGACCTGGTTCCGTACCGAGGACCCGGCCCGGATGCACGCGGAGGTGCGCCGACACCTCGCGGTCACCGACGACCTCGGGGAGCTGCCCGCCCAGGGCTCCCTGGCCACCGACCGGGCGCTGGTCGGCGCGCGGTTGGCCGCCCTGCCGGGCCCGGCCCGGGGCGGCGTCGGGGACGCCCCGCCGCCCACCGACGCGGAACGGACCCGGTTGGTGCGGGCCTTCCTCGCCGCGCCGGAAGCCGCCCGGTTCGGCCTGGACACGGTGGCCGACGCGGAGCTGGCCTCGCTGCACTTCTGCCTGGGCCTGCTGCTCGACCATGCGGCCAGCTTCCCGGACGCCGACCCGATGCGTTGGAGCCCGACCGTGGCCGAGCTGTTCCTGCTGGACTGGGTGCACCGCCGGGCCGTGCTGGACATGGACGACGCGGCGATGCTGCCCCGGGTGCTGCGCGGCTGGGCGGCGTACGCGGCCCGCCAGCGGGGCCTGCCGGCGGCGGCGGTCCGACGGACGGACGAGGCGATCGAGGAGATGGTCCCGGAGTTCGCCCGGCTCTACACCACCGGGGAGCGGCGCAGCCCCGCCACCGCCGCGGTCGCCCAGCTCATGGCGGACGGCGTCGACCCCGACGATCCGGCCGCCCTGGACGCGTGGATCGAGGCCAATCGGCACCGCCTCACCGACGACCCGGCCTGAGGCGGCCGGCGGGGCACCCCGCCCGCGATCGCGCAGATTCCCAGAAGGAGTGGCCTTCCGCGCTGGAGGCCACTCCTTCCGTGAATCAGGGTGCTCCGGTACGCAGCCGGTGGGTGGCCGGCACGGTGGCGCTCGGGCCCGGTTCGGCGGTGGGGCGGAGGGTCGGCCCGGGCGTCTCCTCGGGCGGCGCGCTGGTCGGCGGCGGCGAGTTGTCCGGTGACGTGGTCGCGCTGGGCTGCGCGCTCGGGGTGGTGGAGGGATCGGTCGCCGGCTCGGAGAGGGTGCTGGTCGGCTCGGCCGTGGGGCTCGGCGTCGGGTCCGGCGTGGCCGGGTCGGAGGCCGACGGCGAGGGTGACGGGACCGGCGACGGGCGCGGCGGGATGGTCGGCCTGGGGCGGCTGGGCACCTTCGCGGGTGCGGTCGGCCGGGGCCGCCGGCGCGAGCCCAGGTCGGCGTCGTCGGGCAGGGCGGGGGCGGCGGCGAGGGCCGGCAGGCTGGCGGCGTCGGCCACGGGCGTCCGGGTGGGGACGACCGGGGGCTGGGTGCCCTGGATGACCACCGGGCCGACCGAGGGGGTCGGGATGAACGGGGTGCTGCTGTCCGGGAGGGCGCTGTTGCCCACGGTCGCCGACCCGGCGCTGATCGCGGCCAGGATCGGCATGGACGCGGTGCCGGCGAGCAACGCGACGGTGAAGAGATAGCCCCGGCTCGGGGAGTTCAGGCCGGGCGCGCGGTGCGCCCCGACCACCCGTCGGTACGCGGCCCGGGGCGACGCGCGGTGGTGGCCGAGGAGCGGGGCACCGGGACCCTCTGCTGGCTGGGACACCGCACACTCCTCGTACGTCGACACGACGGCACGCTCATCCAAGCTGGACAAAGGCCATCAAACGCCTCGTCATGGAACACCAGTCAGCTTGAACCAGCGACGCTCAGTTCACCAGCCGTCACCGCGTGTCGACACACCCGGTGTCCGTCGACTCATGAGAACTTGCGCGACAAAAAACCCATGCGTCGCGAACCAGACCGAACTTCACCGGCGGGGGAGGCCATACTGTGGGCCCGCTCACGACCTCTGCAATCATTCAGGCACGACGGCAACGCAGCCGCCACCTCCGCATACCTCGCGGCGGTGCGGAACGGCGCCGGCGCTCCCGGGTCGGGTTCCCCCACGGACCCGGCTCACGCCGCGCGGCAACCCTCACCGGGGCTAGGCGCGGCCGCCAGGAACCAGCCCGGCTCGAGCCGGGCGGCGCACGATGTGCGCGGCACGGGTCACCCCCGGCGCCGGCGCAGACCAGACAGGGAGAGACGGATGGCAAAGGGCGACCCCGGGGTCACCAGCCGCGGCCGGCGGGCCGCACCCCGTTCCAAGCGTGCCGCCGTAGCAGGCGAGCCGGAACTCGTACAGCTGCTCACGCCTGAGGGCGAGCGGATCGAGAGCGCACTCGGCCCGGACGGGACCGAGTACCGCGTCGACTTCACCGACGAGGAGTACCGCGGGCTGTACCGCGACCTCGTGCTGGTCCGCAAGCTCGACGCGGAGGCCACGGCGCTGCAGCGCCAGGGCGAGCTGGGCCTGTGGGCCAGCCTGCTGGGCCAGGAGGCGGCGCAGGTCGGCTCCGGCCGCGCGCTGCGTACCCAGGACATGGCCTTCCCCACCTACCGGGAGCACGGCGTCCTCTACTGCCGGGGCATCGACCCGATCATGCCGCTCGGCCTGTTCCGCGGCGTCGACCAGGGCGGCTGGGACCCGAACGAGTTCAAGTTCAACATGTACACGATCGTCATCGGGGCGCAGACCCTGCACGCGACCGGGTACGCCATGGGTGTCGCCATGGACGGCAAGACCGGCAGCGACGACGGCGAGGCGGTGATCGCGTACTTCGGTGACGGCGCCACCAGCCAGGGCGACGTCAACGAGGCGTTCGTCTGGGCCAGCGTCTTCAACGCCCCGCTGGTCTTCTTCTGCCAGAACAACCAGTACGCCATCTCCGAGCCGCTGGAGCGGCAGACCCGCGTCCCGCTCTACCAGCGGGCGGGCGGCTTCGGCTTCCCCGGCGTCCGGGTGGACGGCAACGACGTGCTCGCGTCGTACGCGGTGACCCGGCACGCGCTGGACAACGCGCGGCACGGCCAGGGCCCGAGCCTGATCGAGGCGTACACCTACCGGATGGGGGCACACACCACCTCCGACGACCCGACCCGCTACCGGATCGCCAGCGAGGTCGAGGCCTGGCGGGCCAAGGACCCGATCGCCCGGATGAAGGCGTTCCTGACCAAGCAGCGGATCGCCGACGAGTCGTTCTTCGCCGAGGTCGACGAGCAGGCCCGCGCCGAGTCGGTGCACCTGCGCGAGCGGGTGCTCGCCATGCCGAACCCGGAGCCGGTGACCATGTTCGACCACGTCTACCCCACCGGGTCCCCGGAGCTCGACGAGCAGCGGGCCCAGTTCACCAAGTACCTGGAGTCGTTCGAGGGGAGCGCGCACTGATGGCCACGGAGACGCTCACCCTCGGCAAGGCCCTCAACGCCGGCCTGCGCAAGGCCCTGGAGCACGACCCGAAGGTCGTGATCATGGGCGAGGACGTCGGCAAGCTCGGCGGCGTGTTCCGGATCACCGACGGCCTGCAGAAGGACTTCGGCGACCAGCGGGTGATCGACACCCCGCTCGCCGAGTCCGGCATCATCGGCACCGCGGTCGGCCTGGCCATCCGCGGCTTCCGGCCGGTCTGCGAGATCCAGTTCGACGGCTTCGTCTACCCGGCGTACGACCAGATCGTGGCGCAGGTGGCGAAGATGCACTACCGCTCGCAGGGCAAGGTCCGGATCCCCATGGTCATCCGGATCCCGTACGGCGGCGGCATCGGCGCGGTCGAGCACCACTCGGAGTCGCCCGAGGCGTACTTCGCGCACACCGCCGGCCTGAAGGTGGTGACCTGCGCGAGCCCCCAGGACGGCTACTCGATGATCCAGCAGGCGATCGCCTCGGACGACCCGATCGTGTTCCTGGAGCCGAAGCGACGCTACTGGGAGAAGGGCCAGGTCGACGTGGACGCCCCGCTGGCCGAGGCGTACCCGCTGCACGCCGCCCGGGTCGCCCGGCCGGGCACCGACGCCACCGTGCTGGCGTACGGCCCGATGGTCCGCACCGCCCTCGACGCGGCCACCGCCGCCGCCGAGGACGGCCGGGAGTTGGAGGTCATCGACCTGCGCTCACTCTCCCCGCTGGACCTGACCTCCGCGTACGAGTCGGTGAAGCGCACCGGGCGGTGCGTGGTCGTCCACGAGGCCCCAGGCAACCTGGGCCTCGGTGCCGAGATCGCGGCCCGGATCACCGAGGAGTGCTTCTACTCCCTGGAGTCCCCGGTGCTGCGGGTCACCGGCTTCGACACCCCCTACCCGGCCGCCCGGGTGGAGGAGGAGTACCTGCCCGACCTCGACCGGGTGCTCGACGCCGTCGACCGCACCTTCGGCTGGTGAGCGCGATGTCCCGGATCAAGGAGTTCAACCTCCCCGACCTGGGCGAGGGCCTGACCGAGGGCGAGATCCTCGCCTGGCTGGTCAAGGTGGGCGACGTGATCGAGCTGAACCAGCCGATCGTCGAGGTGGAGACCGCCAAGGCGGCGGTCGAGATCCCGGCGAAGTGGGCCGGCCAGGTGCAGGCGATCTTCCACCCGGAGGGGGCCACCGTCGAAGTCGGCACCCCGATCATCGCGATCGACACCGACCCGGGCGCCGGGCCGATCGAGGAGTCCACGACCGGTGGCCTGCCCACCCCGTCGGCGGCCTCGCTGGCCGCCGTCGAGATCGCGCCCGAGGAGGGCATGGTCGAACCGGGCCTCATCGGCGGCGCGGCACCGGGCGGGCGGACCGCCGTGCTGGTCGGCTACGGCCCGCGGAACGCGCCGGCCAAGCGCCGGCCGCGCAAGGGCGCCGTCCCGGCCCAGGCCGCTGCGGCCCCGACCCAGGCCGCCCCGGTTCCGGCTCCGGTGTCGCCCGCGCCGGTGGTGAACGGCACCGGCCGGGCCGGTGGGCCGGTGCTGGCCAAGCCGCCGGTCCGCAAGCTCGCCAAGGACCTCGGCGTCGACCTGGCCGCGCTGGCCGGCTCGGGCCCGCTGGGCTCGATCACCCGGGAGGACGTCCAGCGGGCCGCGTCGGCCCCGGCGGCGGCCGAGCCGCTGACGGTCGCGGCCCCGGTGGCCGCGAGCTTCGGCGCCGACCGCGAGCAGCGCATCCCGGTCAAGGGGGTACGCAAGCTCACCGCGGAGAACATGTCCCGGTCGGCGTTCACCGCGCCGCACGTCACCGAGTTCCTGACGGTCGACGTGACCCGGGCGATGAAGGCCCTGGACCGGCTCCGCGAGCGGCGCGAGTGGCGGGACGTCCGCGTCTCGCCGCTGCTGCTGGTCGCCAAGGCGGTGCTGCTGGCGGTCAAGCGCCACCCGATGGTCAACTCGACCTGGGCCGGCGACGAGATCGTGGTGAAGGACTACGTCAACCTGGGCATCGCGGCGGCCACCGAGCGCGGCCTGATCGTGCCGAACATCAAGGACGCCGGCCGGCTCTCGCTGCGCGAGCTGGCGGATGCCCTGACCGCGCTGGTGCAGACGGCGAAGGCCGGCCGCACCTCCCCGGCCGACATGTCCGGCGGCACGCTGACCATCACCAACGTCGGCGTCTTCGGCGTCGACACCGGTACGCCGATCCTGCCCCCGGGCGAGTCGGCCATCCTCGCCTTCGGCGCCGTACGGGAGCTGCCGTGGGTGCACAAGGGCAAGGTCAAGCCGCGCCTGGTCACCACGCTGGGCCTCTCCTTCGACCACCGGATCATCGACGGCGAGTTGGGCTCGAAGTTCCTCCGCGACATCGGGGACTTCCTGGCCGATCCGGAGGCGGCGCTGCTCGCCTGGACCTGACGGTCCACGACACCAGGCAACGGCCGGTGTGCCACGGGTGAACGCCCGGCACACCGGCCGTTGCCGTTGGGGGATGAAATCATCGGCGACGGAAGGGCGGCAGCCTACGATCCTTCGGCACGTGGCTCAGCTCACCTAATAATCGATGGAAGTTGGCCGCGTTACGTGCTTCAATAAGAGACATCAAGGGGCTGACAACCGAATAGCCAGGAGGAGAGACCCAGATGAGCATGATCGAGCGAATCCGCACCCGCCGCGACGCCAACCGCCGCGCCCGCGCCATCGAGCAGGCGCTGCGCTCCGCCAACTCCCCGGCGGTCCGCGAGGAGCTTCTCGCCATCGCCCAGCGTCACATGAGCTGACGCCCCCCAACTTTCCTCACCTCCTCCAGTTCGAAGACCCGCCCGGTCACCCCGGGCGGGTCTTCGGCGTTTCACGTCGATTGACACCGGGATTCCACCTCGCCGCACCGCCCGGTACGGTGGGGCTCGGTCGCCACCCGCCCGCCGCTGGACCGATCGCACTGACAGAAGCCGATCGACAACATCCGGTCACGGTAAGTGGCGACCGGGGCTCCCCCAGGCGCCTCCCGGCGGCCACCCGATACGGTGCGGGGAGCCCGCACGGCCGGTTACCCGCCGGCAACGCCGGCAACCGGCCGACGGTCCCGATCGGTATCGGTGGCCGACATGTGATGGAGGAGGCGTACCCATGACGTCCGAGGCCCCGAACCGCCCTGGCCAGGAGCCGGGCGAGGCGTCGTCGGGCGCCGGCGGACCGGCACCGTACGGCGACCGCCCGGCGCAGCAGGGCAACGGGTACGGCGGCGCTCCCGACCTGGGCTGGGCACCGCCGCCGCCGGCCGGGCGGCCCGCCCCGTCGGCCCCCGCCTGGGGCGCACCGGACGACCAGCCCGCCGCCTGGGCGCCACCGGGTGGCCAGGCCGCCGGCCGGGCCACCGCGCAGGTGCCGCCGCCCGCCGAGGGTTGGGGTGGCCCCGCGCAGCCGGGCTGGGGAGCCCAGGAGCAGGGCACGCCCGCCTGGACCGCCGCCCCGCAGGCTGCCTCCCAGGAGCAGGGCGCGCCCGCCTGGGCCGCCGGCCCGTCGAGTGCTGCCGCCGAGCCCGGCCCACCCGCCTGGGGGGCCGCGCCGGGCGGGCCCGCCTGGGCCGCCGCGGCTCCGCCGGCCGGTTCGCCCGGCGAGCAGCCGGCCTGGGCGCAGTCCGGTGAGGCGGGCGCCCGCGGCGCCGCCTCGGTCCCCGCGCCGGCCACGGCCCCGCACGAGGCGTGGGCCACCGGCCAGCAGGGCGACGACCCGGCGCGCTCGGACGGCTGGCCCGCCGCGGCCGGCCCGCAGGACGACCGCTCCGGCGGCTGGGCCGTCGGGACCGGCGCCCAGCAGCAGGACGACGCGAACCACTCGGGCGGCTGGGGTGCCGCTCCGCAGGAGGACCAGCCGGCCTGGGGCCAGCCGGGCGAGCACGGCACCCCCGCCTGGTCGCCCGCCGAGCCGTCCGCCCGCGCCGCCGCCAAGGTCTCCGTACCGGGTGTGCCGGCCGAGAACGCCTGGCCCGGCCAGGACGACCCGGCCCGCTCGGGCGGCTGGGACACCGGAGCGGCCGCCCCGCACGACGACAACCCGGACCGGTCCGGCGGCTGGGCCGCCGGCCGTGCCGCCGAGGCCGGCCAGCAGCCCGGTTGGGCCTCTGCCGCCGTCCCGCCGCCTGGCGACCGGCCCGAGTCCGGGGCCTGGCCGTCGGCGGAGTCGCCAGCCCGGGCCAGCGCCTCGGTCCCGTCCCCCGACTCGCCGGCCTGGGGCGACAACCAGGACGGCCCCGCATCGTGGACGCCCGACCGGCCGGCCATTCCGGACGCCGACCCGTGGGCGCCCGGCGAGGCGTGGGGCCGGGCCGCCGAGGCCCAGCCCGAGGAGTCGCCGAGCTACCAGCCGGCCCCAGGTCCGGGCATCTCCCCGGCCAACGCCGTGCCCCTCCCGCCGCAGGAGCAGCGGGTGCCGGGCGCCGCGCTGGCCGCGGCGCCGCCCGCCGACTACGTGCCGCCCGCGCAGTTCGCCCCGGCGGACCGGGACCCGTACGAGGCGGAGCAGTCGGGCGGCTGGGGTGGGCCGGAGTCGGCGCACGACGAGCACCAGTCGCCGGCCGGACCGGTGGTGCCGGGTCCGCGTACCTCACCGGAGGCAGGCGGTCACGTCTCCGCCAGCGCCTCGGTGCCGGTGACCAGCCGGGTGACGCCCCCGGCCGACCAGGCCCTGCACGCGGCCGGCGTGCCGGCCCCGCAGCCCCGGGTGTACGGCCGGCCCACCCGCCCGGAGCCGGAGGAGGCCCCCGGAGCGGACGGCTTCCCGGAGCCGGGCCCGCGCTTCGACGAGCACTCGCGGACGGACGAGCCGGACCGTCCGCACGGCTTCGCCGCGGCGCCCCCGGTGCCGTCCGCCCCGCCATCCTCGCCCGCTGCCCCGCCGCCGTTCCCGCCCGGCGTGCCGTCCTTCGCCAACCCGTCCGGCAGCACCCGCCCGGTGAACGGGGTGCACCCGCAGAGCGACGGGCACGCTGGCGGCCAGCACGACCCGTACGGCGCTCCCGGTGGTCACGCCGACCCGTACGGCGCTCCCGGTGGTCACCCCGACCCGTACGGCGCTCCCGGCGGTCACCCCGACCCGTACGGCGCTCCCGGCGGTCACCCCGACCCGTACGGCGCTCCCGGCGGTCACCCCGACCCGTTCGGCGGCACCGGCCCGAGTGACCCGTACGGCGGGCCCGGCGGTCCGCACGACCCGTTCGGCGGGTCCCCCGCCGGCCCGGGTGACCCGTACGGCGCGCCGGGGGGCGGTCGCGCGGCGGTTGCCGCACCCGGGCAGGGACCGATGGGTGAACCGGGCCCGGGCGGGTTCCCTCCCCCGTTCCCGCCGCCGCCCCAGCAGGCGCCGCCGGCCTGGCAGCAGGGCCCGGCCAACGGACCGGAGCAGGGCCGCTTCGACGCGTTCAAGCCGGAGGCCGAGCCGAAGACCGAGGCGCCCACGCCGAAGGTTCGCAACGGCCGGGTGCTGGCGGTCGTGCTGATCGTGGCGGTGCTGATCCTCGCCGTCCCGCTCGGCCTGCTCACCCTGCTCGGCAAGATCGGCGGGGACGACAAGCCGGCTCCGTTCAACCCGGCCGTGGGCGCCTGCATCAAGCAGTCCGGCACGGGCGCGGCGGATGCCGACTGCGCCGAGCCGGGCGCGTTCAAGGTCGTCTCGAAGGTCGACAGCAAGGACAAGTGCGCCGACCCAACGCAGCCAAGCGTGGAGCTCCAAGGCGTCGAGGGAAACCGGGTGCTCTGCCTCAAGCCGGCCGGCAAGTAGCAGCTCTCCGACGGCGGGGTCACGGTGGTCCGTGGCCCCGCCGTCGTCCGTCCCGGATGTGATCCACCCCGCCGGGGGTGCCGGCCGAATCGGGGCCCGTGGTCCGGCAGACTGAAGGCATGAGCGCACGAGTACGGGCACCTGAGCTGCGCGGCCGCGGCTGGCTGAACACCGGCGGGAAGGCCGTCACCCTGGCCGACCTGCGCGGCAAGATCGTTTTGCTCGATTTCTGGACCTTCTGCTGCATCAACTGCCTGCACGTACTCGACGAGTTGCGCCCGCTCGAGGAGAAGTACGGCGACATCCTGGTCGTGATCGGCGTGCACTCGCCGAAGTTCGAGCACGAGAAGGACCCGGCGGCGCTCGCGGCGGCCGTCGAGCGGTACGGCGTGCACCACCCGGTGCTCGACGACCCCGAGCTGGACATGTGGCAGCAGTACGCGGCCAAGGCCTGGCCGACGCTCTCGGTGGTCGACCCCGAGGGGTACGTGGTGGCGACCATGGCCGGCGAGGGGCACGCCGAGGGGCTGGCCCGGCTGATCGACGAGCTGATCGCCGCCCACGAGGCGAAGGGCACCCTGCACCGGGGCGAGGGCCCGTACGTGCCGCCGGCCGAGCCGGAGACGACACTGCGCTTCCCCGGCAAGGCCGTCGTGCTCGACGGCGGCAACCTGCTGGTCTCCGACTCGGCCCGGCACTCCCTGGTCGAGCTGGCCGCGGACGGCGAGAAGGTGCTCCGTCGGATCGGGTCGGGTCCGCGGGGAGCCGACGACGGCCCGGCGGAGAGTGCCACCTTCTCCGAGCCGCAGGGGCTCTGCCTGCTTCCCGGGCACGTCGGCGAGGTGGCCGGCTATGACCTGGTCGTCGCGGACACCGTCAACCACCGGCTGCGCGGCGTGAAGCTGGCCACCGGCGAGGTGGTCACGGTCGCCGGCACCGGGCGGCAGTGGCGCTCGACGGTCGACGACCACGCCCATGACGCACTCTCAATCGACCTCTCCTCGCCCTGGGACGTCGCCTGGTTCGACGACAAGGTCGTCATCGCCATGGCCGGCATCCACCAGCTCTGGTGGTTCGACCCGATCAAGCGGACCGCCGGCGTGTACGCCGGCACCACGGTCGAGGCGCTGCGCGACGGTCCGCTGCCGGACGTCTGGATGGCCCAGCCCTCCGGCCTCTCGGTCTCGGCCGACGGCACCCGGCTGTGGATCGCCGACAGCGAGACCAGCGCCGTCCGCTACGTCGAGAACGGGGTGATGCACACCTCCGTCGGGCAGGGACTCTTCGACTTCGGCCACGTCGACGGCCCGGCCGACCGGGCGTTGTTCCAGCATCCACTGGGGGTGTGC
The DNA here is from genome assembly GCF_043204735.1 of Micromonospora sp. NPDC047740. Classification (NCBI taxonomy): domain Bacteria; kingdom Bacillati; phylum Actinomycetota; class Actinomycetes; order Micromonosporales; family Micromonosporaceae; genus Micromonospora; species Micromonospora sp. NPDC047740. The sequence goes on from NZ_JBIDCT010000009.1 coordinate 313,213, forward strand.
GCGCTGCCCGACGGTTCGGTGCTGATCGCCGACACGTACAACGGCGCGGTACGCCGCTTCGACCCGGAGACCGAGCAGGTCGCCACGGTGGCGGATGGGCTGGCCGAGCCGAGCGACGTGGTGCTCACCGCCGAGGGCGAGGTGCTGGTGCTCGAGTCGGCCGCGCACCGGCTGACCCGGTTGGCCCCGGGGGCGCTCACCGCGGCCGGCGCGAACACCGTGGACGGCCCCCGGCACAAGCTGGAGCGCAAGCCCACCGACGTGGCGGCCGGCGAGCTGACCCTCGACGTGATCTTCACGCCCGCGCCGGGGCAGAAGCTGGACGAGACGTACGGCCCGTCGACCCGGCTGGTGGTGTCGGCCTCCCCGCCGGAGCTGCTGGTCGAGGGGGCCGGGACGACCACCGACCTGTCCCGCCGGCTGGTGCTGAACGGTGCCGTCGCGCAGGGCGTGCTCCAGGTGACCGCTCAGGCGGCCACCTGCGACGCGGACGTCGAGCACGCGGCCTGCCACCTGACCCGGCAGGACTGGGGCGTACCGGTGCGGGTGGTCGACGGGGGCACCAGCCGCCTCCCGCTGATCCTCCGCGGCCTCGACGAGGCCTGACCCGCGCTCAAGATCCGTTCCCGGAAACTGTCGCCTGCTCGCGCTGAGGGGACTCTTCCCTGGAGTTGCGAATCTTCACCCGGGTGACGGGCGACGGGGATCAGGCGAACGGGCGGAGGGGCACCCCGGCGTCGATGAGGGCGGCCCGGACCAGCTCGGCGCAGCGCACTGCGCCCGGGGTGTCCCCGTGCAGGCAGATCGACTCGACCACACACGGGACGACGCTGCCGTCGACCGCGACCACGGTCCGCTCGGTGGCCATCTGGACGGCCCGGGCGGCCACCTGCTCCGGGTCGCTGACCAGCGCGTTGCCGGCGGTCCGGGGCACCAGCGAGCCGTTGGGCAGGTAGTTGCGGTCGGCGAAGCCCTCGGCCACCACGCGCAGGCCCGCGCCGACGGCGAGTTGGGCGAGCACCGAGCCCGGCGGGCAGAGCAGCGGCAGCTCGCGGTCGTACCGGCTGACGGCGGCGACGAGCGCGGCGGCCTGCGCCTCGTCGCAGGCCGCCGCGTGATAGAGCGCGCCGTGCGGCTTGAGGTAGCGCACCCGGGTGCGGAACAGCTTGCAGAAGGCGTCCAGCGCGCCGAGCTGGTAGATCGTCTCGTCGTGCAGCTCGGCGAAGTCGTACGCGATGTGCCGCCGGCCGAAGCCGGCGAGGTCCCGGTAGCCGACCTGGGCGCCGACCGCCACCCCGCGGTCGGCGGCCCCGGCGCAGACCCGGTGCATCGTGGACGGGTCGCCGCCGTGGAAGCCGCAGGCGACGTTGGCGGAGGTGATCAGGTCCAGCAGCGCCTCGTCGTCACCGAGCCGCCAGATGCCGAATCCCTCGCCGAGGTCAGCGTTGAGGTCCATGGAACGTCACCGTAGTCCCTGGGCGGGCCTGTGCGAGCGGCGTCACGTCGTCCACCACCCCGATCACCGGGTAGCCGCCGGTGGTCGGGTGGTCGGCCAGGAAGATCAGCGGTTGGCCGTCGGGCGGCACCTGCACCGCGCCGAGGACGAGGCCCTCGCTGGGCAGTTCGCCGGGCACCGCGCGGGGCAGCGCCGCGCCGACCAGTCGCGCGCCGACCCGGTTGCTCGCCGGGCTGATCGCGTACGGGGTGGTGAACAGCATGTCGAGGGCGGCCGGGGTGAACCAGTCGTGCCGCGGGCCGGGGCGGACGGCCAGCCGCACCTCGTCGGGGAGGGGCGGGCCGGCGATGACGTCCACCGGGGCGGGGTGGCCGGCGGGCCGGCCGAGGGGCAGCCGGTCGCCGTCGCGTACCGGGGGCGGGCCGAGGCCGGAGAGCGTGTCGGTGGCGCGGCTACCCAGCACCGGCGGCACGTCGATCCCGCCGGACACGGCCAGCCAGGTACGTAGCCCGGCGCGGGCGGGACCGATCCGCAGCACCGCCCCGGCGGGCAGGGACAGCGGCCGGCCCAGGTCGCCCGCCCTCCGGTCGGCGTGGACGTCCACCTCGGCGCCGGTGAGCGCCACGGTGACGGCCCGGGTGACGCGGAGCGCGCAGCCGGTCAGGGTGATCTCCAGTCCGGCGGCGGTCTCCGGGTTGCCGACGAGCCGGTTGGCCAGGCGCAGTGCGGCCGGGTCGAGCGCGCCGGAGCGGGGCACGCCGAGGTGGGCGTACCCGGGCCGGCCCTGGTCCTGCACGGTGGTGAGGGCACCGGCCCGAAGCACCTCGATCATGCGAGCCGGACCCGGGTGCCGGGGGTGAGCCGGGCCGGCGGGTCGGCGTGCACGTCGAAGAGCACCAGGTCGGTCCGCCCGACCAGCAGCCAGCCGCCGGGTGAGGCGGTCGGGTAGATCCCGGCGTACGGGCCGGCCAGCGCGATCGACCCGGCCGGCACCCGGGTACGCGGGGTGGCCAGCCGGGGCACGGCCAGCTCCGCCGGCAGCCCGGTCAGGTACGCGAACCCGGGCGCGAACCCGCAGAACGCCACCCGGAAGTCGGTACGCCGTAGCCGGTCCACCACGGCGGGCACGTCGACGCCCCAGTGCCCGGCGACGGCCGGCAGGTCGGCCCCGTCGTACACCGTGGGGACCTCGACCTCGGCGGCGGCGGCCGGAACGGCGTCGGCCCGCGGGGTCCACCCGGCGATCCGCGCGGTGGCCGCCTGCGGGTCCGGTACGCCGTCGAGCAGCACCGTGGTCGCCGCGGGGACGATCTCGACGGCGCTGAGTTCACCTGCCGCCCGCCGGCGCCACAGCTCGGCCCGCCACGCCTGGACCTGGTCGGGGTCGTCGCAGTCGAGCAGCAGGGCGTGTGCGCCGACGGGTCTGATCCGCATCCCGTCATCCTCGCGGATCATCCGTCCACCGGGGTCCGCCGGCCGTTCAGGAGGCGGGACGGTACGCACTACTTGTAGGTAACCTACGGTGCCGTAACCTATTGGCGTGACCACCTCCGCACCGCTTCGGCTCAAGCCGGTCGACATCGGTAAACCCCGGATGCGCGGCTGGCTGCACACCTACGCGTTCTTCGTCGCGCTCGTCTGCGGCATCGTGCTCTGCTCCATCGCGGCCGCCCGTCCCGGCTGGGCACCCCTGCTGAGCTGCCTTGTCTACAGCCTGACGGTGTGCGGCCTCTTCGGCACCAGCGCCCTCTACCACCGGCGAGTGTGGTCCGAACGCGGCTACCAGATCATGCGCCGGATGGACCACTCGATGATCTTCGTGTTCATCGCCGGCACGTACACCCCGTTCTGCGCGCTGTTGCTCGACCGACGTCCGGCCGAGATCATGCTCGCCCTGGTGTGGGGCGGAGCGCTGTTCGGGGTGGCGGTCAAGATGATCTGGCCGCACGCCCCGCGCTGGGTCTCCGCGCCGCTCTACCTCGCGCTCGGTTGGGTCGCGGTGGTGATGCTGCCGCAGATCCTGCACGCCGGCGGGATCACCGCCCTGGTGCTGCTGATCGTCGGCGGCGCCGTCTACAGCGTCGGCGCGGTCTTCTACGCGCTGCGCCGGCCGAACCCGTGGCCGACCGTCTTCGGCCACCACGAGTTCTTCCACGCCTGCACCCTGGTCGCCGCGATCTGCCACCACATCGCGATCTACTTCGCCCTGTTCGCCTGAGCGCGGTGGCCCGGCCGGCCCGGGCGGCCCCGGAAACGTGCGAGGGCCCCGCACGGGCGCGGCGCGGAGCCCTCGACGGTCTCGGAACGGCTCAGGCCGGGTAGCCCGGGCGGCGCACCTCGCGGTACTCCTCCCGCACGACCCGGTCGTCCTGCACCGGCACGACGGGCTCGGCGACAACCCGCTCGCGCACCGGCCGGGCGACCACCGTACGGCGGCGGTTGTTCCAGAAGTAGAGCGTGATGAGCAGCCCGACGACACCGGCGAGCATGAGCACCCAGCCCACGACGTTCAAGTTGAGCCATCCCAGGTTGGCGTCGATGGCGAACGCGAAGATCGCGCCCAGCGCGATGAGGAAGATGCTGGCACCGATGCCCATGACGTCGCCTCCTTGGCGTTCTGCTGGCGTTTCCTACCGCCGCGGCCATGGCTGAGGTAGCGGCACCCATCGACTTACCCAGGCGGTCCGATCGCGAATCAGGCAAGCTGAGCGCATGACGGAGGGCAGGATCCAGGAGCGCACGTTGGTGCTGCTCCGGCACGCCAAGGCCGAACAGTCCCAGGACGTCCCGGACGCGGAACGCCCGCTGACCGCGCGGGGGCACGCCGACGCCGCAGCCGCCGGAGCCTGGCTGGCCCGGCACGCCCTCCTCCCCGACGTGGTGATCTGCTCCACGGCCCGGCGAACCCGCCAGACCTGGCACGGGGTGGCACTGGGCATGACGGGCTCCCCGCCGGAGGGCGGACCGGCCGGCCCGGCGCCGGTGGTGCGCTACGCGGCGACCGCGTACGAGGGGCAGCCGGAGGATCTGCTGACCCTGGTCCGGGCGGTCCCGCCGGAGACCGGCACGGTCCTGCTGATCGCCCACAACCCGGGCATCTCGCTACTCTCGTCGCTGCTCGATCCAGCGGGGGCGGATCCGGACGGGCTGCGTACCACCGATCTGGCGGTGCACCGCCCGACCACCAGCTGGACGAACCTGGGACCGGGCGGCGCACCCATCACCGCCCGCCACACCGCCCGGGGCTGAGGCGCAAGGAGGAGCCCCTTCGTCACGCCTCGGGTGAAGAAGGGGCTCTCTCAGCATTGGTTGCGCAGGCCCAAGGTCAGGACGGCGGCGCCGTGGGCGGCGGCGGATCGGGTGGCGGGGGCATCATCGCGGTCGGGTGGGAGAGCCGGTTCTCCTCCACGATCAGCGTGCGGGCCCGCTTACGCCGGTCCTGCCAGAACCAGAGCGTGGTGAGCAGGACGGCCAGCCCGGCCAGGATCAGCACCCAACCGACCGCACGCAGGTCGATCCACCAGACGTTGGCCCGGATGGCGAAGGTCAGGATCGCGCCGACGGCGATGAGAAAGATTCCGCTTCCAATGCCCATGTGCGCTGCACTCCCCCGTGCGATGGCTCTTGGGCGTGTCCTGTCGTGGTCCGCGATGGTTACCCGTCAGGCGGCCGGCCTACCGGCCGGGCGGCGAAACAAACGGCGGCGGCCGGCGAGCTGTCCGCTCACCGGCCGCCGTCGTCGAACCGGTCGGATCACCCCACGGGGGATCAGAACGCCTCCTCCGGGAGGTCCATGATCTCCAGGTCGGCACCCTCGATGATCCGCCGGTCGGCGCCGATGCGGGGCAGCACCTCGCGGGCGAAGAACCGGGCGGCGGCCACCTTGCCGGTGTAGAACGCCTTGTCGGCGGCGGAGACCTCGCCACCCAGCGCCTTCAAGGCCACGTCGGCCTGCCTCTGCAGCAGCCAGCCGACCACCAGGTCGCCGATCGCCAGCAGGAACCGGCGGCTGCTCAGGCCGACCTTGTAGAGGGCCCGCGCGTCCCCGCCCTGGGCCTCGCCCAGCCAGCCGGTCAGCACGCCGAGGATGTTCTGGATCTCGGCAAGCGCCTTGCCGAGCGCCTGCCGCTCCTCCTTGAGCTGGCCGTTGCCGGCCTCGGAGGTGATGAACTCCTGGATCTCACCGGCGACCGCCAGCAGGGCCTTGCCGTTGTCCCGGACGATCTTCCGGAAGATCAGGTCGAGGCTCTGGATCGCCGTGGTGCCCTCGTAGAGGGTGTCGATCTTGGCATCCCGGACGTACTGCTCCAGTGGGTAGTCCTGGAGGAAGCCCGAGCCACCGAAGGTCTGCAGCGACTCGTGCCCGAGCAGCTCGTACGCCCGCTCCGAGCCGACGCCCTTGACCAGCGGCAGGAGCAGGTCGTTGACCCGCTTGGCCAGCCTGGTGGCCGGCTCGTCGCCGGCCGCCTCGGCGATGGCGACCTTGTCCTGCCAGCCGGCCGTGTAGCAGACCAGCGCCCGCAGGCCCTCGGCGTACGACTTCTGCAGCAGCAGCGAGCGACGCACGTCCGGGTGCTGGGTGATGGTCACCCGCGGGGCGGTCTTGTCGGTCGACCGGGTCAGGTCGGCGCCCTGCACCCGGTTCTTGGCGTACTCCAGGGCGTTCAGGTAGCCGGTGGAGAGGGTGGCGATGGCCTTGGTGCCGACCATCATTCGCGCGTACTCGATGATCATGAACATCTGCCGGATGCCGTCGTGCTTGTCGCCCAGCAGCCAGCCCTTGGCCGGAACGCCGTGCTCGCCGAAGGTCATCTCGCAGGTGTTGGAGACCTTCAGGCCCATCTTGTGCTCGACGTTGGTGGCGAAGACGCCGTTGCGCTCGCCCAGCTCGCCGGTCTCCTCGTCGAAGTGGTACTTCGGCACGACGAAGAGCGAGAGGCCCTTGGTGCCGGGGCCCCCGGCGCCCGCCACGCCGACCGGGCGGGCCAGCACGTAGTGGACGATGTTGTCGGAGAGGTCGTGCTCACCCGAGGTGATGAAGCGCTTGACGCCCTCGATGTGCCACGAGCCGTCCGGCTGCGGGATGGCCCGGGTGCGACCGGCCCCCACGTCCGAGCCGGCGTCCGGCTCGGTGAGCACCATGGTCGAGCCCCACTGCTTCTCGATGAAGAGCTTGGCCCACTTCCGCTGCTGCTCGGTGCCCTCGACGTGCAGCACGTGCGCGAAGGACGGGCCGGAGGCGTACATCCAGATCGGGGCGTTGGCGCCGAGCACCAGCTCGGCGAGCGACCACCAGAGCGCGCGCGGGGCGTTGGTGCCGCCGAGGGCCTCGGGGAGGTCCAGACGCCAGAACTCCGAGTCCATGAACGCCTGGTAGGACTTCTTGAACGACTCCGGCAGCGGCGCGGTGTGCGTCGCGGGGTCGAAGACCGGCGGCGTGCGGTCACTGTCCGAGTAGCTGGCGGCCAGGTCCTCGCGGGCCAGGCGGTCGACCTCGGAGAGGAAGCTGCGGGCGGTGTCGACGTCCAGGTCCGTGTACGGCTCCTGGCCGAACGTCCGGTCCGCCCCGAAGACCTCGAACAGGTTGAACTCGAGGTCCCGAAGGTTGCTCTTGTAGTGGGTCATGCTCGCTGGCCCCGCTTCCGGACAGATATTACCGATCAGTAACTGAGACTCTATTACTCACCGGTAGCCAGCGACAAGCCGATCACCGAAGTGACGGCGATTACACACCCCCGGTCCAGCCTGCGGCCACTCGCGCAGCAGTGCGCCCGCGACCAGCACGAGCAGCCCGTCGGCCGACGAAGGATGCGGACCGTCAGCTCTCCGCCGCGCCGACCTCCCAGCTCGGCACGGGCGCCTTCGCGCCGCTGGCCGGGCCGGCGTATTCCATCAGGACCAGCGCGATGTCGTCGTCGAGCCGGCCGTGCACCCACTCGACCAGGGCGGTCTCCAGCGAGGCCAGGCCGTCGGCCACCGTGCCGTGGCCGAGCAGCCGCCACGCCCGGTCGGCGGTCGGGAAAAACTCGCCGTCCCGGCGGGCCTCGCCCAGCCCGTCGGTGAAGAGCAGCAGCCGGTCGCCCGGTTCGAGCCGTTCCACCCGGGGTCGGACCACCGGCATGAAGCCGAGCGGGGGCGCCGGCGCGGGGGGTTCGAGCGGGATCACCGCACCTCCACGCAGCAGCAGCGGTGGCGGATGTCCACAGTTGACGATGGTGAGCGTACCGCCCCGCTCCTCGACCAACGCGGCGGTGACGAAGTCCTCGTCGCCCACGTTGCGGGCCACCGCCCGGTCCAGATCGGTCACCACGGCGCGCAGGTCCGCCCGCTCGTACGCCACGTGCCGGTAGGAGCCGAGGACGATGCTGGCCAGCCGGACCGCGTCCAGCCCCTTGCCACGGACGTCGCCGATGATCATGCGGACGCCGTACGGGGTGTCCATCACCTCGTACAGATCGCCACCGATCACCGCGGTGGCGGTGGAGGAGATGTAGCGGGCGGCGACCGCGAGGGTGCCCACCTGCGGACCGAGCGGCCGGAGCACCGCCTGCTGCGCGACCGAGGCGAGCCGGGACAGCTCGGCGATCCGCTCCGACTGGCGCTGGCGGGCCGCCGCCACGGCGGTGGCGATCGCGGTGGCCAGCGCGATGCCCGCGACGTTGACGGCCGTGACGAGGGACATGGCCGGGTCGGCGAGGGCGAAGGACCCCCCGATCGCCGTGCCGAGGACACCCGCCCCGAACACCACCCGCCAGGAGGCCAGCGCGGCGGCGAGGAACGGGGCGGCGGCCATCAGCGCGATGAAGTGCGCAGTCCGGCCGTCCGCCAGTTCCACGGCGGAGACGATTGCGAGCAGCCCGAGGGCCGCGCCGAGGCCGGCGCGGGATCCGGGGCTCAGCGGGCGGGGGCCCGACTGGAAGGGTTGCGTGCGTACATCGGACAGCATGCCTGATGGAGGTGAACGGGTGAATGAACCTGACCCGTCGTCCGACGGTATTCTGCCCGGCCGGATCGCTCCGGCGGCACGATCGCCGTCGGTCACCCGGTCAGCCGAGGACCTCGTACCGGACGGTCACCTCGCCGAGGTCGGTCGAGGCGATGGCCGCGAAGGCCGCGCGGGACAGGTCCAGGCACCGGCCGGCGATGAACGGGCCGCGGTCGTTGATCCGGACGACCACAGACTTGCCGTTGGCCGGGTTGGTCACCCGTACCTTGGTGTCGAACGGCAGGGTCTTGTGCGCGGCGGTCATGGCGTTCGGGTTGAACGTCTCCCCGTTCGCGGTCATCTGGCCCTCGTCATAGAAGGACGCTCCGCAGGAGCCGCTGTCGACCACCTTCGGCGCGGGGGTGGTCTTCTTCGCGGTGGGCTTCGGGCTCGCGGTCCGGGTCAGGCTCCGGGAGGCCGCCTTGGTGCGGGTCGCCTTCGGGCTGGGGGTGGCCTTCGGCGACGGGCTGAGGCTCGGCGATACGGAGGCACTCGGCGAGGCGGACGCGCTCGGGGACGAGGCCGCCGAGGTGGGGACGACGGCGCTGGGCAGGGCCTCGGCGACGGCGGGCCCGGCCGAGGGCTCGCCCGAGGTGAGCCGCACCGCGCCGACGGTGCCGCCGACGGCGAGCAGCACGCCGACGGCCGCGGTGGCGGCGATGCCGGCGGGCGAGGAGAACTTGCGGGTACGGAGGTGCCTACCAGCCACCGCGCGGTCCTTTCGTCAGCGGAGCAAACCGGCTCGGACCGTAACGAGAGAAGTACTTCCGAAGTCAACGTGATCATGGTGCTATGCCCGTATTTACCCCGATACGTCTATCCACTCGTGTGAACATTCCTCATCCGAACGGAGGAAGGGTCGCTGGCCGGGGCCGGTGCCGCATCGTCCGGCGTCGGTGCCCGAGGATGGGAGGCATGCTGAGCCGCCGCCTCGTCGAGCTGTTCCGCTGGGTCGACCCCGGCCCGGACAGCAGTCATCTGGTCAGCGACATCTCCGGCTGGTGGCGGGATCCCGGTGTGCTGGCCGGCATCGGACCGGCCCTGGCCGGCCTGTTCCCGGACACCCGCCCCACCGTCGTGATCGCCCCCGAGGTGACCGGGCTGCTGCTCGGCCCGCTGGTGGCGGTGGCCGCCGGCGCCGGCTTCCTGCCGGCGTACAAGCAGGACGGTGGGCGGCGGCGGGTCGGCCCGATGCGCTGGGCCGAGACGCCACCGGACTACCGGGGCCGGCGACTGCGAATCGGCGTGGACGCGCGCCGGCTCGGCCCCGGTGACCAGGTGCTGCTCGTCGACGACTGGGTGGCCACCGGCGCCCAGCTCGACGCGCTCCAGCGGGTGGTCCGGGACAGCGGGGCGGAGCCGGTCGGCACCGCCGCGGTCGTGGCGACCTGCCCGCCGCAGGTGGCCGAGCGGCTCCGGCTGCGTACGCTGCTCAGCCCGGCCCAGCTACCCTGAGCGACGCGGTATTGACCTCAAGCACGGTTGAACGTCGAGGATCGCCACATGGACGACGGCATCCTGGACGAGGCGTACCAACGGCTGCACCGCACCGGCCCGGAGTTCGAGGGCTGGCTCTCCAACCACGGCCCGATGGCGGTCGAGGCGATGGTCCGGCACGGGCACGGCGCACGGGTGCACCGCTGGCTGGACGACTACCTGCGCCAGCTGGACGAGCGGCCCCGCGGACTGCGGCCGATCGACGACTGGCCGACCGCGCTCGGCGACCCGAAGCGGGCCGGCGACTGGCTCGCCCACTTCGACCGGGAGGTGCGTGAACGCCCCTGGCGGGAGGTGCTGGGCACCTGGTGGCCACGGCTGCTGCCGGGCATCGCGGCGGGCGCCACCCACGGCGTGATCCGGGTCGGGCACGCGGTGCGGGTGCTGCGCGCCGACGGGGTGAACCAGGAAAGGCTCGCCGAGCTGGGCCAGGCGCTCGGCTACTGGGCCGCACGCTGGCAGCCGGTGCCCGGGGCCGGCCCGCTCACCGGCCGGTCCGGCGTGGTGGCGGCGCTGGCCGGGGTGCCCCGGATCCCCGAGCAGAGCGGCGGCATCCGGGAACGGCTGGGCCGGCTGCCCGACGTACCGGACTGGCCCGGGGCGGTGGCGGCGCTGCGCCCGCCGGACGGCCCGGCGGAGGCCGAGCGGACCCTCACCGAGCTGGTGCACCGGGCGGGCCTGGACTACCTCCGGTTCGGGCACGGCAACCCGGTGATGCTGGTGCACGCGGTGACCGCGCCGACCGCGGTGCTGCGTACCCTGCCGGCTCTGGATCCGGCGCTCTGGGCGCCGAGCGTCGCCGCGGCCTGGTCGGCCACGGCCGCCGTGACCTCGGTGTACGCCCCACCGGCGCCGACCGCCCCACCAGCGGTCACGCCGGTAGGGCCGGCGGAGGTGTTCGCCCGGGCGGCCCGGCACGGCGACGCACACGTGGTGAAGCTGGCCGACGCGGTACTGGACGCGCACGCGGCGACCGGCGACGCCCGGGTCCTCGCGGCAGCCGGCTACGCCGGTCAGCTCATCTGACGAAGCCCTCGACGACGGTGCGGGGCCCGCCCTGTCCGCAGGCTGGCGTCGGGCGGACGAAATCCCACGACGGGCCGCCGTGCCGCCAGTAGCCTCGGCAGGATGTGGCCCCGCATCGGTGGACTTCGCACGCTCGCCCTCGGCACGCCCGGCGAGATGCGCACCAACCTCAACACCCTCGTGCTGGCCGGCGTGAAGACCGCCACCGCCGGCCTGCTGACCAGCGAGTACGCCGACGAGAACGAGGAGCTGGAGCACGTCGGTGAACGGCTGGTCCTGGTCGACGACCACGACGCGCTGGTCGGCCTCGTCGAGGTCACCGGCATGGAGGTGGTCCGCTTCGCCGACGTGTCCTGGGATTTCGCCCGCTCCGAAGGGGAGGGTGACCGGTCGATCGAGGAGTGGCGGGAGGGGCACCGCCGCTACTGGGCCCGGGAGGGCTTCACGGTCGACGACGACTCCCAGGTGGTCTGCATCCGGTTCCGGCTGGTGTCCGCCGGGGACGGCGGCATCAGCACCGGCGACCTGGGCACCTGACCCCGCGGGGGATCAGACCCGGCGCAGCTCGGGCAGCAGGCCGGCCGCCTCCACCAGCACCGCCTCGTCGCCGGCGTACCAACTGCTGGCCCGGGGCCAGTGCGTCACCACGTCGGTGAAGCCCAACCGGCCGGCCCGCGCGACCTGCTCGGCGAAGAAGTCCGCGCTGCGGAGCGAGAAGACCGGCGCCGAGTCCAGCGACAGGTAACGGTCCAGGGTGGCCAGGTCCCGGCCGGCCCGCTCCAGGGCCTCGTCCATCCGGCCGGCGAGGTCCGCGACCGACGACCACCAGCTCTCCAGGTCGTCACCGCCGAGCCCGGTGGTCACCCACCCCTGCCCGAACCGGGCGACCAGGCGCATCGACCGGGGCCCGTTCGCGGCGACCACGAACGGCACCCGAGGCTGCTGGACACAGCCGGGATTGTTCCGCGCGTCCACGGCGGCGAACCACTCGCCCCGCCAGCTGGTGCCGTCCTCCCGCAGGATCAGGTCCAGCAGCTCGGTGAACTCGGCGAACCGGTCGACCCGCTGCCGGGGCGGCAGGGTCTCCCCGCCGAGCACGGTGGCGTCGAACCCGATGCCGCCCGCGCCGATGCCGAGCAGCAGCCGGCCGCCGGAGACGTCGTCCACGGTGGTCACCTGCCGGGCGAACGCCGCCGGGTGCCGGAAGTTCGGCGAGGCGACCAGGGTGCCCAGGCGGATCCGGGAGGTCACCGTCGCGGCGGCGGTCAGCGTGGTCATCGAGTCGAACCAGGGACCGTCGACCAGATCCCGCCAGCCCAGGTGGTCGTACGTCCAGGCGTGGTCGAAGCCCCACTCGTCCGCCTGCCGCCAGCGCCGCTGGGACTCCGACCAGCGCTGGTCCGGCAGGATCACGATGCCAATCCGCATGATCGCCAGGTTACGGCCTGGCCGGCCGGACCGAGCGGACCGGCCGACCCGGTCCGTACTACGCCGTCACCACGTCGGCGACCACGCAGGCGACATTGTCCGGCGCGCCCGCCGCGTACGCGAGGTCGACCAGGCGCCCGACGGCGGTCTCCGGACCGTCCGCCCCGGCGAGCGCGGCGTGCAGCGCCTCCGGGGCGACCACCGCGGAGAGCCCGTCGGAGCAGAGCAGGTACCGGTCACCGGCAATCGCGGTCCGCAGCGCCAGGTCGGCCTCGACCTGCGGACCCGTCCCCAGTGCCCGCACCAGCAGGGCCCGCTGCGGATGTGCGGCGACCTCGGCCGGGCTGAGCCGGCCCTGGTCGACCAGCGACTGCACGTACGTGTGGTCCTGGGTCAGCCGGACCAGTTCGCCCCCGCGCAGCAGGTACGCCCGGGTGTCCCCGACGTGCACCAGGGCGAGCTGCGAGCCGCGCCGCAGAATCGCGGTGAGCGTGGTGCCCGGCTGGTGCCCGTCGGTGGCGGAGGCACGTACCCTGCGGTCGGCCGCGGCCACCGCGTCGGCCAGCGTGGCGAGCAGTTCGGCGGCCGGCGCGGCGGAGAGTTCCAGCGGCCGGAGCGCGTCCACGGCGGCGGCGCTGGCGGCGGCCCCGCCTGGGCCGCGCATGCCGTCCGCCACGGCGAGCAGGGTCGCACTGGCGTACGCGGTGTCCTCGTTGGAGTCCCGGACCGCGCCCGTTTCGCAGCGGACGGCGTACCGGAGGGTGGGTTCGGACATGGTGGTGCCCCTCTCGGAGAGCTGGTCGACGAGGAGCGCGACGACGCGTCCGCGGGCCGCGGTGTCGGCGCTGACCCGGCGCCACCAGGCGTCGACCGCCCCGGCCGCCGCGTCGGGTGGCAGGCCGCAGACGGCCCGGATGTCCGCGAGCGGCATCCCGGCCCGGCGCAGCGCGGCGATCAGCCGGGCCCGGTCGAGCTGGGCCGGCGCGTAGTAGCGGTAGCCCGAGTGCGGGTCGACGGCGGCGGGCGGCAGCAGCCCCAGTTCGTCGTAGAGCCGCAACGCCTTCGGCGTCAGCCGCGCCGCGCGGGCGAACGCCCCGATGGTCAGCAGCTCCACGGACGCATCCTCCTCGTGCCGGTCCCGGCGACCGGCACGGACCACGCTCGGGCTTGCCGCAAGGGCAAGGTCAAGGGGTGAGTTTGGCCGGCTCGTCGCCGGGCGTCAGCGCCTCGACCAGCGCCCGGATCTCGTCCCGCACGGCTGGGATGCTGCCAGGCGGGTCTGACACCGTCAGTCGCCGGACGTGGGGTTGGCGTCGACCGCGGCGCGGACGAACTCGCGTACCCGGGCCGTGGTGTTGCTCTCCCGCCACACCGGCCCGCGGCGGATCGGCGGCGCGTCGCGGATCGGCACGTACGCCAGATCCGGCCGGGGATAGTAGCGGCGGGTCTCCGCACCCACCGGCAGCACCCCCCGGCCCATCGCGACCAGGGACAGCATCTCGGAGAAGGTGTCGCCCACCGGCCCCTTCGGCACCGGCCGGCCGGACGGGGTGCGCTCCGGGGTGCGGTCCCGCTTGAACTCGGCGGAGGTCACCGCCGGATACTGCACCACCGGATGCTCGGCCAGCACCTCCAGCGACACCGACTCCTCGCCGGCCAGCGGGTGGCCCGCAGCCACCGCCAACACCCGCTGCTCGCGGAGCAGCGCCGGGCCGTTCGCCATCCCGTCGAAGGGGTACGACGCGATGAGCACGTCGACCGTGCCGTCCCGCAGGCTCGACCGGGTGGTGGCCAGCGGCGCCTCGTGGACGTGCACCACGCACTCCGGGTGACGCTCGGTGAAGAGGCTGACGGCACGCAGCAGCACCGGCGCGGTCGACTCGCCGACGAAGGCCACCCGCAGCTCGCCGGAGAGGCCACGCCCGGCCTCGACGGCCCGCCGGACGGCGTCCTCCATGCCGGCCACCAGCGGGCGCAGTTCCTCGGCGAGGCGGGCGCCGATCGGGGTGAGCCGGACGACCCGGCTGGTGCGCTCGAAGAGCGGCGCGCCGATCCGGCGTTCGAGCTTCCGGATCACGTGACTGATCCGTCCCGTGGTCACCCGCAGCCGCTCGGCGGTACGCCCGAAGTGCAGCTCCTCGGCAAGGGTCAGGAACGTCTCGATCTCGTACCGCTCCAGCACACCCACTCCCATCGTTGAACCCGGGTCAACGATCGTAGTCCGATCGCGGCTTGGTCGGCGGCGGCGTCCGGACGAGGGTGGAGGACGACCCTTCGAGGAAAGGAACCTGATGGACCCCGTCACCGACTACCTGGCTGGCCTCGACGCCCCGCTGCGCGAGACCGCCGAGAAGCTCCGTACCGTCATCGACGCCGCGCTGCCCGAGGCCAGCGGCGCGATGTGGCACGGCCACCCGGTCTGGGGCCTCGGCGACCGGCCGGGGAAGACGCCGGTCTGCCTGGTCAAGGCGTACCCGTCGTACGTCACCTTCGGGCTGTGGAGGGGGCAGGACGTGGCGGACACCTCCGGCCGGCTCACTCCGGGCGCGCGGCGGATGGCCTCGGTCAAGCTCCGGACCATCGACGAGATCGACCCGGACCTGTTCGCCGGCTGGCTCCGGCAGGCGTACGCCCTGGAGGGGGCGCAGTGAGCGCGGTGCGGGTGACGGCCTTCGACCACCTGGTCCTCACGGTCGCGGACGTGGAACGCTCGCTCGACTTCTACTGCGGCACCCTCGGCCTGGCGCCGGTACGGGTCGACCGCTGGCGGGCCGGCGAGGCGCCCTTCCCCTCGGTACGCGTCAGCCCCGAGACGATCATCGACCTGGTACGCGGTGAGCCGACCGGGTCGAACGTCGACCACATCTGCCTGGTGGTGGAGCCCGTCGACTGGTCGGCGGTGCTCGACTCCGGCGCGTTCACCGTGCTGACCGGGCCGGTGCCACGCTTCGGCGCCCGGGGCACCGGCACCTCGATCTACGTAAGCGACCCGGACGGCAACACCGTCGAGCTGCGCTGCTACCCGCAGTAGCCGTCGGGGCCGGCGGGCGGCTGTCCGTTAGCGTGGCGCGATGCCTCAACTCCAGCGACTCGACGTCCACCATGCTCCCGCGCTGCTCCGTTTCGAGCGGGAGAACCGGGCGTACTTCGCGCGGACCGTGCCGGACCGGGGCGACGACTACTTCAGGGAGTTCAGCGCCCGGCACGCGGCGCTGCTCGCGGAGCAGGCCACCGGGCGGTGCCAGTTCCACGTCCTGGTCGACGACGACGGCACCGTGCTGGGGCGGTTCAACCTGGTGGACGTCGCCGACGGCAGCGCCGAGCTGGGCTACCGGGTGGCCGAACGGGCGACCGGCCGGGGCGTGGCGCAGGGCGGCGTCCGCCAGGTCTGCGAGCTGGCCCGCGACGAGTACGGGCTGCGCCGGCTGGTCGCCTCCGCCGCGCTGGCGAACCCGGCGTCGCTCGCGGTGCTCCGGCGTACCGGGTTCGTCCCGGCGGGCGAGGTGCTGCTCAACGACAAGCCCGGCCTCCGGCACGTCCGCGACCTGACCGCCCCCGCCTGAGCGCCGGAGGCCGCCAGCGGGCCGGGGCCGGACCGGCGCGGCCTGCCTGCGTGTCGCCTCGGCTGACGTACAGGATGAGCAGCACTTTCAACCACAGGGTTGACGAGTGGGCGACTTCCGATCTACCTTTCAACCATTGGGTTGAAACTGAGGGGGACGACCACGGACGCGCTGTCCCGAGCCTTCGCCGCTCTCGCCGATCCGACCCGGCGCGACATGGTCGCCCGGCTCTCCGAGGGCGACGCGACCGTAAGCCAGTTGGCCGAGCCGTACCGGATGACGCTGCAGGCCGTCTACAAGCACCTGCGGGTGCTGGAGGACGCCGGGCTCGTGAGCCGACCGCGAGGGCCGCAGCCCCGGCCGGTGCGCCTGGAGGCCCAGGCCTTCGACCTGATGGACACCTGGATCGAGCGCCACCGGAGCCGCGTCGAGCAGCGCTATCGCCGCCTTGACGCCATCCTCGCGGAGATGAAGAGAGACGAGCATGAACAGGATCACGGAGACAGTCATCGAAGCCGATCCGAGGCTGCCGGTCATCCGGACGACTCGTGACTTCGCGGCAACGCCCGAGCAACTGTTCCGCGCCCACACCGATCCCGCGCTGTTCGCCCAGTGGGTCGGTCCCAACGCCATGGCCACCCGGATCGAGCACTGGAACGCGTGCACCGGCGGCAGTTGGCGGTACGCCTCGGTACGCGACGGCACCGAATACCGGTTCCACGGCAGCTTCCATGAGGTGCGGCCGGACCGGATCGTGCAGACCTTCACCTTCGAGGGCGATCCCGACGGAGTGGCGCTGGAGACGTTGTGGTTCGAGGACCTGGGCGACGGCCGTACGCGGCTGCGGACGCAGTCGCTGGTCGACAGCTTCGAAGGCCGCGATGCGTGGCTGCGCAGCGGCATGGAGGTCGGTATCAACGAGGGCTACGCGAAGCTGGACAGGATGCTGATCAATGGCGCTGTCTGACCGCCCAGCCGAGCGACACCGGCAGGTTGCCGGGCTCTTCACCGACCGGGTCCGCGGTACCCGGTCCTGGGACGTGCCATCCCCGGTCGCCGGCTGGACCGCCCGCGACGTCGTACGTCACCTGACCGAATGGTGCTCCGGCTTTCTTGCCTCCGGTGCCGGCATCGAACTGCCCCACGGACCGTCGGTGGACGAGAACCCGGTCGCCGCGTGGCAGGTTCACTGCGACGGTGTGCAGGCGGTGCTGGACGATCCGGAGACGGCGCACCGGAAACTCACCAACCCGCACATCGGCCACATGCCGCTGCAGAACGCGATCGACCAGTTCTACACGGCTGACGTGTTCATGCACACCTGGGATCTCTCCAGGGCCACCGGCCAGGACGATCGGCTGGACCCCGACTTCTGTGCTCAACTCCTCGGCCAGATGGAGCAGATGGAGCAGGTTCTCCGCTCGTCCGGCCAGTTCGGCACCCGGGTCGAGGTACCCGGCGATGCGGATACCCAGACCAGACTGATGGGGTTCATCGGCCGGGATCCGTTCTGGCCGGGGCGGTGAGCCAGGCGCCCCTGACTCGACTGGACAACGTCGAAGGCCCTCGCTGGGACTGTCGTCCCGGCCAGGGCCTTTCGGTTGGAGCGGGTGACGGGAATCGAACCGCACTGTCAGACCCGAAAATCCAACGGTGAGTGGGCAGGCGGCAGCCCCCGGCGCAGCGCAGCGGAGCCGGGTTTGGGTGGGTGGGGTCAGGCGGCTTTGGTTTCGGCGATGACGGCTTTGCCGTCGCGGATGGTGATCTGTTGACCAGTGACGGCCTGGAGTTGGGCGGCGAGGTTGCGGGCCCGGCGCTGTTTAT